>NZ_CP015418.1:0-600000 GCF_001633165.1 Rhodovulum sulfidophilum DSM 1374 | reverse complement strand
TGGAAAACCACGGCCAGCCGGTGATGATCGGCCCCTCGACCACGCCGATCCCGATTCATTTCGCGATGGGCAGCGCCGGGGTCACCGTGCCCCAGGACGGCGCGCTGGAGGTGCCCTTGCGCGATCTCTTCGACGTGCCGGACCTGACCACGACCAATGACGACATCGTCAACGGCACCTGGACCATGCCCGAGGGCGCGGCCCGGCCGCTGGCACCCTTTACCGCGCAGCGCGTGGATTATTCGCTGGCCCGGCTCGCGCATTACACCGCGACCGCGCCCGAGCATTTCCAGAACCACGTCCTGTTCACCAACTACCAGTTCTATGTCGAGGAATTCGAGGCGCTGGCGCGGCGGGCGCTGGCCGATCCCGACAGCGGCTATACCGCGCTGGTCGGTCCCGGCAATGCCGAGATCCGGGCGCCCGAGACCCAGCTGCCGGTGCCGCTCAAGCTGCCGCAGATGCCCTCCTATCACCTCAAGCGCGCCGACGGGCAGGGCATCACGCTGGTCAATATCGGCGTCGGCCCCTCGAATGCGAAGACCGCGACCGACCATATCGCGGTGCTGCGCCCGCATGCCTGGCTGATGGTGGGCCATTGCGCGGGCCTGCGCAATTCGCAGCGGCTGGGCGATTTCGTGCTGGCCCATGGCTATCTGCGCGAGGATCATGTGCTGGACAACGACCTGCCGCTCTGGGTGCCGATCCCGGCGCTGGCCGAGATCCAGGTCGCGCTGGAGGATGCGGTCGAGGAGGTGACCCGGCTCGAGGGCTACGGGCTCAAGCGGATCATGCGCACGGGCACGGTCGCCACCATCGACAACCGCAACTGGGAACTGTCGGACCAGACCGGCCCGGTGCAGCGGCTGTCGCAGTCCCGCGCCATCGCGCTCGACATGGAAAGCGCCACCATCGCCGCCAACGGCTTTCGTTTCCGGGTGCCCTACGGCACGCTGCTTTGCGTGTCCGACCGGCCTTTGCATGGCGAGCTGAAGCTGCCGGGCATGGCGTCTGATTTCTACAAGACCCAAGTCGCGCGGCATCTGGCGATCGGGGTGCGGGCGATGGAGCTTCTGCGTGACATGCCGCTGGAACGCATTCACAGCCGCAAGCTGCGCAGCTTCGAGGAAACCGCCTTTCTCTGACATCGGCGCAACGCCCGGGCCCGGGCTTTAACCGTGCTTGGACCGCGCAGGGATCGCCCGGCGCCGGTGCCCGGGAGCCGCGTTGCGGGACGGCGCCGCTATGGGCCGGAGCCGGTATCGGGATCCGCCGTTCCCGGCCCCGGATGAGGCGTTCGGGCCCCCGATAGGGGGAAAAGCGCCGGTGCGGTCGGCTTCGGCTTGCGCATTGCCTCCGATGGGCCGAAAAACGGTCGCAGAACGCTATGAAATACGGTTGTTTGCCCCACAAATGGTTGTGTGGGCCCGCAATACTGAGTTAAATACACGCGACACGCCCCCACAGAGGGCAGGAACGAGGAGACCATACATGGCCAAACCCATGACCAAGACCCAGCTGGTTGCGGCCCTCGCCGAGGAGATGGAGGCCGACAAGAAAACCGCCTCCGCCGCCCTCGAAGCGATGACCGCGATTATCACCCGTGAGGTGGCGGCCGGCGGCTCGGTGACCCTGCCCAGCGTGGGCAAGATCTACTGCCGCGAGCGCCCCGAGCGCATGGTGCGCAACCCGGCCACCGGCGAGCAGTTCAAGAAGGACGCCGACAAGGTGGTGAAGGTCACCATCGCGAAGGCCCTGAAGGACAGCGTGAACGGCTGATCCACCAGCGTCAGGTCGATAGTTTACGGTTCAGGGCCGCCCAGGGGGCGGCCCTTTCGTTTGGGCAAGGTCCGGGGGTGACAGGTCGCGACATGGCGACCCTGATGGCCGGAACCCCATGCCCCGGGTTGGCAGGACGGGCGGCGAAACCGCCGGTCGGCAGGTAGCCTGTCAAGACCCTGATGAAAGGCCCTTTCAGGCGTTTCCGCGCTGTTGCCCGTGGCCTGACCGGGAAGGACTCAGAGGCCCGGGCGCGTCTCTGCGTAATGGATCTCGCCGCGGGGCAGGCGCAGGCTGCGGTCGGCGGCGTCATCGGTGACCAGATGGTCGATTTCGTCGAGACGGCAGATCGAGACCCGGCTTTCGGTGCCGATCTTCTCCGAATGGCACAGCATGATGCAATCGCGCGAGCGCCGCATCATGGCGCGGGCGACCTCGGCCTCGTGCAGTGCGTAATCGGTCGCGCCCCGGTCGGCATGCAGTCCGACCGGCGAAAGCACGGCGTAATCGGCAAGGAAGCGGTCGATCTCGGACAGGGTCATCTCGCCATAGGTGGCGGGCACGTCGGTATGGGGGCGTCCGCCCAGCAGAAGCGTGTCGCAGTCCCGGGCGGGGCCGGCGAGCTGTGCGATCTCGATGGAATTGGTGATGATCCGCATCTCGCCCTCCCGCGCCAGCGCCCGGGCGAAGGCGCAGGTCGTGGTGCCCGCGTCGATGAAGACGGTCGAACCCGGCGGGATCAGGGTCGCGGCCAGCGCGCCGATGGCGGCCTTCTTGTCCGCATGGACGACGCGGCGTTCCGAGAAGGCGGGCTCTGGCAGGATCTCGCGATCCGCCGCGACGGCGCCGCCATGGACCCGGGTCAGGCTGCCGCTCTGTTCCATCTCGAGAAGGTCGCGGCGCACGGTTTCATGCGAGACGTCGAACATCCGCGCCAGCTGGGCGGTGAAGACCCGGCGGTCATGGCCGAGCCGCTCCAGGATCTTCGCGTGTCTTTCGTAAGGCTGCATCCCGGAACTCTCCTCATATCCCTTGTGTCTTTTTAGCAGGCCCTGCGGGATTCGCCACATTTGCGTGGGAAATTTGTGGGACCTGGGGGCGGAATGTCGCGGAGCTTGCCTGTTTAATCGCGTATTCCACACGCTTTCGGGCGTGCAGCACGCTTATCATCTAGGCTATTTGTGAATTATGGGGATTTATGTGCGTTTTTCTTGACGTTTTCCGTCCTGACTGTGGAAGCTGGAGAAAGAACATGTCGAATTGCAAGGCCGGGGTTGGTACTTATGGGCGAGTTGGGCGATGCGCTGCGTTTCGCGAATGACACGGCAGACGAGGCGGGCCGCGTCGCGCTGAAGCATTTCCGTCAGGCGCTGGATGTCGAGAGCAAGGCCGATGACAGTCCCGTCACCCTGGCCGACCGCGCCGTCGAGGCGCTGATGCGCGACCGGATCATGGCGCGCTTTCCCGGCCATGGCATCTTCGGCGAGGAACAGGCGCCGCTGCGCCCCGACAGCGACCACCTGTGGGTCGTCGATCCGATCGACGGCACCAAGAGCTATGTCACCGGCAATCCGCTGTTCGGCGGGCTGATGGCGCTTCTGAAGGATGGCGCGCCCTGTCTGGGGCAGATCGACATGCCCGCGCTCGGCGAGCGCTGGTGCGGGGTCGAGGGCCAGGCCACCACCCTGAACGGTCGGCCTTGCCGCACCAGCGCCTGCACCGATCCGGCCGAGGCCTTCGCCTATACCACCGATCCCATGCTGTTCTCGGGCGCCGATAGCGAGGTGCTGGAGATGCTGCGCCGGTCGGTCCGGATGCTGCGCTTCGGCGGCGATTGCTATGCCTATGCGCTTCTGGCCTCGGGCCATTGCGATCTGGTGCTGGAAACCGGGCTGCAGCCTTACGACTACCTGCCGCTGGTGCAGGTCATCCGCGGCGCGGGCGGGGTCATCACCGACTGGCAGGGGCAGGCGCTTGGCGTCGGCTCGGCCGGCGAGGTGCTGGCTGCGGCCACGCCCGAGCTGCACCGGGCCATGCTGGACCGGATCGCGAGGCTGCGGGCAGGCCAGGCGGCCTGAGGCAGCGATCCCGGATCAACCGGGGCCTGCCGTCATCACGACAACAGACAGACCAACAAGGAGAGCACCACCATGGACAGACGGAGTTTCCTTCGATACGGCGCCCTGGCCGGAACGGCCCTGGGCGCGGCGCGCATCAATCCCGACTTCTTCTTCAGCTCGGCCTTTGCGCAGGAGGCCCGCCCGCTGGTGTTCCTCTCGGCCGAGAACATCACCGGCAACTGGGACCCGACCGCGCATACGACGCTGTCCCAGACCAATATCGAGGGCTTCGTCATGGGTTACCTGACCCGGGCCCCGATGCGCCCCGACGATCCCGAAAAGGTGGTCTACGAGCTCGCCACCGAGATCACCGAACTGGATGCCCACCGGCTGCAGATCAAGCTGCGGGACGGCATCACCTTCCATGACGGCAAGCCCTTCACCGCCGAGGACGTCAAGGCGACCTTCGAATATGGCGCCCAGCTCGACCGGCCCAAGCAGGTCTATCCGGGCGGCCCCGACACTTTCGCGGTCGAGACCCCCGACGATCATACCGTGATCGTCGACACCTCGAAGGGCGGCTATGGCGCCTCGCTGTTCATCTTCCTTGCCTCCTATCTGCCGATCCTGTCGGCGAAGGACGTGGCCGGGGGCCCCAAGGGGCCGCTGTCGCAGCGGCTGAACGGCACCGGCCCCTTCCGCTTTGTCGAGCAGCGCGGCAACGACACCGTGATGGAAGCCTATGAGGGCTATTTCCGCGGCGCGCCCAAGGTCACGGGCGTCACCTTCTCGTTTGTGGGCGATGCCACGACCCGGATGCTGTCGCTGATGAACGGGCAGGCCGATGTCATCGAACGGCTGGAGCCCGAACAGGTCGAGACGCTGGAGGCGCGCGACGACATCAAGATCTCGCGGCTGGTCTCGGTCGAGAACAAGTACCTGTGGTTCCGCTGCTCGAAGCCGCCCTTCGACGACTGGCGCGTGCGCAGGGCCGCCTGCCATGCCATCGACCGCAGCATGATCATGGAGATCATGGGCTCGGCCGGCGAGGCCTCGTCGAATTTCATCTCGCCGATCAAGTTCGGCTATATCGATCTGGAGAATTACCCCGAATACGATCCCGACGAATGCCAGCGCCTGCTGGCCGAGGCGGGCTATCCGGGCGGCGAGGGGCTGCCCGAGCTGGAATACATCACCTCGACCGGCTTCTATCCCAAGACCAAGGAATATGGCGAGCTGATCGCGGCGCTGCTGCAGGAACAGGGCTTCCCGGTCAAGCTGAACGTGATGGAGGTCGCGGCCTGGAACGAGCGGCTCTACGACCGCCCAGGCGGCGGCCCGGGCCATATGGTCGATTGCGGCTGGTCCACCGGCTCGCCCGAGCCCGATCTGGTCCTGCGCACGCATTTCCATTCCAGCGCCAAGCGGATCTGCGGCATCGTCGATCCCGAGATCGACGCCGCGCTCGATGCCGAACGCGACGCGCCCTCGCTCGAGGCGCGCAAGGAAAGCCTGCAGACCAACCTGATGCCGATGCTGGCCGACAAGGCCCCGGCGCTGAGCCTGTTCACCTCGGTGCTGATCCACGGGATGCGAAGCAATGTGGACGGGCTCTTCATCTATCCGGATGGCCAGTCGGACGCATCCCGGACGACGCTGAGCTGATCGGCCGGCCGGAGCCCCGCCACTCATCCGGGGGCTCCGGCCATCGACGGGAACGCCACGCATCCGGGAGCTTGCCGATGTTCATCCTAAGATTCCTCGCGCGACGGCTGGGGCAGGGCGCGATCATCATCTTTCTGGTCTCTGCCCTGATCTTCACGCTGTTGCGCGTCGTGCCGGGCGATCCGGTCCGGCTGATGGTGGGGGGCATGGCCCCCGATACCCTGGTCGAGGAGATCGCCGCCGAAATGGGGCTGCGCGATCCGATCTACGTCCAGTTCGGCCGCTACATGGGCAATGTGCTGCAGGGCGATCTGGGCGAATCCTTCGTGCGGCCCGCCAGCGGCGCTGCCGTGGGGGGCGCAAGCTTCGACGATTCCACCCGCGGCGAGCGCGCCAAGGTGCTTGACCTGATCGCCGAGACCGCGCCGATGACGCTGCAGCTGGCGCTGCTGGCGATGGTCTTTGCCCTGATGATCGGGGTGCCCATCGGCGTCTGGGGCGGGCTTTACCCGGGGCGGCTGCCCGACCGGCTGGCGCTTTATAGCTCGTCCCTGTTCGTGAGCCTGCCCAATTTCTGGCTGGGGATCGTTCTGGCGCTCTTGTTGTCGGTCAAGCTGAACCTGCTGCCCGCCATCGGCTACAAGGGGTTTTCCTACACCATCCTGCCGGCGCTGGTTCTGGCGGTCGAGATCGCGCCCTTCATCATCCGCACCCTGACCGTCTCGGTGGCGGGGGTGATGGGGCAGAGCTTCATCGACATCGCCCGCGTGCGTGGCCTGTCGCGCAACCAGATCGTCTTTCGCCATGCGCTGAAGAATTCGGCAGTGCCGCTTCTGAACCTGCTGGGCGTGCAGTTCTCGATGCTTCTGGGCGGGGTTCTCGTGATCGAGTTCATCTTCGACTACCCGGGGCTCGGCCTTCTGACCATCAATGCCGTGATGCAGCGCGATTTCCCGCTGATCCAGGGCATCGCCATCGTCACCGCCGCCGTCTTCGTCCTGATCAACATCGCCGTGGACCTTCTGGCCACCGCCATCGATCCGAGGCTCGACTACTGATGACCAGCACCGATATGCCCCTTGCCATGACCGGCCCCGAGACCGGGCGCCGCGTGTCCACCCGGATCTGGCAGACCGCCTTCGCCTCGGTCGAGTTCCGGATCGGGCTGACCGTCTTCGTTCTGCTTCTGCTGGCGGCGCTGCTGTATCCCGAGCTCAGCGGCATCGACCCGACCAAGATGAACATCCGCGCCAAGCTGACCCCGCCCGTCTTCATGGGCGAGGGCTGGAGCTGGGCGCATCCGCTGGGCACCGACCAGCTTGGCCGCGACATGCTTTCGCGCGCACTTGTGGGCTTGCGCTATTCGCTTCTGATCGGGGTCTCGACCACGGTCCTGATGCTGCTGGCGGGGGCGATGATCGGGCTGTTCTCGGGCTATTTCGGCGGCCGCACCGATACCGTCCTGATGCGGCTGACCGATGCCCAGCTGTCGATCCCGATGATCATCCTCGCGATCACCATCTTGGGCGTCTCGCGGCCCACGATCCCCTCGATCATCCTGGTGCTGGGGCTGGCGGGCTGGCCGGTCTATGCGCGGGTGATGCGCTCGACCGTGATGTCCGAGCGCAAGAAGGAATATGTGCGCGGCGCGATGGTGCTGGGGGCCACCGATCTGCGGATCATGTTCACGCTGCTGCTGCCGCTGGTGCTGCCGCCGATGGCCTTCGTAGCGGTCTTGGATATCGCGCGGATGATGATCTTCGAAAGCGTGCTGGGCTTTCTGGGTCTGGGCGTGCAGCCGCCCACCCCCACCTTCGGCAATGTCATCGCCGACGGGCGCAAGTACCTGATGAACGCCTGGTGGATCGCCACCATGCCCGGCGTCTTTCTGGTGCTGACCCTGACCAGCATCAACCTGATGGGTGCCTCTCTCGAACGCGCCCGGAACGCGATCTACGGAGGAGCGTGAGATGGCCCTGGACATGACCGCAACCCCCGACAGGCTGCTGCCCGATACCCTGCTCAGCGTGCGTGGCCTGAATGTCGTCGCCGGCGACAGGCCGATCCTGACCGACATCTCCTTCGATCTGGCGCCGCGCTCGATCCTGTCGGTGATCGGCGCCACCGGCGCGGGCAAGACCGTGCTGGCCCGTGCGCTTGCCAGCTGGCTGTCGGCGCCGCTCCGGGTGACGGGGGGCGAGATCCGGTTTCGCGGCCGCGACCTCGTGGCCGACCCCGCGCATGCCCGCAATCTTGCCGGGCGCGAGATCGCCTATGTCGGCGGCAACCCGGCGGGCGCGCTCGACCCGACCATGACGGTGGGCGCGCAGCTGGTGGAAAAGCTCCGCGCGGTCCGGCCCGACATCTCTGCCGAGGCGGCGCGGCAAAAGGCGATCCGGCTGCTGGAGGCGGTGCATATCCCCTCGGCCGCGCGCCGCTTTCACGAATATCCGTTCCAGTATTCGGGCGGCATGATGCAGCGGGCGATGATCGTCGATGCGCTGATCTCGGACCCCGCGCTTCTGATCGCCGACAACATCACCCAGCCGCTGGACGTGACCGTGGCCGCCCAGATCCTCAAGCTGATGCGCGAGCTGAATTCCGAATTCTCGACGGCGATCCTGTTCATCTGTTCCTCGCTGCCGGTGGCCTGCGATGCCTCGGACGAGGTGATGGTGCTGCATGAGGGCCGGGTGGTCGAACGCCAGACCCCGGCGGCGCTGGTGGCAGGTCCGGAACACAGCTACACGCGCGCGCTGATCGCCGAGCTGCCCACGCTCTGGCAGGACGGGCAGACCGGCGCGGGTCGCGATATCGACCGGAACCGGCGCGCGATCATGTCGGTCCGGGGGTTGGCCAAGGCCTATGAGGTGCGCGCGCGCGGCCAGGCCGGCGTGTCGCGGGTGCAGGCGGTCCGCAATGTCGAATTCGACGTCTTTCCGGGCGACAATTTCGGTGTCGTCGGCGAATCCGGCTGCGGGAAATCCTCGCTGATGCGGCTTCTGACCGGGCTGGAACGGCCCGATGCGGGCTCGGTCTTCTTCGAGGGCGAGAATGTCGCCGCCGCCAGCCCCAGACGCCTGCGCGAACTGCGCCGCAGGTTCCAGCTGGTGCTGCAGGACCCTTACGGCTGCCTGCCGCCGCAATCCGCGATCGGCGCGATCCTCGAGGAGCCCCTGAAGATCCACCGGATCGGCAATGCGGCCGAGCGGCGCGACCGGGCGCGGGCGGTGATGGCCGAGGTGGGGCTTGACGACAGCCTGTACCGGTCGCTGCCCACCGGGCTTTCGGCCGGCCAGCGCCAGCGGCTGAACGTGGCCCGCGCGATGATCCTGGAACCCCGGCTTCTGATCATGGACGAGACGCTGTCGGCGCTTGACCAGACCGAACAGGGCAAGCTTCTGGATCTGTTCGACAAGCTGCAGGCCCAGCACGGCTTTACCTATATCTTCATCTCGCATGACCTGACCATGGTGCGGCAGGTCTGTTCGCGGATCGCGGTGATGTATCTGGGCGAGACGGTCGAGGTCGCGCCCAATGAGCGGCTGTTCTTCGACCCGGGCCATCCCTATAGCCGCGCGCTGCTTTCGGCCGCGCCGACGCTGGAGGAACGCCGCTACCGGCCCGAGGACTGCCTGCTGGAAGGCGAACCCCCAAGCCCCATCGACCTGCCCCCGGGCTGCGCCTTCGCCAGCCGCTGCCCGCAGGCCTTCGACCGCTGCCGGGCCGAGAACCCGGCCCTGCGCGCGCGCGGCGGTCATGCGCTGGCCGCCTGCTTCCTGAACCCCGAACCCGACATCGCCCTGCCCGAAAATGCCCTGCCCGAGACTGCCACGGAGACCCCCCATGCCTGAAATGCCCAGCCTTGCCCGCATCGACGCCGATCTTCTGCACGGGCTCATGGAGAAGGTGTCGGAATTCGGCTCGACCGGCGATGGCGGTGTCGACCGCCCGGTCCTGACCGATGCCCACAAGGCCGCCCGCGACTGGTTCCGCTCCGAGCTGACCGCCCGCGGCTATACCGTGCTGGTCGACGCGATCGGCAACCTGTTCGGGCGGATCGACCTCGCGGGGCCGGACGCGCCCCTGGTGATGATCGGTTCGCATCTCGACAGCCAGCCCAGGGGCGGGCGGTTCGACGGCGCCTATGGGGTGATGGCGGCACTGGCCGCGATCGAGAGTTTCCGCCGCGATGTCAGGAAGCCGCGCTGCAACTATGTCATCGCCGACTGGATGAACGAGGAGGGCGCGCGGTTCCAGCCCAGCCTTCTGGGCTCGTCGGTTTTTGCCGGGCTTGTCGATCTCGACTGGGCGCTGGCGCGGCGCGACCGCGACGGGAAAAGCGTCGGCGAAGAGCTGGTCCGGACCGGCTACAAGGGCACCGACCCCGCCCCGCGCCCCGATCTGTATCTCGAGATCCATATCGAGGGCGATGCCAAGATGGAGACAGCGGGCGCCCGCATCGCCCCCTTCCTGCGCCATTGGGGCGCGCTGAAGGTGCGGATCGAGGTCACAGGCGAGCAGAACCATACCGGCCCGACGCCGATGGAGGACCGCAAGGATGCGGTTCTGGGCGCGGCCCATATCATCGCCGAGATACGGCGGCTGGCCGATATCGCCGAGGACACGCTTTATACCTCGGTGGCGCGGGTCGACATCTCGCCCAATTCACCCAATATCGTGCCCGGGAAAGCCGTGCTTTTCTGCGAGCTTCGGGCGCCCGAACCGGCGATGCTGGACTGGTCCGAGGCCAGCCTGCGCGCCGCCTTGCCGGAACTGGCCGCGAAGGCCGCGACCCATGCCGAGATCGTCTCGATCGACCGTCGCCCGGCCGGAAAGTTCGATCCGCGCCTCGCCCGGCTGACCGAACGCGTTGCCGACGATTTCGGGCTGCCCCGGATGCAGCTTGACACCATCGGCGGCCATGACGCGGTGGCGGTGAACGCGATCCTGCCCAGCCTCGTCTTCGCGGTGCCCTCGGTCGGCGGCGTGATCCACCGCAATGACGAATATACCAGCCCCGAGGATCTGGCCGCGGGCGGCGACGTGCTGACCGACATGGTCCGCCGGATCGACCGCGCGGGCGGCGATCTGGATTTTGCCCTGGGGGCGAATGCATGACCGGGGCGCTTGTCACAGACCAGATGATGGCCGCCGCCTGTGCCGCTGCGGGCCTGTCGGATGCAGACGCCCGGCCCGGGCCCGCGCCGCTGGCCTCGCCCAGCTACCTGGCGCTTGAAAGCGCCTCGATCCTGACCGCCGGGGGCGTCTTTCTCAAGGTCATGCATCCCGAGATGCGGGAAGGTTTCGATCTCGACGCTGCCATGACGCTGGCCCGGCAGGCGGGCGCGGCGGGGGTTGGGCCCAGGGTGCTGTGGTCGGACGCCGGGCAGGGCGCCATCGCCATGGAGGCGCTGACCGAGGCCGGGGGCTGGCGGCGCGCGATGCAGAAGGACTTGCAGGAGGCGCCGGTTCTGGCCGGGGCAATGGCCGCGCTGAAGGCGCTGCACGCGACGCCTGCGCTTTCCAACCGCTTCGATCCCTTCGCGCAGATCGACGCCCTGATCGCCGAGTATCGTCGCCTCGGCGCGCCCCTGCCCGACGATATCGACTGGCTGCGCCGTCTGATCGGCGCCGCCGAGCCGGTGCTGAGGGCGGGTGCCACGCTGGCGCCCTGCCGGAATGACGGGTCCGCCTCGAACCTGATGCTGGGGCCGGACGGCGCCGTCCTGCTGGTGGATTACGACCGGGCGGGGATGAACGACCCGCTTTACGACCTGGGCGCGCTGCTGGCCGAAACCACCGATTTCGAACGCGACATGCAGGCGGGCTTCGTCGCCTATGCGGGGTGCTTCGACGAGACCGGCTTTGCCCGTGCCCGGCTCTGGTCCTTCGTCGACGACATGCTGCATGCGCTCTGGTCTAGGCTGAAGGCGCGGACCTCGGTCCGGGGCGGCGTCGAATGGCTGAAATACGGCGAATGGCGGCTGATGCGGCTGCGGATGGCGCTGAACCATCCCGGCTTCGAGCAGAAGATCCGGCTGGCAGGAGGGGCGGCATGAGCATGAAGACGCTGGGCTGTGCCTCGCATCCGATGGAAGAGGCGATCGAGGCGGTGATCCGCAAGGCGCCCTTGTTCCGGGGCGGGGCGGGCATGGTCTATGGCCCGGTCTCGGGCGGGATCAGCAACGAGAACTGGCGGGTCACGGCGACCGATGGCAGCGGCGACTGGTTCGTCAAGATCCCCGGCAACGGCACCGAGATGTTCATCGACCGCAAGGCCGCCTTCGAGGCCTCGCAGAAGGCGGCGGCGGCGGGGCTCGGGCCGGGCGTCTATGGCGATCTGGCGGCCGAGGGCGTCGAGATCAACGATTTCATGGCCGACCGCCGCCCCGCGACCCATAGCGATTTCGCCGATCCCGCCAAGCGGCGCGCGGCCATCGCCGCCTATCGCAAGCTGCATGGCATGCCCGGGCTGGCCGCGACCAAGACCGTCTTCGACATGATCGACGAACATGCCGCGCAGGCCGCCGATCTGGGCGCGCCGCGCTTTCCCGACCATGACTGGATCATGCTGAACGAGCGGCTGGCGCGCGAGGCATTGATGGCTTCCGGGCTCGATCTTGTACCCTGTTTCAACGATCCGATGCCGGGCAATTTCATGGTGGGCGAGGACGGTTCGATCCTGCTGATCGACTATGAATATGCCTCGATGAACGATCGATGCTATGATTTCGGCCTGCTCTTCGGCGAGATGTTCTTCACCCCCGAACAGGAGCTGGAGCTGATCGAGGCGTATTTCGGCGAGGTCCGCCCCGAGATCGTGTCGCGCGTCATCCTCCACAAGGCGCTGGCCGATGTGAAATGGGCGCTTTGGTCCATGGTACAGCTGCGGGTGTCGCGGCTGGCCTTCGATTTCCACAAATACGGGATGTGGAAGCTGATGCGGTTCCGCCAGATCACCGGCCATCAGGACTGGCCGAAGCATCTGCGGACGGTCTGAAACGGGAGGGCGGAAATATGCCCCGATACAGTGCCACAGCCGGGGGCGAGCGGTTCGTCTTCGGGTCTCTGGCCCGGCTTCTGGCCGCGGCCACGCCCGAGCGCTCGGGCGACCAGCTTGCGAGCATCGCGGCCGAAAGCGCGACCGAACGCGTCGCGGCGCGGCGGGCGCTGGCCGATCTGCCGCTGGCCGAGTTCCTCACCGAGGCGGTCGTGCCCTATGAGGAGGACGAGGTCACGCGGCTGATCCTCGATACCCATGACCGCGCCGCCTTCGCGCCCTTCGCGGCGATGACGCTGGGCGATTTCCGCGCCTGGCTCTTGTCGCCTGCGGCCGATGCCGCGCGTCTTGCCGAGGCCGCGCCGGGGCTGACGCCCGAGATGGTTGCCGCGGTGTCGAAGCTGATGCGCAACCAGGACCTGATCCGGGTGGCGCGGAAGGTCGAGGTGGTGACCGGCTTTCGCAACACCATCGGTCGGTCGGGGACGCTTTCGACCCGGTTGCAGCCCAATCACCCGGCCGACGACGCGCGCGGCATCGCGGTCGCGACCCTTGACGGGCTGCTGTTCGGGGCAGGCGACGCGGTGATCGGGATCAACCCGGCCTCTGACAATCTGGAGAATTGCGCGGGCCTTCTGTCGGCGCTGGACGAGATGGTCGCCAGCCTCGCCATCCCGACCCAGACCTGCGTGCTGACCCATGTCACCAACGCGCTCCGCCTGATCGAGGGGGGCGCGCCGGTCGATCTGATCTTCCAGTCGGTGGCCGGGACCGAGGCCGCCAATGAGGGCTTCGGCGTCAGCCTGTCGGTGCTTGCCGAGGCGCATGAGGCGGGCCGCGCGCTGGGGCGCGGCACGGTCGGCGACAATGTGATGTATTTCGAGACCGGGCAGGGTGCGGCGCTGTCGGCCGAGGCCCATCACGGCGTCGATCAGCAGACGCTGGAGGCCCGGGCCTATGGCGTCGCGCGGGCCTTCCGGCCGCTTTTGGTCAACACCGTCGTGGGCTTCATCGGGCCGGAATATCTTTATGACGGCAAGCAGATCATCCGCGCCGGGCTCGAGGACCATTTCTGCGGCAAGCTGCTGGGCCTGCCGATGGGGGTCGATGTCTGCTATACCAACCATGTCGAGGCCGATCAGGACGACATGGACGTGCTGATGACGCTGCTGACCCGGGCGGGGGTGACTTTCCTGATCACCGTGCCCGGGGCGGATGACGTGATGCTGGGTTATCAGAGCCTCGCCTTCGAGGATATCGGCTATCTGCGCGAGGTGACGGGGCTGCGGCCGGCGCCCGAATTCGAGGCCTGGCTGGCGCGGATGGGGCTGGCGCAGGGGGCGGCCGCGCTGCCCGACCCGGCGGCGCTTGGCAAACGGATGGGGATCCTGACATGAGCGACAGCGTCAGCACGGGGTTCGGACGGCTGCGGGCGATGACGCCCGCCCGGGTGCGGCTGGATGCGGCGGCGGGCCCCACGCCGCTTGGCGCTCTTCTCGATTTCCAGGAGGCGCATGCCGGTGCCCGCGACGCGATCCACGCCCGGCCCGACTGGGACGCGCTTGCGGCGGCGCTGGCCCCGCTTGCCACGATCCGGGTGCAAAGTCAGGCGGTCGAGCGCAGCATCTATCTGCGCCGTCCCGATCTGGGCCGCCGTCTGGCCGAGCCGGTGGATCTGCCCCGGGCGGGCCATCCGCTGGTCGTGGTGGTCGGAGACGGGCTGTCGGCCCCCGCGCTTGCCCATGCGGCGCCGGTGATTGCGGCCCTGCGCCCGGCGCTGCCCGAGCTGGACACCACGCCCGTCATCCTCGCCGAGGGCGCGCGGGTGGCGCTTGGCGACGACATCGCCCGCCGGATGGGGGCCGCGATGTGCCTGATGCTGATCGGAGAGCGCCCGGGGCTCAGCGTCTCCGACAGTCTCGGGGCCTATCTCACCGCCAACCCTGTGCCCGGCACAAGGGACAGCGCCCGGAACTGCGTGTCGAATATCCACCGCATGGGCGGGCTTTCGCCCGAGGCGGCGGCCGCGCGCATCGCCTGGCTGATCGACGCTGCCCGCAAGCTGGGCCGGACCGGCGTCGCGCTGAAGGATGAAAGCGGGACGCGCCCGGTCGGGACACTTGCCCCCTAGCGCCGCCGCCCGGTGAGGGCCGGGGCGTCCGGATCCTGTTCCGCGAGGCCGGTCCGTCGCAAGATCGCGCGCTTGGAGGTGTGCCTCTCTCATGCCGTCGCCCGGGCTTCTGTCGCGGCGATCTCCGTCACCGCCCGGCGAAAACGGTTCGGCGCGGCGCGCTGCCGGGCGACTTGGCGCCGATACCGCCGGGCAGGACGGATGGGCCGGGCAAGCGCGTGGGGTCAATCGCAGACGGAGGCGCCTCCGGAGGGAATGTTCGGGATGTCCCGTTGTGGTTGCGTCCGCTGGGCGGGCCTCGGCGACTGCCTAATTTTTAGTCAGGCCAGCAATGGTTAAGGAAGAGGTCGTTTGCGGCAGGTTACCCACAGGTTCTTCCCCAGATTCTGGGGATAGGATTTGCAGCCCGGCTCGCGGCGCTCAGGGGACGGGGATCGGGCTGGGGACAGCGTCGGCCTCGACAGGCGCCGTCGGGATTTCGCGCGGGTTTTCAGGCAGGGTCACGGCCTTGCTGGCGGCCGGGCGGCCGGGAAATGGCGGCAGAATGGCCTCGCGGAGGGCGCGCGAGGCGGGATGCGACAGCGTCGCGAGCTCTCCGGAGGGGGCTTCCTCGACGATCCGGCCCCGGTCCATCACCAGCACGCGGTCGGCGAAACGGCTCACCAGACGCAGGTCATGGGTGATGAAGAGGCAGGCGATGCCGCTTTGGCGGCGGATGTCGCCGAGGAAGGCCAGCGTGCTGGCCTGCAGGTGCAGATCGAGGTTCGACACCGCCTCGTCGAGAATGACCAGCCGGGGTTCGGGGGCAAGGGCGCGGGCGATGCAGACCCGCTGCAACTGGCCGCCGCTCAGCTGGCCGGGGCGCATTCCGGCGGTCCGGGGCGGCAGCTCGACCAGATCGAGCAGCTCGGCGACGCGCGCCTCGCGGCCCTTGCGGTCCAGCCGGGTCAGATGGCGCAGCGGCTCGGCGACGATCCGGCCGACGGTATGGCGGGGATTGGTGGCATCGGGCGAATCCTGAAACACCATCTGCACCGCGCGCCGCATCTTCAGCCGCGCCGCGCCGCGTGCCGCGGCCAGCGGCGTACCCCGGAACAGGATCTCGCCCTCCGTCGGCCGCTCGAGCCCCGAAATCAGCCGCGCGAGGGTGCTCTTGCCGCAGCCCGAGCGTCCGAGCAGGGCCACGGTCTCGCCTTCGGCGATCTCCAGCGAGATATCCGACAGCGCCTCATGCGTTCTTGCCGGGCCCAGCAGCGGATGGCTGCGATAGCTGTGCGACAGGCCACGGGCGGCAAGCAGGCTCATGCCGGCAGCTCCTTTCCGTAAAGGGCAAGATGCGCCGCGACCAGCATCCGCGTCACCGGATGGCGCGGAGCGTGGAAGATCTGTCCGACCGGGCCGCGCTCGACCACGATCCCGGCCTCCAGCACGGCCACCTCATCGGCCAGCCGCGCGACGACGCCCATGTCATGGGTGATCAGCAGCAGCCCCAGCCTCGCCCGGTCGCGGCTGCGTTCCAGCAGATCGAGGATGCGCGCCTGTACCACCAGATCGAGATCCGTCGTCGGCTCGTCGGCGAAGAGGAACGGCGCCCCGCCGAGCAGCGCCAGCGCGATGGCCACGCGCTGCAGCATGCCGCCGCTCATCTCGAAGGCATAAAGGCCGAGCACCCGGTCGGGGTCTTCGAGACCCACCTCGGCCAGCAGGTGCCGCGCGGTATCCTCGGCCCAGGGCCGCTCCAGCGCCCGGCAGGTCTCGCGCATGTGGTCGCGCATGGTCCGGAGCGGGTTGAAGCCGCTGCGCGGGTTCTGCAGGATCGAGGCCACGACCCGCCCCCGCAGCCGGTCGGGCGGCACCGGATTGCCGTCCAGGCAGACCTGTCCGCTGACCTCGAGATTGCCTGCCTGCACCCCCAGCGCCGCGGCGCAGGCGGTGGACTTGCCCGATCCGCTGGCGCCGACCAGCGCAAGCGTGCGGCCCTGCGCGATCTCGAGGCTGAGGTCGCGCAGCAGCGGCCGGGCGGCGGCGGAAACGCTCAGCCCCTCGATCGTGAGAACCCGGGTCAATGGGCGGCCTCCCCGACCAGGCCGGGATCCAGCCGGTCGCGCAGCGCGTCGCCCAGCATGTTGAAGGCCATGACGGTCAGAAACAGCGCGAGCCCGGGCCAGAAGATCAGCATCGGCGCGGTCCAGACGAATTGGCGGGCATCGGCGATCATCACCCCCCATTCCGCGGTCGGCGCCTGCACGCCCAGCCCCAGGAAGGACAGCCCCGAGACATGCAGCATCATGTGCCCGACATCGAGCGTGGCCAGAACGATCATCTGCGAGAAGGTCGCGGGCAGCAGGTGCTCGATGAAGATGCGGGCGCGGCTTGCCCCGGCCAGCCGCGCCGCCAGCAGGAAATCGCGGTGACGCATCGACATGACGATGCCGCGCGCGATCCGCGCATACCAGGCCCAGTGGGACAGGGCGATGGCGATGATGACATTGACCAGCCCGGTGCCCAGCATGCCGATCATGAAAAGCGCCAGGATCAGCGTCGGGAAGGTCATGAAGATGTCGGCGACGCGCATGATCGCCTGGTCGATCCGCCCGCCCGCATAGCCCGACAGTCCGCCCAGCCCGAGCCCCATGATCAGGATCAGCACCAGCGTCGCCGCGACGCAGCCAAGCGAGGTCCGGGTGCCCGCGATCAGCCGCGAGAAGATGTCCCGCCCGAGATGGTCGGTCCCCAGAAGGTGGCCTTCGCCGGGCGGTTGCAGCCTGTGGACGATGTCGACCGCGTCGGGCTCGAACGGCGCGAGCGCCGGGCCGACCAGCGCGGCCAGCACCAGCAGCGCGACGATCAGGCAGGCCGCGCCCAGACGCAGCCTGCGCCAGACCGGCCCGGCCTGTCGGCGGTTCAGCGCCAGGCTCATTGCGGCGCCTGCGTGGCCTGGCGGATGCGCGGATCGGCCAGGGCGTAGAGAATGTCGACGATGAGATTGCAGAGCACGAAGATGACCACCATCAGGAGGGTGAAGCACTGGATCACCGGATAGTCCCGGTTCAGGATCGCCGAGACCGCGTAGCGCCCGAGGCCGGGCCAGCCGAAGATGCTCTCGATCACCAGGGTGCCGCCCAGAAGCTCTCCGATATGCATGCCGGTCGCGGTGATGACCGGCAGCCAGGCATTGCGCAGCACGTGGCGGCGTTCGACCATGCGCGGCGGCAGGCCGCGCAGCCGGGCATAGCGGACATGGCGCTGGCCCGCGACCTCGAGCATGCTGGCGCGCAGCAGCCGGGCATTCACGGCCAGCGACATCAGCGCCACGGCGATGACCGGCATCACCAGGCTTGCCGGACCCTCGCGCCCCATCGGCGGCAGCCAGCCCAGATGGACCGAGAAGACCAGCACCAGCAGGAAGCCCAGCCAGAAATTCGGCACCGAGACGCCCAGGAAGGCGACCAGCCGCACCGCATGGTCGGGCCAGCGGTCGCGGTAGCGCGCGGCCCAGATCCCCAAGGGCACCGATACCAGCAAGGTGAAGGCCAGCGCCGTCCCGGCCAGCTGCATCGTCGCCGGCAGGAAATGCAGGATATCCGGCAGCACCGGACGCTGCAGGGCGTAGGAGGTTCCGAAATCGCCCCGCAGCGCGCGGCCGATCCAGTCGAGATATTGCGTCGCCAGCGGCCGGTCGAGCCCCAGCATCTCGCGCGCATCGGCCAGCGCCTGCGGCGTCGGCGGCAGCTTGGACAGGCGCAGATAGTCCAGCGCCGGGTCGCTGGGGCCCAGCCTGAGCATCAGGAAGATCACCAGCGAGGCCCCGAACAGCATCGGGATCAGCAGGAGCAACCGTCGCAGGATGAAGGCTTTCATGGGGTCAGGCGTCCGGGGTCAGCATCTCGAAGGGGATCTCGCTCGACATGGCGCCGAAGCGCAGCGGCCCGATCCCGGGCCGCGCCACGGCCATCGCCGTCAGATGGGTCAGGGGCAGATAGACCGCGGCCTCGTGGAACCGGGTCAGCAGGTCGCGATACAGCGCCTGCCGCGTGGCCTCGTCGGTCGAGATCAGAACCTCGCCGATCCGGCGGTCGATCTCGGCCTTGTCGGGCAGGCCCAGCTGCGCCTGGTAATCGGCATGCGCGGGCACCCGCATCGCGCTGAGGAAGGCATGGGGGTCGTAGGGCGCGCCCCAGGTCCGGTTGAAGATCATGTGGAACCGGCCGTCGCGCTGGCGGGCATAGATGCTGCTTTCCTCCTCGCCGATCAGGCTGACGCCGATGCCGACGGCGGCCAGGTCGGCCTGCAGGATCTCGGCCTTGGCCTTGGCCACCGCATCGGTGCCGACGAAGCACAGATCCAGGATCAGCGGCTGGCCGTCCTTCTGCCGGGGCTGGCCGGCCCGGGTCGCGACCCAGCCATCGGCCTCCAGCAGCCCGGCCGCGGCGGCGGGATCGAAGCGGTAGGGCTCGAGCCCGATATCGGCATAGGGCACGTTGGGCGCGAACAGGGTATCGGCGCGCTTCTCGGTGCCGTGCAGGACGGCCGCGATCAGGGCATCCTTGTCGACGGCATGGTTGATGGCCCGGCGCACGGAAAGATCCCGTGTCCCGCCCCGGGCGGTGTTCAGCGCCAGCGAGCTGGTTTCCATCGGTGCCGACAGGCCGGCCTTGAAATCTCCAGAGCGCGCCAGCTCTGCGAACGTGTCGGGCGACAGCGGCCCGTCGATGCCGTAGACCATGTCGATCTGCCCGGTGCGAAGCGCGATGGCGCGGGTATTGGGGTCGGGAATGACCTTGACCGTGACCCCAGCAAAGGCCGGGCGCGCGCCCCAGTAGCGGTCGTTGCGGCGGAAGACGTCATGTTCGCCCAGCGACGTTTCGGTCAGGACCCAGGGCCCGGTGCCGATCGGGGCCAGGATGCCGTCCCTGGTCCCGCCATCCACGAATTGCGACGGCGCGATGAAGCGGAACGGGCGGGGCAGGGCCAGTTCCTGCAGCGTGGGATAATAGGCGTCCTTCAGGCGCAGTCTCAGCGTGAAGGGCGCGACGACCTCGGCCGCCACGATCTGGTTGGCCAGTTCCAGCCAGGCATGGCGCGACCGGTTGGCCAGCACCGCGTCGAAATTGGCCTTGGCCGCGGCCGCGTCGAAGATCTCGCCATTCGAGAAGACGACATCCTCGCGCAGCGCGAAAGTGTACTCCCGGCCATCCTCCGAGACCGTCCAGGAGCGGGCCAGCCAGGGCACCACGCGGCCGTCGGCCCTGTAGCGCACGAGCGGGTCGTAGAGCATGTTCTGCGCGAACATCTGGTTCGGCGAATAAAGATGCGGGTTCAGCGGCCCGGCATTCAGCGGCCAGGCAAAGCGCAAGACGGTCTCGCCGCTGCGCCCGGCGGCCAGGGCGGTCAGTGGCGTGGTCAGACAGGCACCGTAGAAGGGCAGGGCCAGAAGGGAACGACGGGACAGCACGGCCCTCTCCGATATGATAAAGAACAAGATTTATCATACTTTCATCTCATCGCGGCGCCGCCATGTCAAATGCTCAGCGTCGCGGCCCTGGCAAATGGGCTCGGTCGGGGCCGCCGGTATCGCGGCCGAGGACGCGGGCGGTTGCAGGCCGGCCGGTCTCGCGCCGGAAGGCTGGGCGCGCCTTCGACAGGGTCATGCGTCGCCCTTGTGGCAGCGGGCAGGCAAGTGGCTCTTCGGTCGGTCCGCAAGCGTCGGCGGTACGACATGGCGGCCCTGTCGCGGCGCCGGGCGGCGATGGCCCGGCTGCAGCCCGTCTGGCGGCGGCAGATCCCGCCCGGCCGTGGTCTCGGCCTGCAACAGTGTCCCGTAGCGGTGCCTCCCCCCATCGCGCCTTCCCGGGCAGGAGGATCCGGAAGGCGTTCGGGGCAGAGTGCCCCCGGCTTGTCCCTGTGCCGACCCGTTCGACGGTTTCCACGCCGTGCCGCCGGCGGTCTGGAAGACCTGCCTCGTCCGGTTCGAGTACAAACGCCATTCGTTCTGCCGCTGTCACGCGCTACAACGACCACGGCCACGACCCCACCCCGCGGACGCCCTCCTGCCTCGGGCGCAGCCGTCCACCGGACTGCCGCAGGGTCCCTTCGCTCCTGCAACCTCGGGCGCAGGCTCACGACCCGCAGCGGGCCCGCGCCATGCGCATATATCTGCAAGATCCGGGCGTCCGGGCAGATCGGAGGCATCCTCGCCCCGATCCGGCCGATGCCGGGCTGAGCCGCTAGGAGCCCTGAGACGCCAGCAACTTTTCCAATAGCTGGGAAAGCTGGTCCTGCTCTCGCTCTGTCAGACCGGAAACGATGGTGCGCATATTGGCGACATGGCTCTCGACCGCCTTGTCGATCAGGGCAAGGCCGCCCGGTGTCAGCGCGACAAGCGTTCCCCGCCTGTCCTCGGGATTGGGCTGCCGTTTCACCCAGCCAGCCTGTTCGAGCCGGTTCAGACGGTTCGTCATGCTCCCGGAGGAGATCATCGCCGCCTCGTAGAGATGGGTCGGCGTCATGGCGTAGGGCGCTCCGCTCCGGCGTAGCGTCGCCAGGACATCGAACTCGCCCGGCTGAAGGTCGAACTCGGCAAAGACCGGGTTGAGCCGGTCGCGGGAAATGACAAGCGCCGCCTCCCCCAGCCGGCCAAGAAGCACCATCGGCCCGATATCGAGATGAGGCTTTTCCCGTGCCCATTGCCCGGCAGCTTTGCGTGCTCTGTCCATCCCTGCACCTGTCTTGACATCAAGATAATAATATCTCTACGTAGAGATATATTCGGAATTCTGTTCCGTGGCAAGCCGCCATGGAAGGAGGTAACTTGTCCAGGTTTTCAGAGCGGTTCCTGTTCTCGGCCGCCATTCTCGTGGTCGGTATCAATCTGCGGCCGACGATGGCGGCCATCGGGCCGATGCTTGACGTCATTCAGCGCGATACCGGCCTGAGCGATACCGGCGCCAGCCTGCTGACCACGCTGCCGGTGGCCCTGATGGGGATCTGCCTGCTTTTCACGTCCCGGCTGAAGACCCTGTTCGGCGCACGGAACGGCATCATCCTCGGTCTGGCGCTGATCCTTCTCGGCAACCTGCTGCGCTGGCCCTGGTCGAGCGCAGCCTTGCTGCTGGTGACCGCCATTCTCGGCGGGATCGGCATCGCGATGGTGCAGGCATTGCTGCCGATCATGATCAGGCACCGCGCAGGCGCGTCTGCCGCCGGGCTGATGGGGCTCTATTCGACCGCGATCATGGCTGGGGCCTTCCTGTCGGGAACCTTCAGCCCCTGGATCGCCCAGGCCTCGGACTGGCAACCGGCCCTGGGGATCTGGGCCGTTCCCGCCCTGCTCGGCGGCCTGATCTGGTGGCGTGTGACCGACCCGCGCGCGCGTGTGCCGGAAGACAGGCCGTATTTCCCGGTCTCGCGGGCGCCGCGCGCATGGCTGCTGCTGGCGTTTTTCGGACTTGGAACGGGGGCCTACACGCTCGTTCTGGCATGGTTGCCGCCCTTCTATACCGGTCTGGGCCGCTCGGCCGAGACGGCGGGGTTGATGCTTGGCGTGGTGACGCTTGCCGAGGTCGTCGCCGGTCTTGTCGTATCCTGCTGGGTCAGCCGATCGACCGACCGCCGCCCGGCAATCTTCACCGCCATAGGGGCCTTGTTCGCGGGCCTCCTCGGGTTGATCTTCGCCCCGCTTGCGCTCGCCTGGCCGGCAGCGGTCTTCGCGGGCCTCGGGATCGGAGCGCTTTTCCCCCTGAGCCTGATCGTCGCCATGGATCACGGAGACAATGCAAGCGCCGCCGGGGCCATCGCGGGTTTCGTCCAGGGCGGCGGCTACCTGGTTGCGGCCGCGCTTCCGCTCATCGCGGGGCTGCTGCGCGAATACCTGTCCGATCTCACGCTGGCCTGGGGGCTGATGGCAGGGCTCTGCGTCGTGCTCTGGCTGATCGCGATCCGGCTTCGGCCCGGCCAGCGCATCACCTTCTGAAACCATCGACGAGGAGCCTTCCCATGGCCTGTTATGAGGTAAAGGGGCGCAACAACTACTACATCGAGTTCGGGCAAGGTCGGCCGATCCTGCTTTTGCACGGCATCAGCAATTCCGGCCGGGCCTGGGGGCCGCAAATCCCGGCACTGGTCGCAGCGGGATATCGCGTCATTGTTCCCGATCACGCCGGGCACGGGGCCTCCGATCCCCTGACCGCGCCATTCGGGGTCGCGGATATTGCCGACGATACCGAACAGCTGCTGGCCCGGCTTGGCATCGAGACGCTCGATGTCGTGGGGTTGTCTCTCGGCGGCATGGTCGCGTTCGAGCTCGCGCTTCGGCGTCCGACCGGGATAGGGCGCCTCGTTGTGGCCAACAGCTTCGAGAACACCGCGACGCCCGAGTTCAGGGCGATGAGCGAGGGCTGGGCCATCGTCTTCGAGCAGCCGCATGGCCCGGTGACGCGCCTTGAGCAGAACTGGCTGGTTTCGGTCTCGGAGGCTTTCCGGAATACGCCGGAGGGGATGCGGACCTATCAGGTCTGGCACGGCATCGCAGCGACCTCGCATGGCCCCTCGCTTGCGCATGTCGCGCGCGGCATCGCCGGTTTCGACATCTCCGGGCGTCTGGCCGAGCTTGCCATGCCGACGCTCTTCATTGCCGGAGAGCTCGACAGGATGTCTCCGCCGGATCTGAGCCGGCGCATGGCGGAAAAGACGCCGCAGGCGAAACTCTGCGTCATCGAGGGGGCGGCCCATATCTCCAATGCGGATTCTCCGGAGGACTTCACGGCCCGCCTGCTGAGATTTCTGTCGTCGCAGCCCGAATGAAGGACAGGCCCTGATCCCCGCAACCGTCCGCCCGCCGTGCAGGAGGGCGCGCCCCGCCGGGTGATTGCCCCCCTGCCAATGGCGAAGGCAACAGGCGGGCGTCGGCCCATCGCCGCGCCGGTTTCCGGACCCGTCTGTGGCAAGCGCCTTCCGATGGTCTGCCTCTGGCCAATCGATCCCCGTCAGCCGCGGCGCGCCTTGCCTGCGCCGCCGCCGAGGTGGGCCGCCGGACCCGGTCCTTTCCCGTGCCGACGATCCGGTCGGCGTTCCGGTCCGGCTGAGGGCGGCGCCCGACTGGGGGCCGGGGCGGGTCAAACCGGAGGCTGCCCGTCGACGATCCCCGCCAGCGCCACCCCGGTATCGGGCGGGCCGGGCGCCGAAGGCCGAGGATTTTGCTCGACGCGGAGCGCGCCCGGACGATACCCTGTTTCGAGGAAGCGATGACGCTGACCATTTCCGGAGCCTGACGCGCCGTGTCGAAGCCGGTTCCCGTTCTCGTCACGGGTGGGGCGGGATATATCGGAAGTCACACCTGCCGGCGCCTGTCGGACGCCGGATACCGTCCTGTCGTCTTTGACAATCTCAGCACAGGTCATGCCGACGCGGTGCGCTGGGGGCCGCTGGTCGAGGGCGACACCCGCGACCGCGCGGCGCTGGTGCGGGCGATCCGCAGCCATGCGCCGGTGGCGGTGATCCATTTCGCGGCCGCCGCCTATGTCGGCCAGTCGATGCGCGATCCGGGCTTCTATTACGACAACAATGTCGGCGGCATGACGGGGCTGCTGTCCGCCTGTGCCGAGACCGGGCTGGGCCGCGTGATCTTCAGTTCGAGCTGCGCGAGCTATGGCCTGCCCGCGGCGCTGCCGATCACCGAGGCGACGCCGCAGGCGCCGATCAACCCCTATGGCCGGACCAAGCTGATCGGCGAGCAGATGCTGGCCGATTTCGGCCGTGCCCATGGGCTGCGCCATGTCGCGCTGCGCTATTTCAACGCCTGCGGCGCCGATCCCGCGGCCGGGCTGAGCGAGCGCCACGACCCCGAAACCCATCTGCTGCCGCTGGCGCTGTTCGCGGCGGCCGGGCGGGGGCCTGCGCTCAAGATTTACGGCACCGACTATCCGACGCCCGACGGCACCTGCATTCGCGACTACATCCATGTCGCCGATCTGGCCGAGGGCCATCTGCTGGCACTTCGCCATCTGGAACGCGGCGGCGGCGATCTGCAGGTCAATCTGGGCACCGGGCGCGGGCAGTCGATCCGCGAGGTGCTGGCGGCGGTCGAACGGGTCACCGGTCGCCCGGTGCCGGTGAGCCTGCATCCGCGCCGGCCGGGCGATCCGCCCGCGCTGGTGGCCGATCCGAGCCGGGCGCGTGCGGCGCTGGGCTTCGAGGCCCGGCACCGCGATCTCGACGGCATCCTGCGCGACGCGGCGCTGGCCTTGGGACTGGAGGTGGCCGATGCCGGGAGCGCCTGAGGCGAGGCAGGGCGGGCCGCCGCCGGGGGCCGGTAATGGCGGCCCGTTTCTGGTCTCGCTCTTCACCCGCGGCCAGCGCTGGCGCTACGGGCTGGCGGCGCTGGCCTGGCTCGGGGCCGCCGTCTTCTTCTGGGGCTGGTGGCTGCAGCCCGCGCATGATATCGGCGCGATCCGCTTCGCGATCTGCTCGGCGCTTCTGGGCTGGCTGACCTTCCTGCAGGCCTATTTCCTGATCTTCTTGCTGCAGGCCCGGCGGCCGGTGGGCGATCCGGCCGGGCTGAAAGGCGCCCGCGTCGCCATGGTGGTGACGAAAAGCCCCTCCGAGCCCTTCGATATCCTGCGCGGCACGCTGAGCGCGATGCTGGCCCAGGACTGGTGCCGGGATTGGCCTCATGACACCTGGCTGGCCGACGAGGATCCCGCGCCCGAGACTCTGGCCTGGTGCGCGGCCCATGGCGTGCAGGTCTCGACCCGCAAGGGCCGGGCCGATTATCATCGTCCGGACTGGCCGCGCCGGACCCGCTGCAAGGAGGGCAACCTTGCCTTCTTCTATGACAGCATCGGCTATGAGCGCTACGATTTCGTGGTCCAGCTCGATGCCGATCACGTGCCGCAGCCGGGCTATCTGCGCGAGATGCTGCGCCCCTTCCTCGATCCGCGCGTGGGTTATGTCAGCGCGCCCTCGATCTGTTCCTCGAACGCCGCCGACAGCTGGTCGGCACGGGCCCGGCTTCATGCCGAGGCGGCGTTTCACGGCGTCCTGCAGGCGGGATATTCCAACGGCTGGGCGCCGCTTTGCATCGGCTCGCATTACGCGGTCCGGACCCGGGCGCTGCGGCAGATCGGCGGGCTCGGGCCCGAGCTGGCCGAGGACCATTCCACCTCGCTTTTGATGAATGCCGGGGGCTGGCGCGGGGTGCATGCCATCGACGCCATCGCGATCGGCGCCGGGCCGGCCAATTTCGCCGACATGCTGACCCAGGAATTCCAGTGGTCGCGGAGCCTCGTGACGATCCTGCTGCGCCACACCCCGGGCTGCCTGTCGGACCTGCCGCTGCGGCTGCGGCTGCAATTCCTGTTCACCCAGAGCATCTATCCGGGCCTCGCCGCCTTCATGCTGGCCGGGAGCCTGCTTCCGGCCGTGGCGCTGGTCTTCGACATGCGCTTCGTCGGGGTGACCTATCCCGCCTTTTTCGGCCACAGCCTGCCGATCCTCGGCATCTTTCTGGGCATCGGCGCGATGCTGCGTCGCGACGGGTATTACCGGCCTTCCGATGCGCCGGTGCTGGGATGGGAGCGGGTCCTGTTTCCCTGCGCGCAATGGCCCTGGGCGGCCTGGGGCATGCTGATGGCGCTGCGCGACCGGTTATGGGGCGGCTTCGTCGATTTCCGGATCACGCCCAAGGGCGCGGCGGCCGAGGCGCGGCTGCCGCTGCGGCTGCTCGCGCCCTATTTCATGCTCGCGGCGCTGGCGCTGGCCCCGGTGCTTGCGCGGTCGAATGTACAGGAGGCCGCGGGCTTTTACCTGCTGTCGCTGCTGAACGGCGCGATCTATGTCCTCCTCGTCGCGGCCGTCCTGCGGCATCACCTGACCGAGAACCGGATCCGGCTGAGGACGGGATGGCGGGCCTACGGACCCCATGTCGGCATATTGGCGGTGCTGGCGATGCTGAACGCGGGCGCGGTCTGGGCGCGGGGGGTGGAGAGTCTGCATTTCCTGACTGTCGGTCTCGGCCGGTTTCAGGTCACCTCGGCCCAGCATATTGTTTCGGGAGCGGGGCAGGGGGGGCGCAAGAGGCTGCATTACGTTCTGGATTTCGGCCGCAGCTCTGGAGCCCGGCGACCATGAGGACCAGCATCGATGAGACCTGACCCGGTCATTGCCACCCCGGGCCTTGTTGCCCCGAGACTTGCCGCGCTGGGCCTGGCCGCCCTGATCCTTGCGAC
Organism: Rhodovulum sulfidophilum DSM 1374; assembly: GCF_001633165.1. Taxonomy (NCBI): domain Bacteria; kingdom Pseudomonadati; phylum Pseudomonadota; class Alphaproteobacteria; order Rhodobacterales; family Paracoccaceae; genus Rhodovulum; species Rhodovulum sulfidophilum. The sequence continues at coordinate 573,138 of NZ_CP015418.1, read as the reverse complement.
CGCCGCGCCGGCCGAACCGGTCGAGGCACCGCCGGGCGAGATGCCCTTCGGTGTCTACGATCCCGACGGCGCCTTTGCCGACGATCCCGAGGTGTCGATCGAGCACCTGTTCCTGCCCTGGGAAGACGTGTACCTGCCCAGCCTGATCGACGCCGATGCCTATGCCCGGGCGCGTGGCCGCTCGGTTTTGGCCACGATCGAGCCTTGGACCTGGAACCGGTCCGAGCGCAACACGCCCGACATGCTGCAGGAGGGCATCGCCTCGGGCGATTACGATCGCTACATGGCCTCGATCTGCGCCGTGCTGAACCTGTTCGAAAGCCCGGTCACCGTGCGCTGGGCGCAGGAGATGGAAGACGATAGCGGCCAGTTCATCTGGGCGGGCTGGGACCCCGAAACCTACAAGGCGGCCTATCGCCGGATGGTCGATATCTGCCGCGAGACGGCGCCCGAGGTGGCCTATATGTGGTCGCCGCTGGGCGAGGAGGGGCTCGAGGCCTATTACCCGGGCGACGATTATGTCGATATCGTCGGGCTCTCGGTCTTCGGGCTCCAGCCCTGGGAAACCGCGATCCTCGGCGAGGAACAGTCGTTCCGGTCGATCCTGGCGCCGCGTTATGCCCGGGTCGCAGCTTTCGGCAAGCCGGTGGTGGTGGCCGAGCTCGGCTATTCGGGGCGGGAGGACTATGTCGCGAAATGGACCTCGGAGGTCCGCCAGATCTTTCCCGAATTCCCCAATCTGGTTGCGGTGATCTATTTCAACCAGATCGAGGTCTATCCTTGGCCCGACGGTTACGGCCTGCCCGACTGGAAGGTCGGCGACCGCATCATCGCGCCCTGAGAGGATTTCCAACCGGCTGTCCAGGCGTCGTTTTCGGCGGAAGCTGACGCATTCGGCCTGCCCGGGTTCGTCCCGGAGAGCGCCGGATGCGGTCTGGATCCGCTCTTTGCCCTCCCGGTGCCACAGAAACGAACCGTTTACCGGATAGCCTGCTTCGCGACTGTGGGACCTTCAGCCCGGTGCGCCGCATGCGTGTCGGCTCCGGAGGTGTCGGGCGGTCAAGGGTGGTGGGCACGGGTGGTGGGTGTCCAGAAGGCGAGGGGGACGAGTCATGTCGTGTCGCGAACACGCTTCTTTCTTGCGTCCGGCGGGCCGATTGACTGCGGCCCGGCGTCTGGCAGGTTCGTATCTGGCAGGGTTGCGCTCGGCTTGCGCTGTATTGCTGCTTGGGGTGGCGATCTCGGGCCTTGCCGGAGCGGCTTCGTCCGAGGGTGTCCGCGAGGGCGTCCGTTCGGAACAGGCTATTGTCGGCGCGTCGGCAATGCGCTGGCTCGCCCCGGAACCGAAGTCAAAGCCCTCGCGGTCGAGCAAGTCCGGGCGCAAGGCGGCCGCTCTGGTGCTGGATCGCCGCCTGGGTCGCGGCTCGCATATCTGTTCGGCCTCGGGCTTCGGTCAGCGCCCCCGCTGCGTCGCCCGCTGATCATTTCCCGCCGGAGTGGAGCCTTGGCAAGCGCTGCCCCTTTGCCGCCGCGCCAGAGCTGGTCTATGCCCGGGGCGCGAGGATCTGAAAGGGGGCCCCCGATGACAGCCGACAGACGCGCAGGTCCGGAGCCCGGCCGATGATCGCCTATCTGGCCGGCTGGACCCGCCGCAAGGACGCGATCTTCCGCGCCATCGCCGCTGCCGCCGGCGGCGGCCACAGGCTGCCGCTGATCGGGCTGTCCTTTCGCGGCTTTCCCGAAACCCGCACCCGCACCGCCGAGGCGCTGGCCGTGGCCAAGCGCCAGCCGAAGGGACGTTTGGGCCGCGCGCTGAAGCGGGCGCTGATCGCGGCGCAATATAACTGGTCGCGGCGCTATTTCTCCCGCCATCCCGAGCGGCTCGCGGTCTGCTGGAACGGGCTGACCGGCTCGCGCCGGGCGTTCATGGAGGGCGCGGCCGATGCCGGTGCCGGGCGGATCTTCGCGGAACTGGCGCCGTTTCCGGGGCGGGTGACGCTGGACCCGGCGGGGGTCAATGCGCGCAATGGCCTGCCGCGCGATCCCGGCTTCTATCTCGACTGGGCCGCCGCCGATCCCTCGCGGCAGGGCGAGGCGTGGCGCGGGCTGGGCCGGGGGCTGGTGGCGCGGGCCTCGCGTCGGGCCGATGTCGGGCAGGCGGGGGCCGGGGCCCTGAGCGATACGGGGCCGTTCCTGTTCTGTCCGCTGCAAGTGCCCAATGATAGCCAGATCACGATGTTCGCGGGCTGGGTGGAAAGCGTCGAGGGCATGATCGCGGCGCTTGCCCGCGCATCGGCGGCGCTGCCCCCGGGCTGGCATATCCGGCTTAAGGAGCACCCTTCGGCGAAGACCTCGCTGGCCGAGCCGCTGGCTGCGGCCCTTGCCGATGCGGGCGGGCGGCTGGTGATCGACAATGCCACCGACAGCTTTGCCCAGCTTGCCGCCTCGCAAGGGGTCATCACCATCAATTCCTCGATGGGGCTGCAGGCCTTCTTCCATGACAAGCCGGTGATCGTGCTGGGCGAGGCCTTCTTCGCCATTCCGGGGCTGACCTCGCCCGCCGAAAGCGAGGCCGCGCTGGCCGCGCTGCTGGCCGCGCCCGGCGATCTGGATTTCGACCCGGCGCTGCGGGCCGCCTTCATGACCTATCTCGACCGGGTCTATTACCCGAAGATCGAGGAGACCCCCGACGGCGTCCATATCGACGCGGCCGCGCTGGCCCGCATCCTGGCTGCGGCGCGGTCCTGAACGGGCCTTTCGCGCCATCCGGCTTTCCTGTATGGCTCCCACGCACTGAAATCAGGACTTGCCTGAAGGGAGCCAGACATGGGCTACAAGGTCGCTGTCGTCGGCGCCACGGGGAACGTGGGCCGCGAAATGCTGAACATCCTCGCCGAGCGCGAGTTTCCGGTGGACGAGATCGCCGCGCTTGCCTCGCGCCGCTCTCTCGGCACCGAATGCAGCTTCGGCGACAAGATCGTCAAGACCCAGGATCTGGCCACCTTCGACTTCACCGGCTGGGATATCGCGCTGTTCGCTATCGGTTCGGATGCGACCAAGGAATATGCGCCCAAGGCCGCCAAGGCCGGCTGCATCGTGATCGATAACAGCTCGCTCTACCGCTACGACCCGGATGTGCCGCTGATCGTGCCCGAGGTGAATGCCGACGCGATCGAGGGCTATTCGAAGAAGAACATCATCGCCAATCCGAACTGCTCGACCGCGCAGATGGTGGTGGCGCTGAAGCCCCTGCATGACCGCGCGAAGATCAAGCGCGTCGTGGTCTCGACCTACCAGTCGGTGTCGGGCTCGGGGAAAGAGGCGATGGACGAGCTCTGGAACCAGACCAAGGGCATGTATGTGCCGGGTCAGGAGGTCGAGCCCTCGGTCTATCCCAAGCAGATCGCCTTCAACGTGATCCCGCATATCGACGTCTTCCTCGATGACGGCTCGACCAAGGAAGAGTGGAAGATGGTCGCCGAGACCAAGAAGATCGTCGATACCGCGATCAAGGTCACCGCGACCTGCGTCCGGGTGCCGGTCTTTGTCGGCCATGCCGAGGCGATCAATATCGAGTTCGAGGAGTTCCTCGACGAGGACGAGGCGCGCGACATCCTTCGCGAGGCGCCCGGGATCATGGTCGTCGACAAGCGCGAGGATGGCGGCTACGTGACGCCGGCCGAATGCGTGGGCGATTTCGCCACCTTCATCAGCCGCATCCGGCAGGATTCGACCATCGAGAACGGTCTGAACCTGTGGTGCGTCTCGGACAACCTGCGCAAGGGCGCGGCGCTGAACGCGGTTCAGATCGCCGAAGTCCTCGGCCAGCGGGTGCTCAAGAAGGGGTGAGCCGCGATCCGGGGCATGAGCCCCGGCAAACGCTCCGGCGGAGCGTTTGAGCGGCGAACGGGCGGAGCCCCGGCCAGGCCGCGATCCGGGGCATCCGCTCCTCCGAAAGCACCGGTAAAACACTCGGACGGCGAAGGGGCGGAGTTCCAGCAATACTCCGTCCCGGCCGGGACGCCCGTATTCCCGCGCCATCCCCGTGGCGCGGTCAGGGGCACCGTTCGGTGTCACCCGTAACAGGACCGGTTTCTGGCCTTGCGCACCACGCGGCCGGGATTCCGGTCTGCCTTGCCGGCGGCGCTTTGCCGATGCTTGCGTTTCGCTTGCGCCCGCCCCCGCCTGTGCCGCAGTCTTCTCTCGGATCCCCAGCTTTCGGAGCGACACGATGCGAGCCCTTGCCCTTTGCCTGATCCTCGTCCCCCTGCCGGGCTGGGCCGATGACATTCTCGTTTCCAGTCGGGTCGAGGCGGTCACGCTCTTTCCCGACGGCGCGGCGGTGACGCGCAGCGCGGATTTCGAGCTTCCGGCCGGGACCCATCGCCTGATCCTGGCGGATTTGCCCAGAACCACGCCGCTGGCCACGGTCCGGGTCTCGGTCGAGGGGGCGACGCTGGGCAGCGTCTCGTCTCGGCGCGATTTCGTGCTGCCGCGCGGCGCGGAGACATCGCCCGAAGTCGCGGAAGCCGAGGCCGAGGTCGAGCGCCGCCGCACCGCGCTGGACGCCGCCATGGCCGAGATCTCGCGGATCCGGGCCGGGGCGCAGGGCGCCGAGGCGCGCGCGGCCTTCCTCGGACGGCTGGGCCAGGGCGAGGGCGCGGCGGCGATGGGCGTCGAGGATCTGCAGGCGCTGGCGCGGATGATCGGGGCCGAGACCGAGACGGCGCTGACCGATTCGATTGCCGCCCGGGGCCGCGCCGCCGCGGCCGAGCGGGGGCTCGAGCCGCTTCGCGAGGCGCTGGCCGAGGCCCGGCAGGCGCTGGCCGCGCTGGTGCCCGAGGAGGAGGCGCGGGCGATGCTGGCGATCACGGTGACGGCCGCGGATGGCCCGGCGGAGGGGTCGACCGAGGGCAAGGTCACGGTCGGCTACACCGTCAACACGGCGCGCTGGATGCCGGTCTACGATATCCGGCTCGACCGCGCCGAAAGCAGGGTCACCATCGAGCGCGGGGCGCTGGTGTCGCAGGAGACCGGCGAGAGCTGGACAGAGGTCGCGCTGGGCCTGTCGACGGCGCGTCCAGGCGGGCAGACCGGGCCGAGCGAGCTGCGGCCGCTCTTGCGCCGGATCTCGGACCCGGGCGAGGAAGCCGAGGCGTCGATCGTGGCCGGCGAAGTATTGCGCCTGGCAACGGGCAGGGGGGCAATCGCAGCGGCGGCGCCGCCGGTGCGGGCCAGGGCGACCGCCTTCGACGGGCTCGCGGTCCATTACGACTATCCGGTGGCCGTTGATATCGCGACCGGCGCCGACAATCTGCGGCTCGCGCTTGGCGATCTCGAGATGCCCGCCGACCTGCTGGCCGAGGCCGTGCCCGAACGCGACGACAGCGCCTATCTGATGGCCTCCATCGTCAACGGCTCGGACGAGATCGTGCTGCCGAGCGCACAGGCGATGTTCTATCTCGACGGCCGCTTCGTCGGCCAGCAGCCGATCGAGCTGATCCCGGCGGGCGGCAAGGCCCTGCTGCCCTTCGGCCCGATCGACGGGCTTCGGCTGACCCGCACAGTGCAGGACCGGAACGAGGGCGACCGTGGCGTTCTGACGAAATCCAACGAACGCTCCGAGGTGGTGCGGATCGCGGTCGAGAACCTGACCGACGAGACCTGGCCGCTGCGGCTTCTCGACCGGGTGCCTTATTCGGAACAGGAGGATCTGAAGATCTCCTGGCAGGCCGATCCGGCGCCCTCGGAGACCGATCCCGACGGGCGGCGCGGCATTCTGGAATGGCGTTTCGAGCTTGCCCCCGGCGCGACCCGCGAGGTGGCGCTGAGCCACCGCATGGTCTGGCCCGAGGGCAAGGTTCTCGACTAGGCCTTGTGTGTCGCCGGGCGCGCGATTGCGGGGCGCGCCCGGCGGCCGGGATCAGACCGGCAGGAACCGGGCGCTGTCCGGGTCGTAGCATTCCACCACGCCCTCGCCGATATCGTTCCAGAGCCCGTGCAGGGTCAGCGATTCGGACTCGACCGCGGCCTGGACGAAGGGGAAGGTCATCAGGTTCTCGATCGAGACCAGCACCGCCTCCTTTTCCATCGCCCGCAGCCGCTCGGTTTCGTCGGCGATCCCGGCCTGACGCTCGTAGCTGGGGCGCAGAAGGTCCATCCAGCGGCCGATGAAGCTGGTCTTTTCCTCCAGCTGCGGCGCGAGCCCCGCGCACATGTCATGGCAGCCGCGGATCCCGCCGCAATTGGAATGGCCGACCACCAGCAGGTTGGCGACCTTGAGCACCGTCACCGCGTATTCGAGCGCGGCCGAGGTGCCGTGATGGTCGCCGTCGGGCGCATAGGGCGGTACCAGGCCGGCGATGTTGCGGTGAATGAAGAACTCGCCTTCGTCGGCCCCGAAGATCGAGGTGACATGGATGCGCGAGTCGCAACAGGAAATGATCATCGCGCGGGGGCGCTGACCTTCCTCGGCAAGGCGGCGGTACCAGGCCTTGTTCTCGGCATGGGTGGTGGCTTTCCAGCCGTGATAGCGCTGGACAAGATAGCTGGGCAGCGGGCGTGCGTTCTTCATCTCTGCGGCTTCTCCCCGATTTCCTATCCGGCTGCATAAGGCGCAATTTCCGGAAATTCGAGCTATTTCCGGTGCCGCTGGCAACGCTTTCTTGACGCTGCTGCGCGAGGCTGCGGGCCAGAGGTGTGGTGACCGGAGGGTGCGCAAGGTGTCCAACGTCGTAACGATGCGCCAGGACGAGCCCTTGCGGCTGGATTCCGAGCGCCTGGCTGACATGTTCGTCGATTTGGGCGAGGTAAGGGCGTCTCATCTGATCGTCCTGTCGATCGACCGGCTCGAGACGCTGATCGAGGGATTGCATCTGGCGATAGGCCAGATGCCCCCGGGCGATTGCATCGATCTGACCGGGCAGATTCGCGCCCTTGGCGATGCGATGGGGATGATCAGCCTGTCTTCCGCCGCCCGCAACGTGTCGCGCGCGGCGCAATCGGGCGACCCGGTTGCCATCGACGCCACGCTGGCCCGGCTCAAGCGGGTCGCCGTGCGGTCGTTCCGGCTGGCCGAGGAACTTCAGCACCGCTCGGGTTGAACCCGCTTGCGGGGCGCGCGGAAGAGGCTAGGGTCTGGGCACATCCCGATCAGACCCGAAGGACCGCTCCATGTGCCCCCGCTTTGCCGACCCCGCCGCACCGTCGCGCCCGCTTTTCGTCGTCGATGAGACGGCTTTTGAGACCTGGCGATCCGGTCGGCCCGCGGCCGAAGCTGCCTGGCTCGAAGCCACGGGCTTTGCCGCCGGTCTGGGCGAGTTGCAGCTTTTGCCCGGTCCGGACGGTAGCGTCGCGGGGGCGGTCGCGGGCCATGGCACGGCCGCGGCCCGGGCCCGCGGCCGGTTCCACCTGGCCGCGATTGCGGGCCGCCTGCCCGAAGGCGCCTGGCATCTCGAAACGGCGCTGACCGGCGCCGATCTCGAGGCCGAGGCGCTAGGGCTGCTGCTCTCGGGCTATCGCTTCGACCGCTACCGGGCGCAATCCGCAGCCCCCCGCGCCAGCTTCACGGCGCCTTCGGGCGTCGATGCGGCCCGGCTCGAGGCGATGGCGGCGGGCGAGGTGCTGACCTGCGACCTGATCAACACCCCGGCCTCGGATATGGGGCCCGAGGCGCTGGAAGAGGCGGTGGCCGAGCTGGCCGCGCGCCATGGCGGGACGCTCGAGGCGATCCGGGGCGAGGCGCTTCTGGCGCGGAACTTCCCGATGATCCATGCCGTGGGCCGCGCCGCCGCCCAGCCGCCGCGGCTGCTCGATCTGCACTGGGGCACGTCCGGGCCGCGGCTGACGCTGGTCGGCAAGGGGGTCTGCTTCGATACCGGCGGGCTGAACGTCAAGCCCGCCAGCTCGATGGGGCTGATGAAGAAGGATATGGGCGGCGCGGCCACGGTGCTGGGGCTGGCCTCGATGATCATGGCGCTGGACCTGCCGTTGCGGCTGCGGGTGCTGATCCCGGCGGTCGAGAACAGCATCGCGGGCAATGCGATGCGGCCGCAGGACATCCTGACCGCGCGCAACGGGCTGACGGTCGAGATCAACAATACCGATGCCGAGGGGCGGCTGGTGCTGGCCGATGCGCTGGCCTATGCCGCCGAGGAAGAGAGCGACGCCCTGATCTCGATGGCGACGCTGACCGGGGCCGCCCGGGTTGCCGTGGGGCCCGACATCGCGCCCTTCTATACCGATGACGAGGCCGTGGCCGGGGCGCTTGGCCGGGCGGGCGGGCTTCTGGCCGATCCGGTCTGGCGGATGCCCTTCCATGCCCCCTACGAGACGATGATCGAGCCGGGCATCGCCGATCTCGACAATGCGCCGAAAGGCGGCTTTGCCGGGTCGATCACCGCCGCGCTGTTCCTGCGCCGTTTTGTCGGCGCGGCGCGCTACACCCATTTCGACATCTATGGCTGGCAGCCCGCCGATGCCCCGGCCCGTCCCAAGGGGGGTGTCGGACAGGGCGCGCGGGCGATCCTCGGGGCGCTGCCCGGGGTTCTGGAGCTGTGAGCGGTCCGGCTGGCCGCGACCGGCGCGAGACCCCGGCCAATGACCGGGTCGCGGCGGCCCGGCTGAGGGGCGTGGTCGAGGCGCCGCGCTATGCGGAGCCCGAGCGCTGGCGGGTGACCCGGCCGGTGACAGATCTGCTGCGCGCGCCGGAGGGCCCGCGCGAGCGCCAGCTTGTGCTGGGCGAGGCCTTCGAGCTGCTCGAGATGCATGACGGGTTCGCCTTCGGCTGGGCCGCGCGCGACGGTTTCGTCGGCTATGTCGCCGAGGCGGCGCTGGCGGCGGACGGACCCGCGCCCACCCATCGCGTGGCGGTGCCGGCAAGCCACGCCTATTCGGCGCCCGACCTCAAGGCGCCCGAGCTGATGGGCCTGTCCTTCGGCTCCGAACTGCGCGTGGTCTCGGCCGCGGGCGGGTTCTTCGAGACCGCCGAGGGCTGGTTCGTGCCACGGCCGCATCTGCGGCCGCTGAACGTGCCGTTCCGCGATCCGGTGACGGTGGCGCAGCTCTTTTTCGGCGTGCCCTATCTCTGGGGCGGCAATTCGGTCTGGGGCATCGACTGCTCTGGGCTGGTCCAGGCCGCCTGGCGCGCGGCCGGGCTGGACTGCCCGGGCGACAGCGACCAGCAGGAACGGGTATTGGGCGAGGCCCTGCCCGAGGGCATGCCGTTTCAGCGCGGCGATCTGCTGTTCTGGCGCGGACATGTCGCGCTGGCGGTCGATGCCGAGGTGCTGATCCATGCCAACGGGCACACGATGTCGGTGGCCTATGAGCGGATCGCCGATGCCGTGGCCCGGATCGAGGCCCAAGGCGAGGGCCGCCCGACCGCGCATCGCCGCATGCCCGTCGGCGCGGACTAGTCGACCGGCCGGATCAGCTTGCGTTCGAGAACCCGCAGCACGCCGGGCAGGTCATGGCCGCGCTTGAGGATCCGGCCGTCCATGCCGATCACCGAATACATGCCCTGTCGGCTGCGCAGCCGCGGGCGCTTCTCGATGCGGTAAAGCGGGTGTTCGGCGGTGCGCCGGAAGATCGAGAAGATCGCGACGTCGCGCAGGCAGGAAATACCGTAATCGCGCCACTCGCCCGCGGCGACCATCCGTCCGTAAAGGGGGAGGATGACCCCCAGCTCGCTGCGGTGAAAGGCGACCTGTTCGGAAGGGCGTTCGGCCGGGGTTGGCATGGGGGGAATGACGCTCATGTCCCGAAGGTGCCGCCGCGCCGGGCGCAAATCAAGAGCCGCCCGGGTTTTGCCCCGAAAAGACCCGGGCTTCGGCGTCCCGGCATCGCGACGGTGCCCGGAACCCTGTCCATAACGGCGTCACAGCGAAATGCTGGACCCGGTGTCGCGGCGATACAGCCCCCACCCAGCTTGCGGCGCCGAGGAAATGCCTCCCACTCCGGTCGGCCATGTCAAAATTCTTGCAAAGAATTTTGTCCCCTGGCCGGCCGTTTCTTCTCGACTTGCGGTCAGACGCCAGTTTTTGGTCAGACGCTATGGCATCGTCTCCCGGGCCCATCGCAGGCCCCGGATCGCAGGCCCTGGGCAGAAAATTCCTTGCAGGAATTTTCGGTCTCTTCGCCGCCCGGCGGGTTTGACGGGCCCGCCGCTGTCCGGTCCGGATCGCTCAGGGGCAACCTCCTGCCGCCATTCCGGCGACTGCCGAATGGGCCCGGGCTTCCCCCGGCCGGGGGCGGCGGGCGGCTGCATCGTGCCGATTCGGGCCGCACCCTCCGGTTGACCCCACGGCGATGTGACCGACCTTTGTCACAAATCCGGCTTAGGCTGGGCAGGTCAATCAGGAGGACCCGAATGACCACAAGGCGTATGACCCGAGTGACGATCTTCGCGCTGGCCGCCGCGGCGGCCACGCTGGCCCATGCGGCCGATGCCACCGATCCGGCCGTGAAGGCCCGGCAGGAAGCCATGGAGACAATCGGCAAGAACATGAAATCCATCGCCGACATGGCCAAGGGAAAGGCCGACTTCGACGCCCAGGCCGCAGGGGCCGCGGCGGCGGTCATTGCCGAGACCGCCGACAAGGTGCCCGGCCTGTTCGAGACCCGGGCCGACGATCCGGAATCGGAGGCCAAACCCGCGATCTGGGACGATTTCGGCGATTTCACCGAAAAGTCGGAGGCGCTGCAGGCAGCGGCCGGATCGGCCGACATGGCCTCGCTGGACGCGCTGCGCAATTCGGTCGGCGAGATCGGCAGGACCTGCAAATCCTGCCATGACGATTACCGCGTCAAGAACTGACCGCTTGCGCCGGGGCCGGCCCGGCCCCGGCTTTCGTCTCCGAGCCGGTTGAACTATAGGTCGGTCCGGGCGATACAGCGCCCGGATCGCAACCAGGACCCAGAGACAGCCATGCCCGAGACCAAGCCGCCGCTTCTGGCCGTCCTGATCGACGCCGACAATATCCCCGCCCGCCATGCCGAGCCGATCCTCAAGGAGATCACCGGCTTCGGCGAGCCCGCGCTGCGCCGGGTCTATGGCGACTGGTCCTCGGACCGGCTCAAGCCCTGGGCCGACAAGGTCCTGACCCTGGGGCTGGTCGCGCATCAGGAAACCGCCAATACCAAGGGCAAGAACGCCTCCGATATCGGGCTGGTGATCGACGCGATGGACATTCTGCATTCGGGCCGCTTCGACGGGTTCGTGCTGGTCTCGTCCGACAGCGATTTCACCCGCCTGGCCAGCCGGATCCGGGAACACGGGCTGGACGTAATCGGGATCGGCGAGGCCAAGACGCCGGTTTCGTTGCGCAATGTCTGCAACCGCTTCGTGCTGATCGAGAACATCGTCGAGGAGCCCGCGCCTGCCGCCCCCCGCGACAAGGCACAACCGGCTCCGACAGCCGCAGGCAAGCGCCCGCCGCAGGAAGTGTCCGAGCTGATCATCCGCGCCATGGACAAGATCAACCAGGAGGACGACTGGTTCACGCTGGGTCAGATCGGCCAGTTCATCACGGCGGACAATCCCGATTTCGATACCCGGACCTATGGCAAGCGCAAGCTCTCGGATCTGGTGCGCGAACTCAAGCGCTTCGAGACCAGACAGGTCGGCAACCAGCTTCTGGTCCGGCGGCTCGACTGAGCCCGGGCGGCCGGTGCCACAGCGCGCAAGGAACGTCGCCACCGCGCCCTCGATCCCCCGAAGATCTCGACCTTTTTGAAGTCGTTGTCGCGCCGGAGCACCCGGCGGGTGTAAGGATTGACCTTGCAGAGTACGACGACCCGGTCTGCGGCCAATGCCTCGTCCCCGATCGCGAGATTGCGCTGCCGGATCGCTGAGCAACCGCATCGGGGCGGAGCGGTGGCAGGTCTCGCCGAGATCCGGGAAGCGGCCGGAGACGCCTCCGCAGATCCGGAACACCGCCTGGTAGAGCCTAGAGAGCAGCGCCGAGGAAATATGCCGGGCTGCTGTCTTCAGCACGGTTTCCGCCGGGGTGCTAAGGTCGATCTCGTGCCGCGCCGGTCAGGCGGTCGCATTCACGCTGCATCACCTCGGAGAACAGCCGTCGCTTGTCGGGGACGTCGCTGTAAAGCGTGGCTTTCGAGACCCCGGCGCGGCGCAGGATGGGGGCGACCGAGGCAGGCTTGAAGCCGTCGCGCAGAAACGCTTCCCGGGCCCCTTCGAGCCCCTGGTCGAATTTGCGTTTCTTGTGGATCCGGTCGGTTTTGGCGGTCATGGGGACCTGCGGTTTCGGGGTCATGCCAGGCGGGCTGGGTCAGGTCGCACAGGCGGAGGCTGCGGCATTCCTGCTCTTGCGGGGGGAGGGCGGAATGCTATAGATTAGAACTATTATAAACTGGAGCCTCCCGATGATCCCCGGCCTTTCCCAGCGCCGCCGCTTTTCAGACCTGAGCGAACAGGAAGTCCTGGCGCTCGCGATTTCCTCCGAAGAGGACGATGCCCGCATCTATCGCAGCTATGCCGAGCAGCTGCGCGCCGATTATCCCGATTCCGCCCGGGTCTTCGATGCCATGGCCGAGGAGGAGGACGGCCATCGCCGCCGCCTGATCGACACCCACCGCGCCCGGTTCGGCGAGGCGATCCCGCTTTTGCGGCGCGAGCATGTCGCCGGATATTATGCGCGGCGACCGGTCTGGCTGATGCGCAATCTCGGCATCGAGCGCATCCGCGAAGAGGCCGAGAGGATGGAGCGCGAGGCGCATGACTTCTACATGCGCGCGGCCGGGCGGGCGACGGATGCGGCGACGCGCAAGCTGCTGGGCGATCTGGCCGCCGCCGAGGCCGGGCACGAGGCCGCCGCCGACCGGCTGGTCGAGACCCAGCTCGATACCGATGCGGTCGAGCGGGAGCGCCGGACCGCCCATCGCCAGTTCGTGCTGACCTGGGTCCAGCCGGGGCTGGCCGGGCTGATGGACGGCTCGGTCTCGACCCTGGCGCCGATCTTCGCCACCGCCTTCGCGACCCATGATACCGGCACCACGTTCCTTGTCGGGCTGGCGGCCTCGGTCGGGGCCGGGATCTCGATGGGCTTCACCGAGGCCGCCTCGGATGACGGTGCGATCTCGGGGCGGGGCTCGCCGCTGAAACGCGGGATCGCCTCGGGCGTGATGACGGCGCTGGGCGGGCTTGGCCATGCGCTGCCCTATCTGATCCCGCATTTCTGGACCGCGACCGGCATCGCCATGGCGGTGGTGTTCTGCGAACTCTGGGCGATTGCCTGGATCCAGAAGAAATACATGGACACGCCGTTCTTCCGCGCCGCCTTCCAGGTTGTGCTGGGTGGGGCGCTGGTCTTCGCCGCCGGGGTGCTGATCGGCTCGGGCTGAGCGCGCGCGACTTTTCTGCGAAAAGTCGGGGCCCGTGGCACGCGTTTCGCCGGCAGGGCGGCGGCGGTCGGTGCGGGGCGCTTGCCCTGCCTGCCGTGCCGCGCTAGCCCTGTTGGCAGCGAGCGAGGGGAGTATGCCGAATGGAAACGGTTTCCGAGAACAGATGTTACAACGGGGTGCAGGGCGTCTATCGTCATGCGTCCGAGGCCTGCGGCTGCGACATGACCTTCGGGCTGTTCCTGCCGGAAGAGGCCACTCTCGGCCCGGTGCCGGTCCTGTGGTATCTTTCGGGGCTGACCTGCACCCATGAGAACGCGATGACCAAGGCCGGGGCCCAGCAATGGGCGGCCGAGCAGGGCATCGCGCTGGTCTTCCCCGACACCTCGCCCCGCGGCGAGGGCATCGCCGACGATCCGATGTACAATCTCGGCACCGGTGCGGGCTTTTACGTCAACGCGACCGAAGAGCCGTGGTCGAAGAACTACCGGATGTGGGATTATATCGCCGAGGAACTGCCCCGTGTCCTGACCGCGAATTTCGCCATCGACGCCGAACGGCAGTCGATCTGCGGCCATTCGATGGGCGGCCATGGCGCGCTGACGCTGGCGATGGCCTATCCCGAGCGCTATGCCGCCGTATCGGCATTTGCCCCGATCACCCATCCCAGCCAGTCCGACTGGGCCAGGAAGCCGATCCATGCCTATCTGGGCGAGGGCAAGGTCGACTGGACCCGCCACGATGCCTGCCTGTCGCTGCGCGCCAACGGCTATGCCGGGCCGATGCTGATCGACCAGGGCACGGGCGACCAGTTCATCGATGCGCTGATGCCCGAGGCGCTGGCCGCAGCCATGACCGAGACCCGCCATCCCGGCTTTTTCCGGATGCAGAAGGGCTATGATCACAGCTATTTCTTCATCTCGACCTTCATGGAGGACCATGTCGCCTTCCATGCCGAGGCGCTCTATCGCTGAGGGCGCGGAGGGGCGGTCGTGACGGTTTATGTCGATGCCGATGCCTGCCCGGTCAAGGCCGAGGCGCTGCGCGTGGCCGAGCGCCACGGCGCCGAGGTGCTTTATGTCGCCAATGGCGGGCTGCGCCCCGTCGATCATCCGCTGGCGCGCATGGTCTATGTGCCCGAGGGGCCCGACGAGGCCGACAAGTGGATCGCCGAGCGCGCCGGGCCCGGCGATGTGGTGATCACCGCCGATATCCCGCTGGCCGCGAAGGCCGTGGCGGCGGGGGCGCGGGTGCTGAACCATACCGGCGAGGCGTTCACCCAGGCCAATATCGGCCAGAAGCTTGCCACCCGCGACCTGATGGCCGATCTGCGCGCCGCCGATCCGTTCCGGCAGGGCGGTGGCAAGGGCTTCGGCAAGGCCGACCGGTCGCGCTTTCTCGATGCGCTGGAACGCGAGCTGTCAGCGGCGACACGCCGCTGACGGCGCTTCGGGCTTCAACAATCCGCGGTCGGGGGGTAGCCTGCCCGCGCAGGTCCGGCCTTCAGGAGACATCATGCCCATCGACGCCGTCGTTTTCGATATCGGTCGCGTGCTGATCGACTGGCAGCCCGAAGCCTTCTACGACCGCCGCATCGGCCCGGATCGCCGCCGCGCCCTGTTCGCCGAAGTCGATCTTTACGGCATGAACGAGGGCGTCGACCGGGGCGACGATTTCGGGGCTGCGGTCGCGGCGCTGGCGGCGCGCCACCCCGGCTGGGAGGCCGAAATCCGGATGTGGCAGGATGACTGGCTCGAGATGGCGAGCCCGGCCCTCCCGGAGAGCGTCGCGGTTCTGAAGGCGGTGAAGGCGGCGGGGCTGCCGGTCTTCGCGCTGAGCAATTTCGGCAATGGCCCCTTCGAGATCGCGCGCCGCGCCTATCCCTTCTTCGAGCTGTTCGACCGGCTCTATGTCTCGGCCCGGTTGCGGGTGCTGAAACCCGACCCCCGGATCTACGAGATCCTCGAGACCGACAGCGGCATCGCGCCGGAACGGCTGATCTTCACCGATGACAAGGCCGAGAACATCGCCGCGGCCGCCGCCCGCGGTTGGAAGACGCATCTTTTCGAGGGCGGGCGGGGCTGGGCCGCGCGGCTGGTTGCGGAAGGCGTGCTGGATGCCGCCGATCTGGCGGACGGGCCGCTGGCCCATGCCTGAGAGCATCGGTTTCGAAGAGGGCGAGCGCGTCCTGACCTGGCCGGGCCTTTGCGCGGCCCTGGCGCGTGGTCACGCGCTTCCCCGCGCCGAAATCGCCGACAGCTTTCTTTATCGCGGGGCGGATACGCTTCTGAATCGTGCGGCCTGGATCGACGGGCTGGGGCTCGCGGTGAAAACGGCCACGATCTTTCCGGGCAACGGCGCCTCCGGCAGGCCTGCGGTCAATGGCGGGGTCTGTCTGTACTCGGATGCCGACGGCACGCTTGAGGCCATGGTCGATTTCCATCTTGTGACGAAGTGGAAGACCGCGGGCGACAGCCTGCTGGCCGCCACCCGGCTGGCCCGGCCCGACAGCCGCCGGATTCTGGTGCTGGGCGCGGGCAATGTGGCGCGCTCGCTGGTCGAGGCCTATCGGAGCGCCTTTCCCGAGGCGGAATTCACGATCTGGAGCCGGAGCGGGGACAGTGCCCGGCGGCTGGCCGATCCGCTCGGGCTGGCGGTCGCGACCGATCTGGAGGCTGCGGTGAAGGCCGCCGATATCGTGACCTCGGCGACGATGGCGACCGACCCGCTGATCCGGGGTGACTGGCTGCGGCCGGGCCAGCATATCGACCTGATCGGCGCCTTCCGGCCCGACATGCGCGAAGCCGACGACCGGGCGCTGCAGCGGGCGCGGGTCTTTGTCGACAGCCGCGAGACGGTGCTTGCGCATATCGGCGAACTGAAGATCCCGCTGGCCTCGGGGGCGATCGGGCCCGAGGATGTGCTGGGCGATTACTACGATCTGGCCGCGGGCGGGGTCCGGCGCGAGGACAGGGACGAGATCACGCTTTTCAAGAATGGCGGCGGCGCGCATCTCGACCTGATGACGGCGCGCCATATTCTCGACGCCTGGCGCGGCGCATGATCTGGGCGGGGCTTCTGGTGTTGATGCTGCTGGCGGCCTGGCCGCTGGCAGAGGCGCTGCGCCGACCGATGGCGGCGCGCGCGCGGTCGGAGGCCCCGGGAGAGATCGCCGCTCTGCCGCGGGGGCGGACCCATCTGGTATGGGAGGGCCCGGCCGACGGGCCGGTTCTGGTCTTGCTGCACGGGCTGACCATCGGCAGCCATATGCTCGACCGGCTGGCCGGGGGGGTGGCCGACAGGGGCTATCGCGTGCTGCGCTACGATCTTTACGGGCGGGGCTTTTCCGACCGGCCGCGCGGGCCGCAGGACCGGGCGTTTTTCCTGTCCCAGCTCGAGACGCTTCTGGAGGCGCGCGGCGTCGGGGGCGAGCTGACGCTGGTCGGCTATTCGATGGGTGGCGCCATCCTGACCGCCTTTGCCGCGGCGCATCCCGGCCGGGTGCGGCGGCTGGTGCTGCTGGCACCGGCTGGGCTGGGCCAGACCCCGCCCCGGCTGGCCGATCTGGCGGTGCGGCTGCCCGGCGTTGGCGACTGGCTGATGGCGGTGATCGGCGGGGTGGTGCTGCGGCGGATGGCGCGGGCGGCGGACAGGGCCTACGGACTGCCCGGGACCCTGATCGCGGCGCAGGGCGCCGAGACCCGGTATCGCGGCTTCCTGCCCGCGGTGCTGTCGAGCATGCGGCACATGCTGGCCGAGGATCTGTCGGGGGCGCATCGCCGTCTGGCGGAAGCGGGGGTGCCGGTCCTGGCGATCTGGGGCGGGCAGGACGAGGTTATCGCGGCGGGCGCGCGCGCAGGGCTGGCCGCGATCAATCCCGCGGCCCGTCAGCTTTTGTTGCCGCAGGCCGGCCATGGCCTGCCGGTCACCCATGCCGACGCGATCCTGGCCGAAATTCCCGCTGCGCCCGTGCAGTGAGGCGGTGCGTTCCGCTTTTCTTCCGCGCTGCGGCATTCTAGATCCGGGCCATGAGCGAGACATTGAAAGACCTCTACGATGCGCGCGCGGCCGGGGGCGATCTGCGCCCCGACCCGGCCCAGATCGAAGCGCTGGTGCCGCTGGAGCGGATCCGGCAGGCGCTGGAAAACCCGCCGCCGGCACCGCGGGGCGGGTTCTTCCGCAAGGCGCCGCCACCCGAGCCGGTGCGCGGGCTGTATCTCTGGGGCGGCGTCGGGCGCGGCAAGTCGATGCTGATGGACCTGTTCTTCGAGGCGGTCGCGATCGAGGGCAAGCGGCGCGTTCATTTCCATGCCTTCATGCAGGAGGTGCATCGCGGGCTGCATGCGGCCCGGGCCAAGGGGGCCGACGATGCGCTGAAGCCCGTCGCGGCCGGCATTGCCGAGGGGCTCAAGCTGCTCTGCTTCGACGAGATGCAGATCGTCGACATCACCGATGCGATGATCGTGGGCCGGCTGTTCGAGTTTTTGTTCGCCGCGGGGGTGACGGTGGTGACCACCTCGAACCGGGTGCCCGACGAGCTTTACAAGGACGGGTTGCAGCGCGAGCGCTTCGTGCCCTTCATCAAGATGCTGGAGGAGCGGCTGGAGGTGATGGAACTTGGCTCCGCCACCGATTACCGGCAGAACCGGCTGACCGGGGAGGGGGTTTATTTCAGCCCGTCCGACCGTGCCGCGCGCGCCCGGATGGCGGCGATCTGGGAGGATTTCACCCATGGCGCGGGCCGGCCGCTGGTCTTGCGGGTGCAGGGGCGGCAGGTGGAGCTGCCGCTGTTTCATAACGGGGTGGCGCGGGCGACCTTCTGGGATCTATGCGCCAGGCCGCTGGGGCCTGCCGATTATCTGGCGGTGGCGCAGGCGGTGCGGGTGCTGATCCTCGAGGATATCCCGCGGCTGTCCTCGGAGAATTACAACGAGGCCCGGCGCTTTGTGACCCTGATCGACGCGCTTTACGAGGGCAGGGTCAGGCTGATCGCCTCGGCTGCGGCCGCACCGGAGATGCTGTATCTGGAGGGCGAGGGGAGTTTCGAGTTCGAGCGCACGGCCAGCCGCCTGCGCGAGATGCAGGCCGCCGACTGGGCGAAAGGCTGAGCGGCGGGGACGAATTTTCGTCGAAAATTCGACGCCCGGGTCAGCCGTTTTCGCGCAATACGCGGCCGGCGAGATAAAGCGAGCCGCAGATCAGTATCCGGGCGCCGGGCGTTCTGGCCGCGATCCGGGAGACCGCTTCCTGCACGTCCCCGGCGGTTTCCGCGTCGAGCCCCGCGCCGCGTGCCGCGCTGCAGGTCTCGGCAGCCGGAAGGGTGGCGGCCTCTCCGGGGATCGACACGGCCGTCAGGCTTTCGGCGACGGCGGCCAGCGGACGCATGAAGCCGGTCACATCCTTGGTGTTGAGCATCCCGCAAACCAGATGCAGCGGGCGCGTGGGCAGGCGCCTCACGGCTTCGGCCAGCGCGATGCCGGCGGCCGGATTGTGTCCGCCGTCGAGCCAGAGTTCGGCCGGGCCCGCGGTCTCGACCAGCGGTCCGTGGCGCAGCCGCTGCAGACGGGCGGGCCACTCGGCACGGGTCACCGCGGCCTCGCAGGCGGTCTCGTCCTGGCCGAGCGCGCGCAGGGCGGCCAGCGCGGCGCCGGCATTCACGACCTGATGCGCCCCGATCAGCCGCGGCATCGGCAGGTCCAGCAGGCCGCGTTCGTCCTGGAAGACCAGCCGTCCGCGCTCTTCCCAGACATGCCAGTGCTGGCCATGCGCGATCAGGGGCGCGCCCAGCCGGGCAGCGCGGGCCCCGATCGCCTCCATCGCCGCCTCTTCCTGGGGGCCCACCACGCAGGGCACGCCGCGCTTGAGGATCCCGGCCTTCTCGGCCGCGATCTCGGCCAGGGTCTCGCCCAGATATTGCTGATGGTCGACCGAGACCGGCGCGATCACCGTCAGCCGCGGGGCCTCGATCACGTTGGTCGCGTCGAGCCGACCGCCAAGCCCGACTTCCAGCAGGCAATAGTCCGCCGCCTCGCGCGAAAATGCCAGCAGCGCGGCGCAGGTGGTGATCTCGAAATAGGTGATCGGGGCGCCGGCATTGGCGCGCTCGCATTCCTCGAGCACCGCGGCCAGTGCGGCTTCGGCGATCGGCCCGTCGGCCATCCGGACCCGTTCATGGAACCGGGCCAGATGCGGCGAGGTATAGGCCTGCACCCGCGCGCCCGCGGCTTCGAGCCCGGCGCGGATCATCGTCAGCGTCGAGCCCTTGCCGTTGGTGCCGGCGACATGGATGACCGGGGCCAGCCGCGTCTCGGGATGGTCGAGCGCCGCCAGCAGGCGCCAGACCCTGTCCAGCACCAGATCGATCACCTTGGGATGCAGCGCCATCATCCGTTCGAGGAGGATGTCGCTGGAGGCCGCGCTCACGGCTTTGCGCCTCCGGCCGGAGGGACGGCATCGGGCGGCGCGGGGGATCTGTTCGGCAGATCGGGCTGGGTCTCGGCGCCATTGTCGCCATCGTCCCGCGCGGGCCCGTGCGAGAAGCTGGCAGGCGGCGGCAGATCGGCGATCACCGCGGGCGGCAGCCCCATCAGCATGCGGATGATGGTGATCAGCTCCTCGCGGAGCTTGCCGCGCGGCGTCACCCGGTCGAGCATGCCATGGTCGAGCAGATACTCGGCCCGCTGGAAGCCCTCGGGCAGTTTCTCGCGGATCGTCTGTTCGATCACCCGCGGCCCGGCAAAGCAGATCAGCGCCCCCGGCTCGGCGATATGCACATCGCCCAGCATCGCGTAGGAGGCGGTGACGCCACCGGTCGTCGGATGGGTCAGCACCACGATATAGGGCAGCCCGGCCTCTTTCAGCATCTGCACGGCGACGGTCGTGCGCGGCATCTGCATCAGGCTGAGAATGCCCTCCTGCATCCGCGCGCCGCCCGCGGCCGAGAACAGGATGAAGGGCCGCCCCAGCGCCACCGCGCGCTCGGCGCCCGCGATAATGGCATTGCCGACATACATGCCCATCGAGCCGGCCATGAAGCTGAAATCCTGCGCCGCGGCGACGACCGGGGTGCGGCCGATCTCGCCCTCGGCGACCAGCATCGCCTCTTTCTCGCCGGTCATCCGCTGGGCGCTGCGCATGCGGTCGGGATAGCGCTTCTGGTCGCGGAACTGCAGCGGGTCGGCAACCGGCACCGGCACCTCGACCTCGGAGAACACGCCGCCATCGAACAGGGTGGTGAAGCGGTCTCTCGGCAGGATCGCCATGTGATGGCCGCAGGAGGTGCAGACATTCAGATTGTCCGACAATTCCCGGTGGAACAGCATCGTCCCGCAGGCATCGCATTTCGACCACAGGTTCTCGGGCATCTCGCGACGCGAGAACAGCGAGTTGATCTTGGGCCGGACGTAGTTGTTGATCCAGTTCATCGGGGGCCTCTCGCACGGATGGGCCGTCAGATAAGCCGCGCGGGCCGGAAATGCAATCGCGGCCCGCGCCCGCCGCCCCGGTCAGATCAGCGCGCGCAGCAGCCGCCAGAGCAGCAGGATCGCGATCAGGTCGAGCGCCATGGCCCAGGGCGCGGTCGCGGTATCGGTGACGTCGAACGGGGTGACGAACAGCGCGAGCCCCGTGATCGTGCCCTTGACCGAGGTGAACAGCAGCGAGCTGACATTGTTGACGAAATGCCAGCCCATCGCGGTGCCGAGACTGCCCGAGCGCTCGGTCAGGTCGGCGGCGGCCAGCGCGAAGGCGAGGATGCCGACCAGACCGATCGCGTTGTTCATCCCCGCCGCCGGGTTGTAATGCAGCGCGGTGAAGATCAGCGCGGGCAGGCCCATCCAGACCGCGCGCCAGGCGAAACGGGCGGCCAGCTGCTGCTGCAGGTAGCCGCGGAACAGCAGTTCCTCCGATCCGGTCTGGATCAGGATCAGCAGAAGCGCCAGCGGCAGCATCCGCGCCCAGGTGCCCGGGTCGAGATTGGCCTCGAGCGGCATCGTGACAAAGGCCAGCCCGAACAGCAGCGCATAGGCCGGGATCAGCACCTTCAGCGCGCCGAAGAAGCCCCGCGCCCAGTCGCGCGCCGGTCCGAACAGCGAGCCCGGCTCGCGGTAATGCAGCGCGGGCGTCGCGATCAGGACGCCGAGACCCATGCCGAGGAAACTGGTCAGCACGAACAGCGTCTGGCCCGGGGTCGCGGGCGCGGCAAGACCCATGATCCAGCCGAAATAGGCCATCGGCCCGAGCGCCGGATAGGCCGCGACCAGCATGGTCGAGAACACGCCGACATAGACCAGCAGGACCACCAGCAGGCCGACGACCAGGCGCCAGGTTTCGGGATAAAGCCGGGCCGGCTCGATATAGGCCTCGAACAGGGGGGACCGCATCGCTCTCTCTCTTGTGTTTATTTCTTTTCGGTAATTTCTTTGTCGCGACGGTGGGCGGTGCGGCGGCAATCCCCGCTCCGGGGCTCAGGCTAGTGCCTTGCGGCGCCGGCTTCAACTCAGACCCGCAGCGCCACCCGCGCCGCCAGCCAGGACAGGCCCAGCACGGCCAGATCGACCGCGATCAGCGGCCCCAGCGCCGGGTCGTCGGCGCCGAAGCCGTAGGTGTAAAGCGCAAGCCCCGAGACCGGGCCGGGCAGGGCGACGATCAGCACGGCCATGGCGTTGTTGACGAAGTGAAGCGCCACTGCCGCGCCCAGCGTCCCGGTGCGCGCGGTCAGATCAGAGGCGGCGACCGAGAAGGCCGCAGCCCAGAGCGCGGCGGGCAGGGCATTGTCGCCGGCGGCGCCGGGGCTGTAATGGGCCAGCGCGAACAACAGTGCGGGCATCCCGATCCAGAGCAGCGGGCTGCGGAACCGGGCGGCAAGCTGCTGCTGGAGATAGCCGCGAAACAGCATCTCCTCGGCGAAGGTCTGGATCGCCAGCGCGGGCAGCGCCAGTGGCAGCAGGGCCAGCCAGGCGCCGAGCGGGCGATGGGCGATCTTTTCGGGGCCTGCGGGCAGGACGATCCAGAGCACCAGGTAAAGCAGCGCCACCGCGCGCAGCACCCGGACGAACTGGCCGAGCGCCGCGCCGGGCGGGCCGGTCAGCGACCGGAGGCTGCGGCCCTGCATCAGCTGCGCCGCGACCGCGGTGCCGCAGATCAGGCACAGGAACGAGGCCAGCAGCCAGAGCGTGTCCGAGGCGGTGGCGGTGGTGACGAAGACCCCGCGGAACGCCGCCTCGGCGATGCCCGGCCCGCGCAGGGCCGAGATCAGCCCGTAGACGGTGTAGGTCAGCCCGATCTGCACCGCTGCGATGACCGCAAGCCCGGCGGCGAGGCGCCACAGGGCAGGCTGGCCGCGCGCGGCCGAGACAAGCGTTTCATGCGGGTCGTAACGCATCGGGCGGCCCTTTCCGCCGAGACCCTAGACCGGCCGGAGGCTGTCCTTCAATGGCTTGTCTCGCCTTCTGCCCGCCTCTATTGCGGGCCCGAACAAGCCGCCGAGGACATGATGCCAGAGCAGACCCCCGACATATTCCGCAAGATCCTTCCCCTGCGCCGGGCCGTCGCGCGGGCCTTGCCGTGCTGGCTTTTCGCGGCGGTGTTGCTGGCCTTGCCGGGCTGTGTGACCGAGGGCGGCGGCGTGCATCGCACCATCGTGGCCGATGGGCGCGTGGCGATTGTCGCGCCTTACGGCTTCTGTGTCGATGAAGGTGCCAGCCGGGACGACGGGGATGGCGCTTTCGTGCTGTTGGCAAGCTGCGCCGCGCTGGCCCGGGGGGCGGAGGCCGCGGTGCCGGCTGAGGACGCGATTCTGACGGTTTCCGTCGCGCCGAGCCCCGGTCCGGGCGGCAGCCCCAAGGACCGCGCCCTGGTGCTGCAACGCTATTTCGCGTCCGAACTCGGCCGTGCCGCGCTGGCCCGAAGCGGCGATCCTGCCGATGTCGAGGTGCTCGAGACCGATACGCGCGGCGCGCTGTTCCTGGTGCATTCGGTCGACCGGGGGCCGGGCCTCGCCAAGGGGTTGCGCCCCGATACCTGGCGCGCGGTTTTCGAAGCCAATGGGCGGATCGTGACCGCTGCGGCGACCGGCTTCACGTCTCGGCCGATCGGCGATCAGGCCGCGCGCGCGCTGTTGCAGGATCTGGCCGGGCGCAGCCGTGCCGCGACCGAAAGCCTGCCCGATCCGACGATGGCACAGCCCTAGTCCTCCTGATCGGCTGCGCCCGGTGCCCGTCCCGATTACGGGCGTCGCGCATGGTTTCGGCGCTGCGTTAACCTTGCGGAATGAGGCCCGGGCCTAGGCTGTCGGTGTCACGAACAGCGAAGTGGACCGATGCCGATATTGCTCAAGCGCGATTCCCTTGCCGACCGTTCTCTTGCCGACCGTCTGCTGTTCCGGCCAGCCCTGGCCGCCTGGGGGCGGGCCGGGGGCGCCGCCGAACGGCTCGATATCCCCGATCTCACAGCCTTGCCCGGCCGCGCCTGGCGGTTGCGGCACCGGCGCGACCGGGCGATCCACGGCGCCGATGCGCGGCGCGCGGCCTTCCATGCGGCGGCCGAGACGGCGCGACTGCCGCTCGGGTCCGACTGGGGGTTCCGGCCCGCGCCCTTCGCCGAGCGCGTCACGCCCTGTGCGGCGACCGATATCGGCACCGCGTTTCGGCTCGGGCCGCAGGTGACGTTGCTCCACGATGCCGCCCGGGCCGGGATCGCGTTTCGCCAGGTCGCCAACAGCCATGGCGGGGAGGGCGCACCCTTCGGCCTGGCGCTGGAGGTATCCGGTTTCGACGGCGGCTTTCTTTCGGTCGTGTTCGAACTGCCGTCGCGTGCGGTCGAGGGGCTTGGGCGGCATCATCTGATCCGGCTGGATGCCGCGCTTGAAACCGAGGCGCCGGTCGATGTCTTCGCCCGGATCAGCATCCGCCATGGACCGAATCTCGCCCAGCTGGTGCGCGCGGTGCCGCCCGACGAAGCCCGGATCGCGCTGGATTTCGATCTTGCCGCCAGCGACCTGCACGGCCATCGCGCCGACAGGATGTGGCTGGATCTGCTCTTCGACGGGCCTGGCATGAACCGTATCCTGTTGTCCGATATCGTGCTGAGCCGCCGACCGCGGGCCGAGGCGTGAAACCGCCCTAAGAACGGTTGCAGGCCGGGTTGCGGGGGTCTGTCGCCCGGGGGACCGCCGCCTTGGCCTGAGCCGCCGCATCGCGGCCCGGTTCTGCCGGGCGCCGCTGTCGGGCCGGACCCGGATCGTCGCGAACGGTGCCGTTTGCCGGTGTCGTTTATCGGTGCCGGTCCCGCCCGGAGAGCGGCGCGGATAGGGGTCGTAGCATTCTAGGTGGCTATTGGCCCTGGTCCCGGACCTGCACAGGGCGCGATCTCTGCAGGGTGAGGGATAGGAGCCCGCATCCCGACCGGATGCGGGCGGGGATCGGGCCGCTCGGAGGGATCTTCCGTGATCGACGCCGCGCCGGGGTGCAGCGGCCCGGGTTCCTCCCGCTCGAATGGCCGAAGCCTGCCTGAAGCGCCGGACCGTCGAGAGGCCCGGCCCCCCCGCGCCGGGCTGTCGCGTTGCCATGACGCGGCCTTGCGGGACCCTTCTCCGCGGGCGCGTGGGCTTTTCGCTTCGGCAACACACCGCCTTTCAGCGCGCCGGAGATATCGGCGCGCCGGTTCCGTTTCGCGTGGGAAGGCGCGCGGCGCTGGAGGGCAGACCGCCGCTCGCCTGCCGGGATCGACAGGGCTAGAATGATGCGGGTGCGGCCCGGGCAGCGGTCCGCCCGCGCCCGGCCGACCTTACGTCGCGTCCCCGGTGACAGCGGTCCTGCGGCGCGACAGGCTGGGTTCTGGCGGTGGCACGGGACAGCTTCGCGACAGGCCCGCAGAAGGCCCGGAAAGATGGCCCGCGACAGGCTTTGGGGAGGACCGAGGACATGACCGACTATCCGCATCTTCTTGCGCCGCTTGAACTCGGCTTCACGCGCCTGCCGAACCGGGTGCTGATGGGGTCCATGCATACCGGGCTCGAAGAGCGCGGCGACTGGGACCGGGTGGCCGAATTCTACGGGCTGCGGGCGCGGGGCGGCGTCGGGCTGATCGTGACCGGCGGCATGGCGCCGAACCCCGAGGGCGGCGTGTTTCCGGGCGCGGCCGGGCTTTATTCGCCCGAGGACATCGCCAATCACCGCCGGGTCACGGACCGCGTCCATGCCGAGGGCGGGCGGATCGCGATGCAGATCCTGCATGCCGGGCGCTATGCCTACAGCCCCGATTGCGTCGCGCCGAGCGCGCTCAAATCGCCGATCTCGCCCTTTCCGCCGAAGGCTCTCGATGCGGGGGGCATCGAGAAGCAGATCGCCGATATCGCCACCGCCGCCGCCCGCGCCCGCGAGGCCGGCTATGACGGGGTCGAGGTGATGGGCTCGGAAGGCTATTTCCTGAACCAGTTCCTTGTGCGCCATACCAACCGCCGCGAGGACGACTGGGGCGGCAGCTACGAGAACCGGATGCGGCTGCCGCTGGAGGTCGTGGCCCGGGTGCGGGCCGCGGTCGGGGCCGATTTCATCCTGATCTACCGGCTGTCGATGATCGATCTGGTGCCCGATGGGTCCAGTTTCGACGAGGTGATCGAGCTGGCGCAGCGGGTCGAGGCGGCGGGGGCCACGATCATCAATACCGGCATCGGCTGGCACGAGGCGCGGGTGCCGACCATCGCGACCTCGGTGCCGCGGGCGGGCTTTGCCTGGGTCACGCAAAAGCTGATGGGCAAGGTCGGCATCCCGGTCGTGACCTCGAACCGGATCAACACCCCCGAGACCGCCGAGCGGCTCCTGGCCGGGAGCGCGGCCGACATGGTCTCGATGGCGCGCCCGTTCCTGGCCGACCCCGATTTCGTGGCCAAGGCGCGCTCGGGCCGGGCGCGCGAGATCGCGCCCTGCATCGCCTGCAACCAGGCCTGCCTCGACCATACCTTCAGCGGCAAGGTCTCGACCTGCCTCGTCAACCCGCGCGCCTGTTTCGAGACCGAGCTGCGCTACGAGAAGGCCGAAACGCCGCACCGGATCGCGGTGGTGGGGGCGGGGCCCGCGGGCCTGTCGGCGGCGCTGATCGCGGCCGGGCGCGGTCATGCGGTGACGCTGTTCGACAGGGCCGGGGCGCTGGGCGGGCAGCTCAACATGGCGCGGCGGATCCCCGGCAAGGAGGAATTCGACGGTCTGGTCGACTGGTTCGCGACCATGGTCGAGAAGGAGAGCATCACGCTGAAGCTGGGCGCTGCGCCCGGGCCCGAAGATCTGCGGGGGTTCGACGCGGTGGTGCTGGCGACGGGCGTACTGCCGCGCGATCCGGGCATCGAGGGGCAGGATCTGCCGCATGTCCGGTCCTATGTCGATCTGCTGGCGGGCGGGGCCCCGGCCGGGCCAAGGGTCGCGGTGGTCGGCGCGGGCGGCATCGGCTTCGATGTCGCCGAATACCTGGTGACGGGCGACAGCCCGACCTGCGATCCCGCGCTCTGGCGCGCGGAATGGGGGGTGGCCGATCCGGCGGCGCATCGCGGCGGCCTCGCGCCCGAAGGCCCGCGCCCCGAGCCGCCGCGGCGCGCGGTGACGCTGTTGCAGCGCAAGGCCGAGAAGCCCGGGCGGCGGCTGGGCAAGACCACCGGCTGGATCCATCGCGCCGCACTGGCGATGAAGGGGGTGACGATGCTGTCGGGCGTGAATTACGAGCGGATCACCCCCGAGGGCATCGAGATCAGCTTCGGTCCCGAACGGCGCGAACCGCGGCTGGTGGCAGCCGATACCGTGGTGCTTTGCGCCGGGCAGGAACCCGAGCGCGGCCTCGCGGCGGAACTGGAGGCGGCGGGCATCGCGCATCACGTGATCGGAGGCGCGGATGTGGCGGCCGAGCTTGACGCCAAGCGGGCCATAGACCAGGGCGCGCGGCTGGCTGTCACGCTTTGAACCGGGCCTGGGCGCCTGTTTCCATTGGGATGACGATTCGGCCTGTTACCAAAGTATTGTCTGGGGCCTTCCCAAATCCCGCCCCATTCCGGCGGCATCTTGCGAAACGGTGGTGAGAGGGGCACGCGAGCAAGGAAGAAAGCATGGACAGACTGACCGAGATGGAGGCCTTTGCCAACGTCGTGGATCAAGGCGGCTTTACCGATGCCGCCAGGAAGATGGGCATTTCGAAATCGGCCGTCTCCAAGCATGTCTCGTCGCTCGAGGCGCGGCTGGGCGCGCGGCTTCTGAACCGCACCACCCGGCGCGTCAGCCCGACCGAGATCGGTCTGGCCTATTACGACCGCGCGCGGCGGGTTCTGAACGATGCGGGCGAGGCCGATGCGCTTGTCTCGGCGATGCAGTCGGCGCCCTCGGGCCTGTTGCGCATTTCGGTCGCGACCGATTTCGGGGTCAATCACCTGTCGCCGCTATTGGGCGCGTTCCTGCAGAAATATCCCGACATCACCGTCAACATGGTGCTCAACAACCGCTTCGTCGAACTGATCTCGGAGGGGTTCGACCTGGCGATCCGGGTGGGCGAGCTGGAAGACAGCACGCTGCGCGCCCGCAAGCTGGCCGACACCACCCGGCGGATGATCGGCTCGCCCGAGTATTTCCGGAAATTCGGGCGGCCGCAGAAGATCGATGACCTGAACGGGCACAAGCTCTTGCATTATTCCAACCAGGCCAGCGGCAATGTCTGGAAGATCACCGCGCCCTCGGGCGAAAAGCGGCAGGTGCGCACGGCGGGCTGGCTGACGGTGAATGACGGCCAGTCGCTGCTGAACGCCGCCGTCGCCGGGCTTGGCATCGCCTATCTGCCGAGCTTCCTGTTCCGCGAGGCGCTTGAAAAGGGGCTGGTCGAGGAGGCGATCCCGGGTCTGCCGATGGAACGGCTGGGCATCTATGCGGTCTATCCGCCGGGGCGGTTCACCCAGCCCAAGGTGCGCGCCTTCATCGACTTCCTGCTGACGCATTTCGAGGGTGACGGCATCATGATCTGAGCCGGGCCGCCATGCCCGGCCTCACGGGCTCACTGCGAGGTGTCGAGCACAGCCTCGACGCGGCGGTTCTCGGTCCGGCCCCGGTCGGTCGCGTTGCTGGAAAGCGGGGCGAGAAAGCCCACGCCCTCGGCCGCCACCTGCGCGGCCGGGATGCCCAGCTTGGTGACGAGATGGTCGCGCACCGCTTCGGCCCGTTTCTTCGACAGCGCGATATTGCCGGCCAGTCCGCCCTGGGTGTCGGTATGGCCGACAAGCACGACCTTGCTGCCGGGATGGGCGCGCAGATAGTCGGCGAGGGCCGCCAGCGCGGGGAAGGGGCCGGTGCCGAGCGTCGCCGCGGCCGTCGCGAAGTCGATCCCGGCCAGCACCGCATGCCCGTCCCGGGCGAGGCGCTCGGCCAGCGCGGTCTCGTCTTGTGCGGATGCGCTCCGCCCGTCTGCGGTCTCGATGCGCAGGCTGTCGCCCGGTGATTTGGTCGATTGTACCGCGGGCGCGGGGTCTGGCCGGCCGACCTGCGTCACCTGCACGAAGGCGCGCTCTTCCGAGCGGCTGACCATCAGCGTGACGTGATCGGTGCCGTCGGGCCGGGCCTTTTCCGCGGCGAGAAAGCGGAAATCGCCCAGATCCACATGCATCGCGGGCTCTGGCAGGGTGTCGGTGGCAAAGCGGAAATCGAACCCGCCGCAGCCCGCAGCCGCGCATTGGAAGGCGATCCGGTAGCCGCCCGCGATCAGGTCGGCCTTGAGCGGGTCGATCACCTGCAGCGTGCTCCGTCCGTCCAGCGGCGCCTGCCAGACCAGCCGCCGGATCGCGCCCTCCGCGCGTTGGCTCGGCACGACTTGGCCGTCATAGGGGCCGGTCGGAATGCGCAGGCTTGACGCGGCTTCGGTTTCGTCGGCCGCGACGGTCGCCATTTCGGGAATTTCCGGCACCATCGCCCCGGCCAGTCCCGGCCATACAAGCAGCCCCGACCAGAGAAGCGCCAGCGCCAGCAGCGGGCGCCGGGCCCTCATCGGTGCGATCCGTGATAGTCGGGATTGGGCTCCATCCCCGAGGCCGAGGCGACCCGGTTGGTCATGTTGAAGAACCCGGCCACGGCGGCGATGTCCCAGATGTCGCGGTCGCTGAAACCCGCCTCGCGCAGCGCCTGGCGGTCGGGCTCTTCGACCCGGTGGCTGGCCTCGGTCAGCTTGGCCGCGAAATCGAGCATCGCGCGCTGGCGCGGGTCAAGCGGCGCGACCCGGTAATTCATCACCAGCGCCTCGCCCAGTGCGGGATCGCCCGACAGCGCGCGTACGGTGGCACCATGGGCGACCTGACAATACCAGCAGCGATTGATCGACGAGACCACGACCGCGATCATCTCGCGTTCGAGCTTCGACAGCCCGCTCTCGCCCAGCATCAGGTCGTTATACATCGCCGTGAAGGCGTTCAGCTTGCCGATGTCGAAGGCATAGGCCGCCAGCACGTTCGGCACGAGCCCGAGCCGTTCGGCACAGAGGTCGAAATATTTCCGGGTCTCGGGCGGCAACGGGTCGACCATCGGCAGATCGAGAGCCGTCGGACGCGTCTTGTCATGGGTCACTGCTCAGGCCTTTTGCGGCGCCATCATTCGGTAATGATACTGTCCCACATTGGTCATGTTCAGGGAAGCATAGAGCGCAAGCGCCGCGTGATTGTCTTCTGTGACCAGAACGTTAAGCGTGCTGGCGCCGCCATCTAGGGCCCATTGGGCGGCAGCCCGCATCATGTTGACGGCGGTTCCTTGCCGACGATGCTCGGGCGAGACAGCGACCGCATGCACGAAGGCCATGTCGCGATCCAGCGCCACGAAGGCCGTGCCCGCGGCGCGGTCCTTGCGGCGGCCCAGAACGGCGGTTTTCGGCCCCTGCACGCGGTCCATCACCGCCATCCGGGCCGGGCCGATGCCGTTCTCGGCCCAGAGCTCGGTCATTATCGCGAGCGGCTCCCAGATCGTGAAGGTCGACAGCGGCGCGGGCGGATCGGCGGCGATGGCGGCGGCGGGCCCCGACAGGATCGTCACCGGATCGACCCTGAGATAGCCGCGCGCCTCGAGCGCGTCGTCAAGCGCGTCCTCTCCCGGCCTCACCATGAAAAGCGGCGTCTGGCCGAGCCGGACCATGCCGGTCTCGGCCCCGGCAATGGCCTCCGGGTCGAAGCCGCCCTCGAGCGTCGCGGCCGAGACCCGCTTGCCGCCCGCCTGTCCGTCGCGCAGGCACCAGGGGCCGGTGACATGGCGGGCAGCCGGCGGCCAGGTCGCCTCCTGCCCCTCGAACAGCCTGTCGACCGTCACGCCATCGCCTCGGGGAACAGATCGCAAAGCTCGGCCATGGCGGCGTCAATCCGGCGCGCCTCGGTGCCGCGCACGACGATATTGGTGCCATAGACCCCGTCGCGGCTGAACGGGTAGGACCCGATCGAAAGCTCGGGAAAGCGGTCGGCCAGATCGCGCAGCTCGCCCGCGATGTCGCCCTCGGGCCGCTCGACGCAAAGCGTCTGCGACATCAGCGGATCGCCGCTTGCCAGCCCGGGCAGCACGGCGGCGACCATCGCCTGGAACACGCTGGGCACCCCGGCCATGACATGCACATTGCCGAGCACGAAGCCGGGTGCGGCCGAGATCGGGTTCGCGATCAGCGTGGCGCCGTCGGGGATGCGCGCCATGCGCAGCCGCGCCTCGTTCAGATCGCGCCCCATCCGTGCGCAGTGCTCGGCCAGAAGCGCGCGGGCATCCTCGCGCACCCCGATGCCGATGCCGAAGGCCGCCGCCACCGCATCGGCGGTGATGTCGTCATGGGTCGGCCCGATCCCGCCGGAGGTGAAGACGATGTCGTAATCGGTCCGAAGCGCGTTCAGCGCGGCCACGATCCGGTCCTGCCGGTCGGGAACGATCCGGACCTCGGACAGGCGGATGCCATGCTTGATCGCTTCGCCTGCAAGGTAATGCATGTTGGCATCGCGGGTGCGCCCCGACAGGATCTCGTCGCCGATCACCAGCATCGCCGCGGTGGGATTGCTCATGGCTCTCTCCTTGTTCGGATTGTCCCGTCCCCGGCCACGGTATAGGAGCGTGCCTGCGGCTTTCAAAGCCCTCTCGTGCGCCTGGGCGTCGGGCGGCGGGCCGCGCGTCTCTTCGTCCTCTGGCCTTTGCCGACCCGGGGGCGTATCTCTGGGCCAGGCCATGAAGGAGTGGGCATTGGACGAGAAGACCCGCGGCAGGCGGACGAAAGACAATATTCGCATCTACGAGCCCGAGGATTTCGCCGGCATGCATGCCGCCGGACGCATCGCGGCCGAGATCCTCGACGAGATCGCGCCCCTGGTCTTCCCCGGCCAGACGACGGGCGAGATCGACCGCGTCATCACCGAACTGGTCGAGGCGAAGGGCTCTGTTTCCGCCACCATCGGCTACAAGGGCTACAAGCACGCCAGCTGCATCTCGGTGAACCATGTGGTCTGCCACGGCATCCCGGGATCCAAGGTGCTGAAGGACGGCGACATTCTCAATGTCGACGTGACTGTGATTGTCGATGGCTGGTACGGCGATACCAGCCGGATGTATGTGGCGGGCAAGCTCTCGCGCAAGGCCGAGCGGCTGATCCAGGTCACCCATGATTCGCTGTTGAAGGGGATCGAGGCGGTCAGGCCCGGCAACACCTTCGGCGATATCGGCGCGGCCATCCAGGCCTATGTCGAATCCCACCGCATGAGCGTGGTGCGCGATTTCTGCGGCCACGGGCTGGGCCGGGTGTTCCACGCGCCGCCGAACGTGCTGCATTACGCGCCGTTCCGGCTGAACGCGGAGGGCCAGAAGGTCACGATCTCGGGCAACCCGACCCGCGACCCGACCCCGGTTCTCGAAGAGGGCATGTTCTTCACCATCGAGCCGATGGTCAATCTGGGCCGGCCCGAGACCAAGATCCTGGCCGATGACTGGACCGCCGTGACCCGCGACAAGTCGCTGTCGGCGCAGTTCGAGCATTCGATCGGCGTCACGGCCGATGGCTGCGAGATCTTCACGCTCTCGCCGGGCGGGCTGTTCCACCCTACCTACGGCTGAGCCGTCCCTTCCCGGGGCGGCGTTCCGAACGACAACCCCGGGGAGGCCGCCGCCGGAATGGCGGCGAGAGAGGCGGATCATGATCGAACTCTTCGCACGTCTGACGCCGATGCGCTGGATCGTCGGCATCGCGGCACTGGTCGCGATCGCGGTCTCGGTCTGGCAGCTCGAGGCCGAACGCCGGGGCGTGGTCATCGCGCCGGTCCCGGGCACCGGGACGACGCCTGCCACGGTCTACCGGCTGAAGGACGCGCCGCCCGCCCCGGTGGTGATCGTCTCGCACGGTTTCGCCGGATCGCGCCAGCTGATGCAGGCCTGGTCGCTGACGCTGGCGCGGGCGGGCTATGCTGCGGTCGCGTTCGATTACGAGGGGCACGGCCGCAACCCGGTGCCGATGTCGGGCGATCTCGACAGCCCGGAGGGCACCGCGCTTCTGCTGATGGCCGAGACCCGGCGGGTGACCGATGCCGCGCTGGCCCAGCCCTGGGCCGACGGGCGGGTCGCGATCCTGGGGCATTCCATGGGCAGCTATATCGCCGTCCGCGAGGCGCGCGAGGACCCGCGCATCGCCGCCACCATCGGGATCGCGGCGGCCAACGATTCGATCACCGCGACCGAGCCGCCGAACCTTCTGATGATCAACGGCGCGTGGGAAACCCGGCTGGCAGAGGCCCCGCTCGAGGCGCTGCGGCTGGCCGATCCCGAGGCGCAACTGGGCGACACGGTGGGCGATCCGGCGACGGGAACCGGGCGGCGGGCGCTGCTGGCCCCGGATGTCGAGCATATCGGCGTGATCTGGTCTCCGACCGCGCTCCGCGAGACGCGGGCCTGGCTCGATGCGACCTTCGGGCGGACAAGCGGCGGGCCGGTCGTCGAGATCGGCGGCTGGATCGCGCTTCTGCTGGTCGGCATCGTGGCGCTGGCCTGGCCGCTGGCGCGGATGCGCGGGCAGACCGAGGCGCCCCGGCCCGCGCCCCTGCCGCGCCGCCGCTTCCTGATCGTGGCGCTGCTGCCCGCGGTGGCGGTGCCGCTGATCCTGGCGCCGTTCCGGACCCAGTTCCTGCCGGTTCTGGTGGCAGATTACCTCGCCGTCCATTTCGCGCTTTACGGGGCGATGGTGCTGGCGCTCCTGGCCTGGTGGGGCGAAATCCGCTGGGCGGGCTGGCGCGAGATCGGCCGGATCCTGGCGCTGGCCGCGCTGGTGGCGCTTTACACGATCGGGGTCTTCGGCTTCGCCATGGACCGCTACGTGACCTCGTTCTACCCGATCCCGATCCGCGGCCTCATCATCGCGGCGATGGCGGTGGGGGCGGTGCCCTACATGCTGTCGGACGCGCTGATGGTCGAGGGCGGCCGGGCGCCGGTCTGGCGCAGCCTGGTCTCGCGCGGCGCCTTCCTGGTCTCGCTCGGGATCGCCACCGCGCTCGATTTCCACCGCCTGTTCTTCCTGCTGCTGATCCTGCCGATCATCCTGATCTTCTATCTGCTCTTCGGCACCATGGGCGGCTGGATCGGCCGCGCCACCAACCGGCCCGCAGGTGTGGGGCTGGGGCTCGGACTGTTCCTGGCCTGGGCGCTGGGCGTGACCTTCCCGATGTTCCAGGCGGTCTGATCCGGCCGCATCGCGGGACGGAGAGCGTGGCGGGGGTATTTTCGCCAAGAAGAAGAGACGGTCGTGTTTCTTCTTGGCGAAAATACCCATGACGCGACAGGCGCCACCGGGCCCGGCTTGGGGGCGGCTCAGCTGCGTATCAGCCGGATCGCGGCGAGCCCGGCATCGGAAAGATCGAGCAGCCGTGCGAAATAATGCTCGCGGGCGGCGAAGCCGCGGCGGCCGCTGCCGGTGAAGGCATCCTCCATCGCGTCGATCAGCCGGTTGAGGCGGCGCTGATGCATCCCCAGCATGACCTGAACCGGGTCGGCGATGACGCCAGCGAAGGCCGCCACCAGCGCGCCGAGGCCGATCAGCGGCAGCGTGATCGCCAGGGTCATCCAGGCGGGCGCGGCGGCGGGAAAGATCCCGTACCAGGCGGTGCCCAGAAGCCCGCCCAGCGGAAAGGCGGCAATCGCCGCCTGATGCGCGACGATGGCGGCAAGGCCGGGCGCGAAGGAGGCCATTCCCGGCGTCAGCGACTGGAAGGCGAGCGCGCCCGCTCCCATCGTGCCGAAGGCCGTGGTCATCTCGGCCACCGCCGAGCGGGTGCCGCCATAATCGCCCAAGGCGCGGGCGCTGAGCGCGGGGGCATCGCTGCGGGCCTCGACCAGGGCCGCGAGATCGGGCCGGGCGAGGATCGCGCGGGCCAGCGCGTCCTTGCTGCTGGTGCCGCCGGGGCCCTCCCATGGCAGTTCGAGCAGGTCCACCACCACGGCGCGTTCGGCTGCGGTGGCGACATCGGTCGGCAGCAGGATCCGGCGCGCGCCCAGCCAGCCTGCAAGCCGGGGCGCGCGGCTTCGTGCGGCGGCCGCAGCGCCGAGCCGGGTCAGGATCAGCACCGGCGAGAGCAGGACGTTCAGCGGCGCGCGCAGCACATCCCAGCCAAGCGCGTGGCGGTGCAGCGCGAGCGTGCCCGCCAGACCGAACCGGCGGCGCGCGAAGGCGGGCACGCGGGCACGCCGCGCCGCGAAATAGCTGCGGGCGGCGTCAACAAGCGCGGCATCGGCATCGCGGGGCAGAGGCTCGGTCATGCTCGCTCAGATGGGGTGAAACGCCCCGTTCGGCAAGCCGCTCAGGCGGCCTCGAGAATGGAAATAGCGGTTTCGCCGTAGCGGCGGCTGTCGAGCAGCGCGAGCCCCTCGGGCGGGGTCACCGCCGCGCCCTCTTCCCAGACGATCAGCGCGCCCGGCGCGATCCAGCCATTCGCGAGGCTCGCGGCCAGCGCCTTCTCGCCAAGACCCTTGCCATAGGGCGGGTCCAGAAAGACCAGCGTGGCGGGGGCGCCGGGGGCGGGGCCGGGCCGGGTCGCGTTCCGGCGCAGGATCGCGGTTTCCGCCTCTGCCCTGCACAGCGCCACATTCTCGCGGATCAGCGCCAGCGCCTTGGTGCCATCCTCGAGGAAGGTGACATGTGCGGCCCCGCGCGACAGCGCCTCGAGCCCCAGCGCACCGGTGCCCGCGAAGAGGTCGAGCACGCGCGCATCGCCGACCGGATCGCCATAGCCGCCATTCATGAGCAGGTTGAACAGGCTTTCCCGCACCCGGTCGGTGGTGGGGCGCAGATGCGCCGCCGGATCGCCCTTGCCGACCGAGGCAAGCGCCCGGCCCCGGAACCGGCCCGCCACGATCCTCATGCCGCCATCAAGGCCTTGAGATCGCCAGCCGCAACGCTTTCGGGGGCGGGCGAGCGGCCTGCCTCGATCAGGCGCTTGGCGGTCATATAGGCGCGGGGGTCGTTCATCGCATCGAGCGCCAGCAGCTCGGCCCCGCGATAATACCAGTGGCTGACGCTGCCATCGCGGTCGCCGGGGCGGATCACGACCCGGTCATAGCCCGAGTTCAGCCCCGCGATCTGCAGCTTGACGTCATACTGGTCCGACCAGAACCAGGGTTTCGGGACATAGGGCGTTTCGGCGCCCAGCATGTTTGCCGCCACCGCCTCGGCCTGGTCGATGGCGTTCTGCACGCTTTCAAGCCGGATCCGGCCGCCGCGATAGGGCAGGCTGGTACAGTCGCCCGCGGCCCAGATCGCCGGGTCCGCGGTCCGGCCCATCGCGTCGACGGCGATGCCCGCCTCGGTCCTCAGCCCGGCCGCTTCGGCCAGCGCGGTCGCCGGGGTGACGCCGATCCCCGCGATCACGAAATCGGCCGCGATCACCGAGCCGTCGGCCAGTTCGGCGCCGGTGACGCGGGTCTCGCCCAGCAGGCGGACGAGCCCGGTCGCCTCGCGGATCTGGACGCCATGGGTGGCATGGAGCGCGCGGAACCAGTCCGAGGTCTCGGGGGCGGCCACGCGCTGCAGGATGCGCGGCGCGGCTTCGGTCAGGGTGACCTGCAGCCCCTGGGTTGCCGCCACCGCGGCAGCCTCGAGCCCGATATAGCCGCCGCCGACGATCAGCGCCCGGGCGCCGGGCCTGAATTCGGGGGCCATCGCATCGACATCGGCGAGGCGGCGCACGACATGGACGCCCCCGAGCGCGCCGCCGGCTTCCGCGGGCAGGCGCCGGGGCGCGGCGCCGGTGGCAAGCGCCAGCATGTCATAGCCGATCTCGCGGTCGCCCAGAAGCACGCGGCGGCGGTCGCGGTCGATGCCGGTCACCGTCTCGCCCAGCCGCAGATCTATCCCGGCCTCGGCATAGAAGGCCGGCGGGCGCAGGTAGAGCCGGTCGACCGGCATCGCGCCCAGCAGGTATTTCTTCGAGAGCGGCGGCCGCTGATAGGGCGGCGCGGCCTCATCGCCGATCAGGGTCAGCGGCCCGTCATGGCCGAGCGCCCTGAGTTTCGCGGCCAGCGCCGCGCCTGCCTGGCCGGCGCCGATGATGACGATGTGGGACATGGGGGTTCCGCTCTGGCACGATCCGGCCTTCACACTATCTGAGCCGCGAAACGCAATGCAATGGATCAGGAGGAAGAAGTCATGGCGATTTCCGAAGGCGACCGTCTGCCCGAGGCGAACTTTACCGAAATGGGCGCGGATGGCCCCGGGGCGGTGTCCCTGTCGGACAAGCTGAAGGACCGCAAGGTGGTGATCTTTGCCGTGCCCGGCGCGTTCACGCCGACCTGCCATTCGGCGCATATGCCGAGCTTCATCAAGGCGAAAGACAAGCTGGCTGCGAAAGGCGTCGACGAGATCGTCTGCGTCGCCGTGAACGACCCCTTCGTGATGAAGGCCTGGGGCGAGGCGACCGGGGCGCATGCGGCGGGCATCACCATGCTGGCCGATGCCGATGCCAGCTTCACCAAGGCCATCGGCATGGAGTTCGACGCGCCGCCGGCCGGGCTGATCTCGCGCTCGAAGCGCTACGCGATGCTGGTCGAGGACGGTGTGGTGAAGAAGCTCAATGTCGAGGCGAGCCCGGGCGAATGCTCGATCTCGGCCGGCGAGACGCTGCTGGAGCAGATCTGAGCCAGACCCGAGACGTTTCGGCGGGCCACGCGCCCGCCGCCGACCGCCCGTCCCCCGTCGGGGGCGGGCGTTTCCGGGCCTCGGGTCCGGTAGCAGTCCGCTGCGTTCTGGCCCGCGCCTTCAAGTCAGGGCATTCAGGCCGATATGTTCAGGCCAGCGCGTCCATCTTCCGCGCCAGCTCGACATCCTTCATCGTCAGCCCGCCGGCATCATGGGTCGAGAGCGTGACCTCGACGGTCTTGTAGACATTCTTCCAGTCGGGATGATGATCCATCTTCTCGGCCCAGAGCGCGGCGCGGGTCATGAAGCCGAAGGCCGAGACGAAATCGCCGAATTCGAAGGTCTTGACGATGGCGTCGCCGCCTTCGGTTTCGGCCCAGCCATGGGCCGACAGCGACGACAGTTCGAGCCTGCGCTGGTCCTCGGTCAGTTTGGCGGTCATTGCTGTTCCTCCTCCTGGTCTTTCGCGGTCTTGCGGAACGGCCCGTAGGCGGTGATCACCTCGATCTCTTCGGCCACGGCCTCGCGTTCGGCGCGCAGGAAATGGTCGACCGCGGCGCGCAGCCCCGGATCGGCGATCCAGTGCAGCGAATGGGTGGGTGTCGGCAGATACCCGCGCGACAGCTTGTGCACGCCCTGCGCCCCCGCCTCGACGGTATCGAGCCCCTGGGCGATGGCGAAGTCGATGGCGCGATAGTAGCACAGCTCGAAATGCAGGCAGGGATGGTCCTCGATGCAGCCCCAGTAGCGCCCGTAAAGCCGCGACCGGCCGATGAAGTTCAGCGCGCCCGCGACCGGTCGGCCGTCGCGCTCGGCCAGCACCAGCAGCATGTCGTCGCGCATCGTCTCGTGCAGCCGGTCGAAGCAGTCGCGGGTGAGATAGGGCATGCCCCATTTCCGCGCGCCGGTATCCTGGTAGAACCGCCAGAAGGCGTCCCAGTGGTCGGGGCGGATCTCGTCGCCGGTCAGGGCACGGATGGTGCCGCCGAAGGCCCGGGCGGTGGCGCGTTCCTTGCGGATGTTCTTGCGCTTGCGCGAGGAGAGGGTGGCGAGGAAGGTCTCGAAATCGGGATAGCTGCGGTTTTCCCAGTGGAACTGCTGGGTGACGCGGTGCAAGAGCCCGATCTCGCGGCCCGCCTCGGCCTCGGCCTCGGTGCAGAAGGTGACATGGACCGACGAAAGCGCGTTCTCGGCCGCGAGCCGCACCGCGCCTTCGATCAGCGCCGCCCGGCCGCGCGTCTCATGGCCGGGACGGGCGAGAAAGCGGCGGCCGGTGGCGGGGGTGAAGGGCACCGCGATCTGAAGCTTGGGATAGTAGCGCCCGCCGGCGCGCTCGTAGCCGTCGGCCCAGCCATGATCGAAGACATATTCGCCCTGGCTGTGCGACTTGGCATAGAGCGGGGCGACGGCGAAGATGCCGTTGGCGTCGCGGGCCACCAGATGGTGCGGTTGCCAGCCGGTCCCGGCCCCGACCGAGCCGCTGTCTTCGAGCGCGGCGAGAAAGCGGTGGGTCGTGAACGGGTCTTCCGGGCGCCCGCCGCCGGAGGCTTCCGGGCAGGCGCAGCCATCCCAGTCGGTTGCCTCGATCCGGTCGATCGAGGTCATGACCTCGATTTCGACCTGCTCTGCCTCGACGTGATCCGCGCGCATCTCTCCTGACCCGGCTTTCCCCTTGAGGTGGGGCGCCCGGGGGCGGGGTCAAGCGGCGGGCGGGACCGGATGCGCGGGGACATAGCCTTCGAAGGTGACATTCGCGGCGACGCTGCGGGCGATGCGCTCCTCGTCCGGGCTGCGCACGGTCCAGCACAGGATCGCGGCGCCCAGGGCCTTTAGCTCGGCCACCCGCGGCCGGGCCAGGTCGCGCCACAGATGCGAGATGAAGGACGCGCCGACGCGGTCGTAATCGGGGATCTCGCGCAGCATGTCCCGCATCGGGGCCTGCAGGGTCGGCCAGTCCCGCGCCGCATAGGCGCAGGTCGTGAGCCCGCGCGGCCGCTCGGGCGCGGCCTCGGCCAGCACGGCCACGCTGTGCGGGTTGAAGGACATCAGCGCGACCGGGCCGTCATAGCCCCCGAGGCCTGCGGCCACCGCGCGTTCCAGCGGGCCCACGGCCGCGCCCATCGCGCCGTCCTGATCCTTGATCTCGATCAGCAGCGGCACCCGGCCTGCGACTTCTTCGAGCACCCGGTCGAGCGTCGGGATGCCCTCAGTGCCGCCACTCAGCGGGATCGCGCCCAGTTCGGCCGCGCTCCGGCCCGCGACCGGGCCGGTCTCGCCCGTCAGCCGGGCGAGGTCGTAATCGTGAAACACCATCGGCACGCCATCGGCCGAGGGCTGGATGTCGATCTCGATGCCGTAGCCCCCGGCGATGGCGGCGCGCACCGCCTCGACCGAGTTCTCGGGCCGCCCTGCGGCGCGGTCATGCAGCGCGCGATGGGCGAGGGGGGCCGTCAGGAAGGCCGGGGGCAGCGGGCTCATGCGATCTCGAAGATGCCTTCGATCTCGACCGCGACGCCGAAGGGCAGCGAGGCCGCGCTGACGGCCGAGCGCGAATGCCGCCCGGCATCGCCGAGTGCCTCGACGAAAAAGTCGGACGCGCCGTTGATCACCTTGGGCTGGTCGCCGAAGTCGGGCGTCGAATTGACGAAGCCGGTCAGCTTGACCACCCGGACCAGCCGGTCGAGATCGCCGCCGCAGGCCGCCTTGACCTGGGCCAGCAGCGAGATCGCGCAGGCCCTGGCCGCCGCGGCACCGGCCGCGACGTCGAGATCGGCCCCGAGCTTGCCCGGAATCAGCGCGCCATCCGCCGCCGAAACCTGGCCCGAAACGAAGACGAGATTGCCCGAAATCACATAGGGCACGTAATTCGCCGCAGGGGCGGGGGCGTCGGGCAGGGTCACGCCAAGCTCGGTCAGCCGGGCCTCGTATTTGCCGCTCATTTGGTCTCTCCGAAGGAAAATCTGGGACGGATCAAGGGTTCGGGCCGAGGCTAGCGCCCCGCCGTGCCGGGCGGAACCCGTAAAATTCGGGCCATGATCAGGACGATCCGGGCCTGTGGGCTCTTGTGATCCGGGCCCGGGCGTGTTTCCTTGGCGGGGTCTCGATATCAGACTGGATCCAGATCGTGTCGTCTTTGCGGAAAGCCACCCTGTGGACGGGCCGTCTTGCGGTTCTTTCCACCATCCTTTTTCTGTCCGCCTGCGCGCATCCCGAGGCGCCCGGCACGATCCGCGACCCCTATGAGGCGCGGAACCGTCAGATTCACGAAGCCAACAAGACGCTCGACCGCAGCGTGTTCCGGCCGGTCTCGACCGCCTATGGCAAGTCCGTGCCGCGCCCGGTCAGAAGCGGCGTCAGCAATTTCGCCTCGAACCTGTCGCTGCCCGGCGCCGTGATCAACAGCCTGTTGCAGTTCCGCCCGGGCGACGCGGCACAGAACACCACGCGTTTTCTGATCAACACCACCATCGGTCTGGGCGGGATCTTCGATCCGGCCTCGCGGATGGGGGCGACCAAGGTCAATACCGATTTCGGCGAAACGCTTTATGTCTGGGGCATGCGCGAGGGCGCCTATGTCGAATTCCCGGTGCTGGGCCCGATGACGGAACGGGCGATGGTCGGCCGGGCCGTCGACTTCGCGATGAACCCGCTCAGGCCGCTGGCCGATTCCGAAGAGCGCAACGTCATGGCGGGCACCGGTGTGCTTCGGGGTGCAAATGCACGTTATGAAAACTCGGATCTCGTAGATTCGGTCCTATATGACAGTGCGGACAGTTATGCCCAGTCGCGCCAGATCTATCTGGACAGCCGGCGGCACAAGCTGAGCCGTAACCAAGAGACCGATTATTTCGACCCCTACGAGGACCCCTATGCAGACTCCAATGCCGAGTAAGGCCGCCGCTTCCGCCCCGACCCGCCGCAGCCTGCTGCTGACCGGTCTGGCCGCGGGTGCCGCCCTGACAGTGACCGGCCTGACCTCCGGCCGCGCGTTTGCGCTGACCACCGACGAGGCGTCGCGGCTGATCGACCGCGTGATCGGCGATATCAACCGGGTGATCAATTCC
Organism: Rhodovulum sulfidophilum DSM 1374; assembly: GCF_001633165.1. Lineage (NCBI taxonomy): Bacteria > Pseudomonadati > Pseudomonadota > Alphaproteobacteria > Rhodobacterales > Paracoccaceae > Rhodovulum > Rhodovulum sulfidophilum. Next base: position 531,583 of record NZ_CP015418.1, on the reverse strand, counting down.
GGCAAGTCCGAAGCCCAGATGATCCCGGAATTCGAACGGATCTTTTCGCGCTATGCCGATGTGCCGGTGATCGCGCGTTCGGTCCTGGGCGTTGCCGCGCGGCAGGCCAGCCAGGCGCAGCTGAACGCCTTTACCGATGCCTTCCAGGGCTATATCGCCCGCAAATACGGCCGTCGCTTCCGCGAATTCATCGGTGGCGAAATCAAGGTCGACCGGGCGCGGCAGGTAAAGACCTTCTACGAGGTGAAATCGACCGCGCAGCTGCGCGGCCAGTCGCCGGTCGAGGTCGTCTTCCTGGTCTCCGACCGCTCGGGCAAGGACAAGTTCTTCAACATCTTCATCGAAGGCGTGAACATGCTGGCCAGCGAGCGGACCGAGATCGGCGCCATGCTGGACAAGCGGCGCGGCGATATCGGCGCGCTGACCCGCGACCTGCGTTCGGCGGGCTGACGCCCCTTCCGGTTTCCGAAAAAACGTAAAAGGCCCCGGCGCATCTGCCGGGGCCTTTTCTGTTCTGCCTGGCGCCCTTGGCCGTAGGGCGCCTCAGTTGCGCCCGGTGAAGGCGCCCAGCACGCTGCGCAGGATGTTCTCGGCGACATTGCCGCCCCGATCGCCGCCGTCCCTTGCCGCGACCGCCGAAGACGGCTCTTGCGGCACCAGCATCGGCAGCGGATGCGGCGGCACGCCCTCCTGGACGCGTTGCATGGTCTCGTGCCAGATCTCGGCCGGAAGCCCGCCGCCGGTCACGCCCCGAAGCGGGGTGTTGTCGTCATAGCCCATCCAGACCCCGGCCACGTAATCCGCCGAAAAGCCGATGAACCAGGCGTCGCGGGCGGCCGAGGTGGTGCCGGTCTTGCCCGCGACCTGTCGGCCCGCCAGCTTGGCGCGGTGGCCGGTACCCGCCTCGACGGCCCGCCACATCATGTAGACAAGGCTGCGCGCCGCCCGCTCCGAGATCACCCGCTCTCCCATGCCGCCTTCCTGCCCCATCAGCGGCTCGCGGTCGCCCTTCAACTTCAGCTCGGTCAGCCCGTAGGGGGTGACGCTCGAGCCGCCGTTGAGGATGCCCGCATAGGCGCCGGTCATGTTGATCAGCGTCGATTCCGAGGCGCCGAGGGCCAGGGCCGGCCCGTCGGCCAGATCCGCCTTCAGCCCGAAATCATGCGCGATCCGGCGCACATTCTCGCGGCCGACGGCCTCGGAGACCTTCACCGCGGGAATGTTCAGCGAATGCTGCAGCGCCTCGGTCAGGGTGACGCGGCCGCGGAACTTGTGGTCGTAATTCTCGGGCGAATAGGGGCCCGAGCCGGGCACGTTGATGGTATAGGGCTCGTCCACCACGGTCGCATTGGGCGTGTAGCCCAGATCGAGCGCGGCGGCATAGACGAAGGGCTTGAACGCCGAGCCGGTCTGCCGGAGCGCCATCGTTGCCCGGTTGAACCCGCCGATCGCGGTCTTGCGGCCGCCGACCATGGCCCGGACCGCGCCGTCGGCCGACATCACGATGATCGCCGCCTCGGCCTTCGAGCCCTCCTTGACCTTGTTTTCGAACACCTCCTTCAGCGCGGTCTCGGCGGCTTTCTGGATGCGCGGGTCGAAGGTGGTGCGGATGATGACATCCTCGGTGGTGTCGCGGGTCAAAAAGTCGGGCCCCGCCCCCATCACCCAGTCGGCGAAATACCCGCCCGCGCGGGCTTCGGCGGCTTCGGACAGCTGCGCCGGATTGGCCTTGGCAAGGGCGGCCTGCTTGGGGGTGATATAGCCCTGGTCCTGCATCAGGCCGACGATGAGGTTCGCCCGGTTGCGCGAACGCTTGAGGTTGTTGGTCGGGGCATAGGTGGTGGGCGCCTTCAGCAGCCCGGCCAGCATCGCCGCCTCCGAGATGTTCACCTGGTTCGCGGATTTGCCGAAATAGCGCTGGGCGGCGGCCTCGAAGCCGCGGGTGCCCGCGCCCAGATAGGCGCGGTTGAGGTAGATCGTCAGGATCTCGTCCTTGGAATACTTGGCCTCCATCGCCATCGCATAGAGCGCTTCCTTGATCTTCCGGCCCAGCGTGGTGCGGCGGCAGTCGGCCTCGTAGGCGGTCTCGTTCTTCCAGGTCTTCGAATCATAGGGCACGCCGAGGCAGAGCAGCTTGGCGGTCTGCTGGGTGATGGTCGATCCGCCATTGCCCGAAAGCGGGCCGCGGCCCTCCGAGAGGTTGATCCGGATCGCGCCGGCAATGCCGCGCGGGCTGATGCCGAAATGGCGGTAGAAGCGCCGGTCCTCGGTCGCGACCACGGCATTCTTCAGCGCCGGGGCGACGGTGGTGGCGGTGATCTGGCCGCCGAACTGTTCGCCGCGCCAGGCGAAGACCTTGCCGTCGCGGTCGAGCAGGGTGACCGAGCCGCGATTGCGCCCGTCAAGAAGCGCCGTCATCTCGGGCAGTTGCTGATAGAAATAGAAGACCGCGCAGCCGAGCGCGAGCGCGCCCAGCAGCGCCAGCCGCAGACCGGTCCCGAGGATCGAGCGGAACAGCCTGCGAAAGAACGCCCTGATCGCGCGCAGGATCGGATTGCTGCGCCGGACCCCGCCGCGTCGCCCGCCTCCGCCGCCGCCATTGCGGGATCGGGGCTTGCGGTTGCGCGGCTGCGGTTTGCGCTTGGTTTTCTTCGGATAGCGCCGATCCGCCACCAGCGGCGGCGGCCTGCGTCCCGTGCTGCCCATAACTGTCGACTGCCTCGTTTGCCTTTTGGCGGCACCATATCCCGGAAGGGCCGGATTGTGGAGGTCGAAGGCGTCCCGTGATCGGTTCTCGAACTGCCCAAAATGCAGGCGAAAGGCCGCGTTTGTGCAAAAGTTGTGCAACAACTCCCGTTTTGCGTTCGGCTTGCGGCCTCGATCAGCTTGTCTCAAGGCGGCTTCGCGGCCCTTCCTTGCCCCTGTGAAAACCCGCAGGGGCGACCTGCTCAACGGAAGGGGCACAACGTGAAACTCATCATTGCTGCAATCAAGCCGTTCAAGCTGGAGGAGGTGAGGGAAGCTCTCACTGCAATCGGCGTGCGCGGCATGATGGTGACCGAGATCAAGGGGTTCGGTTCGCAGTCCGGACACACCGAGATCTACCGCGGTGCGGAATATGCCGTGAACTTCGTTCCCAAGGTGAAGCTCGAAATCGTGGTGACCTCGGCCATGGCTGACCAGGTCGTCGAAACCATCGCCAATACCGCCAAGACCGACAAGATCGGCGACGGCAAGATCTTCGTCCTGGACGTGAACCAGGCGGTGCGGGTCCGGACCGGCGAAACCAACGAAGACGCGGTGTGACGCGGACGTATCAGGGATAGAGAGACAACGAACATGGCGAATATCAAACATATTCTCGGCCTGGCGGCGCTGACCGCGACGGCCGCCGCGCTTCCGGCGCTGGCACAGGAGGTCGCCGAGGCCGCACCGATCATGGACAAGGGCGATACCGCCTGGATGATGACCGCGACCATCCTCGTCCTCTTCATGACCATGCCGGGCATCGCGCTGTTCTACGGCGGCCTCGTGCGCCAGAAGAACATGCTGTCGGTGCTGATGCAGAGCACGCTGATCGCCGGCATGATGATGGTGATCTGGGTCTTCTGGGGCTATTCCTTCGCCTTCGGCGGCGGCAGCTCGCCGTTCTGGGGCGGCTTCGGCAAGCTGTTCCTGTCGGGCGTCACCGTCGATTCGACCGCCGCGACCTTCACCGACGGCGTCGTCATCCCCGAATATGTCTTCATCGCGTTCCAGATGACCTTTGCCGTCATCACGCCGGCGCTGATCGTCGGTGCCTTCGCCGAACGGATGAAATTCTCGGCCGTGCTGCTGTTCGTCGGGCTGTGGACGACCTTCTGCTATTTCCCGATCGCCCACATGGTCTGGGACGGTGCGGGCCTGCTGTATAACCTCGGCGCTCTCGATTTCGCGGGCGGCACCGTGGTCCACATCAATGCCGGTATCGCGGCGCTGATCGGTGCGATCCTGATCGGGCCCCGCATCGGCCTGGGCAAGGAGAACATGGCGCCCCATTCGATGACCCTGACCATGGTCGGTGCCTCGATGCTGTGGATCGGCTGGTTCGGCTTCAATGCCGGGTCCAACCTGGAAGCCAACGCCTTCACCGGCCTGCCCTTCATCAACACCTTCGTTGCCACCGCCGCCGCGATCCTGTCCTGGGCCGCCGTCGAGGGTCTGACCCGCGGCAAGGCCTCGATGCTTGGCGCCGCCTCGGGCATGGTCGCGGGCCTCGTTGCCATTACCCCCGCCTGCGGTCAGCTCGGTCCGGTCGGTGCCATCATCCTGGGCTTCGTCGTGTCGCCGATCTGCTACTTCTTCGTGTCGACCGTGAAGACCAAGTTCGGCTATGACGACAGCCTCGACGTCTTCGGCGTGCATGGCGTGGGCGGCATCGTCGGCGCTCTGGGCACCGGTCTGCTGGGCGGCGAGGCGCTGGGCGGCCAGGGCTTTGCCGAGGGTGTCGGCACCATCGGCCAGACCATCATCCAGGCCGAAGCCGTGCTTGTGACCATCGTCTGGTGCGGTGTCGTCTCGTTGATCGCCTACAAGATCGTGGACATGATCGTGGGCCTGCGGGTCGATGCCGACAGCGAACGTCAGGGCCTCGACCTCACCAGCCATGGCGAGGCGGCCTATCACAGCTGAGCCGGGACCCCCGGGGTGAAAATGGGAACGGCGGGGAATTCCCCGCCGTTTTCTTTCGTGGCTGTCATGCCCGTGGGCTGTGAAAGCGTCCCGGGCCTGTCAGAGCCCGGCGGCCAGCATCGCCTCGGCCACTTTCGGGATATTGGTCTCGGACAGTCCGGCGAGGTTGATCCGTCCGTCGCCGATCAGATAGACGCCATGGGTCTCGCGCATCGCCGTGACCTGATCCGGGGTCGCGCCGATCAGCGAGAACAGCCCCTTCTGCCCGGCGAGGAAGGCAAAGCGGTCGGAGCCGCTCGTGTCGCGCAGCCGGTCGGCCAGCGTTCGGCGCAGGGTCTCGATCCGGCTGCGCATGGTTTCCAGCTCGGCGGCCCAGTCGGCCCGCAGCGCGGCATCGCCCAAGATCCCGGTCACCACGCGGGCGCCGTGATCGGGCGGGAAGGCGAAGTTCTGGCGGTTGAGGTTCGAGAGGTTCCCCCGCACCAGATCGCGCGCCGCCGCATTCGGGGACAGCGCCAGAACCGCGCCCACGCGTTCGCGGTAAAGCCCGAAATTCTTCGAACAGCTGACCGAGATCAGCATCTCGGGCAGCGCCCCGGCCAGCAGCCGCAAACCGGCGGCATCGGCCTCGAGCCCGTCTCCGAAGCCCAGATAGGCCAGATCGACCAGCGGCAGCGCGCCGGTGCGGCCCAGCACCTCGGCAATCGCGGCCCAGTCCGCCAGCGTCAGCTCGGCGCCGGTGGGGTTGTGGCAGCAGCCATGCAGGATCACCACATCGCCCGGGCCGGTGGTCTCGAGATCGGCCAGAAGGCCCGGGAGGTCGAGCGCATGGGCCGCGCCGTCGTAATAGCGGTAGGCGGCCTCGCCGAGCCCGAGGAAATTCACGATGGCGGCATGGTTGGGCCAGGACGGCGCCGGGATGAAGACCCGTGCCCCGGCATCGGCCAGCCGCACCAGCTCCAGCGCCTGCCGCACCGCGCCGGTGCCGCCCGGCGTCCCGACCGCGGCGATGCGTTCCGCGGGCACGGCATCGCCCAGAACCAGCGTCCCGATCGCCTCGAGAAAGGCCGGATCGCCCTCGATCCCGACATAGCCCTTGCTGTCCTGGGTCCGCCACAGCGTCTCTTCGGCGGCCTTGACCGCCCGCATCACCGGGGTCCGGCCTTGGGCATCGCGATAGACGCCGACGCCAAGGTCGATCTTGTCCGCGCGCGGGTCGGCGCGGAACTGCTGCATCAGCCCGATGATCTTGTCGGGGCTTTGCGGGGAAAGTCGGCTCAGCATCGGGCAGGTCCCGTCTCGACCGGAAGGTCGCCATACATGCCCCATTCCGACCACGAGCCGTCATAGAGCGAATGGTTGCGATGCCCGATCACCTCGAGCGCGAGGCTGAGGATGGCGGCGGTCACGCCCGAGCCGCAGGAGGTGATGACCGGTTTCCGAAGGTCGACCCCGGCGGCCTCGAACACGGCTTTCAGCGCCTCGGGGCTTTTCATCGTGCCATCGGCATTCAGCAGGGTGGCGAAGGGCACGTTCTTCGAGCCCGGGATATGGCCCGAGCGCAGCCCCGGCCGCGGTTCGGGGTCGGTGCCCTCGAAGCGCGAGGCCCCGCGGGCATCGACGATCTCGTAATCGCCAAGCTTCGAGGCGGCGGCGACCTGGGTCACGTCCTTGATCAGCCCGGCCTGGCGCTGCACCGTCATGTGGCGGTCGCGCACGACCGGCGGCATGTCCTCGAGCGGACGCTCCTCGGCCCGCCATTTCGGCAGGCCGCCGTCCAGCACCGCGATGTCGGTCTTGCCCATCAGCCGGAAGGTCCACCAGACGCGGGCGGCCGAGAACAGCCCCGCGCTGTCATAGACCACCACCTGGTGGCCGTCGCCCACGCCCATCGCGCGCAGACGGCTGATGAACTTTTCGGGCGGCGGCGCCATATGCGGCAGGTCCGAGCGTTGGTCGGAGATCTCGTCGATATCGAAGAAGCGCGCGCCGGGGATATGGGCCGCCTGATATTCGGCAACGGGATCGCGCGGGGTGTCGGTGGGAAAGACCGGCCGACAGGAGGCATCGAGGATCCTGAGATCGGGATCGTTCAGATGCGCCGCAAGCCAGTCCGTCGAGACCAGCGTTTTCGGATCGTCGTAGCTCATGACCTCCCCCTCCGGCTGCGCAGACACCGTTTTCCTTAAAACGGCGCCAGAGCCGAGGCAAGGCGGGTCAGCCGTGATCCTTCAAAAGCCGGGCCTTCTGGCGCTGCCAGTCGCGCTTGGCCTCGGTATCGCGCTTGTCCTGGGTCTTCTTGCCCTTGGCGATGCCGATCTTCAGCTTCACCAGGCCCTTGTGGTTGAAATACAGCACCAGCGGCACCAGCGTGAAGCCCTTGCGCTGGGTGTCGGACCAGAGCCGCGCCATTTCCTTGCGGCTGACCAGAAGCTTGCGGCGGCGGCGTTCGTCATGGCCCCAGGTCCGGGCCTGCTCGAAGGGCGGAACATAGCCGTTGACGAGCCAAAGCTCGCCATCCTCGACCGAGGCATAGCTTTCGGCGATATTGGCGCCGTTCTCGCGCAGCGACTTGACCTCGGAGCCCTGCAGCATGATCCCGCATTCGAGGTCGTCCTCGATGGCGTAATCGTAGCGGGCCCGCCGGTTCTCGGCGATCACCTTGTAATTCGGATCTGTCTTCGCTTTGGCCATGGTGGAGGCGATATAAGCCATCGCGGTCGGGCTTGAAAGGGCCGCATCCGCGTTGGAGCTGCTGTTGCGTTTCGAAAAACCGGGCGGAGCCGGTCTTTCGCTGCTGAATTGCGGCGCGGATGCGGCGGGCTCACCGGTTCCGGGGCCGAAACGGGTCCGGATCTGTCCGGGCGCAACGCGCCGGTCCGCGCGCACGGACGCCCTGCATCACCCGCATAAGAAGGCGCTCCGCTGCGGAAACGGCTGCCCAAGGTGACGCAGGGTCACGGCCAGCGGCTCTTAGAAGACGTCTTAAATTTTATCATAATTCTTCCCGACCAAGGCCCGAATCGACGTGCTATATGGCGGTCATGGATCGACGTGGTGTTGCCGATCCTGTGTAAGGGTCGCGTATCTGGCCCTGTATGCGGTGCAATGGTACTTGGGGCGCGCCACGTGAATGGTGACAGTCGGTTGTGGTGCCGGTGCGCCCCAAGGTATTTGCCTCCAGCATGCCCGACGGGCATGTCCGACCGGCCTTTCCGGAATGCGCGCCGGATTGATCCGGTCCGGGGCCGGGCTAGCTGATATGCACAGGCCGGTCCGGGCAACCGGATCGTCCTTTCGGCATGCACTGGAAGGGAGGAACCCATGCAAGCTCGCTCCGCCGCTTCATTCGCTGTCCCGTCTCTGGCATTCGCCGCGCTGACGGCGCTGGCGCTGCCCGCGCTGGCCGAGGATCTCCGGACGCCCTCGCCCGAGGGCGCGCGGGTGTTCATCATCAGCCCCGAAGACGGTGCCACGGTCTCTTCGCCGGTGACGGTGGTCTTCGGCATCGAGGGCATGGAGGTGGTCCCGGCCGGTACCGACACCCCCGCCAGCGGCCATCACCACCTGATCGTCGATCTGCCGCAGGACGAGGTCGATGTCGCGCATGCGATCCCCGCCGACGATCATCACATCCATTTCGGCGGCGGCCAGACCGAAACCACGCTCGAGCTCGCGCCCGGAACCCACAGTCTCTGGCTGCTGCTGGGCGATGCTAACCATGTGCCGCACGATCCGCCGGTGATGTCCGAGCCGATCGAGGTGACGGTCGAGTAGGGCTAGCCGGGTTCGCCCGGCGGCAGGTCGATCGACGGCAGCCATGGCTTGATGTCGATGAGCGGCGTGCCGTCGTAACAGTCAAGCGCATCGATCTCGACCTGCCCGGTCTCGGCGTCGAGCGCGGTGATCCTGACCGTCGACTGGCTGATGGTGTTCGGCCGGTTCGGCGAGCGCAGGGCAAAGCTGCCGCGCGGCCCGTCGACATGGCGGGGCGCCTGCACCAGCAGGTCGCGGCGCGCCCGGTCCATCCAGTACAGCACGATCACCGGCTGGCCGACGGACAGCCCCCTCAGCGCCGGGGCGAAGGCGGGGTCGATCTCGAGTGTGGCGGGCGCGCCCCTTTCGCGCGCCCTGCCGATATTCTTCGGGCAGTCATCCGGCCCCCATGGGGTCCGGGCCCGGCCGATGACGCGCAGCGCCGGGCCGTCGGCGGGGCCGAGATCCCCGGCCGCCAGCTCGCCCGGGCGCAACGCGTCCGGTCCCACCTCGCCAGGCCCGCTCAGTTCAGCAGGCCGGCATGCCGCAGGGCGGCGTCGATCCGGTCCTTGGTGCCCTGGGTCAGCCCGACCAGCGGCGAGCGGACCTCGTCGCTGCACTTGCCCAGCCGGGACAGCGCGTATTTCGCCGCGGACACGCCGGGTTCGAGGAAGATCGCGATATGCAGCGGCATCAGCCGGTCCTGCAACTCCAGCGCCTTTGCGTAGTCGCCCGCAAGCGTCGCCTCCTGGAACTCGGCGCAGAGCCGGGGCGCCACATTCGCGGTGACCGAGATGCAGCCCCGCCCGCCATGGGCGTTGAAGCCCAGCGCGGTGCCGTCCTCGCCCGAAAGCTGCAGGAAATCGGGGCCGCAGGTGATCCGCTGTTTCGGCACCCGCGCCAGATCGCCGGTCGCGTCCTTGACGCCGACGATGCGCGGCAGCTTGGCCAGTTCGCCCATGGTCTCGGGGGTCATGTCGACGACCGAGCGGCCGGGGATGTTGTAGATGATGATCGGCAGGGTGCAGCAGTCATGCAGCTCGGTGAAATGCCGGATCATGCCGGCCTGGGTCGGCTTGTTGTAATAGGGCGTGACCACCAGCGCGGCATCGGCCCCGACCTCTTCGGCATATTGCATGAAGCGCACCGCCTCGGCGGTGTTGTTCGAGCCCGCGCCCGCGACCACCGGCACCCGGCCATCGACGGTCTTCACCACCGCCTCGATCACGGCCTCATGTTCGGCATGGCTGAGCGTCGGGCTTTCGCCGGTGGTGCCGACCGGCACGAAACCGTGGCTGCCTTCGGCCAGCTGCCACTCGACCAGACGCTTGAGCGTGTCGAAATCCACCGCGCCGTCCTTGAACGGCGTCACCAGGGCTGGAAGGGACCCTTGTATCATGACACGCTCCTCATCACTTGTGTGTTTCATCGGGGCGCGAGTCGCGCGCCCGCGCAGCGCGCCGGACCCTATAGCGCCGGCGGGCCGTTGCCAAGTTTGTGAATCGCCTGCATGGAGCACCGCGTGAGACTTTGCCCCTCTTTCCCTGCCGATCCCGTTCCGACATGCGCGTCCTGATCCTTGCCTTCCTGATTTCGCTCGCCTCTCCCGTGTGCGCGGCCGATCAAAGCGCGCTGGCCAAGGCCATGGTCGCGGTGCGCGCCGACCGCTGGGCCGAGGCCCGTCAGCTTGCGCGCCCGGCCGGTCAGGTCGCGCTCGACATCGTCGAGTGGCGGCGGCTTCGGGCGGGCGAAGGCCGCCTTGAGGAGTACCGCGCCTTTCTGGCCCGCAATCCCGACTGGCCGGGGCTTGGCAAGGTCCGGAGCGAGGCAGAGGGCGTCATCGCGGCCAGCGACGATCCGACCGCCATCGTGGCCTTTTTCGGGTCCCGCGATCCGGTGACCGGCGAGGGCGCGCTGCGGTTGGCCGAGGCCGAGGCCGCGCTGGGCCGCAGGGGCAAGGCCGAGGCGGTTGCGGTATCGGCCTGGCGCAGGCTGCCGCTTGCCGAGCCGGTGCAATCGGCGTTTCTGGCACGCTACGGCCGTGCGCTTGCGGGCCATCACACCGCCCGGCTCGATGCGCTGCTCTGGGACGGGCATGACATTTCGGCCGGTCGGATGCTGAGCCTCGTGCCCGAGGGCTGGCAGAAGCTTGCCGCGGCGCGGATCGCGCTGCGCAACCAGACCCCCGGCGTCGATGCCCTTATCGCGGCGGTGCCCGCCTCGCTGAGCGACGATCCGGGGCTGGCCTATGAGCGTTTCATGTGGCGCACCCGCAAGGGCCGGGGCGAGGATGCGATCGCGCTTCTGGACGCGCGCAGCGGATCTGCCGAAAGCCTCGGCCGTCCCGCGCGCTGGGCCGGGTGGCGGCGGTACTATGCCCATCAGGTGCTGCGCGAGGGCGACCCGAAGCTCGCCTATCGCCTCGCCGCCCGCCACCACCTGCGCGCCGGGGCAAGCTATGCCGAGCTGGAATGGCTGTCGGGCTTCATCGCGCTGCGCTTCCTCGACCGGCCCGAGACCGCGCTGAAACATTTCCGCGCCTTCGAGGCGGCGGTCAGGACCCCGATCAGCCTTGGCCGGGCAGGGTATTGGGAAGGCCGCGCGCTCGAGGCGATGGGCCATCCGCAGGAGGCCCGCGCCGCCTATGCGATGGGGGCGCAGTTCCAGACCAGTTTCTACGGGCTTCTGTCGGCCGAGCGCGGCGGCATTGCCATGGACCCCTCGCTGACCGGGAAAGACTATTACCCCGACTGGCGCGCCCAGCCCTTTGCCCGCAGCTCGGTGATCGCGGCGGCCCTGCTGCTGCATGAGGCGGACGAGCAGAACCTCGTCGAGATGTTCCTGACCCATCTGGCCGAAAGCGTCGATCCGGCCGGGCAGCGCGCGCTGGCCGGGCTGGCGCTGGAACTGAACGACCACCATATCGCGCTGCGCATCGCCAAGACCGCGGCCGCGACCGGCAATGTCATGGTCGAGGCCTATTTCCCGGTCACCGGGATCGCCCGCAGCCGCCATCCGGTCCCGACCGAGCTGGTGCTGTCGATCGTGCGCCGCGAAAGCGAGTTCGACCCGAGCGTGGCCAGCGGGGCGGGGGCTCTGGGGCTGATGCAGCTGATGCCGACCACCGCCAAGGCGATGGCCGACGAATTGTCGGTGCGCTATTCCAGCTCTGCCCTGACCGCCGATCCGGCCTATAACGCGCGTCTCGGTGCGGCCTATCTGTCGCATCTGGTCGAGGAGTTCGGGCCCAATCCGGTGCTGGTCGCCGCGGCCTATAATGCCGGCCCCAGCCGGGCGCATCGCTGGATCGCCGAACAGGGAGATCCGCGCGCGGCCGGGGTGGACGTGATCGACTGGATCGAGCTGATCCCCTTCACCGAGACCCGGAATTACGTGATGCGGGTCACGGAATCGCTGCCGATCTACCGGGCGAGGCTGGCGGGCAGGACCGGGGCGCTCAGCCTCTCGAAAGAGCTGAAGTCGAACTGAGTGCCGGTCTTCGGGGGCGGGGCCGCGTCGGCCGGCTGAGGTGCCCCGGCTGTGCTTTCGGTCCTGCCCGCCCAGCCCTTGGCCTCGCCTGCCCGGCCCTGTGCCTTGCAACGCGAGAGCCTGCAAGTGCTCGCGCGCCCGGGCCGGGCGCGCCTTTGGGTTCAGGTCCCGGGACAGTGGCCTCAAGGGCTTGCCGTCGTTCGCGGTAGGTCCCCCTCGTTGATCGGCCGGGGATCGGGCCGGCTGGATGCTTGGTCCGGGGCCTCTTATGGGCGCCCCCGACCCGGAGCTCAGGACGGCCCGGATCCGGCCGCCCGCCTTGCCCGCACCCTCTCGCGCCAGGCGGTGAACAGTCCCGCCGCCACCACGATGGCCCCGCCTGCCACGACATTGGCGCGCAGTGTTTCGTGGAAGACCGCCAGCCCGAAGGCAGAGGCGAAGACGAGCTGCAGATAGGCGAAGGGCTGCACCGCGCTCGCTTCGGCCACTTCATAGGTCTTGATCAGAAGGAAATGCCCCAGCGCGCCCGAGATGCAGAGCCCGGCCATGAAGCCCCAGTCGGGGCCGGTCATCGGCTCCCAGCTCCAGACCCCGGCGAGGGTGGCGGCGACGGCGCCGGTGGTGCCGGTCCAGAAGAAACTGGTCGCGGCACTGTCCTCGCGGGCGACATAGCGGGTGAGAAGCCCGTAGATGGCGAACAGCGTCGCGGCCGCCAGCGGGATCAGCGCCAGCGGCGAGAACACCCGCAGTCCCGGCGCGAGGATCACCAGAACGCCTGCGAAGCCGACGCCGATCGCGCACCAGCGCCGCCAGCCGACCTTCTCGCCCAGGACCGGCCCGGACAGCGCCGCGATCATCAGCGGGTAGGAGGCAAAGACCGAATGGCTCTCGATCAGGCCGAGATGGGTGAAGGCCGCGATCATCACCCAGATCTCGGCCACCAGCACCAGCCCGCGCAGCGCCTGCAGCACCGGCATCCGGGTGCGCGCCGCCGCCGACAGGCTGCCCGCGTTGCGCCGCGCCAGCACCATCACGAAGGCGGCGAAGAACCAGTAGCGGATCATCACCACCATCGGGATGTTGTAGTGATCCGCCAGATGCCGCGAGAGCACGTCCTGCGCCGAGAAGACGAAGGTCGTGGCGATCATCAGCAGGATGCCGAGCCGGGTGTTCTGCTGGGTCATCGGGGTCGGGTCATGGCAGGCGGGCCACGCTCATGTGGCGCTTGCGGCCGAAGCCGGGCTGGCGGGTCACCTCGAAGCCCGCCTCGGCCAGACCGCGGCGGACGAAGCCGGCCGCGGTATAGGTGGCGGCGGTGCCGCCGGGGGCGGTATGGCGGGCAACCTCGGCCATCAGCTCGGGCGACCAGAGCTCGGGGTTCTTGGCGGGCGAGAAGCCGTCGAGAAACCAGGCATCGGCCCGGCCGTCCCAGGCGGGCAGGGTCTCGCGCGCATCGCCCTCGACGATCTCGGCGATGAGCCCGTCGGTCTCGATCCGGCGCGCGCCCTGCGCCCAGGCGGCGATCAGCGGGTCGGCCACGGCGCGGGCCTCGGGAAAGGCCGACAGCGCGCGGTCCATGGCCTCGGCGCTCATCGGGAAGGCCTCGAAACTGGTAAAGCGCAACGGGCCTTTCCCCCCCGCCCCGCGCCAGGCGATCAGCGCCGCCAGCAGGTTCAGCCCGGTGCCGAAGCCCAGCTCGGCGATGTGAAAGCCCGGGGCAAAGCGGCCGGGCAGGCCATTGCCATCAAGAAAGACATGGCGGGTCTCGGCCAGCCCGTCGGCGATCGAGAAATAGGGATCGTCGAACCGGGTCGAGACCGGCACCCCGTCCTCGCGCCAGTCGATCCCGGCGCGCTGGTCACGGGGCCGCGGATCGCCTAGACCGCTGGCGGATTCTTCGGGGCAAGAGGGCGGAACGGATGGCACGGGTCGACGTAACTGTGATGGGGGCAGGGGTTTTCGGGCTCTCTTCGGCCTATGCCTGCGCGCGGCGCGGCGCAAGGGTGCGCGTCGTCGAATGGTCGCATCCCGGGGCGGGGGCCAGCGGCACGCCGGTCGGCGCGCTCAGCCCGCATGTGCCCGAGCAGTGGAACCCCAAGAAGCAGTTCCAGTTCGAAAGCCTGATCGCCTCGGCGGCGTTCTGGGCGGAGGTCGAGGCCGAAAGCGGCCACAGCACCGGCTATGGCCGGGTCGGGCGCTATCAGCCGATCGCCGGTGAAAAGGCGCTGGCCCGCGCCCGCGACCGTGCGCTCGAGGCCGGGACGCTCTGGCAGGGGCAGGCAAGCTGGCAGGTGATCCGCGCCGACGAGGCCCGGGGACTGGTGCCCGAGACGCCCTCCGGCTGGCTGGTCCATGACACGCTCTCGGCCCGGATCGCGCCCCGGGAGGCCTGCGCGGCGCTGGCCGAGGCCGTCCGCGCGCAGGGCGGCGAGGTTTCCTGCGGCGCCGAGGGCCCGCTTGAGGGGCGGGTGATCTGGGCCACCGGCTACCCGGGGCTGGCCGAGCTGTCGGCCGATCTCGGGCATCAGGTCGGCAGCGGCGTCAAGGGGCAGGCGGCGATCCTCGCGCATGACGCGGGCGCGGTGCCGCAGGTCTATGCCGAGGGCGTGCTGATCGTGCCCCATGCCGATGGCACGGTCGCCGTCGGCTCGACCTCCGAGCGCGAGTTCGACGATCCCTACAGCACCGATGCCCGGCTCGACGCGGTGATCGACCGGGCGCGGGCGGTCTGTCCGGCGCTGGCGGGTGCCGAGGTGATCGAGCGCTGGGCCGGGGTGCGGCCGCGCGCCAGGACCATCGCGCCGATGCTGGGCGGCTGGCCCGGACGGCCGGGGCATTTCGTGGCCAATGGCGGCTTCAAGATCGGGATCGGGCTGGCGCCGAAGGTGGGCGAGCTGATGGCCGCTCTGGTGCTGGAGGGCCGGGACGACATCCCCGAGGGGTTCCGGGTCGAAGCGAGCCTCTGAGCCTCAGCGCCGGCCGATATAGGTCTGGTAGGCCCAGATCAGGGCCATCGCGCCCAGCACCGCGCCGACAAGACCGGCCAGCGCGCCGGTGATGGTCAGCAGGATGCGGATCAGCAGCCCGCCGATCAATGCGCCGAACACGCCGAGCGCGACGGTCGTCAGGATATCGGCCTCGACCCGCATGATCCGGGTGGCAAGGAAACCGGCCGCAGCCCCGACGATGAGAAGAAAGACAATGCCCATGGCCCGAATATGGGGCGCGCGCAGGGGTTTTGCCAGAGCGGTTCGGCAGAGCGCGCGTTTCGGGGCGCTGCGCCGGAAAACGCCGGCGTTTTCGAACCGAGGCTGTCATGATGCCGGTCGCATCCTGCCGCGCCCAGGCTCCGGTCCTTGAGGCCGCCTAAGACGATCCTGATCCGACGGCGGCTGTCGTCTTTTCACGACTTTCCCGTGCGGTTTGCCTTCCCCGAGGCAGGCTTTCCATCGTTTTCACGGCCCCGGATTTTGGCGCCGAATTTTCGTCGCGGGTCCGTTTCCTGAAAGCTGTGCTGCCCCGGACCCGGCCCGCCGTTCCGGCCGCAGCCCGACGCCCTTGCGCCGGTTGGTGGCTTGCGAAAGACCGCGCAATGGCCGCCAGTGCCGCCGGGCGCTGCGACAGATGAAGATCGCGCCACCTCCGGTCTCCGCGCCACGCAATCGGCTCTCAGGACCGTTGCCGGATGCGTCGCGAAGACCGGAAGGCCGCATTGGGCCATCCGGCGCATCGTCATTGCCCTTTCCCGAAAGCCCGTCATGACCGCGAAGACGCCGCGAACATCCGACGGGTCGGGGCGGTTGCCGGATACCGCGCGCCGTCGTGGTCTCAGATCGACGTCATCACGAAATCCGGATGGATGCCCGCCTCGCGACAGCAGGACTGGCATGACAGGGATTTCAGCGCGCCATGACCCGTCACCAGAGCGCTGCGATAGCCAAGCGCCTGGGCGCCGAGGATATCGGTATGCAGCGTGTCCCCCACCATCAGCACCCGGTTTGGCGGAATGCCCGCTCCGGCGCGCAGGCGGGCCAGGTCGAAGACCGACGGGAAGGGCTTGCCGCAGAAGGCCGGCGCCTGTCCCGTGGCATCGGCCAGCCGGTGCGCCCAGTAGCCCGGTTCCAGCGACAGCCCGGCCTCGCGCGGGGCCACCAGATCGGGATTGCCGCAGAAGACCGGCCGCGGCCGGGCGGCAAGGGCTTGTGCCAGAAGGCTCTGGCGCGCCTCGTTCCAGCCCGAGGCACCGATCAGCAGGAAGCCGTCGACCCGGGCATAGGTCCCGGGATCGTCGCCGAGAAAGCTGACCCTGAGATCTCCGAGATCCTCGCTGCCGTGCGCGTCGTCCAGCATGATGCCCCAGTGTCGCGTGTCGCCCGCGAGGGTCTCCAGCATCGCCTCGCGGCTGGAGGTGACTTCGGCGACCGAGAAATCGAAGCCGAGCCGCTGCCAGCGGGCCATCATGTGGCGCTTGGGATAGCCGGCCGAATTCGAGACCACCGCGACGCGTTTGCCCGCGGCGCGGAGCGCCGAGATCCGGGCGGCGGCGCCGGGGATCGGGGTCTCGCCCACATTCAGAACGCCATAGGCATCGAGCAGGACCAGGTCGACATCCTCGGCCGCCTCCGAGAGCGAGGCGACCTCTCGTGCGGCCCCGCCTGCCTGCGCGTCGGGCAGCCGCGGCCGGATCGCCTGATAGGCGGCGAAGGCCCAGGCCGCATCGCGACTGCCCGCCTCAGCTGCGTCGGGCAGCAGGACCTCCGCGCCCAGCCTCACAGGATG
The DNA here is from genome assembly GCF_001633165.1 of Rhodovulum sulfidophilum DSM 1374. Taxonomy (NCBI): domain Bacteria; kingdom Pseudomonadati; phylum Pseudomonadota; class Alphaproteobacteria; order Rhodobacterales; family Paracoccaceae; genus Rhodovulum; species Rhodovulum sulfidophilum. The sequence goes on along the minus strand of NZ_CP015418.1, from coordinate 514,888 downwards.
CGCCGCCGCAGCCAGGCCGAGACGATCTCGCCCAGGAGGACCAGCCCGAGGATGCACAGCAGCACCGTCGCCGCCTCCTGCCATTTGAAGGTGTCGATGGCCGATTGCAGGATGAGGCCGATGCCGCCCGCGCCGACCAGGCCCAGCACGGTGGATTCGCGCAGGTTGATGTCCCAGCGCAGGATCGCCACCGCCCAGAAGGTGGGCATGACCTGGGGCACGATGGCATAGAGGATCACCTTGGTGCGCGAGGCGCCGGTGGCCTGCAGCGCCTCGACCGGACGGGGGTCGATCTCTTCGATCGCCTCGCCCAGAAGCTTGCCGACGAAGCCGACCGACCGCAGCATGATCGCGGCGATGCCCGCCACGATGCCCGGGCCGAAGATCGCGACGAAGAGCAGCGCCCAGATGATGGTGTTGATCGAGCGCGACGACACCAGGATGATCCGGCCGAGCCACAGCGTGGCGCGGTTCGGCGTGGTGTTCTGCGCCGCAAGCCAGGCCACCGGCAGCGAAATCAGCACCGCAAACAGCGTGGCGATGGTGGCGATGTTCACCGTCTCCCACAGCACAAGCAGAATGGTGCCGAGATTGGTGGTATCGGGCGGCACCATGCGGCCGAAGAGATCGGCCATCTGCACCGGCGCATCCCAGACCCATTCCCAGATCACGTCGATCGAGGTGATGGACCAGCCGATCACCAGCGCGGCGAAGAGCAGGCCGAGATAGCGTGCCATCTGCTGGCGCGGCGTGTAGCGGTGCCAGTCCTCCGGGAAGGCCTCGCGCAGCGGCGCGGGCCGGGTCGTCAGGTCCTGCTCGGTCATATCCGCTTCCTGATCTGTCCGCTGATCGCCTCGCTGACGAGGATCGCGCCGACGATGACGATGGTGATGGCGAGGGCGAAATCGTAGTCGTAGCGTCCGAAGGCATTGGCCAGCGTCGCGCCGATGCCGCCCGCGCCGACGATGCCGATCATGGCCGAGGCGCGCAGGTTGCTGTCGAGCTGGTAGATCGACAGCCCGATCAGCCGCGGCAGGATCTGCGGGAAGATGGCGTAGAACAGCACCGACAGATAGGGCGCCCCGGTGGCGCGCAGCGCCTCGACCTGGCCGAAGTCGATCTCCTCGATCCGTTCGGCCAGCATCTTGGCGACGAAGCCGATGGAATAGACGATCAGCGTCAGCACGCCCGCCAGCGGCCCGAAGCCCACCGCCTTGACGAAGAGGATGGCCACGATCACCGGATGAAAGCTGCGCGCCACGATGATCAGCGCGCGGCCGAGATAGAAGACCGGCAGCGGGGCGATGTTGCGCGCGGCCATGAAGGCGGCGGGAACCGAGATCAGGACCCCGCCGAAGGAGGCCAGGACCGCGATCTTGAGGCTTTCGAGAAAGCCGTCGACCAGCAGCCCGCTGCGCTCGAAATTGGGCGGTATCGAGCCGCCGAAGATCCGTGCGGCGCGGCTGAAGCCCTCGGAGACGCGGGTCCAGTCGATCGGCAGCGTGGCGATGGTGCCGACGATATAGGCGGCGACCACCAGCCACAGCGCCCATCGCAGCACCGGGTTGCGGATCATCCTGGGCTTCGACCAGCGGTCGGGCAGGGCGGCGGGACCGGCGGGCGCGCTCATGTGGCAAGCCTCGGGGCCGCGGCGGCATCCGCGGCCCGGTCCTGCGCCCGGTCCTGTGACGGGATGCCGGAATAGATCTCGTCCATCGCCGCGTCGGTCAGGTCGCCCGGCACGCTGTCGAAGATGATGCGGCCATAGCGCATGCCGACGATCCGGTCGGTATAGAGCCTGGCCTCGTTGACATTGTGGATATTGATCAGCACCGGCAGTTTCAGTTCGCCCGCAAGGTCGCGCAGCAGCTGCATGATCTGTTCCGAGGTCTTGGGGTCGAGCGAGGCGGTCGGCTCGTCGGCCAGCAGGATCTCGGGGCGCTGCATCAGCGCGCGCACGACGCCGACGCGCTGGCGCTCGCCGCCCGACAGCTCGTCGGCGCGCTTGTCGGCGTAATGGGCGATGCCGACCCGTTCCATCAGTTCATAGGCATGGCGGATTTCCTCGCGCGGGTAGCGCCGGGTCAGCGCCGCCCAGGTCGAGAGATAGCCCAGGCGCCCCGACTGCACATTCTCCATCACCGTCAGCCGGTCGACGAGGTTGAAGCCCTGGAACACCATGCCGATCTTGCGCCGCGCCTCGCGCAGCTGGCGGCCGGTCAGCCCGGTCAGCTCGGTGCCGTTCAGCACGATGCTGCCCGAGGTCGGTGCGACCAGCTTGTTGATACAGCGCAGAAGCGTGCTCTTGCCCGCGCCGGAGGACCCGATCACCGAGACGACGGTCTCGCCCTCGATGGTCAGGTTGAGGTCCTTCAGCACCGGGTCGCCGGTGCCGTATCGTTTGACGAGATCGGTGATCTTCAGCATGCATGCGCTCCGTCGGGACGGCCGGGTTCGGGAAATGGCAGGCGGGCCGCCCGGGCCCGCCCGGAGGGCGATGCCCTCATTCGGCGGCAAGGCCCTCGGGGGTGTATTGGACCCCGTTCGCGGCCTGGATCTCGCGGATCACCGCCCAGTCCTCCTGGTAGGTCACCGGCACGAATTTCGAGACCCCCGAGAATTCCTCGCCCAGCGCGGTCCCCGAGAAGTCGAAATCGAAGAAGGCCTGCCGGATCTTCTCGACCAGCGCCGGGTCGAGATCATGGGCATAGGTGAAGGATGTGGTCGGGAAGGGTTTCGATTCCCAGACGATCCTGACCTCTTCTGGATCGTAGAGCCCGCGTTCGGCCATGCGGTCGACCACTTCCGAGGCGACCGGGGCGGCATCGTAATCTCCGGCGACGACGCCCAGCATCGACTGGTCATGCGAGCCGGAATAGACCACCTCGTAATCCTCGCCCGGCGTCACCCCGAGATTGGGAAACAGCGCGCGGGGCGCCAGGTTGCCCGAATTCGAGGTCGGCGAGGTATGCGCGACGCGCTTGCCGGCAAGGTCCTCCATGCTGTCGATGCCGCTGTCCTTGCGGGTATAGACCTGCAGCTCGTAGCCGAACTCGCCCTCGTCCGAGCCCATGATCGCGAAGGGCACGGCGCCCGCGAGGTTGACGGCAAAGGGCGTGGGGCCGGTCGAGAAGCCCGCGATATGCAGCCGCCCCGAGCGCATCGCCTCGACCTCGGCCGAATTCGACTGCACGGCGAAGAACCTGACATCCTTGCCGGTGGCCTCCTCGAGATGCTCGATGAAGGGCTCCCAGATATCGGCATAGATCGCCGGGTCCTCGACGGGCGTATAGGCAAAGACCAGCGTGCCGGGATCCTGCAGCCCCTCGGCGGGCGCGTCGGCGACCAGGTCGCCGTCCCGGTCGCAATACATCGGATCGAGATCGCCATGCGGGCAGTCCTGGGCCTGGGCCGTTCCGGCGATCATGGCGATGGCGGATGCCGCGGCGAGGCCGCGGAACGTGGTGTCGAACATGCTTTCCTCCATATGCATCATCCCTCCGCTCCTCCGGAGGAATGTGGCACCTGCCACATGATCAGCATCAATTTGTGGTAACTGCAATATTTTTGTTGCAGGATCGGGATGTCGTTTCTTGCAAGAGGACTGCCGATGCCTCCCCCGAGCCACCGTCTGCGCAAGGCGGAGCGACATGAGAGAATTCTCATGGAACTGAAGCTGAGATCGCATCTTCGGATCAGCGATCTGGCCCGGGATTTCCATGTCGCGACCGAGACCATCCGGCGCGACGTGGCCGAGCTGCAGGCGACGGGACAGGTCACGAAAGCCTTCGGCGGCGTCATTCCGGTCGGGCCGGGGCAGCGCCCGGATGTGGACGCGCGCAGCCGCGACCGCCAGCAGGAGCGCGCCGAGATCGCCCTGCAGGCCGCGACGCTGGTGCCGCCCGGAGCAACCATCATGCTCGATGCCGGGTCCACGACCCAGGAGCTGGCGCGGCGGCTGTCGCTTGGCGGCACGCCGGTCACGGTGCTGACAAACAGCCTGAATGTGGCGATGATTCTCGGCCGCAGCGACGCCGCCACCGTGCGGCTGTGCCCCGGCGATTTCCTGCCCCGCGAGGCGGCGGTGATCGGCCCGGACACGGTCGACTTCCTGCGCCGCTTCCATGTCGGGCGCGCCTTCATCGGGGCCTCGGCGGTCAGTTGCAACGGCGTCACCGAGGCGGTGCCGGGCTTTGCCGCCGTCAAGCGCGCGATGATGGCCCAGAGCGACGAGTTGGTGGTGATGACCGATCAAAGCAAGATCGGTCGCACCGATTGCGATCTTGTGACGTCGTTCCGGCCGGGCCTGACGTTGGTCACCGATGCTTCGCTGCCTCGGGAGCTTGGGGGCGCGATCTCCAAAGGCGGTGCGCGGGTGCTCTGACGCGGCTGGCACGGGCCGGGAGATGTCCGCCAGTCGCAGCAGACCGCCCCCGGTCGCGCTGTCACCTGTGGGGCGAGGCCCTGAAGGCTGCGCCGGTCGTGTCGTCTTGCCAAGGCAGGCTCTGCATGATCGGGAACGCGGCCCGGTGATGGTCAAGCTCTTGATGCGAATTCATGAACGTTGTTGGAGGCGGTGCCCGACAGAGGCAGGGCGAGGCCATCCTGCCGTCAGGATGCGGAACGAGGCGCCTTCCCCGCGCCTTGTTCGCGTTTTGTTCGGGGGCCTGCGCCCCGGGGCATGGGCCGATTGTCGGACAACATCACCGGCAGAGCCGGGAAGGCTTTCGGGGTTGGGGTCAGTCCAGCCGTTCGGGCAGGGGAAAGCCGCGCAGGATCTCGGCGGCGCTCATCGGGCGCTTGCCCTGGCGCTGGGCCTCTAGGATCTCGACCGCGCCCTCGCCGCAGGCAATGGTCAGCCCGTCGAGAACCGTGCCGGGGGCGGCGCTGTCCTCCACCATGCGGGCCTCTACTGCGCGGGCGCGCAGGAGTTTCAGCCTTTCCCCCGCCACATCGCACCAGGCACCGGGGAAGGGCGAGAGGCCGTTGATATGGCGCGCGACCTCAGGGGCGGGGCGGGTCCAGTCGACCTTTGCCTCGGCCTTGTCGATCTTGGCGGCATAGGTCACGCCCTCGGCGGGCTGCGGTTCGCGGGGCAGATCGCGCAGCCGCTCGAGCGCCTCGACGACCAGCCGCGCGCCCATCGTCGACAGCCGGTCATGGAGCGCGCCGGTGGTGTCTTCGGGGCCGATGGCCGTGGTCTCGCGCATCAGCACCGGCCCGGTATCGAGCCCTTCCTCCATCTCCATGATGCAGACGCCTGTCTGGGTATCGCCGGCCATGATCGCGCGGTGAATGGGCGCCGCCCCGCGCCAGCGCGGCAAGAGCGAGGCATGGATGTTGAGACAGCCCCGGCAGGGCGCCTCGAGCACCTCGCGCGGCAGGATCAGCCCGTAGGCCACCACGACGGCGACATCGGGGTCGAGCGCGGCGAAGGCCGTCTGTTCCGGCGCGGCGCGCAGCGATTTCGGGTGGCGGACCATCAGCCCCAGCTCTTCGGCGCGGGCCTGGACCGGGCTCGGGCGGTCCTTCCTGCCGCGGCCCGCGGGGCGCGGCGGCTGGGTGTAGACGCAGGCGATCTCGTGGCCTGCCGCGACCAGCGCGTCGAGCACCGGCACCGAGAAATCGGGGGTTCCCATGAAGATCACCCGCATCGGCCTGCCCCCAGTTTCCGGGCCTTCTTCAGAAGGCGGTCGCGTTTCAGCTTTGAAAGATTGTCGAAATACATCCGGCCCGCAAGATGGTCGAGCTGATGCTGGGCCGAGGTCGCCCAGAGACCGGAAAATTCGCGCGTCTCGGGCTGGCCCTGCTCGTTCAGGAAGCGCAGCGTGACCCGGGCGGGGCGGGTGATGGTGGCATCGACCCCGGGCAGGCAGGGGCTGGCCTCGTCATGGGCCGACAGATCGTCCGAGACCGCCACGATCTCGGGATTGGCCAGCCTTACGGCCGCGCCGCGGGTCTCGTTGCAGTCGAGCACGGCCAGGCGCAGCAGCACGCCGATCTGGTTGGCGGCCAGGCCCACGCCATGGCCGGGCATCGCCTCCATGGTGTCGACCATGTCGGCCCAGATCGCGCGGATCTCGTCGGTGACGGCCTCGACCGGCGCGGCCGGGGTGGCGAGGCGCGGGTCGGGCCAGGGCAGGATCGGCCGGATCATGCGCCGTAGGCCGCTTCCAGTTCGCTGCGCTGGCCGGCATCGACCCGGTTCAGGGTGACGATGCCGTCGAGATGGTCGATCTCGTGCTGGGCGCAGACCGCCGAGATGCCCGACAGCACCTCGCGCCGGCGGGTGCCGTCGAGATCGGTCCAGCGCAGCGTGATCTCGATCGCGCGCTGGACTTCGGCGACAATGCCGGGAAGCGACAGGCAGCCCTCGGGGCCGACCATGGTTTCGGAGGCGCGCTCCTCGATCACCGGGTCGATGAAGATCCGCGGATTGCGCGGCCCGGCGGCGCCGTTCACATCCATCACGAACAGCCGTTTCAGCACGCCGACCTGCGGCGCGGCCAGCCCGCGCCCCGGCGCCTCGTACATGGTGTCGAGCATTTCCTGTGCCAGCCGCGCGATCTCTGGCGTCACCTGGCCTATCGGCGCGCAGGCGGTGGCCAGGCGCGGATCGGGCCAGCGCAGGATCGGCAGCACGCTCACGATCGGCTCCGTCCGCGTTTCAGCTTGACCATCTTGCGGGTGATGAGCTGGCGTTTCAGCGGCTTGAGGTAGTCGATGAAGAGCTTGCCGTCGAGATGGTCGATCTCGTGCTGGACGCAGGTCGCCCAGAGCCCGGAGAACCGGTCTTCCTTGGGATCGCCCGAGGGGTCGGTCCAGCGCACGATCACCTCGGCGGGGCGGGTGACCTCGGCATAGGTCTCGGGGATCGACAGGCAGCCTTCCTCGTGGATGTTCTTGTCATCCGAGGCCCAGACCACCTCGGGGTTGAACATCGCATAGGGCTGGGGCCGGGCGCCCTCGTCCTTGGCGCAATCCATCACGATCAGCCGCGAGAGCACGCCGATCTGCGGCGCCGCGAGCCCGATGCCCGGCGCGTCATACATGGTTTCCAGCATGTCCTCGGCGAGCTTCTGCAGCGCGTCCGAGATGTCGGGCACGGCATCAGCCACCGTTTTCAGGCGCGGGTCGGGATGGATCAGGATCGGTCGAATGCTCATGATCGATGGATTTAGGCGAAGCCGGGGGCCCGCGCAATGCGGCGTGTCTTGCACCCGGCGGCCAAGACGCTAGCTTGGCGCGCGCATGACAGGAGAGGCCCCATGAATTTCGACGAGATCATCGACCGCCGCGGCACCCATTCCTCGAAATGGGACATGATGGAGCCGATCTACGGCGTCTCTCCCGAAGAAGGGCTGGCGATGTGGGTGGCGGACATGGATTTCCGCCCGCCGGCCTGCGTCTCGCAGGCGCTGCAATCGATGGTCGATCACGGCATCTACGGCTATTTCGGCGACGATGCCGCCTACAAGGCGGCGATCGGCTGGTGGATGAAGTCCCGGCATGGCTGGGATGTGGACCCGGCCGCGATCTTCACCACGCACGGTCTTGTGAACGCAACCGCGCTCTGCATCGAGGCCTTCACCGCGCCGGGCGACGGGGTGGTGCTGTTCACGCCGGTCTATCACGCCTTCGCCCGGGTGATCCGTGCCGCGGGCCGCGAGGTGGTGGAATGCCCGCTGGCCAAGCGCGACGGCCGCTACGAGATGGATTTCGCGGCCTATGATGCGCAGATGACCGGTCGCGAGAAGGTCGTGATCCTCTGCTCGCCGCATAATCCCGGCGGCCGGGTCTGGAGCCGCGAAGAGCTGCAGGCCGTCGCCGATTTCGCCCGGCGCCACGATCTGGTGCTGATCTCGGACGAGATCCATCACGATCTGGTCTATCCGGGCCAGCGCCATACCGTCATGGATCTGGTCGATGACCGTATCCGCGACCGGCTGGTGATCCTGTCGGCCACCACGAAAAGCTTCAACATCGCGGGCGTCCATAACGGCAATGTCATCATCCACGATCCGGCGCTCCGGACGAAATTCGCGGCGCGTTTCGCGGCCATGGGCATGTCGGCCAATTCCTTCGGCATGATCATGGCGACCGCCGCCTATTCGCCCGAGGGCGCCGAATGGATCGACGCGCTGATGGGCTATCTCGACGGCAACCGCAAGCTGCTGGACGAGGGGATCGCGGCGATCCCGGGGGTAAGCTCGATGCCGCTCGAGGCAACCTACCTGTCCTGGGTCGATTTCTCGGGCACCGGCATGGCCGCCGACGAGTTCACCCGCCGGGTCGAGAAGGAGGCGAAGATCGCGGTCAACCACGGCGCCAGCTTCGGTACCGGCGGCGAAAGCTTCCTGCGTTTCAACATCGCCACCCCGCGGGCACGGATCTCCGAGGCGGTCGAGCGGCTGCAGAAGGCCTTCGCCGACCTGCAATAGCGGTGCGGTGACGCAGGGGGGATGCGCGGAGAGAGGCGATGCCCGGGCCGCGCATTCCGCTATCTCTTCCGTCAAAGAAATGGAGGAGATCATGGGACAACTGATCGATGGTCGCTGGGACAGCGGCTGGTACGACACCGAAAGCCATGGCGGCCGCTTCGTCCGCTCGACCGCGGGGTTCCGCAACTGGATCACGGCGGATGGCGCGCCCGGCCCCGAGGGCGAGGGCGGGTTCAAGGCCGAAAGCGGACGCTATCACCTTTACGTCTCCTATGCCTGCCCCTGGGCGCACCGGGCGCTGATCTTCCGCGCCATCAAGGGACTTGCGCCGCATATCGGCGTCTCGGTGGTGCATCCCGACATGCTGGAGGACGGCTGGAGCTTTGCCACCGACTTTCCCGGCGCGACCGGAGACAGCCTTTACGGCCTGCCCTTCCTGAGGGACATCTACATCAAGGCAAAGCCCGATGTGTCGGGCCGGGTCACGGTGCCGGTCCTGTGGGACAGGCAGCGCGAGACCATCGTGTCGAACGAATCCTCCGAGATCATCCGGATGTTCAATTCGGCCTTTGACGGGATCACCGGCAATCGCGACGATTACTGGCCCGAAGAGCTGCGCGAGGGCATCGAGGCGGTGAATGCGCGGGTCTACGACACCGTCAACAATGGCGTCTACAAGGCCGGGTTCGCCACCTCGCAGGACGCCTATGACGAGGCGGTCCGGGCGCTGTTCGACAGTCTCGACTGGCTGGAAGAGCGGCTTTCGACGCGGCGCTATCTGATGGGCGAACGCGTCACCGAGGCCGACTGGCGCCTCTTCACCACGCTTTTGCGTTTCGATCCGGTCTATCACCTGCACTTCAAGTGCAACCGCAACCGGCTGATCGACATGCCCAATCTCTGGGGCTATGCGCGCGAGCTCTATCAATGGCCGGGCGTGGCCGAAACCGTGCATTTCGACCATATCGTGCGGCATTACCATTACAGCCACGACACCATCAATCCGAACCGGATCATCCCGATCAACCCGCGGATCGACTGGACCGGGCCGCATGGGCGCGACCGGCTGAAAGCCGCCTGAGCCAGCTTGCCTGCCGGTCGGGGCTTGGTAAGGTGGCGGCCTCAAATCGGTTTTGTCTGAAATGGTCCGGAGCCCTTCATGCGCCTCTCACCGTCCCTGTCCGCCCTTTGTCTGCTGTCGCTGGCCCTCGCCTCCGGGGTGTCCGACAGGGCCCTGGCGGCCTGCGGCGGGAATTTCGGCGGTTTCGTCGCCGGGCTGCGCGACGAGGCGGTGCGTCGGGGCCATGACGCAGGGGCGGTGCGGAATTTCTTCGCGGGCGTGCGGCAGGATCCGGCGGTGATCCGGGCGGACCGGGCGCAAGGGGTGTTCCAGCGGGATTTCATCGATTTCGCGCGCCGCCTGATCAGCCGCTCGCGGCTCGATAACGGCCAGCGCAATGCCGGCCGTTACAGCGCCGTGTTCGATGAAATCGAGCGCAGATACGGCGTCTCGCGCGGCGTGTTGCTGGCCTTCTGGGCGTTGGAGACCGATTTCGGCGCGGTGCAGGGGGACTTCAACACGCGGGACGCGCTGGTGACGCTGGCCCATGACTGCCGCAGGCCCGAGCTGTTCCGGCCGCAGATCTTCTCGGCCCTGACCCTTTACGAACGCGGCGATTTCGACCCGGCCAGAACCACCGGCGCCTGGGCGGGCGAGATCGGGCAGGTCCAGATGCTGCCCGCCGACATCCTGGAAAACGGCGTCGATGGCGATGGCGACGGGCATGTCCGGCTGAAGGCCTCGGCGCCCGATGCGCTGATGTCGGCGGGGCGGATGCTGAAGGGGCTTGGCTGGCGCGCGAACGAGCCCTGGCTGCAGGAAATCGTCATTCCCGGCAATCTCGACTGGGCCGAGACCGGGCTCGACCATGGCAAGCGCGTCTCGGACTGGGCGCGGCTGGGGGTGCGGCCGCGCAGCGACAATCTGGGCCCCGGCAACCTGCGGGCCTCGGTCTTGCTGCCGATGGGCCGGAACGGTCCGGCCTTCCTCGCCTACCCGAATTTCCGGGTCTTTTTCGAGTGGAACCAGAGCCTCGTCTACGTCACCACCGCCGCCTATCTGGCGACCCGCTTCGAGGGCGCCCCGATCTTCGATCCGCGCGCGCCCGATCCGGGGCTTGCGGGGGCCGAGATGAAGGCGCTGCAGCGGAAACTGGTGGGACGCGGCCATGATGTCGGCGGCATCGACGGCATTCTCGGCGAGAAGACCCGCGAAGCCGTTCAGAAAGAACAGATCCGGCTTGGTTTTCCCGCCGATTCCTGGCCGACGCGGGCGCTTCTGGACCGGCTCTGACCGCGTCCCGGGGCCTTACCAGTCGATATAGTCCTCGAACGCGTCGATCGATTGCTGCCAGATATCGACCGTGGTCTTGAACAGCTTCCTGTCGATGCCGGGATCGGCCAGGATCACGTCCATTTCCAGCCCCGGATCGCCCTCGTCGTCAAGCGTGGCCTTGGTGAACAGCCATTCCCGGTTCCACTGGTTCATCTTCAGCGCGGTCACCGGATCCTTCATGTCATAGGCGACATAGAACTGGATCGAACTGCAGTCGACATTGTCGGTGCAGCCATAGAACAGCACGACGAATTCGGTGTTCGAATCGCCGGTCAGATGGCTGACGATCTTGGGATCTCCCAGGTCGTCGGTCTCCATCGTGGCCGCGAGTCCCTGGTCGCGAAGCACCTTCAGCACGCTGTCGGGGTCCGATGCGATCACATCGGCCGAGGCTGCCTGGGCGGCGAGGGGAAGGGCCCAGAGGGCATGGACGAGGCGCTTCATCGGTTCTCTCCTTGTTCGTTCGCACGCGCCGGGGAGTGAGGGGGCTGGCGGGAAGTGTCAAGCCGGGGGCGGGCGACCGGCGATCTCCTGCCGAGACGCGCGGCGGATCAGGCGACCAGCGCCTCGGCCTTCTTCAGGTCGACCGATACCAGCTGGCTCACCCCCTGCTCGGCCATGGTGACGCCGAACAGCCGGTCCATCCGGCTCATGGTAAGCGCATGGTGGGTGATGATGAGAAAGCGGGTATCGGTGCGCCGGGTCATCTCGTCCAGCATGTCGCACATCCGGGTGACATTGGCGTCGTCGAGCGGCGCGTCGACCTCGTCGAGCACGCAGATCGGTGCCGGATTGGCCAGGAACACCCCGAAGATCAGCGCCAGCGCGGTCAGGGTCTGTTCGCCCCCCGACAGCAGCGACAGCGTCGACAGCTTCTTGCCCGGCGGCTGGCACATGATCTCGAGCCCCGCCTCCAGCGGATCGTCGGATTCGACCAGCACCAGCCGGGCCTCGCCGCCGCGGAAGAGATTGGTGAACAGAAGCGCGAAATTCGCGTTCACCTGCTCGAAGGCGGTCAGCAGCCGTTCGCGGCCCTCGCGGTTGAGACCGGCAATGCCGGCGCGCAGGGTGCGGATCGCCTCGTCGAGATCGCTCTTCTCGGCCACCAGCGTGTCATGTTCCTCCTGCACCGCGCGCGCATCCTCCTCGGCGCGAAGGTTGACCGCGCCCAGCGACTCGCGCTGACGCTTGAGCCGGGTCACCTCATGCTCGATAGCCTCGGCCGAGGGCATCCGGTCGGGATCGTCGCCCAGCTTTTCCAGGAGGTCGGCAGGCGTCGTTTCCAGGTCTTCGGCGATGCGGGCCGCGGCCTGGGCCACGGTTTCGCGCGCGGCCTCGGCCCGGGCCTGGGCGACGGCGCGGGCCTCGCGGGCCTCGCCGGCCCGGCGCTCGGCCTCGCGGGCGGCATGATCGGCCTCGCGGGCCCGGCTCTCGGCGGCGGCCAGCGTCTCGGCGGCGGCCGCGCGTCGGGTCCCGGCGGTCTCGATCTGCCCGGCCAGCGCTTCGCGCTGCTCGGCGATCTCCTCGGGCAGGGCGGCGGCGCGGTCCAGTTCTTCCTCCGAGGCGGCCTTGCGATCCTCGAGCTCGGCCACCCGGGTTCCGGCGGTGTCTAGCCGCTGGCGCCAGGTCTGGGCGTCGCGGGCGATCTGGGTCAGCCGCTTGCTGCGCGCCTCGCCGTCGCGTTTCAGCTCGTCATGGGCGGCACGGCGGGCGATCATCGTCATCCGCGCTGCCTCGACGGTGGTGCGCACGTCTTCAAGCTGTGCCCTTGCCGCGTCGAGATCGCCCAGCGAGGCCAGCTGGCTCTCGGCCTCGCTAAGCCTGAGCCGGGCGCCGGTCGCCTCGTCCTCGTGGCGCGAGACCGACATCCGCGCGGTTTCAAGCCGGCTTTCGGCCATCTCGCGTTCGGCTTCCGAGCGCGACAGGGCGCGGCCCAGCTCGGCCAGGGCGCGGTCGGCCTCGCGCCGGGCCTCGCGCGCGGCGCGGTCTGCCTCGGTCGCGGCCTGCAGCTCGCGCGACAGCGCCTCATGCGCCTCCGATGCGGTTTCGGCCCGGATCTCGGCCTCGTCGAGATCGCGCCGCAGATCGGCCAGCCGGTTGAGCTGTTGCAGCCGGAGCGCGGCGGCGCTGGGCGCATCGGCGGCAGAGGCGCGAAAACCGTCCCAGCGCCAGAGATCGCCGTCCGGGCTGACCAGCCGCTGGCCGGGGCCAAGCGCGGGCTGCAGCCGTGCCCCGGTCCCGGCATCGGGCACCAGCCCGATCTGGCCGATCCGCCGGATCAGCGCCTCGGGCACCGCGACATGATCCGAAAGCGGCGCGGTGCCCTCGGGCAGCGGCTGCTCGGCCGGGTAGGGCGGCAGGGCAAGCCAGCCCGAGGCCGTGCCGTCCTGCACCAGCGGCGCGCGCAGATCGTCGGCCAGGGCCGCGCCAAGCGCCTTTTCATAGCCCTTGTCGACGCCCAGCAGATCGAGGATCTGGCCGCCCTCGGCAGTGTCGCGCTCGACCAGCCGGGCCAGCGCCGAGACCTCGGCGCGCAGCGCCCCGGCCTCGCCCTCGGCCGAGGATTTCTGCGCCCGCGCCTCGGCCTCGCGGGACTGGATCTCGGCCCGGGCCTCGTCGGCCGCGATCAGCCGGGCCTCGGCCTCCTCGGCCATGTCCTGGGCGGCGTCCTGCCGGGCCGCGGCCTCGTCCATCCCGGACCGGGCGGTTGAGAGGTTCGCCTCGGCCGCCGCGACGGTGGCGCGCGCCTTGGCGGCCTCGTCCTCGTTGCGCTGAAGCGTGCGGGCGGCATCCTCGCGCAGGCGCTGGGCCGACTGGTGGCGGGCGACCAGCCGGGCCAGGTCCTCGGTCATCTGGCTTTGCGCCTCTTCGCGGTCGCGCAGCACCTCGGCGGCGGCATGGGCGGCCTCGGCGGCCTCGTCGAGCGCGGCGTCATGGCCTTCATGCTCGGCCGTCAATTCGGCGGCCTCGGCCTCGAGCCGCTCCAGCGTTTCGCCCGCATCGCGGTTCAGCGCCGCCTCGCGCTCGATGTCGCGGCTCATCTGCTCGATGCGGCCGGTCAGGGTGCGGATGGTCTGGCGCGCGCGCTCTTCCTCCTGCACCAGCGCATCGCGCTGCGCGCCCAGGCGCTGCAGCACGGCGGCGGCGATGGCCTCTTCCTCGCGAAGCGCGGGCAGGGCGGTCTCGGTCTCGGTCCGCAGCCGGTCGGCCTCGCGCGCGGCGGTTTCGGCGCGGCCGGCCTCGCGGGCATGTTCGGTCAGCGCGGCCTCGGCCTCGGCCCGGCCGGTATCGGCCTCCTGCCAGCGACGGAACAGCAGCATGCCCTCGGCGCGGCGCAGATCCCCGGCAATGGCGCGGTAGCGCGCGGCCTGTTTCGCCTGCCGCGCCAGCTGTGTCAGTTGCTGGGCCAGCTGTTCCAGCACGTCGTCGACCCGGGCGAGGTTCTGTTCGGCCGCGTTCAGGCGCAGCTCGGCCTCGTGGCGGCGCTGGTACAGCCCGGCGATCCCGGCCGCGTCCTCGAGGATGCGGCGCCGGGCGCGCGGCTTGGCGTTGATCAGCTCGGAAATCTGGCCCTGGCGCACCAGCGCGGGCGAGGTCGACCCGGTCGAGGCATCGGCGAACAGCATCTGCACGTCGCGCGCGCGCACGTCCTTGCCGTTCAGCTTGTAGGCCGAGCCCGCATCGCGGGTGATGCGGCGGATCACGTCGATCAGGTCGCTGTCGTTGAAGCCCGCGGGCGCCAGCCGGTCGGCATTCTCGATCTGCAGGCTGACCTCGGCGAAGTTCCGCGCCGAACGGGACGAGGTGCCGGCGAAGATCACGTCCTCCATGCCGCCGCCGCGCATCGCGGTCGGACGGCTCTCGCCCATCACCCAGCGCAGCGCCTCGAGCAGGTTCGACTTGCCACAGCCATTCGGCCCGACGACGCCGGTCAGGCCATCGGCGATCACCAGATCGGTGGGGTCGACGAAGCTCTTGAAGCCGTTCAGCCTGAGCCGGGTGAAATGCAAACGGGTCTCCTGATTCCGCGTGGTTTTGCGATCCTTCGGCCAAGGGCCGGGCCTGTCAAGCCGGGCGCCCCTGATATCGAGGCGGGCAAAGGGTTGTCCACAAGATATTGCGTGATCGCCAAGCGCCTCGATGCATGGCGGTGGCCTTCGCACAGCGACAGGGCGCGCGCATGGGGCTGAGCATCGCGATCGAAGAACCGACCCCGGTCGATGGCTGCGCGCCGATCGCGGGCGGCGAGGCTATGCCGCCGGAGGTCTGTCCGCCCGAAGAGCGCTTTCCATGACGGCCGAGGATCTGGCCAGCCCGGGGGCCGGTTCCTGGGGGCGCGTCTCGGCGGTCGGGCTGTCGGAGGCGTGGCGCTGCTGGGGCGGCGCGGCTATGGCGACATCAAGCGGCTTTAAGTGGAGGAGAGGACGCGGTCAGGGCGTCGGCCGCGCGCCGATGGTCCCGCCCCGGGCAGAGAGGGCGGCTTGAAACCGGCCCCGAGCTGGCCGCCGCAATGTGGCTTTCCCGGGATTTCGGCCATAAGGATTGCGGCGACTTCGGCGGTTCCGCCGGCATCGCGCCGATTCTCTTCATGGAACGTCGCTTGCCGCTTCAGGATCCGGTGCAGGTGAGCTTGGCATAGGCCATCGCCGGATCGCCGCTGAGCGTATCGGGCCGGATCACGCAGCCGGTCCCGGTCTCGATCGCGCGGAAAGCCCGCTGCATCGCGCCCTTCCGGTATTCGCGATTGAGCCGGATGGCCTGGGCCTCAGGGCCCTTGCGCCGGACCGCGAAGGTCGAGCCCTCGACCTCGACCATGACCGGCGGAATGCCGGCATAGTCCATTCCGGGCGAGTCGCAGGCCGACAGGGCGAGACTCAGGGCAAGAGCGAGGATACGAAGCATTGTCCCATTCCATCCGAACGTCCTTTACGAAAGGTAAACGTGCGGTTGGGGCCACAGTCTGCCCGAGACGCCGCGGGCGCGCGGCGTCTGACCCGCTGTTGTCTTGCGCGGGGCCTTAGCCGGCGCGAGCATGCGGAAAAAGGCCGAGGGGCGGGCAGATGAAGACCATTGGCATACTTGGCGGCATGTCGGCCGCTTCGACGGCGCTGTATTACGATGTGCTGAACCGGGGCGCGCGGGCACGGCTTGGCGGGTTGCACTCGGCGGATCTGCTGATCCGTTCGCTCGATTTCGCCCTGGTCGAAGAGATGCAGGCGGCAGGCGACTGGGACGCGGCGGGGCAGATGCTGAACCGCGAGGCAAGGCGGCTTGAGGCGGGCGGCGCCGATTTCCTGATGCTGGCCACCAACACGATGCACAAGCTGGTCGGGCCGATGCTGGAGGGGGTGTCGATCCCGTTCCTGCATATCGCCGACGCCACCGGGCATCAGATCGGTGCGGCGGGGCTGAAGCGGCCGGGGCTGATGGCGACGGCCTACACGATGGAGCAGAGCTTCTATACCGACCGGCTGCGCGCCGCCGGGCTCGAGCCGATGCTGCCCGGCCCCGGGGACCGGGCCGAGACGCATCGCATCATCTATGACGAGCTCTGTATCGGCGTGCTGCGCGAAGAAAGCCGCCAGAGCTATGTCGAGATCGCCGGGCGTCTGGCCAAGCGCGGTGCCGATTGCGTCATCCTCGGATGCACCGAGGTCGGCCTCTTGCTGAATGCCGCGAATGCGCCGCTGCCGGTTTTCGATACGACCGAGATCCATTGCGCGGCCGCGCTGGAAATGGCGCTGGCGGCCTGAGCTCCGGCGCCGGACGTTCAGCCTTCCTGCGGTTCAGTCCTCCGATTGCGCCGCCTCGCCCATCGCCCGCGCCCCGGACAGGGTAAGCCCCGTGGCCAGCGCCTCGGGGTCGAGCCGGAGCTCGATCACGAAGGGGCGGTCGGAGGCCAGCGCCCGCTCCAGGGCCGGGGCGAAGCCGGCCTGCTCGGTCACGGTCTCGCCCTCGCCGCCATAGGCCCGCGCCAGTGCCGCGTAATCGGGATTGACCAGATCGGTGCCGCTGACCCGGCCGGGATATTTCCGCTCCTGATGCATGCGGATGGTGCCGTAGCGGCCGTTATTGGCGACGATCACCACCACGTTCGCGCCGTGCTGCACCGCCGTCGACATCTCGTTCAGGGTCATCTGGAAACAGCCGTCGCCTGCAAGGCAGATCACCGGCAGCTCGGGGCGGGCCAGCTTGGCCGCGATCGCCGCGGGAAAGCCGTAGCCCATCGAGCCCGAGGTCGGCGCCAGCTGGGTGCCGGGGCCGCGATAGCGGAAATAGCGGTGCAGGAAGGCGGCGTAATTGCCCGCGCCATTGGTCAGCACCGCGGTCTCGGGCAGCGTTTCCGACAGCCAGGCCACGACCTCTTCCATCCTGACCGCCCCCGGGGTCGGCTTGGGCGTGGTCCAGGCCTCGTAATCGGCGCGGGCGGCGCGGGTCCAGGCCGACCAGCGCGGCGGCGTTGCGGGCGGGCCCGAGCGGGCCAGCGCCGCGACCACGTCAGGCGCGCTCAGCGCGATGCCGGGATCGGGGCGCCAGATCCGGCCAAGCTCGTCGGGGTCGGGATGGATATGCACCACGCGCTTGTCCTGCACCGCGGGGTCCATCAGCGAATAGCCCGCCGTCGCGGTGTCGCCGAGCCGGGTGCCCAGCGCGATCACCAGATCGGCGTCGCCGAGCCGTTTGCCCAGCGCGGGGTTCATGCCGACACCGAGATCGCCGACATAGTTCGGGTGGCGGTTGTCGAGCCGGTCCTGACGGCGGAAGCTGACCGCGACCGGCAGGTCGTGGCTTTCGGCGAAGCCCGCCAGATCGGCCGCCGCCTGCGCCGACCAATGCGGCCCGCCGACGACGACCAGCGGCCGCTCGGCCTCGTTAAGCGCGGCCAGCACGGCGGCGACCTGGGCCGGGGTCGGGTCGGGTTCGGGCCAGATCCGGGCCGGAATGTCCGGCACCTCGGCAATGCCGCTCAGCATGTCCTCGGGCAGGGCCAGCACCACCGGGCCGGGCCGCCCCGACTGCGCCGCCTGAAACGCGCGCGAGACATATTCGGGCAGCCGCCGGGTCTCGTCGACCTCGGCCACCCATTTCACCAGCGGGCCGAAGAAGCTGCGATAGTCGAGCTCCTGGAACGCCTCGCGGTCGCGGTCGCGCCGGGCGATCTGGCCGACGAAGACCACCATCGGCGTCGAATCCTGTCGCGCCACATGCAGCCCGCTGGCCGCGTTGCAGGATCCCGGGCCGCGGGTGACGAACAGGACCCCGGGGCGGCCGGTCAGCTTGGCATGGGCCTCGGCCATCATCGCCGCGCCGCCCTCGTGACGGCAGACCACATTGGGGATGCCGACATCGTAAAGCCCGTCGAGCGCGGCCAGAAAACTTTCGCCGGGCACCGAGAACACCCGCTCGACTCCCTGGATCGCCAGTTGGTCGGCCAGGATCTTTCCGCCGTGACGCCGCATGATTTTCCCTTTCCTCCGCTCGCCATCGGGAGCAGCCTGCGCCAAGCCTGCGGCAGGAGCAAGGCGCGCCTCGTGCAGGACTGGGCCGCGCATCTGCCGGGCGGAACCGGAACGGAGAAAGAAGATGTCCGATCACAAGCTGTTGGGAATCGCGGGGTCCCTGCGCAAGGGATCGTATAACAGGATGCTGCTGCGCGAGGCGGCGCGGATCTTCGATCCGGCCGAATTCGTCGAGGCCGATCTCAGGCTGCCGCTGTTCGATCAGGACCTGGAGGACGCAGCGGGCATTCCGCCCGCGGTGCAGCGCCTCGCCGAGCAGATCGCCGCGGCCGATGCGGTGGTGATCGCGGGCCCCGAATACAACAAGAGCATCACCGGCGTCTTGAAGAACGCGCTCGACTGGGTCAGCCGGACCGGGGGCGCGCCCTGGGTCGACAAGCCGGTGGCCATCGTCTCGGCGACGGGCGGCCGCGCCGGGGGCGAGCGGACGCAATTCGCGCTGAGGCTGTGTCTGGTGCCGTTCCGCCCGCGGGTGCTGGCCGGTCCCGAGGTTCTGGTGGGGCTGGCCCCGGACCAGTTCGACGCGGCGGGGCGGCTGACCAACGCGATCAACCTCGAGGCCCTCGAGGCGCTGATGCAGGCGCTGAAGGCGGAAATATCTCGTTAATCGGTCTCGTGCATAGTCCCTGCGCAGGCGGGCGGTCGTCGTGACCGCCGCTGTCAGTCCAGAGGCCGCAAGAGAGACCGCGAAGCATGTCAGAGCCTGCCGACACCAGTGGCGCCGGTGAGGACGCCCCGAAAGCGGCCGTCGGGAAGTCACAGGTCGCCACGGATGTCCTCGACCCCACCCGGATCGTGGCGCTGTTCGTCGCCCTCGGTCTCGACGGCAAGCCGCCGGGCCATTACGACCCGCTGCCGCCCTATTTCCATCAGGTCTATTTCTGGGATGTGCACCGCCCCGACGAGCTTGGCCGGGATGGCCTCCCGCATATCGGGGGCGACGGGTTCATCCCCGATCTGGGCCTGCCGCGGCGGATGTGGGCGGGGGGGCGGCTGACCTTCTACGGGCCGCTGCGCCAGGGCCTGCCCGCGCAGAAGACCTCGACCATCGAGAAGGTCCAGCTCAAGAAGGGCCGGTCGGGGCCGCTGGCCTTCGTCACGCTGCGCCATGACATCGTCGAGGGCGGCATGCTGCGGGTCACCGAATACGAGGATCTGGTCTATCTGCCCGATCCCGACCGCGGCCGGCCGCGTCCACCCGCCCCGGTCGCGCCCGAAACCTGGGAAGACGCGGTCGAGCTGACCTTCACGCCGACGCTGCTGTTCCGGTATTCGGCGCTGACGCTGAACGGCCACCGCATCCATTACGACCGCGAGTATTGCCAGCGGGTCGAGGGCTATCCGGGGCTGGTGGTTCAGGGGCAGCTTCTGGCGCAGTTCCTGATGCTGCGGGCCAATGCCCATGGCACGATCCGGCATTTCAGCATGCGCGCCTATGCGCCGGTCTTCGATTTCGAGACGGTGCAGCTCTGCCGCGCGGGCGACCGCTACTGGATCCGCGGAGAGGACGGCCGCCTGGCGGTGATGGGAGAGGCCGTTTTCGCGCCGGGCGCGCTTTGATCCGGCCATCTGGCGCCTGGCAGGCTGCCGATAAACGTCGTCGGGCGGTAGATTTCGCCTAGCTGATCGGCCCCTGACGCGGGCGAAATCTGTCAGCGCCGCGAGATCGTTTCCAGGTGGGGGCCTCAGCCCCCGCCGGTGCCTTGCCGGGCTTTCCTGGCAGCCGGCTAGCGCTTGTAGGGCGCCATGCCCGCCCGGGCCAGTTCGTCGGCGCGTTCGTTCTCGGGATGGCCGGCATGGCCCTTGACCCAGGTCCAGGTCACCTTGTGGCGGGCCTGCGCCGCGTCAAGCCGCTGCCAGAGCTCGACATTCTTCACGGGCTTTTTCGCCGCCGTCCTCCAGCCGTTCTTCTTCCAGCCGTGAATCCAGCCGGTGACGCCGTTTTTCACATAGGCGCTGTCGGTGACGACGGTGATTTCCGAGGGACGGCTCAGGCTCTCCAGCGCGTTGATCGCGGCCAGCAGTTCCATCCGGTTGTTGGTGGTCGCCGCCTCGCCGCCCGAAAGCTCGCGCTGCTTGACCACGCTGTCGCCCTCGCGGGCCTGCAAAAGCGCGCCCCAGCCGCCCGGTCCCGGGTTTCCGCTGCAGGCGCCGTCGGTATAGGCGAAAAGCTCGGCCATGATGCTGTCCTTCCCGGTCTGGCCTCCGTCTGGCCACGGAGGGGCCAAGGTCGGGCGGGTTTAGGGCGCGCCGCGCGCGGGGTCAATCGGGGCCGGGTCACGGCCCGGTGTCCTCAGCCGGCGCGGCGGGCCAGAAGATAGAGGCTGGCGAAGGGGCTGCCGTCAAAGCCTGTGCCGGGCTCGGTCTCTTCGGCCTCGACCGTCAGGCCTGCGCGCTCCAGCTCCGCCCGGAAGCCCTTGGGGGTGACATAGGTGTAGAACCGCCCGAGCCGGTCCCGCGCCTCGCCGTCGCCCTGTTTCATCGCGACCGCGAAGACCCCGCCGGGGCGGAGCGCCCGGGCGATGGCGGCCAGATGGGCGGGCAGGGCGGCGCGCGGGGCGTGCAGCAGGCTGAAATGGGCCCAGATCCCGTCAAAGGCGGCCTCGGCCTGAAGATCGGCAAAGCCTGCGACCTCGACCTTTATCCCGTAGCGGGCCCGGGCGGCAGCGGCCATTTCCGG
Source organism: Rhodovulum sulfidophilum DSM 1374 (assembly GCF_001633165.1). Taxonomy (NCBI): domain Bacteria; kingdom Pseudomonadati; phylum Pseudomonadota; class Alphaproteobacteria; order Rhodobacterales; family Paracoccaceae; genus Rhodovulum; species Rhodovulum sulfidophilum. The sequence goes on along the minus strand of NZ_CP015418.1, from coordinate 493,852 downwards.
GCAGGCATCGAGCGCGGTCACGCAGAGCCCCGCGGCCGCCATCCCGGCCGCCGCCCAGCCCGGTCCGCAGCCGAGATCGAGCGCCGTGCCGCCCGCGGGCAGGCGGGCGATGAAGGCGGCCAGTCGGTCCTGCGCGACCCGGCCGTGATGGATCGCCGAATAGGCCTCGGCCCGGGCCGCGTAGACGGCCAGCGTGTCGGCGTCGCTCACAGCAGCAGCGGCAGCGCGAAGCAGCCGGTCGCGATGGCGGTCAGCGGCAACCGCAGCCGCAGCCACCAGCCCGGCGCAAGCCCGAGCTTCCAGAAGAAGAAATCAAGCAGCAAAAGACCCAGATAGCCCGCGATCAGCGCGACGATGCTGCTTTCGGGGCCGCCGCCCACCATCAGGAAGGCCCAGATCGCGGGCAGCACCGACAGCCCGTAGGCCGGGCCTGCGACCGGCCCGTCGGCCTGGCCGGCAAAGCCCCAGAGGATCCCCGACATGAAGGCCAGCAGCACCGTGCCGTAGAAGTTCAGCAGGTAGATCCCCATGAAGCGGGGGCCGACGGTTTCGATCCCGATATCGAACAGGCCCGGCATGGTCGCGCTGAGCGCGCCCCACAGAAGCGGCACCAGCCCGGCGAGGCCCAGAAGAAGCGGCGTGCGGGGAATGTCGGTCATGCTTTCTCGAAGGCCAGTTTCAGGCCGAGCCCCGCGAAGACGGCGGCAAAGCCCCGGTTGAGCCAGGTCATGGCGCGGGCGCTGGCCAGCAGCCGGTCGCGGGCGGCGGCGGCGAACATCCCGTAGCCGAGGAAGACCGCGAGGGTCAGGGCCATGAACACCCCGCCCAGCGCCAGCATCTCGGCGGTGGCCGTGGCCGGGTTGCCCGACAGGAAGGGGGGCAGGAGCGCCAGGAAGAAGAGCGAGAGCTTGGGATTGAGGATGTTGATCAGGGCGCCGCGCAGGCCGATCCGGAAGGCTCCGTCATGCCCGTCCCGTTCACCGATCTGCAATGCGCCGCCCTGCCGGACCGCCTGCCAGGCGAGATACATCAGATAGGTGACGCCCGCGAATTTGACGATCTGGAACAGAAGCGCCGAGGAATGCAAAAGCGCCGCCAGCCCCAGCATGGCGGCGGCCAGATGCGGCAGGATGCCGAGGGTGCAGCCCAGGGCTGCGGGCAGAGCGGCCCGGCGGCCCTGTCCCAGCGACATCATCAGCGTGTAGACGACGCCGGTGCCCGGGGCCAGAACCACGACCAGCGCGGTCAGCAGGAACTGCGCCGAGATCATCAGGCCAGCTCGCGCACGATGCGGGGCAGGCGGAACTCGATGCTCTCGTCGGCGGTGACGACTTCCTCGACGGTCAGATCGAAGCGGTCGCGGAAAGCCTGGACCACCTCCTCGATCAGCACGTCGGGCGCCGAGGCCCCGGCGGTCAGCCCGATGGCCGAGACGCCCTCGAGCGCGCGCCAGTCGATATCGGCGGCGCGCTGCACCAGCTGGGCATAGTCGCAGCCCGCATTGGCGGCGACCTCGACCAGACGGCGCGAATTCGACGAGTTCGGCGCACCGACCACCAGCAGCGCCTGCACCTTCGGCGCCACCGTCTTGACCGCGCCCTGGCGGTTGGTGGTGGCGTAGCAGATGTCTTCCTTATGCGGCCCCTCAATGGCGGGGAAGCGCGCCCGCAGCGCCGCGACGACGCCCTCGGTGTCGTCGATCGACAGCGTGGTCTGGGTGATATAGGCCAGCCGGTCGGGATCGCGCACCTCAAGCCCCGCGACCTCGTCGGCGGTCTCGATCAGCAGCACCTCGCCCTCGGGCAGCTGGCCCATGGTGCCGATGGTCTCGGGATGGCCGCGATGGCCGATCATCACCATCTGCCTGCCATTCTCGTGATGGCGCTGGGCCTCGAGATGGACCTTGGAGACAAGCGGGCAGGTGGCGTCGACATAGACCATGTCCCGGCGCTTGGCCTCGGCGGGCACCGCTTTCGGCACGCCATGGGCCGAGAAGATCACAGGCCGGTCGGGCGGACAGTCCTCCAGCTCCTCGACGAAGACGGCGCCCATGTCGCGCAGCCGGTCGACCACGAACTTGTTGTGGACGATCTCGTGGCGGACATAGACCGGGGCGCCCCATTTCTCGAGGGCGGCCTCGACGATCTTGATCGCGCGGTCGACGCCGGCACAGAAGCCCCGGGGGGCGGCGAGAAAGAGAGTCAGCGGCGGCTTGGTCATGGGCTTTGTCTCCTGTTCGACTGTCAGAGGTAAACCCGGCAGGGGCGCAGGTAAAGTCCGCGGCTCAGCCCGTAGCCGCCGCTGTGGCCCAGGCAAGCGCGGCATATCGCCCGGTCTTGGCCAGCGTGACCAGCAGCACGAACAGCCAGACCGGCGTGCGCATCATGCCCGCGACCACGGTGAAGGCATCGCCGAAGGGTGCCCAGCTCAGCAGCAGCGTCCAGACTCCCCAGCGCCGGTACCAGCGCTGGGCCCGGTAAAGCTGGGCCTCGCTGGCGGGGAACCAGCGGCGGTGGCGGAACCGCTCGATGCCGCGGCCGAGCAGGTAGTTCACGACCGCGCCCAGCACGTTGCCGATGCTGGCGACCAGGATCAGCCAGCCGATGCCGATCTGCCCGGCCAGCTGCAGCCCGACAAACACCACCTCGGACTGGAACGGCAGGACGGTGGCCGCGCCGAATGCGGCGGCAAAGAGCGCGAAAAGCTGAAGCAGGAGGCTCGAGGCGGGCATCGCTTTTCTGAAATGAACTGCGATGCCCGGGTTTCAAGCATATCGGGACCGGTTTGCGGGCTCGCAGGGGGGGGGGCGAAGCCGCGCCGGTTTCAGGGCCTGTCGGGCTCAGTCGTTCTGGGCGGCTTCCGAGCGCGGTTCGGCGCGAGGTTCGCGCGGGGGGCGACCGATCACCTCTTTCAGCTCGTCCAGCTCGATGAAATTGTCGGCCTGACGGCGAAGCTCGTCGGCGATCATCGGCGGCTGGCTGCGGATGGTCGAAACCACCGACACCCGGACGCCTTGGCGCTGGAGGCTCTCGATCAGCGGCTTGAAATCGCCATCGCCCGAGAACAGCACGACATGATCGACCCGCGGCGCAAGCTCCATGGCATCGACGGTCAGTTCGATATCCATGTTGCCCTTGACCTTCCGGCGGCCCTGGCTGTCAGTGTATTCCTTCGCGGGCTTCGTCACCATGGTGAAGCCGTTGTAGTTCAGCCAGTCGACAAGCGGCCGAATCGGAGAGTAGTCGTCGTTTTCCAGGAGCGCAGTGTAGTAGAACGCCCGCAAGAGCTTGCCTCTGCGCATGAATTCCTGTCGGAGGAGTTTGTAGTCGATGTCGAATCCCAGCGCCTTCGCGGCCGCATAGAGGTTCGATCCGTCGATGAATAGCGCCAAGCGCTCGTCTCTGTAAAACATCGTTGGTCCTTCTGGTCAGCGGCCGCCGGACGAACGCCGAGAGTGGTTTGAAGGGGGGGGCGTTTTTGAAAAACGTAGTCCTGCGGGCCGTCGAGTGAACATGTAAGGATCGCGCCATATGCCGCAACCTGAAAAATCAACGCCACACAGGCCAAAAGGCCTGCTTGCGCTCGGTGGCAATGTCGGATCCGGAGCGGGGGCGCCCGAAGCGACCCTTGCGGCAGGTCTTGTCGCGCTTGACAGCGAATCGGTCCGGGTCACGAAAATCAGCAAATTCTATCACACGCCCAGCATGCCGGAAGGGTCCGGACCCGAATTCGTGAACGCAGTTGTCGAGATCGCGACCGATCTTCCCGCCAATGCCTTGCTGGCCCGGCTGCACGAGATCGAGGCGCGTTTCGGCCGGGAACGCCGCGTCCGCTGGGCGCCGCGCACGCTCGATCTCGACCTGCTCGACCTGGATGGCGCCGTGTTGCCCGATGCCGCCATCCAGGCGCGCTGGATGGGGCTGGCGCCGGAGGCGCAGGCCCGCGAGATCCCAGACCGCACGATCCTGCCGCATCCGCGGATCCAGGATCGCGGTTTCGTGCTGGTGCCGCTGGCCGAGATCGCGCCGGACTGGCGCCATCCGGTCTCGGGCCGGACCGCGCAGGAGATGCTGGCCGCCCTTCCCGCGGCCGAAATCGCGCGCATTTCGCCGTTTGCCGGGCCGTGGGCAGGTGTATCCGCTCTTGTCAAGAGCTATCCAAGTCCATAGATAGGGGGTTCAACTTTCCAATGGAGCGGAGAGACCCATGGCCCGCGTGACGGTCGAAGATTGTGTCGACAAGGTACCGAACCGGTTCGAGCTGGTGATGCTTGCCGCCCATCGCGCCCGCGAGGTGACGTCGGGTGCCAGCCTCACCGTGGACCGCGACAACGACAAGAACCCGGTCGTCGCCCTGCGCGAGATCGCCGACGAGACCCAGCTGGCCGACGATCTGCGCGAGCGGATGATCGAGGCGCATCAGACCCAGATCGAGGTCGATGAGCCCGAAGAGGATTCGATGGCGCTGCTGATGGGCGGTGCGGCCAGCGAACCCGACCGTCCGGCGGATGACGACATGTCGGAAGAGAAGCTCCTGCGCGCTCTGATGGAAGCCCAGGGTCAAAGGTAGTACGGTCGGGGCGCGCGGACGGGCCTGTCTGCTCGCGGCGCCCCCCTTCAAGATGGCGGCCAGATGATCGACGTCGAAGACCTGATCTCGCTGGTCCGCAACTATAATCCCCGTACGGACGAAGACCTGATCCGCCGCGCCTATGCCTATGGGCGCGAGATGCATGCCGGGCAGCGGCGCCGGTCGGGCGAGGAATATTTCATGCATCCGGTCGCGGTCGCCGCGATCCTGACCGAGCAGCGGCTGGACGACGCGGCCATCGTCACGGCGCTGCTGCATGACACCGTCGAGGACACCAAGTCCACCTTCTCCGAGATCGAGCGGCTGTTCGGCCGCGAGGTGGCCGAGCTGGTCGATGGCGTGACCAAGCTGACCAATCTGCAACTGGCCTCGAACGAGACCAAGCAGGCCGAGAACTTCCGCAAGCTGTTCATGGCGATGTCGAAGGATCTGCGGGTGATTCTGGTCAAGCTCGCGGACCGGCTGCACAACATGCGGACGATCAAGTCGCTGCCGATCGAGAAGCAGGTCCGCAAGAGCCACGAGACCATGGATATCTACGCGCCGCTTGCCGGCCGGATGGGCATGCAGTGGATGCGCGAGGAGCTGGAAGACCTGGCCTTCCGGGTGCTGAATCCCGAGGCGCGCAACTCGATCATCCGCCGCTTCATCACGCTGCAGCGCGAATCGGGCGACGTGATCCAGAAGATCACCCAGGACATCCGCAAGGAGCTGGATCGCGAGGGGATCGAGGCCGACGTGTTCGGCCGCGCCAAGAAGCCCTATTCGATCTGGCGCAAGATGGAGGAGAAGGGCCAGGGCTTTTCCCGGCTGTCCGATATTTACGGCTTTCGCGTCATCACCCAGAGCGAAACCCAGAGCGAGGGTGACTGCTACCGGGTTCTGGGGGCGATCCACCAGCGCTGGCGGGCGGTGCCGGGCCGGTTCAAGGACTATATCAGCCAGCCCAAGTCGAATGGCTACCGCTCGATCCAGACCACGGTGTCGGGGCGCGACGGCAAGCGGGTCGAGGTGCAGATCCGCACCCGGCAGATGCATGAGGTGGCCGAATCGGGCGTCGCCGCGCACTGGTCCTATCGCGACGGCGTCCGGGCCGAGAACCCGTTCGCGGTCGATCCGGCGAAATGGCTGGCCTCGCTGACCGAGCGGTTCGAGACCGAGGACCATGACGAGTTTCTCGAGCATGTGAAGCTCGAGATGTACTCCGACCAGGTGTTCTGCTTCACGCCCAAGGGCGATGTGATCAAGCTGCCCCGGGGCGCGACGCCGCTGGATTATGCCTATGCGATCCACACCCGGATCGGCGACAGCTGCGTCGGCGCCAAGGTCGACGGCATCAGGGTGCCGCTCTGGACGCGGCTGAAGAACGGCCAGTCGGTCGAGATCATCACCGCCGAGGGTCAGCGCCCGCAGGCGACCTGGATCGACATCGTCGTCACCGGCCGTGCCAAGGCCGCGATCCGCAAGTCGCTGCGCGAGGAAGACCGCGAACGCTATATCAAGCTCGGCCGCGAGCTGGCGCGGGTGGCCTTCGAGCATCTGGGCAAGAAATCCACCGACAAGGCGCTGCGGACCGCGGCCAAAACCTTCGGCCTGGCCAATGCGAACGAGCTTCTGGCCCGGCTCGGCTCCGCCGAGATGCGGGCCCAGGACGTGGTCGAGGCGCTTTATCCCGAACTGGCCAACACCACCGGCGACGAGATCGACGCGACCCGCGCGGTGATCGGCCTCTCGCCCGACGAATCCTTTACCCGGGCGCCCTGCTGCCAGCCGGTGCCGGGCGAGCGCATCGTCGGCATCACCTATCGCGGCCGGGGCGTGGTCGTGCATGCGATCGACTGCCCGGTGCTGGAGAAATTCGAGGAACAGCCCGACCGCTGGATCGACCTGCACTGGCATTCGGGCAAGCATCCGGCGGTGCACAATGTCGGCTTCCTGCTGACGATCCGGAACGATGCCGGTGTGCTGGGCCGGATCTGCACGTTGATCGGCGAACAGAAGGCCAATATTTCCGACATGGAATTCGTCGACAAGAAGCCAGATTTTTACCGCTTGCTGGTTCAAGTGGATTTGCGGGACGTCGAGCATCTTCACACCGTGATGACTGCCCTTGAGGCCGAAAGCGACGTGGCCGAGTTGGAAAGATACCGAGACCCCGCGCGCACGATGTAAGGGGCCACCCGCTGGAAAGGACCCAAGGCTTGGTGTTCAAGCGCCGCGACAAGCGAAGCGTCGGCAAGCTTCTGCTCGACAGCGTCTATCCGCGCGGCGGATGGGGGCGGGCGGCGTATTATATCTCGCACCGCCTGCGTCGCCTGCCCGACACGCCCCGCAAGATCGGGCGCGGCATCTTCGCCGGCGTCTTCGCGGTCTTTACCCCGTTCTACGGCCTGCATTTCCTGATCGCGGCGCTTCTGGCCAAGGCGATGCGCGGCAATATCCTGGCCTCGCTGCTGTCGACGCTGGTCGGCAATCCGCTGACCTATGTGCCGATCGGGGTGGCGTCGCTGAAGCTGGGCCATTTCCTGCTGGGGACGCGCTTCGACGAGAATGTCGACGAGACGCTGGTGGCGAAATTCACCGGGGCGGCCTCGGATCTCAAGAACAACTTCGTTGCGCTTTTCACCGATGCGGTGCCGCATTGGGCGCGGCTGTCGACCTTCTATCACGAGGTCTTCCTGCCCTATATGGTGGGCGGCATCCTGCTTGGCCTGGTCGCGGCGCTGATCTCGTACTATGTCAGTGTGCCGCTGCTGTCGGCCTATCAGAACCGCCGCCGCGGGCGGCTGAAGAAGAAGCTGAGCGAGTTGCGGGCCAGTGCCGCGGCGAAGGCCGAGGATCGCGGCTGAGGCAGGTTCGGGCTTCGGGGAGGGCACGGGCATGACGGCAACCGGATGCGGGCTCCGGCTCGGGGTGAACATCGATCATGTGGCCACGCTGCGCAACGCCCGCGGCGCGGCCTATCCCGATCCGCTGCGGGCGGCGCTGCTGGCCGAGGCTGCGGGGGCCGACGGCATCACCGCGCATCTGCGCGAGGACCGGCGCCATATCCGGGATGCCGATATCGACGCGCTGATGGCGGGGCTGAGCGTGCCGCTGAACCTTGAGATGGCCGCGACCGACGAGATGCAGGCGATCGCGCTTCGGCATCGCCCGCATGCGGTCTGTCTCGTGCCCGAACGGCGCGAGGAACGCACCACCGAAGGCGGGCTCGACGTGGCGGGCGATGCCGCGCGGCTGGCGCGCTTCATCGCGCCCCTGTCCGGGGCGGGCTGCCGGGTGTCGCTGTTCATCGCCGCCGATGCGGCCCAGGTCGAGGCCGCGGCAGAGGTCGGCGCGGCGGTGGTCGAACTGCATACCGGGGCCTATTGCGATCTGCATCACGAGGGCAGGCTGGCCGAGCGCGATGCCGAGCTTGCGCGGTTGACGGCAATGGCGCGGCATGCGCAGGGGCTGGGGCTCGAGGTGCATGCGGGCCATGGGCTGACCTACGAGACGGTGGCCCCGGTGGCGGCGCTGCCCGAAATCCGCGAACTCAATATCGGGCATTTCCTGATCGGCGAGGCGGTCTTCCTCGGGCTCGAGGCCTCGATTGCCGAGATGCGCCGCCGGATGGAGGCCGCGCGCGGCTAGATGTCCGTCCCGCGCTTCGGTGCCCGGTCTGCCGTCATCCTCGGGGCGGGTCTCCGGCATCACGCGAAGCCCGTGTGGGGGCGTTCGGCGCCGCCGAAACCTGTGCCCGAGAGCGACGGCCCGGGCGGCGATATGGCCCCCGGGTCTCCCGGGATGACGGATGCCGGAATGTTGCCGCTTCGCCGGGGCCTGCCGCCCGGAGCCTCGACGGCCGCGGGCGTTCCCGGGTCTGCCCGGCCATGGCCGGGCGGCCCTTCTGCGGTTCATTCTTTCCGGGCGGCTCAGTTTCCGTCGCGGAAATCGAGGCCCATCTCGGAATAGCGTTCGGCCTCGTCCAGCCAGTTCGGCCGCACCTTCACCTGCAGGAAGAGATGGACATTGCGCCCGAGGAACTCGGCGATCTCGGCCCGCGCGGCCTGGCCGATGGCCTTCACCGTCTCGCCCTTGTGACCCAGCACGATACCCTTGTGGCCGTCGCGGGCGACATAGATGATCTGGTCGATCCGGGTCGAGCCGTCCTTGCGGTCTTCCCAGCGTTCGGTCTCGACGGTCAGCTCGTAGGGAAGTTCCTGGTGCAGCCTCAGCGTCAGCTTCTCGCGGGTCATCTCGGCCGCGATCATCCGCATCGGCAGATCGGCGATCTGGTCCTCGGGATACAGCCAGGGACCCTCGGGCAGGGTTTCGGCCAGCCAGCCGCGCAGGTCGTCGACCCCGTGGCCCTTCTCGGCCGAGATCATGAAGGTCCGGACGAAGGGATAGGCCGCGTTCAGATCGGCCGACAGCGCCAGCAGCGCCTCGGCCTTGACCCGGTCGATCTTGTTGATGGCAAGCGCCACGGTCTGGCCCGCGGCGGTGCGCTCGTGCAGCGTTTCGAGAATGCTGTCGACCCCCTCGGTCCGGCCGCGATGCGCCTCGATCAGCAGCACCACGATATCGGCATCGGCGGCGCCCCCCCAGGCGGCGGCAACCATCGCCCGGTCGAGCCGACGCCGCGGCCGGAACAGCCCGGGCGTGTCGACGAAGACGATCTGCGCATCGCCCTCCATCGCCACGCCCCGGATCCGGGCGCGGGTGGTCTGCACCTTGTGGGTGACGATCGAGACCTTGGCCCCGACCATCCGGTTCAGCAGGGTGGACTTGCCCGCATTCGGCTCTCCGATCAGGGCGACGAATCCGCTGCGTGTGCTCATGCGTGTAAACCTCCGGGTCAGGCCCGGGCTTTACGCGATAAGTCGCCCCGGCGCCAGCCGGATGCGGGCAGGAAGCCTCAGTCCTCGCCTGCGCCCGGTCCCGAGACCTGCTTGGCGCTGTAGGCCTGTTCGCCCAGCCGCCGGATCAGCGCCAGCTGGGTGTCGAGCCAGTCCTTGTGGCCTTCCTCGTCCAGCACGATCTTCTCGAACAGCGTCCGGCTGCCGATATCGCCGACCTCCATCGCGCGCTGGGCGGCCTTGCTGTAGACGTCGATCGCCTCCTGCTCGTCGGCGGCATCCAGCTCGAACATCTGCTCGAGGCTCTCGGCCCGCACCGGCTGTTTCTGGAACCGGATCTCGGGCGTGCCGCCAAGGAAGATGATCCGCTGCATGAACAGGTCGGAATGGCCGATTTCCTCCTGCATCTCCTCGCGCATCTTGGCGGCCAGCAGGTCGAGCCCCCAGTCGTCGAGCACCTGCGCATGCAGCTGGTACTGATGGCCTGCGGTCATCTCCATTTCGAGCGCGGTCTGAAGGTCCTTGATGGTCTGGTCATTCGACATGAGCTCTGCCTTTCCTGTCATGGATGCGGGGACTGGGCGGCCCCCGCCTGGCTCCGCATGTAGGGCGGATCGGCGCGCGCGCCGCCGCGCAGGTTGTCGCATGAGGGCCGGGGCCCGCCCGAACCGGGCCGAACCGGCCCGGAAGGTCAAACGGCAGGCAGCCGCCCGGCCCGCTGCCCGGCTTTCGCGCAGCAGCGGCATGAGGAAAGGGTCAGGACGGCGACCGGTGCAGGGCCTTGAGCAGCGCGGCGGCGGCGGCCTGTTCGGCCTGCCGCTTGGCACCGGCGGTAGCCTTTGCCTCCTCGCCGGTTTCAAGCCGCGCGGCGATGGTGAAGACGGGGGCGTGGTCGGGGCCCTCGCGCGCGATCTCGACATAGCGCGGCGGCTGCTGACCGCGGGCCTGGGCCCATTCCTGCAGCGCGGTCTTGGCGTCGCGGGCATCGGGCTTGACCTGCTCGATCCGCGCGCCCCAGAGCCGCAGCACCATATCGCGGGCGGTCTCGAAGCCGGCATCGCGATAGACCGCGGCGATCACCGCCTCCATCGCATCGGCCAGGAGCGCCTCCTTGCGCCGTCCGCCCGACATCATCTCGGATCGGCCCAGCTTCAGCACGTCGCCAAGCCCGATCTCGCGGGCCACATCGGCGCAGGCCTCGCGGCGCACCAGCGCGTTGAAGCGGGGCGCGAGCTGACCTTCCGAGGCGGCACGATCGGCCTTCAGAAGCGCCTCGGCCATCACCAGCCCCAGCACCCGGTCGCCGAGGAATTCCAGCCGCTGGTTGTCGGGGCGGGTCGGGCTCGACAGCGAGGAATGGGTGACGGCGCGCAACAGCAGCTCGGGCCGGGCGAAGTCATGGCCCAGGCGCCGCGAGAAGGCGATCAGATCTGCGGCGAGTTTCACGGTCACTCGATCGCCTTGAAGAACCGGTCCGGACGCCAGGTCCAGATGAAGAACAGCGACCGGCCTGCGGACGAGAACATGATCCGGTCGGCCCGGCCGATCAGGTTCTCGGCGGGCACGAAGCCGACGCCGCCATTGGCCTGGGCATAGCGGCTGTCGCGGCTGTTGTCGCGGTTGTCGCCCAGCACGAAATATTCGCCCTCGGGCACGGTATAGACCGGGGTGGTGTCGCGCGCGCCGCGGTCGGTGATGTTCAGGATGTCATGGCTGACGCCATTCGGCAGGGTCTCGATCGAGCGGCCCTTCATGCAGGTGCCGCCGATGCCGACCGGTGCGTTTTCGCATTCCGGATAATAGCCCATCGGCCCCTGCTTCTGGTAGGGCTCCTTGAAGATCCCGGCGGGTTCGACCTCGACCGGCGCGCCGTTGATGTAAAGCACGCCCTCGCGCATCTGCACGGTGTCGCCGGGCAGGCCGACCAGCCGCTTGATATAGTCCGAATTGCTGACCGGGTGGCGGAACACGACGACATCGCCGCGCTCGGGTTCCGAACTCAGGATCCGGCCCGAGAACGGGCAAATGCCGAACGGGCAGGAATAGCGCGAATAGCCATAGGCCATCTTGTTGACGAAGAGGAAATCGCCGATCAGCAGCGTGTCCTTCATGCTGCCCGACGGGATCCAGAACGGCTGGAAGAACAGCGTCCGGAACACGCCCGCGATCAGCAGCGCCCAGAAGATCGTCTTGACCGTCTCCCAGAGACCGCCGCCCGCCTTTTCGTCCGTCTTCGCCATATGCCCGGTCCTGCCTTGTAGCTGCGCCGCCAGACGGCGCCGGAAATGCCCCCGCTTCATGGGCGTGCCCGCCCGGGCTGTCAAGGCAGCGGGGCCGGGCGGCCTGCCGCCGGTTTTCAGCAATGATCGCCCGTCGGACGAAAAGCGCCGTCCCTTTCGCAAATGGCGGGAAAACGCCGATGACGCCGCCGCCGGAGGCCGAGGAAAAGCCGGGGAAGCCTTCTGTCGGTCGCCCGGCAACACCCGCCATGGCGGCGGCAGTCGACAGCACCCCGGCAATGGATCGAACCTCTCTGCGAAGACGGCCGGGGACCTGGTCCCGTTGCGCCAGCGGCAGCCCGAAGCGGCAGTGCTGGGGCGGGGATTACCGCGTTGGGGGCGCTGCGTGTCGCGGTCGCGCCTCGATCACCACGAAGGCCTGCGCCCAGGGGTGGTCGTCGGTCAGCGAGACATGCACCAGCGCCTCATGCCCGGGCGGGGTCATCTCGGCCAGCCGCTCGGCCGCCCAGCCGGTCAGCGCCATCACCGGCTGGCCGGTTGGCAGGTTGGTGACCGCCATGTCCTTCCAGGAAATGCCCATCCGGAGCCCGGTGCCCAGCGCCTTCGAGCAGGCCTCCTTGGCGGCCCAGCGCTTGGCATAGGTGCCCGCGGCATCGGCCCGGCGCTCGGCCTTGGCCTGCTCGGCCTCGGTGAAGACGCGGGTCCGGAACCGGTCGCCGAATCGCTCCAGCGTCGCGGCGATGCGGTCGATATTGGCCAGATCGGTGCCGATGCCGAGGATCATGCCCGCGGCCTCCGCGGCCCGGCCCAACCGGAGGCGCCGCGGCAGCGGCAAGGGCGGGCGGGAGCGCCCCCGCCACCGGCGGAACGGGTTTTCGGAACGGGCATGACGCAGCGCATGGGGCCTCCGGATCGGTTGCTCTGCCCGGATCTACGCCACCCGGCCCGATCAGGCAAATGCCGGCCTGCCGCCCCGGTCCGCAGCGATGGCGCCTGACGGGGAACAGGCGGCAGGAAGGTGGGGCCGCGGTGCCCGTCACTTCCCTGCCCGCATCCTGTCCCGTGCGGGGCCGAGCCGGTCCCCGGTCAATGCGCGCGGGCGGGTCCCGAAACCGCGTGGCGCAAGCTCCGTTCACGCAAGTTTCGGCTCGAACGGGCGGTGTTGCCCAGAGATCGCGGGGCCGGAAACGAGGGCGTCGTGGTCACCGCCAGCGATCTGGCGCGAACTGCCGACCGGCAGGGCAATGGCAAGGACCCGGCGCTGGTCCCAGGCCGGATTGTGCATCAGCGCGCAGGGCCGTGTTCCCGAAAGGGCCTCTTGCCCGGTCGCGGCCGATACCTACCTCCATCCTGCACCCTTCGAATGTCAAAGGACATTTCCCATGACCGAGCCCAAGCTCTTCACGCCCTTCGCCGCCGGCGACATCGCCTTGGCGAACCGCGTCGTGATGGCACCGCTGACCCGCAACCGCGCCGAGCACGAGACGCTGGCGCCGACCGATCTGCATGTCACCTATTACACCCAGCGTGCCGGGGCCGGGCTGATCGTGACCGAGGGCGCGCAGATCTCGCCCGAGGGGCAGGGCTATCTCGACACGCCCGGCATCTATTCCGACCTGCAGGTCGAGCGCTGGCGCAAGGTGACCGACGCCGTGCATGCGGCGGGCGGGCGGATCGCGATCCAGCTCTGGCATGTTGGGCGGGTGTCGCATGTCTCGCTTCTGCCCGGCGGTCAGGCGCCGGTCGCGCCCTCCGCCGTTCCGGCCGACGGGGTCAAGACCTTCACCGCCGAGGGCTTCACCGATGTTTCGGCGCCGCGTGCGCTGGAGACGGCCGAGATCTCCCGGATCCTTGGCGATTACCGCAAGGCCGCCGCGAATGCGATGTCGGCGGGGTTCGACGGGGTCGAGATCCATGGCGCCAACGGCTATCTGATCGACCAGTTCCTGCGCGACGGCACCAATCGCCGGACCGACGGCTATGGCGGCCCGATCGAGAATCGCTGCCGGTTCCTGTTCGAGGTGGTCGAGACCGTCGCGGACGAGATCGGCGCGGGTCGTACCGGGCTGCGGCTGAGCCCGTTCTCGAACGCGAACGGCATTTCCGACAGCGATCCCTTCGCGGTCTTCTCGCAGGCGATTTCCGGGCTGAACCGCTTTGGTCTTGCCTTCCTGCACATGGTCGAAGGCCAGACCGGCGGGCCGCGCGACTGGCCCGAGGGCCGCGGCATCCCCGAGCTGCGGGCGATGTTCGAGGGGCCCTATATCGCCAATAACGGCTATGACCGGGCCTCGGCGCTGGCCGCGGTCGAGAGCGGCGCCGCCGACATGGTGGCCTTCGGCCGCCCGTTCATCTCGAACCCCGATCTGGTCGAGCGGCTGCGGCAGGGCGCCGGGCTGGCCGAGCCGAACCGGGAGACCATGTATGGCGGCGGCGCCGAGGGGCTGATCGATTACCCCGCGCTCGACGCGGCCCGCCCGGCCTGACAGGGGCTGGCAGGGGGCCGCGTCCGGCACGGCCCCCTGTTATATCGCCGATCAGGCGGCGGCGCGGCGGCGGCGCAGGGCGGCGAGCCCGCCCAGACCGGCCAGCATCAGCGGCAGCGTTGCCGGAACCGGCACCTCGGCGGCTTCGTAGCGGTCGAGCACCTCGACGCCACGCTGGGCGTAATCGGTGAAGAAACCGTCCATCCCGGCTTCGATCCAGGGCAGGAACATCTCCCAGGCGGCTTCGTCGGTCCTGGGGCGGAAGGTCCAGCCATGCACGCTCAGCCCAAGCTCATGCGCGGCGGCGATGAAGGTGGCATCGAGATCGTAGCCGAGATAAAGCCCCAGCCCGTCTGCGAACCCGGCGAGATCCTCAAGCGCGGTGACGCTGCCGGTGGTGGCGTCATAGACACCGAAGCCGTCGCCCAGATCCAGCGCATAGCCGAGCGCGGCGATCGCATTGTCCATGCCGATCTCGGTCTGCAGCGCGGCGAGCTGGCGCGCGCCCTCATGGCTGAAGGTCTGCACGAAGGTGTTCGGCACCGACCCGTCGAAGCCGTTGCTCTTCATCTCTTCGAGGATCTGCCGGTTCATCGCCAGGCTGTTCGGGGTCTTCGCCTCGGGATAGATGCCGATCCCGGCGCCGGTCGCGGCATTATGGGCGGCGACCAGATCCATCACCTCCTGAAAGGTCGGCACCTTGTAGGGATCGGCCATCGTGGGCGCGAAACCCGGATAGTCGGTCGAGGCGGTGGCGCCGGTGGGCTCGACCGTCAGCGACTTGATTTCGGCCAGGGTGAAATCGGACACCCGGTAAGCGCCGTTCCGGGGGGCAAACAGCGCCTCGACATTGGTGGTGCGGGCCAGCGTCGCGTCATGCATGGCGACCAGAACGCCGTCGGCGGTCATCTGCAGGTCGGGTTCGATCACGTCGGCGCCCATTTCGAGGGCAAGTTCATAGCCGCCCAGCGTATGTTCGGGCAGGTAGCCGCTGGCGCCGCGATGGGCGACGATCAGCGGCGCGTTTCCGTCGAGCGTGTTGTAAAGGCTGGCGGCCCCGGCGGGCGCGGTCGCGAACAGCCCCAGCGAGAGGGCCGCGATAATGCGTTTCATATCGAAGATCCTGTTCGTCGCGTTTAAGGAATTCGGGTGTGATATGGCCGTGGCTCCGGCCATAGGCAGAGATTGAAACGTCCGGGTCACCGTCTTGCGACAGAAGGATGAAAACCGGCCGTGGCAGTTGATGCCGCCGATGCGGTCCGCGTCCCGTGCCGGTGCCGTCCGGGGGGCTTCTCGAGCGCGATCCGGTTTTCGTGCAGCCCGCGCCCGAAACCGGGGCGTGTGGGCGGGGCTCGGGGGCTTTCTCGGCGCGACTGACGCGGCACGCCAAGGGGGTGGCGCCGTCCCCCATGGCCGAATGTCTAGCCGACGGAGGGCGGACCGCCTGGCAGAGGTCGGGCAAGGCTGGGATCGCCTGGCCCGCGCGCGGTCTGAGGGAGGGCTGCGGCGGTCCCGGGGCTCAGAGGTCGGACCATTCCCAGGGGCGGGTGAAATTGCCCAAGAGATGCACGACGGCCTCGTCGTCCACCGGTCCCTGGCGTTCCAGCCGGGCGACGAGGCCGCGCTTGCGGTCCTCGACCACCTCGCAGACCCTGACCATATGGCCCGCCTCTGCCAGCGCCGTGTCATAGATCCGCTGGATCGCCAGCTTGCGCAGCGCGGGCTTGAACACCTTGCCGACCGCGGTCTTGGGCAGCTCGTCGAGGATCTCGACATGTTTCGGGATCGCGGCGCGCTCGTGGATATGCACCCTTGCATGGGCCATCAGATCCTCGGGCGTCGCGGTCGCTCCGGCGACAAGCTCGACATAGGCGCAGGGCAGTTCGCCGGCAAAGCTGTCGGGCTGGCCGATGGCGCCCGCGAAGGCGACATCGTGATGCGACAGCAGCGCCTCCTCGATCTCGGCCGGGTCGATATTGTGGCCGCCGCGGATGATCACGTCCTTGGCGCGGCCGGTGATGAACAGATAGCCGTCGCTGTCGATCCGGCCCAGATCGCCGGTGCGCAGGAAGTAGCCGTCGGCGAACAGGCCGAGATTCTTCGCCTCTTCGGTATAGGTCGAGCCCGGCACCACCCCGGGATTCGAGATGCAGATCTCGCCGACCTCGTCGGTCTCGCATTCGCGCTGCACGGTCCCGTCGCCGTCGCATTTCAGGATGCGGACCTCGGTATAGGGGAAGGGCAGCCCGACCGAGCCGATCTTCTTCTGCGCGTCGGGCGGGTTGATCGAGACGAGGCAGGTGGCCTCGGTCAGCCCGTAACCCTCGCAGATGGTGACGCCGGTCGCGGCCTCGAAGCGGTTGTAAAGCTCGACCGGAAGCGGCGCCGAGCCCGAGAAGGCATAGCGCAGCGTCGAGACGTCGGCATCGACCTTGCGCTGCATCAGCGCGGCGATGGCGGTGGGCACGGTGATGACGAAGGTCACGCCCCAGCGTTCGATCAGCTTCCAGAAATTGTCGAAGACGCCCTCGCCGCGATAGCCCGCAGGGGTCGGCATCACGAAATGCGCCCCCGCCGCGACCACCGACATCAGCACCGGATAGGCGGCGAAGACGTGGAACAGCGGCAGCGGGCAGATCAGCGTGTCATTCTCGCGGAACAACAGCCTGTGTCCGAGCCAGCCGTTATAGATCATGCCCGAGACCCGGTGCTGGGCGACCTTGGGCATGCCGGTGGTGCCGCCGGTATGGAAATAGGCGGCGATGCGGTCTTCCTCGGTGTCCTCGAAGGTCAGCCGGTCGGCGGGTTCGGCCGCCAGCGCGCGGTGGAAATCCAGCACGTCGGCATGGTAGTGCCCGGGCGATTTCTTGCGGATCAGCGGCACGATCAGCCGCTTGGCCCCGGTCAGGTAACGGACCAGGTCGACCTCCAGCACGGTCTGCACCCTGGGCGCGTGCCGCACCGCCTCGGAGACCTTCTGCGCGACATCGGTCTTGGGGAAGGATTTCAGCGTGACCACGACCTTGGCCCCGGTCTCGCGCAGGATCGCGGCGATCTGCTCGGCCTCGAGCAGCGGGTTGATCGGGTTGACGATGCCCGCCACCGCGCCGCCCAGAAAGCAGATCGCGGTCTCGTTGCAGTTGGGCAGGATATAGGCCACCACGTCGTCGGGGCCGATCCCGAGCCCGCGGAACAGGTTCGCGGCCTGGGTGATGCGGCCCTGGAATTCGGTCCAGCTCAGCGTCTCGGCCGGGTCCCTGGGGCCGGAGAAGATCTGGAAGGACACCGCCGGACGGTCCGGAAAGGTCGCCGCGGTGCGCGCGACGAAGGAATAGATGGTCTTCGGCCGGTCGCGTTCGTTCCACGGCGCCTCGGCGGCGATGGCCTGCCACTCGTTCCGAGCGGACTCCATGCTCATGCTGTTCAAGATGTAATCCTCCCATGCGACCCGTTGTGATCGGGCCTGCTCTCCCATGACCCGGAAGGATGGGGCGAAATGCCGCCCGTCGCAAGATGTCCGCACTGCGGCAACTCTGCGCCCGAACCGGGCCGGTCCGACGGCCTTGCGGCGCCGCCGCTGTTGTCATCCCGACCGGTCCGCCCATCCTTCACGATCTTTCCACCTGTCCTGCGCCGCCTTGCCGGGGGCAGGGGCCCGACAGGCAGGCGAAATCCGGCTCAGGCGGCGGTCTCGACCCCGGCGGTGAACTGAAGCCGGGCAAGGCGCGCATATAGCCCGTCCTCGGCCACCAGCGCGTCATGCGTGCCCTCGGCCACGATCCGGCCGCGATCCAGCACGACGATCCGGTCGGCCTTCTTCACCGTGGCCAGCCGATGGGCGATGATGATCGTGGTCCGGGTCGCGGCCATCCGGTCCACCGCCTGCTGCACCGCGCGTTCGGATTCCGCATCGAGCGCCGAGGTCGCCTCGTCCAGCAGCAGCACCGGTGCGTCGCGCAGGATCGCGCGGGCGATGGCAACGCGCTGTTTCTGGCCGCCCGACAGCATCAGCCCGCGTTCGCCCACCTCGGTGTCGTAGCCCTGCGGCAGCGCGCTCAGGAAGTCATGCGCGGCGGCGGCACGGGCGGCTGCCTCGACCTCGGCATCGGTGGCGCCGGGCCGGCCGAAGCGGATGTTCTCGCGGGCGCTGGCGGCGAAGATCGCCGGGTCCTGCGGGACCAGAGCCAGACGGTTGCGGAAGGCCTCGCGCCCCAGGCTGCGCAGATCGGCGCCGTCGAACAGCACGCGGCCCTGTTGCGGGTCGTAGAAGCGCAGGATCATCTGCATGACCGTGGTCTTGCCCGCCCCGGAGGGCCCGACCAGGGCCACGGTCTCGCCGGCGCGCACGGTCAGGTCGATGCCGTTCAGCGCCGGGCTGTCGGGCCGGGTCGGATAGGAAAACCGCACATCCTCGAAGCGGATCTCGCCGCGCGCGGGCTCGGGCAGGGGGGCCGGGCGCTCGGGGTCGGTCACGCTGTCCTGCGCGGTCAGCAGCTCGACCAGCCGCTCGGTGGCGCCCGCGGCGCGCTGCAGCTCGCCCCAGATCTCGGTCATGGCGGCGACCGCGCCCGCGACCATCACCGAATAGATCACGAACTGCACCAACTGGCCCACGCTCATCTCGCCCGCCCGCACGTCATGGGCGCCGACCCAGAGCACCCCGACGATGCCCGCGAAGACGAGGAAGATGACGATCACCGTCATCACCGCCCGGGTCCCGATCCGCTGGCGGGCGGATTGGAAACTTTGTTCGGTCACGCCCCGGAACTGCGCCCGCGCCCGCGCCTCGTTGGTGAAGGCCTGCACCGTCTGCACCGACAGGAGCGCCTCGGAGGCATTGCCGGAAGAGGCCGCGATCCAGTCCTGGTTCTCGCGGCTCAGCTGCCTCAGCCTGCGCCCCAGAAGCACGATCGGCACGATCACCGCGGGCACCAGCAGCAGCACCAGCCCCGACAGCTTGGTCGCGGTCGCCAGCATCAGCACCAGCGCGCCGAAGAAGACCAGGATGTTGCGCAGCGCGAACGAGGCCGAGGAGGACAGCACCGACAGGATCAGCGTGGTGTCGGTGGTGATCCGGCTCAGCACCTCGCCGGTCATGGTCTTTTCGTAGAAGGACGGGCTCATGCCGATCATGCGGTCGAAGACGGCGCTGCGGATGTCGGCCACGACCCGCTCGCCCAGCCGGGTGACGAGGTAGTAGCGCAGCGCCGTGCCGACGGCCAGCAGCGCGACGATGATCAGGGCGAAGCCGAAATAGCGGTCGAGCAGGGCCGCGGTCTCGGTGTCGAAGGCGTCGACCACATGGCGCACCGCCACCGGCATCGCCAGGTAGACGATCGAGGTCAGCACGAGCGCCGCAAGCGCCGCCGCCAGCATCCGCCGGTAGGGCGCCAGAAAGGGCCAGAGCGCGGAGAGCGCGCCGATCCGTTTCGATCTGGCGCGGTCGTCCTGTGGCTGGGGGGCTGGTGGCATGGGGGGCACTCCTTGGCTCCCTGCGCAGGTAGTCGGCGAAGGGGGGGCGGTCAACCGGCCACCGCCGCCGGACGGCGCCGCATGGTTCCGCCCCTTTCGCCCGAAGCGGTGCCCGTGACCGCGTGGCCCATGGCGAGGCGACCGTTATTTCCCTGTCTAAAGGCTTTCAGCGAAGCTGCAGGTGAATATGGTCGTTGTGGCGGGCTGCGCGGCAGCCCTGAAAACCGATGACATTGCCTGTCGCGCCAAGGCTTTCTGCGAGATGCGGTTCAACGAATATCCTGCCCACGCGCGGATCCTTCGACAGCACGTCCAGAACAGCCCGATTGCGGTCGGGCTCCAGGCGGAAGTCACGCCAAAGCGGTTGGAGGGCATTGAAATCCCACCGAAGCGTTGGCCAGGCGGACGGGCAATCTGTGGGGCCTTGTTCGAATGCGAAATACCCGATGGGAGAGCGCACCGCACCCGGCCTGTAGCCGGAGGAATCGGCATAGTAGAAGGCCAGGTCGGCTTTCTTCCCATCGTCATGCGAGAGATGGGGAAGCAGCGGAAACCCATCGAAAAACGGAAAGTTCGCGTCCAGAAACAGGGTTATTGTGCCCGGATGGCGCCGGTGCATCTCTTCTGCCGTGTCCGACAGCACATCGGCAAGTTCGGGCGTCACATAGTTGCGGTTCAGCGCACAGGAGATCCAGCTTTGCGCTGCCAGAGGCCCGCGCTCGACGCAGCTCAAGGGAACCCGTCCGAAACCTGGCGCGATCCAGACGGCGGCGGCTGACAGGCCGACATAGAACAGGACGAATGCCAGCAGCGTCCTTCGGAACGCCAGGGCCATGAGCCAGGCAATCCCGCCGATCTGGGTCAGCAAGGTGAGAAAGACGATGACGCCGATATGCAGAAGGGAACGGAGCATGTCTCGGTGCTGGTCGAACTGGCCGCCGAAAGCAACGGCGCTCGCCTGGCGGTTAGCTGGCTTGTTCGGCGGGTTGGCTGAACGGCCGCGACGCGTGACGCGGCGCATGAGAGACAGACCTTTCCGTTAGCAAGGGCAATCCCGGCTATGTGCCGAGATCCCGTCGCTCTGTTTTCAGGCCGTGTTTTCCGTAAAGGGGGGCCGCACCTCGTGATCCTTGCCAGCCGTCCCGGCCCGGATCGGGCGATGGGCTGCCCACGCGGTCCGGTCGCGCCTCGGCTCAGGACCCGCGCTCAGGAATTGCCGACGATTTCCGCCACACGGTCCGAGATTTCCTCGAAGCGCTGACGCAGGACCGTGTCGTCGAAGGGTTCGAGGTCGGGCAGCTGCCGGGTCATGATCTCGCCGAACAACCGGTCGGTCTCGTCGATGAAATTAAGCACGTTCATCGAGTTCACCGCGGTGTCATAGGTCGAATAGGTGACGTCGAGCCAGGACCGGGCCTTCTCCATCGCCTCGGCCGAGCGTGCCTTCTGGCGGTCGAGGATCCGTTCATAGCGTGCGATCACATCGAGCGAGAGCGCGTTGGCGGCGATGTTCTTGGCATAGATGTCCTGCTGTTCGGGCGTGGCCGTGGTCATCCGCTCGCGGGCAAAGGCGACGGTGGCGTCGATCTCGCCCTTGATGGTCTCGAGCGCGGGCAGATATTCCTCGTCGAGCCGGCGCATGTATTCGCGATGCACCATCACCTGCAGCTCGGCCATCACCACGAAGACGCCGTAATACTGGATCTGCATCGCGGGCGAGGGCGAGGTCTCGGCCATCAGCGCCTTCAGCTCGTCGGTGATCTTGCGGGTGATGTCGAAGACCGCGAACATCCTGAGCAGATCGTCGCCATCGGCGCGCGAGGTCAGGCTGTCGATCTCTTCGGGGCCAAGGGCGGCGCCCGCCTCGGCAAAGCTCTGCTGCAGCGCCTGCTTGCGCGCGGCGACCTCGCCTTCGAGCGCAGCCATCTCGGCCTCGCGCCTGGCGATCCGGCCCTCGATCCGGTCGGTTTCGTCCGGGTCGGGCGCGGCGGCCTGCCGGGCGAGATAGAGATCGCGGCGCAGCACCTCGATCTCGCGCCCCAGGCCCGCGATTTCGGCCCTCAACCGCCGGATCTCCTCGATGGCGCCGACATTGCCATCCTGCAGAAGCGCCTTCTCGATCTCCAGCACCAGCGCGTCGACATCGCGTTCGAGGCCCTTGGTCGAGCGCCCCAGCAGCCGGAAGCCGCTGCGCTCGCGGCTGTCCTCGATGCGGTCATGCAACTCGGTCAGGTCCTCGCCGCCCTCGATCAGCCGGTCGAGATGCTGCTCGAGCGCGGTGCCGGGGGGCTCCGCCTCCCAGAGCGTCCAGGCGGCAGCCGGACGCCCCGCGATGGCGGCGATGCAGGCCAGGACAAGGCAAGTCGAAGCAAGGCCGGTCGAAGCAAGGCCGGTCGAAGCAAGGATCGGGCGAAGGAACGGTACGGTCATGCGCTCGCTTTCGGAGGGCGGACCCGGGATCCGCACAGTCGGACGGAATATTTATTCTATCACGGATCTGTCCGCCGCGCATCCTTTCCCGCTGCGCGGTCCTGTCCCGGTTCGCAAGCCGATCCGAGGACCATCGCCCCCATATCATGGCCAAGGGCAGGGTCGGGTGCCGTCACCTGCCCGGCCCCGTGTCGGGAGGCGGTCACATCGTCAAGGCCCGCCAGATCCAGTCCGGCCGGGATCGTGGGCGGCATGACCGCCTCCCGATACGGCGTATTGCGAGCCCGCCCCGGCATATCGATCCCGCAGGCGGGCGGTTGCGGCATAAAGGCCACCGTTCCGGATGGGGACCGGTCTCCAAGATTGACAGTTTGCGCTTAATGGCTAGGTTCTCCTCATGGTCACGCACGAGATCCTTTTCCGGTTTCTGCTTCTGAACCGCCCGGGTCCCCGGGCGGTCTGCGTTTAAGCGCGTCTTCGACCACCCGGGGCTTTTCTCACATTCTTGAATTGAGAACGCGGCTTTCGCCGCCCTGGGAGACACATCATGACCATTACCAGGATCACGCATCTGCCTCCTGGCAGTGACTTTCGGCCGCTGTTCCCGCGCTCGGCTGTCGAGACCGGTTTCCTGCTTACCGTCGAGGACCGGCGGGGTATCGAGCGCCTGCTCCGCCATGACGGAACCAGGAATGCGGCCAATCCCGCGCTTCTGAACGGGTTCCTGCGCCACAAGCTGCGGATCTCGCGCGAGGCGCCCGAACCGCCCCCGCCCGGGCTTGTCATGGCCGGATGCCATGTCACCTACATGATCAGCGGTGAGGGCGCGCGCTCGGGCGTGCTGTCCATGAGCCCGGCGCCGGTCCCGGGACATCTTTCCATCATATCCCTGCTCGGGGCGACCCTGATGGGGATGCGGAAGCTTCAGAAGGTCCCGCTTTTGCGGGATGACGGCCGGATCGAGACGGTCGTCGTGCTGGATGTCGGCCTGCCGCCAGACCGCCACGCGGCCTGACCGTCCTTCCGCCACCGGCGGCCCGAGAGATCGCCGTTTCACGACATATCATCGCCCTCAGTGGCGGAAAGGAGACCCCAATGACCGAACAACGTCCCACCTCACGCGGCACCGGGCGGCGGCCCAGGGTCGTCATCGCCGACGACTGCCTGGACAAGCTCGAAGCTCTTGCCGAAGGTGCCATCCATCGCAATCCCGACCTTGCCGACCGGCTGCTCGGCGAGCTTGGCCGGGCCCGTATCGTTGCTGCCGCGAAACTTCCGGCGAACGTGGTGGCGATCGGCCGCGCGGTCACCTATCGCGACGAATCGACGGGACAGGAAAAGACCGTCACTCCGGTCTTCCCCGAGGCGGCCGACATCTCGCGCGGCCGGGTCTCGGTCCTGACCCCGATCGGGATCGCCCTGATCGGCCTGGCCGAGGGCGCATCGCTTCCCTGGGACACCAGGGACGGAAAGCGGCGGGTGCTGACGGTGCTCCGGGTCGCTCCGCAGGAGGCCACCGAAGGGCTGGAGGCAGGATGATCCGCTGTTGCCGGGGGCTGGCCGAGGCCCATGACCTGCCCGGGAGGGGTCGCGCGATGCGTTGACGACGCCAGGAGGCTCCTTCCGGGACATCGACTGCCAATGCTCTGGCGTCCTTATCTCCCATCGAAAGAGGGCCTCATGAACCGTCACCTTCCGCCTGCCTGCCCGTCCTGCAAGGCACCGCTTCCCCGCGCGGCCGCGCATCGCTGTCCCAGCTGTCGGCATATCCTTGACGGCGGGCCCTTCCTCATCCGGGTTTCCTGCCGCCGCTGCGGCGCGGCTGTCGAGCGACGTGCCGGCGCCGCCGCGATCTGCCTCCGCTGCCGGTCCCTTCGCCCCTCCCGGCTCCTGCAAAAGGGCTGACGGGAAGAGCTCGGCCTGTCATCCCCGGCGGCGGCTCTGGCCGCCGGCCTGACGATTCTCGAGCAGGGGGCTGGCGGGCCTTCGGCATCGACGGAGGCCTTGCCGCGGCTTGGCGGCCGAGCCATTCGCGCTGTCCGGTTGTGGGACGGCGCGTGGTATTTCAAGATCGCGGACACCCTCGTTCCCGAACGGTCTTGCGCGCGAAATCCGGCAACTTCGGAGGGGTTTCGAGCGCTGTTGCCAGGGCGGTCGTGGCGGCGTTTCCCTTTGCCTGACGGGCGTTCCGGGGCGTCTTTCGGGGCAACTCATGTGGATCAAGAGGCGCCGGATTTGTGCCGATCTGCCGATACGGAACGTGCATCTTTCCGCGCCAGGCTGTCCGATTCCGCATGATCAACTGCAATGAGGCTTGCTGTTTTTTCCGGGCAGGCGTATGTCCGGCGGTGGGACACCCCTACCAGCGAGGGACGCTGTCATTTATATTTTTCCATTCTATTTCAAATAGATGATAGATTCTTGCGCCGTTTTTGCACCGAAAAGCACATTGGTGACGCTCGGGTCTTTCATCGCGTGAGAGTAGGTGCGTAGCACTGTTGTTGCGTCCTTCCACCCGCCCATATCCGCCACAGTCTTCACGTCGATACCGGCCTGCAGCATGGAAGTGGCAAAGCCGTGCCGACAGCAGTGCGGTGTAAGGCGCTCAATCTTCGCTCGCCTGCAAACGTTGTTCCAATGTCCCCGAACGCTGCCCCTCCCGGCGTAGCCGAACACGGGGTCATCCGGATTCCGGTTGCTGGGAATGTTCGCTAGCGACACCACAATTTCGGGCGGCAGATGTGCGATGCGCTTCCAAGGTGTCGGCTTGAACAGGTGCAACTCCACCCTGGCCGCGTTGAGGTCAACATGGCGCCACGTCAGGTTGCACGTCTCGCCAAGGCACCATCGGCAACGCCATCTTCGCTGTCCTATGCAGCTGCGGCCACGACATCCGCAAGATCCTCGTCCATCTCAGGGCTCTCTTGCTTCTGTTGCTCACCATGATCCGGGCTCAAGCCGCCCGGCCAGATGATCACAGGCGCACCCTCGTGGCGGCATGATCACGTTGTTCAGCAGGGACCAAGTAGAGGACCTCCCGAAAGGGGCCGATGGCGATTGCATCCGCCTCAGGGAAGGTCTGCGGCTCCGGGTACAGGCTCCTTGCGTCCCGCCACGAAACGCCCTCCGATAAGATCATGACGGGTGGCGGCAAGGAACCCTAGGAGGTCAATGCAGCGCCATGATCGAGCGGTGGCTATCGCTTCTGGGTGCTCAAGGGCTTTTCGGCCAGGAGGCAATAGCTCATCGGAAGCTGTGCGGCGCGGACCTCATAGATATCATACTCCGGCTCGCGGATGGTGTGCCCGTATTCTCGCAGCTCGACGATCCCGAGCCCGGACCGGACACAAACCGTCACGATACCGCCCGGAGGGGGAATGAACCAGTAGGCCGGGCTGCCTTCGCCGTGATCCTTGCTGTCATAGGTGGTCAGCATGGGCTCCTCCAGCGGACGCCGCTCGAAATAGCTGCAGGCGGGCTCGAATGGGATGGGGCTTGCCGGGTCGGGAATCTCCATAAATCGGTGCGTTTCGTAGATGACCAGACGGCCACCCCCTCCGAGAAGTTCGGACGCGATGCGGAAGAACTCCGGTAAGTCCGGCTATCCAGCCAAGAGCACCGACGGTGATGAGCGCGAGGTCGAACTGGCCGACATCCGAGGGCAAGTCTCAGATGTCCGCTTCCACCAGGCGTGGATTGACGCCGACAGCATCCGCGAGTTGCCGCGCTTGGGCTAGGAAGCCGCCCGCCTGATCGACGCTCATTTAGGGACGGATGCCGAGAGAGGAGAGGGAAAACAGCTTGCGCGCATTGTTGCAGGCGGTCTGCACGGCAGAGCGCCCCTTGAGGCCAAGACCTTGCAGGGGCGAGGTCAGAAACGGGTCGAGCACCGAGAAGCCCGATTGGGCCGCCTCTTCAAGAAGCTTCTCCCAAGTCTCGCCTTCCCCATGCAGGGGCACCGAAGCGTTCCACGCCGCTCGGTTCGCCGAGATGATTTCCTTCTGGGTCATGTCGGCCATAGAACGCAACCCTGCTTCAAACATCGACTTGTGGCAGCCCAGGGTAGACCTTCGAGAGATTGCATTGCAGGTCGGTATTCGGCAGCGCCGCCGCTCGGACAGGCCATCCGACCGCCCCCCGAGCCCTTCGCCGAAACCGCCCCAAACGCAGGCCTCAGTCGTAGCTGCGGGTATCTTCGATCACCAGACCGTCATTGGGCAGGCTGCCCGGCGCCACCAGCTCGACCGTCCCTTTCAGCTTCAGCACCTCGGCCACGCTGGCGGCGAAGGGGGCGGGGTCGGTCGCCTCGGTCTCGAGCCGCACCGTCATCGTGTCGCGCTCGCCCGCGCGACCCGCCACGACCCGCGCCTTCGCCACTTCGGGATGGCGCGCGACGAGATCGGCGACCTGTTCGGGACGGACGAACATGCCCTTGATCTTGGTGGTCTGGTCGGCCCGGCCCATCCAGCCCCGGATGCGCATGTTGGTGCGGCCGCAGGGCGATTTCCCCGGCAGCACCGCGGACAGGTCTCCGGTCGCGAAGCGGATCAGCGGATAGTCGGGGTTGAGCGTCGTCACCACGACCTCGCCCACCTCGCCATCGGGCAGCGGATCGCCGGTGCCGGGGCGCACGATCTCGACGATCACGCCCTCCTCGACGATCATCCCCTCCATCGCCGGGCTTTCATAGGCGATATTGCCCAGATCGGCGGTGGCATAGCATTGCAGGCAGGCGATGCCCCGGTCGGCATAGTCCTGACGGAGCGACGGAAACAGCGCGCCGCCCGACACCACGGCGCGCCGGAGGCGCGACAGGTACATCCCCAGCGCGTCGGCCCGGTCGAGCAGTACCTTGAGGAAATCCGGCGTCCCGGCATAGGCGGTCACGCCGACGTCACGGGCGGCCCGAACCTGCAGCTCGGTCTGGCCGGTGCCCGCCGGCAGCACCGCCGCCCCGACCGCGCGCGCGCCATTCTCGAACATCATGCCGGCGGGCGTCAGGTGATAGCCGAAGCAGTTCTGCACGATATCGCCCGCGCCGATCCCGGCGGCATGCAGGAAGCGCCCCAGCCGCCACCAGTTGGTGCTGACGCAGCCCGGTTCGTAGATCGGCCCCGGCGACTGGAAGACATGATCGAACTGCCCCGCCTCCCAGGCGGTATAGCCGCCGAAGGGGGCCTCGGCCGATTGCGCGGCGACAAGCCCCGACTTCCGCAGGACCGGCAGTGCCGCCAGAGCCTCGCGCGTGGTCAGCGTCAGCGGGTTCACCTCGGCCAGCGCCCCGGCATATCCCGGCAGCGCACGGGCCTCGGCGACCAGAGCGGGCAGGCATTCGGCCAGAGAGGCGGCGCGCTCGTCCTCCGAGCGGGTCTCGAGATCGTCGAAATGGACAGACATCGGCACTCCTTCGGTCACAGATGGCATTCAGGTCGGGTCAGCTGAGCCAGCGCTTGCGGCGGCGATAGGACCGCACGTCGCGAAAGCTCTTCCGGCCCTGATCGGACATGCCCAGATAGAACTCCTTCACATCCGGGTTCTCGCGCAGATCGGCGGCCGGGCCGTCCATCACGATCCGGCCCGATTCCAGGATATAGCCGTAATGGGCATAGCGGAGCGCGACATTGGTGTTCTGCTCGGCCAGAAGGAAGGTCACGCCCTCGTTCTCGTTCACCGATTTCACGATCTCGAAGATCTGCTGCACCAGTTGCGGCGCCAGCCCCATCGAGGGCTCGTCCAGCAGGATCATCTGCGGCCGGCTCATCAGCGCGCGACCGATCGCCACCATCTGCTGTTCGCCGCCCGAGGTATAGCCCGCCTGAGACTTCCGCCGTTCCTTCAGCCGCGGGAAATAGCCATAGACCATCTCCAGATCGGCCTGAAGCGCGGCGCGGCTGTCGCTGCGGGTATAGGCGCCGGTCAGAAGGTTTTCCTCGACGGTCAGATGCTCGAAGCAATGCCGCCCCTCCATCACCTGGATCACGCCCGCCTTGACCAGATCGGCGGGGTTCAGATCCTGCACGCGCGCCCCGCGATAGAGGATCGAGCCCTTGGTGACCTCGCCCCGCTCGGAGCGCAGGAGGTTCGAGATGGCCTTGAGCGTGGTGGTCTTGCCCGCGCCATTGCCGCCCAGAAGCGCCGTGATGCCGCCCTTCGGCACCGAGAGCGACACCCCCTTCAGCACCAGGATGACGTGATTGTAGATCACCTCGATATTGTTCAGCTCAAGCAGGGTCTCGTCCTGCGGCGCGGTATCGAACATGGGCGTCCTCCCGGGAAGCGAACGCCCCCGGCCGGGTCGCGGCCGGAGGCGGACAGGGCCTAGTCGCAGCGCGGCGCGATGCCGTTCTCGGCCGCGAAAGCCGTGGAATCGGCCTCGATGAGCGGCGCGATCACCTCGGCATCGGGGGCGATGAAATCGGTCAGCGGCACCCAGGTCTTCTCGGCCGCGTTCCATTGCTGGACGATGGCCATGCCCGAGCCGCCATGATCGGCACAGCTCACGGTGAATTCGGGGCCGATCCCCGGCATGCCCAGCGCCTCCATCCGCGCATCGGTCATCTCCAGATGCTCCATCCCGTCGCGCATCATCGCCGCGTCGATCTGGGCGGTGCCGGTCATCTCCTGCGCCGTCTTCGCCGCCTCGACCGCCAGCATCGCCGCATACATGCCGCGGGTGTACAGCACCGAGCCGACATAAGACCCGTCGCCCGCCGCCAGCCCCTTGTCGATCACATGGCTGCGGATATCGGCGAAGACCGGGTAATCGACCACCCGGTTCATGTTGAGCGCCTTGTAGCCGTCGGCGGCCATGCCGGCGGGGGCCACGTCATGCTCGGCCCCGGCCCACCAGTTGCCGATGAAATGGTCCATCGGGAAGTTGATGTTGGCGGCCTCCTGGATCGCGACCTGGTTCATCACGCCCCAGCCCCACATCACCACCACATCGGGCCGCTCGCGCCGGATCTGCAGCCATTGCGACTTCTGCGACTGGCCGGGGCTGTCGACCGGGATCAGCGTCAGCTTGAAGCCGTGCTTCTTCGACAGCGCCTCGAGCGTCGGGATCGGCTCCTTGCCATAGGCCGAGTTGTGATAGAGCAGCGTGATCTTCTTGCCCTCGAGACTGCCGCCATTCTCGTCCATCAGGTATTTCACGATGACCGAGGCCCCGTCCCAGTAATTGGCCGGGTAGTTGAACACCCATTCGAAGACCTTGCCATTGGCGGCCGAGGTCCGCCCATAGCCCATGGTGTGCAGCGGAATGTGATCGGCCTCGACCTTCGGGATCAGCTGATAGGTGATGCCGGTCGACAGCGGCTGGTAGATCAGCGCGCCGTCGCCCTTGGTGGCCTCGTAGCACTCGACCCCCTTCTCGGTATTGTAGGCGGTCTCGCATTCCGGCACCCGGGCCTTGACCCCGCCGATGCCGCCATCGCGCTCGTTCACCAGGGTGAAATAGTCCTGATAGCCGTCCGAGAACGGAACGCCGCCCGCCGCGAAGGGCCCGGTACGGTAGCTGAGATCGGGAAATACCAGATCGGCCGCGGCCGGGCCCGCGGCCAGCAGGACGCCCAGTGCAAGCGGGGCCAGTCGGTTGGTCATGTCGTCACTCCTCCCTTGAAAATGCGTGCCGGGTTGGCCCGGTCGGTCGCGCCTGCCCTGCCCGTCAATGCGGGAATGGCCAGAGCCTCAGCTTTTCCTTCCCCACCCGCCAGAGCTGGGCGAGCCCGTGCGGCTCGGCGATCAGGAAGCCGATGATCAGCGCCCCCAGGATCATCAGCTGGACATGGGCGGTCAGATCGGTGGGCCATCCCAGCGTGCCCACCAGCACGTTCTTCAGCAGAACCGGCAGCAGCACCAGAAAGGCCGCGCCCGCGAAGCTGCCGAAGATCGAGCCGAGCCCGCCGATGATGATCATGAAGAGGATGAGAAAGCTCTTCTGGATGCCGAAAGCCTCGCCGACCTCGACCGCGCCCAGATAGACCGCGAAGAACAGCGCGCCCGCGATGCCGATATAGAAGGACGAGACCGCGAAGGCCGTCAGCTTGGCCTTGAGCGGGTTCACTCCGATGATCTCGGCCGCGATATCCATGTCGCGGATCGCCATCCAGGACCGCCCGACCGTGCCCCGCGTCAGGTTGCGCGCGGCCCAGGCCAGAACGACGGCGAAGACGAGGCAGATCATGTATTGCGCCCAGGCCTCGACCCCGGCGCCGGTGACGGGCTGGCCGAAGACGGTGCGGGCGGGCGCCGAGATCTGCCCCGAGGCCGAGTGGTTGTAGAACCACGGCACCTTGTTGAAGAGCCAGACCAGGAAGAACTGCGCCGCCAGCGTCGCGACCGCCAGATAGAAGCCCTTGATCCGAAGCGAGGGCAGACCGAACAGCACCCCGACCGCGGCCGTCACCAGCCCGCCGCCCAGGATGCAGAAGACGATGTTCAGATCGGGAAAGGCGGTCATCAGCTTGTAGCAGGCATAGGCCCCCACCGCCATGAAGCCGCCGGTGCCCAGCGACAGCTGGCCGCAATAGCCGACCAGGATGTTCAGCCCGATGGCGGCGATGGCATAGATCAGGAAGGGCACGAAGATCGCGCTGGCCCAGTAATCGTCGATCGCGAAGGGCACGACCGCGAAGGCCAGCACCAGCACCGCGTAATAGCGGTAGCGGTCGAAGCCTATCGGAAAGGTCTGGCTGTCATCCCGGTAGGAGGTCTTGAAATCGCCGGCCTCGCGGTAGAACATTCAGTCGACCTCCATGGCATCTTTGGGAAAATTCCCTTCGGGCAGGACCGGACAGAAGCGGTGCCCGCTGGGCGCCTGCCTCACCACCCGGTCCCTGACCCGCGTGACCTCGACCGCGCCGAGGCCGGTCAGCCGGGCGCATTCGGCCTCGATATCGTCGGTCTCGATATCGAGATGCATGCGGGGGTCGTGGCCGACCGCCTGCAGGATCACCTGCGGCGCGGCGGGCGGGCCGCTCGGCCAGCCAGAACGGGCGTCTTCAACAAGGGCGCCCTCGCGCCCCGACGCCGCCGACCGGAAGGCCAGGGCCGGACCCGAATCCTCGGTCCGGCAATCGATGCAGAGCCCGCCGATCCGGGTGCGGTGGCTCACAGCGGTCTCCGGACCCGGGCAGCACCCTTCGGCACGGTCCGGATCACCGGGCGCTTGCCGCGCACCAGCCGCACCCAGGACAGCATCCCCGCGACGAAGCCCGCGAAGGCCAGAAGCCCGTAGGCCACCGACATCCATTGGGCATCGTTGACCGAGGCCAGAGCAAGATAGGCGAACACATAGAAGACCCCCCAACCGATCACACAGGTAATGGCAAAGAGCTTTTGCATGTCAGACCCTTTCGATGATCCTCTCTCCGAAAAGCCCCTGCGGCCGGAACACCAGAAACACCAGCGCAAGGACATAGGCGAACCAGTTCTCGGTGGCGCCGCCGATCATCGGGCCGACCGTGAATTCGAACAGCTTCTCGCCGACCCCGATGATGAGCCCGCCGACGATGGCGCCAGGGATCGAGGTGAAGCCGCCCAGCATCAGGACCGGCAGCGCCTTCAGCGCGATCAGCGACAGGCTGAACTGCACCCCAGACTTGGCGCCCCACATGATGCCCGCGACCAGCGCGACGATGCCCGCGATCGACCAGACCAGCACCCAGATGAAGCGCAGCGAGATGCCGACCGACAGCGCCGCCTGATGGTCGTCGGCAACGGCGCGCAGCGCCCGGCCCTGCTTGGAAAACTGCGAGAACAGGGTCAGCGAGATCACCAGAACCGCCGCGACCAGCGTCGCCACGATATCGAGCCTGTCGATGAAGAAGCCGTAGAATCCCTCGCCACCCCAGCCCGCGGTGGCCTGTTCAAGCCAGGCGCTGCCCCCCTGCGGCAACCCCACGTCCAGCGTCTTGATGTCGGCGCCCCACATGATGTCGCCGAACCCTTCGAGGAAATAGGCCAGCCCGATGGTCGCCATGAACAGGATGATCGGTGCCTGATTGACCAGATGCTTGAGGATCAGCCGCTCGATGGCGATGGCCAGCAGCACCATCACCCCCACCGTCAGCACGATCGCCACCACCGCCGGAAGCTGCCAGCCGAAATGGTGCAGATCGGTGCCGAGCGCCGCGTTGATCAGATGGGCGAAGGGCACCTGTCCCTCCTGCAGCCCGACCAGCGTCAGCGCCGCGAACAGCGCCAGCACGCCTTGCGCATAGTTGAAGATGCCCGAGGCCTTGAAGATCAGCACGAAGCCCAGCGCCACCAGCGCATAAAGCACGCCCGCCATCAGCCCGTTGATCATCACCTCGACGGCGTAAAGCAGATCAGTCATGGGCCACCCCCAGATAGGCGTCGATCACGTCCTTGCTGGCGCGCACCTCCTCGGGCGGGCCGTCGCCGATCTTGCGGCCGTAATCCATCACCACCACCCGGTCGGAAAGGTCCATGACCACGCCCATGTCATGCTCGATCAGGACGATGGTGGTGCCGAATTCGTCATTCACATCGAGGATGAAGCGGGACATGTCCTCCTTCTCCTCGACATTCATCCCGGCCATCGGCTCGTCCAGCAGCAGAAGCCGGGGCTCGGCCGCCAGCGCCCGGCCCAGCTCCACCCGCTTCTGCAAGCCATAGGGCAGACGGCCCACCGGGGTCTTGCGGATATGCTGGATCTCGAGAAAGTCGATGATCTTCTCGACCGCGGCGCGGTGCTCGCTTTCCTCGCGCTCGGCCGGTCCCCACCACAAAGCCTGGGACAGAAGCGAGGATTTCATCCGGGTGATCCGCCCGGTCATGATGTTGTCGAGCGTCGACATGCCGGAAAACAGCGCGATGTTCTGGAAGGTCCGGGCGATGCCCTGCCGCGCGACCTTGTAGGGGCGCATCTGCGGACGCCGCGCGCCCTCGAACCAGACCTCGCCTTCCGAAGGCCGGTAGAACCCCGAAATCACGTTCAGCATCGAGGATTTGCCCGCGCCGTTCGGGCCGATGATGGCGCGGATCTCGCCCTCGCGGATGTCGAAGGAGATATCCTTGATCGCGACCACCCCGCCGAAACGCAGCGTGATGTTCCTCAGCTCCATCAGCACCGGGCCGATGGCGCGGCCATCCTCGGTCGGCAGACCCTCGTCCGGTTGCGGGGGCGCCATCCGGTTCATACCACGGCCAGAAGTTTCGTCATGGCCATGCGCAGCCCCGAGCCCAGCACGGTCGCGGCGCCATAGACGAAGACCATGGTCACGAGATTGGCCAGCCCGTAGCGCAGTGCATGCGACAGCGGCGCGAGGCGGCCGCCTTCGGGCGTCGGCGGTTCCTGCGGCACCCGGATCTGGGCGAAGACCGCCAGCGCCAGCGAGAAGACCGCGGCCAGCGCCCAGAACCCGGCCCCGAGCGCCACCATCGCCGTCAGCAGGGCGAAGCTGGCCCAGAGCACATCCTTCTGGGCCCGTCCGAACGGGATCTGCCAGTCGAGCGAGGGCATCGGGATCGTGGGTCGGTTCTCGGTCATTCGGCGGCCACCTTGTCATGGGAGTGCACCGGGAAGCTGCGCGCGTCCCGGATCTTGAGGGTGGCCCGGATGCGCCCCTTGCGCCCGTCCTCGTAGGTCACCTCGGTTTCGGTATATTGCTCGGCCGAGCCGTCATAGAGCGCGGCCACCAGATCGGCGTATTTCTCCTCGATGATGCGGCGGCGGACCTTGCGGGTCCGGGTCAGCTCGCCATCATCGGCATCAAGCTCCTTGTGCAGCACCAGAAACCGGCGGACCTGGCAGCCCGACAGCATCTCGTCCCCCGCCAGCGAGCGGTTGACCTCCTCGACATGCGACTTGATGGTTTCCAGCACGCGCGGATGCCCCGCCAGCTCCTGATAGGAGGCATAGGCGATGTTGTTGCGCTCGGCCCAGTTGCCGACCGCGGTGAGGTCGATATTGATGAAGGCGGTACAGATCTTGCGCCCGGCGCCGAACACCACCGCCTCGAGGATATCGGGGAAGAATTTCAGCTTGTTCTCGACATATTTCGGCGCGAACAGCGCACCATCGGCCATCCTTCCCACATCCTTCGCGCGGTCGATGATCCTGAGATGCCCGCTGGCCTCTTCGAAGAAGCCGGCATCGCCGGTCGCGACCCAACCCTCGGGATCCTTGGTCGAGGCGGTGCTGTCGGGGTTCCTGTAATATTCGACGAAGGTGCCGGGGCTTCTGTAATAGACCTCGCCGCTTTCGCCGATCTTCACCTCGACGCCCGGGCTCGGCACGCCCACCGTGTCCGACCGGACCTGCCCGTCGGGCTGCTGGGTGATGAAGACGCTCGCCTCGGTCTGGCCGTAAAGCTGTTTCAGGTTGATCCCGAGCGAGCGGTAGAACTCGAAGATCTCGGGGCCGATGGCCTCGCCCGCGGTATAGGCCACACGGATGCGCGACAGGCCCAGCGTGTTCTTGAGCGGCCCGTAGATCAGGACCTCGCCGGTGCGATACTCGAAATAATCCCGCAGGGGTCTGGGATAGAGGTTCAGAAGCGGCCCCCGCGCCCGGAAATACTTGCGGGCCTCCAGCGGATGGCGGAGCCGCACGAAGAAGCCCCGCACCGCATTCTCGGCCAGCGTCTCGACCGCGAAGCCGATCCCCATCGCATAGCGGTAGATCCAGCGCAGACGGCGCCGCAGCGTCGGGCGCGACTGCCTGCGGCGATAGCGCGGCATCCCGAAGCGTTCGCCGGTGCCCTTGGCGAACTCCATGAAATGCCTGAACAGCGCGTGTTTCAGATCGCCCGCATCCTCCATCCGGATCATCACGCTGGTCAGCATGGTCTCGAAGATCCGGGGCGGCGCGAAGAAATAGGTGGGCCCGATCTCGCGCAGATCGGTCATCATCGTGTCGGGGCTTTCGGGGCAGTTGACGCAGAAACCCGCGACCATGGCCTGACCGATGGAGAAGATGAAATCGCCGACCCAGGCCATCGGAAGATAGGCCAGAACCTCCTCGTCCTGGCCCAGATGGTCGAAGGCGACCGAGGCCTTCGCGGTCTCGATGATGTTGCGGTTCGACAGCACCACGCCCTTGGGCTTGCCGGTGGTGCCCGAGGTGTAAAGCATGACGCAGGTCGTGTCCCAAGTCTGCCCGGCGATGCGCGCGTCAAGCTCGGGTTCCAGCCGACGATGCGCCGCGCGGCCCTCCTCGCCGATATCGTGCAGCCAGTTCAGACGGGTGTGGTCGTATTTCCGCATGCCCCGCTTGTCGTTGTAGAGGACATGCTCGACGCCTGGCGCGCGGTCGCGGATCTCGATGACCTTGTCGACCTGTTCCTGATCGCCACAGACGACGAAACGGGCGCCGCAATGGTCCAGCACATAGGCCATCTCTTCGGCCACCGCGTCCTGATACAGCGGCACCGGCACCGCGCCGCACATCTGCGCGGCCACCATCGCCCAGTAATGCGCGGGCCGGTTGCGGCCGATCACGGCGACATGGTCGCCCGGCGCCATCCCCAGCGCCAGAAAGCCCAGCGCCATCGCCCGGATCTCATCCGACGCCTCGGCCCAGGTCCAGGCCTGCCAGATGCCGAATTCCTTCTCGCGATAGGCGGGACGGTCGCCGTAAAGGGCGACGTTGCGGGCCAGCAGCGCCGGAATGGAACATAAGCCGTCCGCCGACACGCCGCGTGTTGCCAAGATCCGTCCTCCCCCTGCGTCGGCGGCCGGTCATGTCCGCGTTGATCGCGGATCGGACTGACTCCGGATCGGCGGGCCCGGATCGACCGGACCTCACCGACCGGGCCGGATATTCCGGCCGCCTCGGCGGCGTTTCATGCGCCAGGTTTCCTCATCGCGCTTCGGATAACGGGCCCCTCGGGGCCTCCTCCACACCGAAGCGTCAACGCAGAGTTGCGCATGCCCAAAGGCCGGTCAAGGGAAAGGTTATATAATTGCGCAAGGTCAGGCTGCGTAGGAAATTATTCTATACGCTGCGGCGACATATGCAAAAGCTGCGGCCGGAAGGCTGCATGCGGCCCGGGCAGATCCCGACCGGCCGCATCACGCCTTCAGCGGTCGAAGAATTCCTCTTCGACATCGGCCGGGCTGATCCCGATGGCTTCAAGCCCGGATTCGAGATAATCGGCGAAAAGCGGCATGTTGACGAGGTAATCCTCGGTCGGCGAGGTCGCCTCGGCCTTGGCGGTCGTGATCGCCTCTTCAAGCTCGTCCGCCTCGAAGGTCTCGCGGCCGATCCAGGTCAGCGCCACCAGGCTGGCCTTCTCGTCATCGTTCATGGCCGCGATGAAGCCGCGCAGCTCGGCCTCGCCCAGACGCTTCTCGCGGGCCTGAAAGATCACCTGCACCACCTTGCTGGGGCTGATTTCCAAGAGCTCTTCCATGGGTCGTCTTACTCCTACGGCACGGGCGCTCAGTGTCGCCCGCACCCGTCGCAGAGGCAAGGGCAAGTATCAGCTCTTGCGCCCGAAAAGCGGAAAATAAAGCCAGTCGGGCAGAAGCTGGGACAGGCGCATGATCCAGGAGAAAAGCGTCGGGAAGCTGCGCGACATCGCATCCGACATCATCAGCTCGACATATTCATGCGCGACATCCTCGGGCGACATGATGAAGGGCATCTTGAAGTCGTTCTTGTCGGTCAGCCGGGTCTTGACGAAGCCCGGGCTTGCGATCTGGACCTTCACCCCGGTGCCGCGCAGATCGACCTGCAGGCTTTCGCCCAGCGACATCAGCCCGGCCTTGGAAGCGCCGTAGCCGATCGCCCCCGGCAGGCCGCGATAGCCCGCGAGGCTGCCGGTCAGAACGATATGGCCGCGGTCGCGCGCCACGAACCAGGGCACGACATGGCCCAGCACCCGGGCCGCGCCCATCAGGTTGACGTCAAGCATGGTCTCGACCTGCTCGGCATTCCAGTCCCCGGCCGTCATCGGCCAGTAGGTGCCCGAGACATAGATCACGCCGTCGATCTCTCCGACCGCCTCGACCGCCGCCTTGACCGCGGCCGCGTCGGTCACGTCGACCGGCACCACATCGGCCTTGCGGGGCAGCGATGCGGCCAGTTCCTTCAGCCGGTCCTCGCTGCGGGCGCTGAGCACGAGATTGACCCCGAGCGCCCCCAGCCGTTCTGCCAGAGCGCGGCCGATGCCCTCGCTCGCCCCGATGATCCAGTAGCGTTTTCCGATCCAGTCCGTCGTCACGCGGCCTCCTTCGGGCGCATCGTCGCCACCAGTTCGGCAACCAGGAAGCCGAACTTGCGGAACTGGCTGCGATTAATGATCGCCCCGTTTTCCATCAGATACATCCAGTCGGTCACCGCCAGCACATGCCCGCCCGAATCCTCGGGCAGACGGATGCGGTAGCGGAGGTTTACCCCCGATCCCTGCTGCATTCCATGCCCGGAGCCAACCAGATCCGGAGCATCGGCCGCAATCGAGCCGTCGTTTGCAAGTTTGAAGGACCATCTGCGACTTTGGGTAGCACCGCTGTCATAACGGAACTCCTCGGTCATCGTTCCCGAATTGCCCTCCCATTGGGCAAGGAAATCTCCGGTGAAGCGCGATACCACCCGGCCGGTCGGCCCGTAGACCACGCCCTCGCAGAGGATCGGCCCGTCCAGATGGCGCCGCAGGTCGAATTCGGGGCCCTGGCCGCTGTAATCGGCGGGCTTCTGCGCCGGAAATCCGAGATAGCGGACCTTGGCCGCGACCAGGGCCAGCGCCAGAGCCAGCCCGAGAACGAATGCGATCATCCGATCGTCTCCCTGTTGAGCGGCGTCGCGGCCAGAAGCGCGAGCGCCACGAGTTTGAGGGCACAGGGCAGGGCCGCGTAAAGCAGGCTCAGCAGCACCAGCGCCCGCTCCGGAGAGGCCGTCTCCCCGGGCTCGAACCCCGCCGCCTGCAGCAGCGGCAGCACCGCCACCGCCGCGAGGGCGAGGGTGAATTTCGACACGAAGGACCACAGCCCGAAGGCCTGCCCGGCATTGGGCGCGATCCGCGCCATGCGCCCGGCGAAGATCGCGGGCAGAAGGGTCATGTCGGCGCCGAGCGCCGCACCCGAGGCGACGCAGATCGCGGCGAAGGCCAGCCCGTCGCCCGTGCCCAGGAGGGTCGCGAAGCCGAAGGCCAGGATCGACAGTCCCATGCCCGCCAGCAACGCGGGCTTCTCGCCGAACCGTCGTGCCGCCCGCCCCCAGCCGGGTGCCGAGGCCGCCGCCGACAGGAAGAACAGCACCAGCAGCGGCCCCTCCCATCCCGGCAGGCCGAGACGGCTTTCGACGAAGAACAGGAACAGCGTCGAAGTCACGGCGACGGGCGTGGCATTGATCAGCGCCAGAAGCAGAAGCCGCCGTGCCACCGCATCGGCCAGAACCTCGCGCCAGCCCGTTGTTTCGGCCGCGGCGGGCAAGGACCAGTCGCGCCACATCGCCAGCGCCGCCACCGCCGCCAACACCCCGAAGCCCAGCGCAAAGGCGGCGAAGGGTGCCGCCGTGACCGTCATCAGCACGGTCGGCGCCACCGCGGCGACCGAGACGCCCAGAAGCCCGCCGGTCTCGCGCCAGGCCGCAAGCCGGACATGCCCGCCCGGCCCCATCCGCCCGGCCCGAGACACGCCCTGGGCGTAGAAGGTGATGGTGAGGAAGCTGAAGGCGGTGAACAGCCCGGTCAGGCTGAGCGCGAACCACAGCAGCGGCGCGACCGGCGGCACGACCGCGAACAGCGCCGCCATCGAGGCCACCAGCAGCGCCACCGCCGCCAGCACCGCAAGGGACCGCCAGCGGTGCAGACGCTCCGACAGCCAGCCCAGCGCCGGGTCCTGCACCACGTCGAGCAGCCTCAGCCCGAACAGCACGCTGCCCAGCGCGGCAAGGCTCACCCCGTACTGGTCGACATAGAATTTCGGCGCGTGGATATAGATCGGCAGCCCCGCCGCGGTCAGCATCGCGGCAAAGACCGCATAGCCCGACAGCGGTGCTGCCCGCATCAGCTCAGCTCTTCGGCGGGCGGTTCGGGCCGGGCCCGGTATTTCGCCCCTTTCAGGAACAGCACAAGCGCATGCCAGTGGATCAGCACCAGCACCCGGCGCGACCCGAACGGCCGGCGCAGCGCGCTTTTCAGCATCGACCAGCGGCTGAGCGGCCGCCGCGGGCCGGTCAGGGTCGCGTAAAGCCCCTCTTCGGCATCGGCGGAATAGTCGATCCAGATCCCCACCTTGTCGGGCCGGATGTCGAAGCGGAAGCGGTAGCCCCCGGCAATCGGCAGGAATGGCGAGACATGCAGGATCTTGGTCGCGGTCAGGATGTCCGAGGGCTCGATCGGGCGCTGGTCGGGATGACAGCACAGATAGCAATGCCGGTCGCCGAAGGTGTTGTTGACCTCGGCGATCACCGCGCGCAGCTGATCCTCGGTATCGTGACACAGCCAGAAGCTGACCGGGTTGAATTCATGGCCCAGCACCCGCGGCAGGGTCATCAGCTCGATCTTGCCGCGGATCGCGAACAGATCGCGCGCCTTCAGCACCTCGCGCACCCAGGCCGCGCCCCGGCCCTGGCCCTTGGGACCGCCATGATCGCTGTCGAGCACCGCCATCGGCTTGCCGGGCACCCGTCCGAACCAGCCCGGCGCCTTCAGCTCCTGCGCCTCGGCGTCGAACAGCACGTAATCGACCGTATGGGCCAGCTTGTGCGCGACCCGGCCGCGCCGCTGGTGAAAGGTCTTGCCCCGGATATGCTCTACAACTGCCGTCATGCCGCCACCGCCTCGGGTCCGCCGCGCTGGATGGCCTCGGCCACATCCACCGCGCTGGCCAGCCCGTCCTCGTGAAATCCGTTCCGCATCCAGGCGCCGCAGAACCAGGTGCGGTTGGTCCCGTTCATCCGCCGCACCGTCTGCTGCGCCTCGAGCGCGCCCCGGTCATAGACCGGATGCCGGAACGTCGCCGTGTCATAGATCAACTCGTCGCGGACCGGCCGCCGCGAATTCAGCGTCACGAAAAGCGGATCGTCCTCGGGGATCGGCTGCAGCGAATTCATCCAGTAAGTCAGGTCGATGCGGTCGGCCCGGGCGCCGGACTCCTCGGTGTAGTTCCAGCTCGACCAGACCGCGCGGCGTTTCGGCATCAAGGAGGGATCGGCATGCAGCACCGCCTCGTTCGGCTGGTAGCGCACCGCCGACAGCGCGGCGCGTTCCTCGGGCGAGGCATCGGCCAGCATCGCCAGGCTGTCATCGGAATGCGTCGCGAAGACCACCTCGTCGAAGCTTTCCCACGCGCCGCCCCGGGCCCGGATCTCGGCGCCCTCGGCGCCCCGGCGCACCGCCTCGACCGGCGCGGCCTTGCGGATCTCGACATCGGCCGCGGCCAGCGCCGCCTCGAGCCGGCGCACATATTCGACCGACCCGCCCTCGACGGTATACCACTGATGCTGGCCCGAGGTGCTGAGCAGCGCGTGATTGTCGAAGAAACGGATCAGCGCCTGGGCCGGAAAATCGAGAATGTCCTGCGAAGGCGTCGACCAGATCGCCCCCGAAAGCGGCAACAGATAGCGGTCGCGGAACCAGTCGCCGGTGCCGAGCGCGGCCAGGAAATCGCCCAGGGACACCGACGGATCGCGGGCCTCGTCCAGCGCGCGGGCATTGAAACGCGTGACATCGCGCAGCATGCCCCAGAAGCGCGGGTTCAGCGCATTGGCGGGCTGGGCGAACACCGCGCGCAGGTTTTTCAGCCCGTATTCGAAGGCCCCGCCATCGAAGGAGGCGCCAAAGCTCATGTCGGATTTCGCCACCGGCACGCCCAGCTTTTCGAACAGCCGCACCATATGCGGGTAATTCACCCGGTTGAAGACGATGAAGCCGGTATCGACCGGCCGGTCGCCATGCCGCCCGGCCAGCACCGTGCGGGCATGGCCGCCCAGACGCCCCTCGGCCTCGAACAGCGTCACCCGGGCCGTTTCGGCCAGAAGATGTGCGGCGCCCATCCCCGAGATGCCGCCTCCGATCACGGCGATCCGCCGCCGCCCGCCCGCGCTGTCGATTGGCATGTGACTGTTGCTCCTGTCTGTCCCGTCGGTCGGATATGGGCTTCGGGCGGCCCCTGTCCAGCACCTGGGCGGCTTTGTCCGACCCGGGACCGGACAAGGCGATTTCCTGCGACCGGATTTCACGACCGGGCGATTTTTACCCCCGAAAGTGATCCGGACGGCCGCTTGCCCCGTAACAATGACATGTTGCACGGCTCGCATGCCAGCCAGAAACCGGATGAAGCCGGGGCGCTGCCGCCCTATCTTGGCTTCGATGAGGGACCTGTCAGCACTGCCGAGGCAAGAGTCGTGACCGAAAGACAAACCGCCGACACCCAGTGGGTGACATGTGTGGACCGGATCGGGGCGTCGCGGGACCAGGCCGCCTTTGCCCGCCTGTTCGCGCATTTCGCCCCCCGGGTGAAGGCGTTCCTGATGAAATCCGGGGCCGACGAGGCCCTTGCCGAGGAATGCGCGCAGGAGGTGATGGCGACGGTCTGGCACAAGGCGCATCTGTTCGACCCGGAACGGGCCAGCGTGGCGACATGGATCTTCACCATCGCCCGCAACCGCCGGATCGACGTGCTGCGCAAGCAGCGGCGCCCCGAGCCCGAGGATCTGCCCTGGGGGCCGGATCACGCGCCCGACCAGTCCGAGACCGTCGCGCTGCAACAGGAAACCGAACAGCTCGGACGCGCTCTCGAGGCGCTGCCCGAGGCCCAGAGGGTGCTGATCGAACGGGCCTATTTCGGCGAGCTCTCGCATCGCGAGATCGCGGCCGAGACCGGTCTGCCGCTTGGCACGATCAAGTCGAGGATCCGGCTGGCGCTGGACCGCCTGCGCCATGAAATGACATGAGGAAGACGACCCGAGCCATGACCACGCGCATCACCCATCACCTGAACGACGCCCTGCTGATGTCCTATGCCGCGGGCAGCCTGCCCGAGGCCTTCTCGCTGGTCGTCGCGACCCATGTCTCGCTTTGCGACGAGTGCCGGGCCCGGCTGGCCGGGTTCGAGGCGGTGGGCGGCGCGGTGCTGGAGGCCGAGGAACCGGCCGCCGCCATGGCCGAGGACAGCCTTGCCGCCACGCTTCGGCGGATCGCGGCCATGCCCGGGGAAACGCACGTAACGGCGCCCGAGCCCGACGCTGCGGCGGATCCGGTCTTCCCGATGCCGCTGCGCGACTATGTCGGCGGCGATGCGCAGGACGTCCATTGGCGCGCGCTCGGCGGCGGGGTGCGGCAGGCGGTGCTGCCCACCGAAAAGGATGCCACCGTCCGGCTGCTCTACATCCCGGCCGGAATGGCGATGCCCGATCACGGCCATGGCGGGATGGAGCTGACGATGGTGCTGCAGGGCGCCTTCGAGGATGCCGGCGGGCGCTACGGGCGCGGCGATGTCGAGGTCGCGGGCGAGGATCTCGACCATACCCCGGTCGCGGCGCCGGGCCCCGATTGCATCTGCCTCGCCGCCACCGATGCCCCGCTGAAATTCCGCGGCATCCTGCCGCGCCTGGCCCAGCCCTTCATCGGGATCTGAGCCTGGGCCTGCGCTATTCCGCCGCCCCCGGCAGGCGGGGCATCATCTCGTCCTGATCGGCGCCGAGATCCTCGAAATCGAGATTGTCCAACCGGGCCGCGCGCTTGCCCGCGCGCTCGGCGGCAAGGCCGATGCCTTCCAGATCGGCGCGGGCCTGGCCGAAATGGGTGGTCAGCCGGTCGACCCGCTCGGCCACCAGCTCGACATCGCGGTGCAGCAGTTTCAGCGTCTTGCGGATCGCCCCGGCCTGATCGCGCATCCGCGCATCCTTGAGGATCGCCCGCATCGTGTTCAGCGTCGCCATGCAGGTGGTGGGCGACACGATCCAGACCCGCGCCTCGAAGCTCTCGCGCACGAGGTCGGGGAAATTGGCGTGCAACTCGGCATAGACCGCCTCGGAGGGCAGGAACATCAGCGCCCCGTCGGCGGTCTCTTCGGCGATGATGTATTTCTGCGAGATCGCCCGGATATGGGCCCGGACCGAGGTCTTGAAGGCGCGCACGGCCTCCTGCCGGTCCCATTGGGTCTCGGCCCGGCGCAACGCCTCATAGGCTTCCAGCGGAAATTTCGAATCGACCACGATGGGCCCGGGCGGCTTCGGCAGCCGGATCAGGCAATCGGCGCGCCGCCCGTTCGACAGCGTCGCCTGCAGCACATAGCTGTCCTTGGGAAGCGCCTTGCCGACGATATCGGCCAGCTGGATCTCGCCGAAGGCGCCCCGGGTCTGCTTGTTCGACAGGATGTCCTGCAGCGACAGCACATTGCCCGACAGCTTCTCGATGTTTTCCTGCGCCCGGTCGATGGTGGCCAGCCGCTGCTGCAATTCGCCCAGCGACAGCGCGGTGCGGCGCGAGGCGCCTTCGAGATTGCGGTTCATCTGCTCGCCGACCTCGGCCAGACGGCTTTCCATCAGCCGCAGCATGTTGGCCTGCGAGGCCGCCTGCGCCTCGGACACATGGGTCAGCCCGCCCGCCAGCCGCTGCTGCCCCTCGCCCAGCTGATCGACCCGCCGCGTCAGCCGGTCCATCTGGTAGATCAGCGGCGCGGCCATCTCGGCCGAGCGCCCGGCCCGGCGCACCGCCGAGATCAGAAGCCCCAGCACCAGGAGGATCAGCGCTGCCGCCCCACCGGCCGCCAGCACCATTGGGTCGTCCCAGGCATGGGCCCTGCCGAAGACCTCGATCATGTGCGCCCGAACAGCCGCTCGATGTCGGACAGCCTCAGCTCGACATAGGTGGGGCGGCCGTGATTGCACTGGCCCGAAAGCGGCGTCGCCTCCATCTCGCGCAGCAGCGCGTTCATCTCGTCGGCGCGCATCCGCCGCCCCGAGCGGATCGAGCCATGGCAGGCCACCCGGCTGAGGATCGCATCGAGCCGCGCCTGCAGGGTCTGGCTGTCGCCCTGATCGGCCAGTTCGTCGAGGATGTCGCGGATCAGCGCCCCGGCATCGACCTCGCCCAGCAGAGCTGGCGTCTCGCGCACCGCGATGGCACCGGGGCCGAAGGGCTCGACACTCAGGCCCATGCGGGTCAGATCGGCGTCGTGTTCCATCAGCCGGGCGATGTCGCCTTCGGAAAGCTCGACGATTTCGGGGATCAGCAGCGCCTGCGCCGCGACGCCCCGCTCGGCCATCTGGCGTTTCAGCTTCTCATAGACCAGCCGTTCATGGGCGGCATGCTGATCGACGATGACCATGCCGCGCTCGGTCTGGGCGATGATGTAGTTCTCATGCAGCTGCGCCCGCGCCGCGCCCAGCGGCAGCGCCTCGGCCCCGGGGGCGGGCTCGGCCGCCTCGAACCGCGCCGAGGGATCGGCAAAGCCTTCGGCCAGCGGTGCCTCGGGCGGGGCCTGGGAGGGCGCTTCGAACGGCATGGCGGGGGCCTGGGCGGCATGGGACATGCTCAGCGCGCGGGGCGAGGGCCGGTCCATCTGGTAGACCCGGGGCGGGCCGGAAGGCTCTGGCCGCATCGCGCCCAGCGTGGCGCCCGCCACCGTGCTCGAGGCGCGGTGCCCGGCCCCGGCCAGCGCATGGCGCAGCGCCGAGACGATCAGCCCGCGCACGATGCCCGGCTCGCGGAAGCGGACCTCGGCCTTGGCGGGATGGACGTTGACGTCGACCAGATGCGGATCGCAATCGATGAACAGCGCCGCCGCCGG
Source organism: Rhodovulum sulfidophilum DSM 1374 (assembly GCF_001633165.1). Lineage (NCBI taxonomy): Bacteria > Pseudomonadati > Pseudomonadota > Alphaproteobacteria > Rhodobacterales > Paracoccaceae > Rhodovulum > Rhodovulum sulfidophilum. The sequence goes on along the minus strand of NZ_CP015418.1, from coordinate 449,089 downwards.
ATGCCGGTCGCGGCTGAGCACGTCCATATAGGCCGCGCGCAGCGCCCCCAGCAGCTGCTTGTCGCGGACCGGGCGGCCATTGACGAAGAAGAACTGCGCCACCGCGGCCCCGCGCGAATAGGTCGGCAGGGCAGCAAAGCCGGTCAGGGCAAAGCCATCGCGCTCGGCCTCGATCCGCAGCGCATTCTCGGCGAAGTCGCGGCCCAGGACCGAGATCACCCGGCCGTAAAGCGCGTCGAACAGATCGCCGGTCCCGGCATCGGCGCGGAACAGCACCCGCCCCTCGCCGCCATCGCTGACATCGCGCAGGGTGAAGCCCACCAGCGGCTCGGCCAGCGACAGCCGCCGGACCACATCGCCGATGGCCTGGGCCTCGGCCCGGTCGCTGCGCAGGAACTTGAGCCGCGCGGGCGTCGCGAAGAACAGGTCGCGCAGCTCGACCACGGTTCCGCGGTTCAGCGCGGCGGGCGTCACCGGCCCGGGCGCACCGCCGGTCACCGCGATCCGCACGGCCTCGGCGCCCTCGCGGCGCGAGGTGATGGTCAGCCGTCCGACCGCGCCCAGCGAGGGCAGCGCCTCGCCGCGAAAGCCGAAACTGCGGATGTCGAGCAGGTCCGAGCCGTCGATCTTCGAGGTGGCATGGCGCGACAGCGCCAGCGGCAGATCCTCGGCCGCCATCCCCCAGCCATCGTCGGTGACGCGGATCAGCCCCTTGCCACCCTGGGCATAGGCGACCTCGATCCGTCGCGCGCCGGCATCGATGGCGTTCTCGACCAGCTCCTTGACGGCCGAGGCCGGACGCTCGACCACCTCGCCCGCAGCGATGCGGTTGATGGCGGCCTCGTCAAGCTGACGAATTCTGGGGATATCACGGTGAATGTTGGGGGCGGGGGAGGTCATGCCACAATTTCTAGCACGCCCCCCGCCGATTCGACCATGGGCTCAGTTGGTGGTCCGAAGCCCCTGCGGCTGGCCCACCACGACGAATTGCAGATGCGCCGGATCGAGCAATTCGGCCGCCACCTGGCGGACATCGTCAAGCGTCACCGCGCGGATCCTGTCGTTGCGGGTCTTGACGTAATCGGGCGTCAGCCCCTCCATCTGCATGCCGACGAGAATGCGCGCGATCGGGGCATTGCCGTCGAAGCGCAGCGGATAGGCGCCGGTCAGGTAGGTCTTGACCTTGTCGAGCTCCTCCTGGGTCGCGCCCGCCTCGGCCATCCGCGCCCATTCGGCCCGGATCACCTCGACCGCCTCGGCGATCTTGTCATTGCCCGAGGCCACCCCGCCCATGATCAGCGCGGCATGATCCATCGGCATCAGGTAGGAATAGACGCCATAGGTCAGCCCGCGCTTGACCCGGACCTCTTCCATCAGCCGGGCGCCGAAGCCGCCGCCGCCGAGGATCTGGTTCATCACGAAGGCGGCGAAGAAGTCGGGATCGTCGCGGTCGAGCCCGCGCTGGCCGAAGGTCGCGACCGATTGCGGCGTGTCGAAGGGCACCACCGTGACGCCGCCCTCGAGGTTCAGGGGCGCGGGCCCCGGCATCGGCGCGCCGGTCTCGGGCAGATCGCCAAGAAGCGCATCGAGCAGCTTGCCCAGATCCTCGGCCGAGATGTCGCCGGCGGCGGCCACGAACAGCCGGTCGCGGGCGATTACCCGGTCGCGGGCCGCGACCAGATCGTCGCGGGTCAGGGCATTCACGCTGTCCTCGGTGCCGCTGATCGGGGTGGCATAAGGGTGATCGCCGAAGACCATGCGGTCGAAGGTCTCGCCCGCGATGGCATTGGGATCGGTCGCATCCGAGCGGATGCCCGAGATCACCTGCGCCCGCACCCGCTCGATGGCCTCCTCGTCGAAACGCGGCGCGACCAGCGCCTGGCGCAGAAGCCCGACCGCCTCGTCGCGGTTCTCGGTCAGCATCTGCGCCGAGACCGCCAGCGAATCCGCGCCCACATCGAAGCGGTAGCTGGCCGCCAGCGCATCGCGTTCGCGCGCGAAGGCGCGGGCATCCATCTCGCCCGCCCCTTCCTCGAGCAGCCCGGTCATCAGGTTGATGGCGCCGCGCTTGCCCGGCGCGTCTAGGCTCGCCCCGCCCTGGAAGCGGATCTCGAGCGAGACGAAGGGCACCTCGTGGCTTTCGACCAGCCAGGCATGGATGCCGCCGGGCGAGGTGACCTCCTGGATATCGACCTCGGCCCGCAGCGGCAGCGCTGCGAGAAGGACGAAGGCAAGGCTGCTGAAGACGGCGCGGATCATTGGGTCACCTCCTGCGAGCCCGTGGGAATCGTGGCGGGCGCGTCGGAGGGCGCGACGCCGGGCGGGGTTTCGAGCCAGCCGGTGACCGAGGTCCGCGGGTCGAGCACGGCACGCGCGGCCTCCATCACGTCCTCGGGCGTGACCTCCTGCAGGACCTCGGGCCAGGATTGCACATCCTCGACGCTCATGCCGACCGCGAGCGCCGCGCCATAGCGCCGGGCCAGCCCCTGGATATTGTCGCGGGCATAGATTTCCGAGGCGCGCAGCTGGGTCTTGATGCTTTCGAACAGCGCCGGATCGACGCCCTGGTCGAGGAATTCCGCCAGCGCGCGGTCGAGCCCGGCCTCGGCCTCGCCCAGCGACACGCCCTCGGCGGGCATCACCACGAAGCCGAAGGTGGTCTTGTCGAGCGACAGCCCGTTATAGAAGGCCGAGCTGTAGATCGCGGTGCGGCTGTCGAATTGCAGCTTGTCGCTGAGCACCGAATTGGTGCCCGAACCGCCGAGGATCTCGGCCAGGTAGGTCAGCGCGGCGGCCTGTTTCTGGTCGCCCGGGTCGCGTTCGGGCGCCAGATAGGTGCGGATCACATAGGGCTGGGCGACGCGCGGATCGTCATAGGTCAGATGCCGGGCGGCCAGTTGCGGCGGCTCCTGCGGGCGCAGGCGGGGCGGCAGGGTTTCGGAGGGCGCCAGTGGGCCGTAATGGGCTTCGGCCATCTCCTTGACCGCGTCGGGCTCGACATCGCCCGCGACCACCAGCACCGCGTTGTTGGGCGCGTAATAGGTGCGGTAATAGGACAGCGCATCGGCCCGGCTCAGCCCCTCCATCTCGTGGCGCCAACCGATGATCGGGATGCCGTAAGGGTGGTTCAGATACTGCGCGGCGCGGCGCTGTTCGGAAAACAGCGCGCCGGGGTCGTTCTCGGTGCGCTGGTTGCGTTCCTCGAGGATCACGTTGCGTTCGGTCGCGACATCCTCTTCCGAGAGCTTGAGGCCGGTCATCCGGTCGGCCTCGATCTGCATCATCAGATCCAGCCGGTCGGCGGCGACACGCTGGAAATAGGCGGTGTAATCCCAGGAGGTGAAGGCGTTGTCGGACCCGCCGTTTTCCTCGACGATCTTCGAGAAATCGCCCGGGCCGACCGCATCGGTGCCCTTGAACATCAGATGTTCCAGGAAATGCGCGATCCCGGACTTGCCGGGCGGTTCGTCGGCGGCACCGACCTTGTACCAGACCATCTGCACCACGACCGGGGCGCGGTGATCCTCGATCACCACCACCTCCATGCCATTCTGCAGCGTGAAATCGGTCACCTTTTCGGCACGGGCAATCCCGGCCGTCGCGATCAGGGCCAGGACGGCCAGCCGGATCGGCATCATCGCTTGTCTCTCCTCGGGTCAGCGGCTCGAGGCAAGCTACCGCGGCGCCCGGGGTTTGCAACCGGCGCCACGCAGATGTGAGCAGGCGGGATCGCTCGTCTTGCGGGATCGTCTGTCGGCCTAGTCCTTCGGCGGGGCGCTGACATTGCGCACGCCGCGTGCGCGCCAGCGTTCCAGCTCGGCATATTGGTCGAGCGACTGGCGGCTATAGGCGTTGTAATAGACGGTGACGTTGAACCAGCGTTCCAGCAGCCGGCCGTCATGCTTGCGGCGATAGTCGAGATCCTCCTGCGCCAGCGTCTGGCGGATCGAGGGATCGACGCCGAAGCGGCTGACCTGGGCCATAAGCCCGGCATCGCCGGGGGTGCCGCGCGCGATATTGCCGCCCAAAGCGGCCACGGCATCGGCCTCGGGCGTCGGATCGACGAGGTTCGAGCCACCCGGCGTCGGCGCCGGCAGCGCCGCCATGTCCTTGGGCATTTGCAGCGGCTTGTTGGGAACGACCGAGAATTCGTCCGGGCCGCGCTCGGCGCCACGCAGGTGCATCAGTTTCGGCTGATAGTCGTCCCCACGGCTGCAGCCCGCCAAGGCCGCCGTCACCGCCGCTCCAAGAACCAGTATCCGTGCCGATCGCATGCGCAGTCCCCTTCGTCCGATCTGGCCCTCTTTAACGCAGCTTGCAGGGCGCGTCACGGGGTCTTGTCCTTCCCGGTGTAAAGCACGAGCCCCAGCGCGCCCGCGAAGATCGCGACATCGGCGATGTTGAAGGCATAGGGATTGTCGATGCCGCAGCAGGACATGTTCAGAAAATCGGCCACCGCGCCGTAAAGCACCCGGTCCAGCGCATTTCCCAGCGCGCCGCCGATCAACAGCCCGGCCGAGACCCGCGCCGCCGGGCGGTGCCGCCCGCGCGCCATCCAGATCGCGACGCCGCCAGAGATCGCCAGCGACACCGCGATCAGCAGCCAGCGGGCCAGATCGGCATCATGCGCGAGAAGGCCGAAATTGACCCCCCGGTTCCAGGCCATCCGGAAGGTCAGATAAGGCGGCCAGACATCGATGCGCTGATCGAGCGCAAGGCCCATGTGGAAGACCACATAGACCTTGCTGACCTGGTCAATCAGGAAGACCAGCGCCGCGACAAGCCCAAGCCGCCGCATCGCTCAGTGCCGGAAATGGCGCATGCCGGTCATGACCATGGCAAGCCCGGCCTCGTCGGCCGCCGCGATCACGTCCTCGTCGCGGATCGAGCCGCCGGGCTGGATCACCGCCGTCGCCCCCGCCTCGACCGCGGCCATCAGCCCGTCGGCGAAGGGGAAGAAGGCGTCGGAGGCCACCGCGCAGCCCTTCGTCAGCGGCGCATCGAGCCCCAGCGCCTCGGCCATGTCCTCGGCCTTGCGCGCCGCGATGCGGCAGGAATCGACCCGGCTCATCTGGCCCGCGCCGACACCGACGGTGGCGCCGTCCCGGACATAGACGATGGCGTTCGACTTGACATGCTTGGCCACGGTCCAGGCGAACAGCATGTCGGCGATCTCGGCCTCGGTCGGGGCGCGCTTCGTCACCACCTTCAGATCAGAGGCCTCGATCCGGCCATTATCCTTGTCCTGCACCAGAAGCCCGCCCGAGACCTGGCGATAGGTCAGCCCCGCCGCCGCCGGATTGGCCAGCCCGCCGGTGGTCAGCAGCCGCAGGTTCTTCTTGGCGGCGAAGACCTCCTTGGCGGCATCGTCGGCGGCGGGCGCGATCACCACTTCGGTGAAGATCTCGCTGATCGCCCTGGCGGTCGGCTCGTCAAGCTTCATGTTCAGCGCGACGATGCCGCCGAAGGCCGAGGTGCGGTCGCAGTCGAAGGCGCGCCGATAGGCCTGTTCCAGGGTCTCGCCGCGGGCCACGCCGCAGGGATTGGCATGCTTGATGATGGCGCAGGCCGGGCCGTTCGCGGGCAGGAACTCGCTGACCAGCTCGAAGGCGGCATCGGTGTCGTTGATGTTGTTGTAGGACAGCTCCTTGCCCTGCCACTGCCTGGCGGTGGCGATGCCGGGCCGTTCCGAGCCGTCGATATAGAAGGCGGCCTGCTGGTGCGGGTTCTCACCATAGCGCAGCCCCTGGGCCAGCGCGCCCGCGAAGACGCGGCGGCGCGGCTGGGCATCGCCCAAGGCCTTGGCCATCCAGGTCGAGACCGCGGCATCATAGGCACCGGTCCGGGCATAGGCGATCTGCGCCAGCTTCCTGCGGAACTTCAGGCAGGTCGCGCCGTCATGGCGGTCGAGCTCGCCCAGCAGCCGCGCGTAATCCTCGGTATCGACGACGACATTGACGAAGGCGTGGTTCTTGGCCGCGGCGCGGATCATCGCCGGGCCGCCGATATCGATATTCTCGATGCAGTCGTCATAGTCGGCCCCCTTCGCGACGGTCGCCTCGAACGGGTAGAGATTGACCACCAGCAGGTCGATCGGGCCGATGCCGTGCTCTTCCATGGCCATCACATGGGCCTCGTTGTCGCGCAGCGCCAGAAGCCCGCCATGCACCATCGGGTGCAGCGTCTTGACCCGGCCGTCCATCATCTCGGGAAAGCCCGTGACCTCGGAGACGTCCTTGACCTCGAGCCCAGCCTCGCGAAGCGCCTTGGCGGTGCCCCCGGTCGACAGGAGCTCGACCCCCCGGGCGGCCAGCGACCGGCCGAGATCGATCAGCCCGGTCTTGTCGGATACGGAAAGAAGCGCACGGCGCACGGGCACGAGTTCGGTCATCGGATCAGTCCTTCGTCATTGAATGGGGGCGAGTCCAGGGGGCTGCTGTATCGTCGAATTCGTCTTCGCGCTCAAGGTCCCGCGGGGCCTGCGCGCCTTCATGGGCCTTGGCCAGCGTCCAGCCGACGACGCAGGCCGTGTCGGTCATCCGCGCCGACAGCAGGATGGCCTGGCTGGCGCGGGGCTCGGCACGGCCGGTTTCCAGATAGACGCTGGGCACAAGCGACAGGCTGGCCGCGCCGTCATGGCGAAACACCCAGATCTCGCCGCTTTTCGGGGCCAGCGAGACCGCCGAGCCGCCAAGGTCGAGTGCTGCATCGATCTCGGGATGCAGGTGGAACCGGATCGAGAAGGCGATGCCCGCGCCGCCCGCGCGCTCCATGGCGCGTTCGAAGGCCGCGCGTTCCTCGGGGGTGAAGGCCGCCAGCGTGTCCTCGCCCGACAGCGCCCGGCCGTCATAGGCCAGGTTCAGCTGGCGCACATGGATCAGCCCATGGGTGGCCGCGTAGCCGTCATGCCAGGCGGTCAGCGCATGGCCGCCCTGTCCGGTCTCGGCCCGCCAGTCGACAGACCCCGGAATCTCGGCCAGCAATTGTGGCCGCCCGCGCCGCCGGGGCGCCAGGCGCGACGAGGAAAAGCCCTCGATCGCCAGCGTCGAATGCGACGAACTCGCCCGCCCGGCCAGCCGCCAGCCCGGCCCGAAGGCACCGCCCGCGCCGCAATTGACGATCACCGGCCGCCGCCCCGAGGTCAGCTCGAAGGCCAGCGTCGAGGCATGCGCCTCGGCCGAGGCCGGGCCCGAGGGCGGCCGGGCCGCGTCGACGATCACCGTGGTGCGCCCCGAGGCCAGCCGGGCATAGCCCATCGCCAGCCCCCTCAGCGGGCGCGGCTTGACCCCGGCCGCCGCCAGCGCCTGATCAAGCCGCCCCTCGGTGCCGTGGCCACCGCCATGGAACCGCGCCAGCCCGCCATCGGCATGGCGCAGCGCCCGCAGCACCGGCGCGATCCGCTGGATCGCCGCGCGATGCCCCTGCCAGGCGGGGCGTTTGGCCGCCGCCATTGCCGACTCGACCCATCCCAGAAGGGTCAGGACTTCCAGCAGCTCCTCGGGATTGCGGGAGCTCAGCGCCCCGTCATCGGCGATCTCGGTGTCGCAAGCCCGCTCGAGCGCGGCCTGGGCCCCGGGCAGATGACGCCCCATTCCTTCAAGGCAGAGCGCGCCGTAGATCAGCCCGGCCAGCGCCTCGAACCGCGCCAGCCCCGGCGGCGCGTTGCGCCAGCGCCGGGCCAGAAACGCCGTCTGCCGCGCCAGCGCGAGATGCAGCCGGTCGCAGCGGGCCGCGTCGAGCCCGGCCTCGAGGAACCTTGCGTGATGGATCAGCCGGATCGTCCGGCGCCCGGCCAGTTCGGGCGTCCAGCCCGGGCCCCCGCCGCGCCCGAAGCGGTCGATCCAGCCCAGCACCCAGTCCTGCGCCACCGTCCGCGCCTTGCCATCGGCGGCGGCGGCCAGATCGTCGAGCCAGCCGAACCCCTGCCGCGCCGCCTCGAAGCGGAGGCCCGGGCTGTCGACATCCCAGATCGGGAGACCGGGCGCCTCGACCGCGCCGCCATCGAACAGGAAGCGGCCCGCGCAAAGCTGCCGCCCCCGCGCGAAACTGCCCACCGAGCGCGGCTCGGGCTGAAACACCAGACGCGAGGCGGGCCGGCCGAGCGCACACAGCCGGGCATGGAGACGGTTCCTCCATGCACCGCGCCGCAAGGGCGGGAACTCGATTTCGGTCTGGCCTGCCATGGTCGGGCTTCGTTCTGTCGGGCTCTTGCCTGCCGCCGGACCATACCGGGCCGGCTGACGGGTGTCACCGGAGAATTGCGTCCGAAACGGGGCAGGCGTCAGGCAGGCATCTGCAGCCCGGCGATGAAGAACCCGTCCATGCCGCCGCTTTCGGTCCAGAAATCGGGCCGGAGCCGCAGCGCACCATGGGCCGCGCGCCAGCCGGGTTCGATCCAGGGCGCCTCGAAGGCGATCGGGGACAGGTCCGGGTGCCGTTCGAGCGCCGCCGCCAGCTGCGCCTCGCCCTCCTCGGGCAGAAGCGAACAGGTGCAGAAGATCAGCCGTCCGCCGGGGGCCAGCAGGCCGAGCGCGCGGTCGATCAGCGTCGATTGCAGCGGGAAGAGCGGCTTGACCGACGCGCCGTCCTTGGCGAGGGGCAGGTCGGGATGGCGCCGGATCGTGCCGGTCGCCGAACAGGGCGCATCCAGCAGGATCGCGTCGAACCGCAGGTCACCGCCCCAATCCAGCGCATCCGCGACGACCAGCTCGGCCTCGAGCTCGGTACGGGCGAGGTTCTCCTCGAGCCGCGCCATGCGCTGCCCGGAAATGTCGAGCGCGGTGACCTGCGCACCCGCCGCGGCCAGCTGCATGGTCTTGCCGCCCGGCGCGGCGCAGAGATCGAGCAGCCGCTCGCCCGGCCGTGCCGCCAGCAGCCGCGCGGGCAGCGCCGCCGCCGCGTCCTGCACCCACCAAGCGCCCTCGCCATAGCCCGGCAGCGCCGAGACCTGCACCGGGCCCGCGATCCGGACCGAGCCGGTCGGCAGCGCCACACCGCCCGTGGCCCCGGCCAGCGCCGCAGCATCGCCATCCTTCGGCGTCAGATCCAGCGGCGCGCCCGCGGCATGGGCGGCCTCGATCCCGACCACGGCCGCCCGCCCCCAGGCGCTGTCGAGCCGGCCGCGCAGCCAGCCCGGCAAACGCGGCGGCGGCAACGCCTGCCAGTCGCTGGCGGGCAGATCGGCCACCTTGCGCAGGACCGCATTGACCAGCCCCGCCAGCGCCTCGGTCTTGCGGTCGGCCCGGGCCAGCGCCACGGCCGCATTGACCGCGCCATGGGCCGCGGCCCCGCCGTCCAGCATCTCGACCGTCGCGAGCCTGAGGATGGCGCGGATCGGCGGCGGCGGCGGCCGGCGCAGGAACGGCTTCAGCACCGCATCGGCGCGGCCCATATGGCGCAGCGTCGACACTGCCAGCCGCCGGGCGCGGGCGCGCTCCGAGGGCTCCAGAGGCTCCAGCGGGCCCTCGGGTCCGGCCAGTTCGGCGATCAGCCGCCGGTCTTCCAGCACCGCGCGGATCAGCTCCAGCGCCGCCGCCCGCGTGCGCTCGGTCCCGCGTTCCCGTGCTTCGTCCATCCCGGCCCCCGCTTGCTCCATGCCGCGCCCCCGGTATATCACCGGATCGCAACCGGCAAGGAGGCGCCCGATGTCCGACGACGCAGAAAACACCGCCCGCAAGGATCTGCCGCCCGCCGCCCGGCGTGCGCTGGCCGAGGCCGCCGAACGCCGCAAGGCTGCCGAAGCCGCCGAGGCGGCGCGCCCCGTCGAGCTGGGAGGCCGCGACGGCCCGGACCCGGCGCGCTATGGCGACTGGGAAAAGAAGGGCATCGCCATCGACTTCTGAGCTCCCGCCCCGAGACCCCGGGCAGAACGGGCCCCCGGGCAAAGGGGCGCCGTTCGGGACGGGCCAGGCGGCGGCAGGCCCGGTCTCGGAACCGGCCTTCGCATCTTCATTTCGACAGGCCCGTCAAGCGGGACAGAGCCGTCACATGCGGCCCTGTCGCTTACATCCGATCGCGCTCATGTTTCTCGTAAACGGCTTTCGCGACTTCTCCGAAGGCCCCGATCAACATCAGGAACGATCCGACGATGAACATCCACACCCCCGCGGTTTCCCAGCTTGAAAATGTCGGCAGAAAGAGAACGGAGCCCACAAGGAACAAGAAGTTGCCTGCCACGGCGACACTGAGGTGCCAATGTCGGTAGACCCGTACGGTCCGCTCCAGTCCTGTCATTCCAACTCCGTCAAATCAAAGGTCTCGTCATATCCTGCGGGACAAGCTCGTGCGTTGTTCAGGCATTTCTATCTGACGGGGGCCGGTTAAACAAAGCGTATGTGGGGCCGGAGTTCCGACGACAGGTCCGCATAGGCGCTCCGGTGCCGCTCGCGCCCTTGGCCTCGCCCGAATCGCGGCTTCGGCGCTCGCAACGACCAGCCCGGCTGGTGCCCCCTGGCTGCTCCGGCACTGCACCGCGGCTCCCCCTTCGACGTCACGCGGCGTATCGGCCAGGGCGAGGGGCATCCCGAAAGACGCTGCATCTCCATCTGCATGTCGATGAGGACCAGGGCTTTCAACCATCCCTTCTGCCACGGGGGACTGCCGGGCGCCGAAACGGGTGCCGAGCAGATGGCAAATGCACTCCCATGATCGGGCGGGCCCTAAAGCCCCAGCACGTCGAGCATGTCATATTCGCCGGGCTTCTGGTCCTGCCCCCAGAGCGCGGCCTTCAGCGCGCCGCGGGCGAAGATCCGGCGGTCGGTCGCGACATGACGCAGCACGATCCGTTCGCCCTCTCCGGCAAAGATCACGTCATGTTCGCCGACGATGTCGCCGCCGCGAATTGCCGAGAAGCCGATCGCGCCCTTCGCCCGTTCGCCGGTGATGCCGTCGCGGCCGCGCTCGGAGCAATCGTCGAGCGCGATGTGCCGGCCTTCCGCCGCCGCCTGACCCAGCATCAGCGCGGTGCCCGAGGGCGCGTCGACCTTGTGACGGTGATGGGCCTCGACGATCTCGATGTCGAAATCGTCGTCCAGCGCGGCGGCGACCCGGCGGGTCAGCTGCATCAGCAGATTGACACCGAGGCTCATGTTGCCGGCCCGCACGATCACCGCATGGCGGGCGGCGGCCTTGATCTTCTGCAGATGCTCGGGCTCGAACCCGGTGGTGCCGATCACATGCACGGCGCGGGCCTGCGCGGTCAGGGTCGCGGTCGCGACCGTGGCCTCGGGCGTGGTGAAGTCGATCACCGCCTGGGCCTTGGCGATCACCGCCAGCGCGTCGTCGGTGACCTTCACGCCAACCGCCGGGCCGCCCATCGCCTCGCCCACGTCGCGGCCGATCCAGGGATGGCCGGGCCGTTCGACGCAGCCCGCAAGCCGGGCCTTCCCGCTTTGCAGCACGGCCCCGATCAGCATCTGACCCATGCGCCCCGAGGCGCCCATCACCACGATGCCCGGCAGGCTGTCCATCATACTTACTCCTTCGACCCGACTGGGCCCGATGTAGCCCATGGGCGGGCGCGCGCAAAGCCCCGCTTGGCAAAGCCCTTCGGGTGGCCTAGATGCAGCCCATGTCCAGATCCTCCGCCCCGTCCCAAAGACAGCTTCGCGTCGGCGAGCTTATCCGCCGCAGCCTCTCGGAAGTGCTGGCACGCGGCGACGTGCACGACCCCGAGCTGACCGCGCTCTCGATCACCGTGGGCGAGGTCCGCGCCTCGCCCGACCTGAAGGTCGCGACCGCCTTCGTGCTGCCGCTGGGGGGCAATCATGCCGAAGAGGCGCTGGCCGCGCTGCGCCGCAACCGCGGCGAGCTGCGCCGGGCTGTCGGCAAGAAGACCCAGCTCAAGTTCACGCCCGAACTGCGCTTCACCCTCGACGAGACCTTCGACCGGATGGACGAGACCCGGCGGCTGCTGGCCGACGAGACCGTGCGCCGCGACCTGGCGGCCCCCGATGGCGATGAGGATTAGGGCCGCCCCCCTTCTTCTGGCCGTCCTTCTTCCCCTGCCCGCCGCGGCAGAGCCCGCCTGCCACCCCCTGACCCATGAGGGCCGTGGCTATGTCATCTGCAGCGCCGATCCGGCGACCGACGATCTGCGGCTGTTTCTCAGGACCGAGCAGGGCGGGATCTATGGCAGCTTCGGCCGGGTGAACCAGGCGCTGGCGGCCGGGGGCGAGACCCTGGCCTTTGCGATGAATGCCGGGATGTACCATCCCGACCGCCGGCCCGTGGGGCTTTATGTCGAGAACGGCAAGCAGGAGATGCGCGCCGTGGCCCCGGCCGGTCCGGGCAATTTCGGGATGCTGCCGAACGGGGTGCTCTGCCTTGAAGACGGCCGCGCCGAGGTGATCGAGACCCGCGCCTATCTGGCCGACCCGCCCGATTGCCGCTACGCGACGCAATCCGGGCCGATGCTGGTGATCGACGGCGCGCTGCATCCGCGCTTCCTGCCCGACAGCACCTCGCGCCATGTCCGGAACGGCGTCGGGGTCGATGCCGCGGGCCGGGTGCATTTCGCGATTTCCGACGCGCCGGTCAGCTTCCACGAATTCGCCCGGCTCTTCCGCGACGTGCTGGAAACCCCCAACGCACTTTACTTCGACGGCAAGGTGTCGAAGCTTTACGCCCCCGCCCTGGGGCGCCACGATGCCGGGCTGCCGATGGGGCCGATCGTCGGCGCGGTCGTGCCCGCCGGGGACTAGACGGCCGCCACGGGATCGCGCGCCGGATTGACGGATGCTCCGGGCTTCGCTAGCAGGCGTGCCTCGTACAAGCATCCGGGTCGTTCGGACCGCATCGCAGGAGCCAAGGCATATGGGACGCAGCCGCAAGGGACGCGACATTTCGGGCTGGCTGGTCGTGGACAAGCCCGAGGGCCTGACTTCGACCGCCGTCGTCAACAAGGTCCGCTGGGCCTTCAACGCGAAGAAGGCGGGCCATGCCGGCACGCTCGACCCGGCGGCGACCGGGGTTCTGGCGGTGGCGCTGGGCGAGGCCACCAAGACGGTGCCCTTCGTCACCGATGCGCTGAAGGCCTATCGCTTCACCATGCGCTTCGGCGCGGCCACCAATACCGACGATGCCGAGGGCGAGGTGATCGCGACCTCGGAAAAGCGGCCCTCGGATGACGAGATCCATGCCGCCCTGCCCGCCTTCGTCGGCGATATCGAGCAGGTGCCGCCGCAATTCTCGGCGGTCAAGATCGACGGCGAGCGTGCCTATGCGCTGGCCCGCGCGGGCGAGGAGGTCGAGATCGCGGCCCGCCCGCTTTATGTCGAAAGCCTCGAGATGGTCGAGCGCCCCGATGCCGATCACGCGGTGCTGGAGATGATCTGCGGCAAGGGCGGCTATGTGCGCTCGATCGCCCGCGACCTGGGACAGGCGCTGGGCTGCCATGGCCATGTGGTCAGCCTGCGCCGGGTCTGGGCCGGGCCGTTCGAGATCGAGGATGGCGTCACCTTCGATCTGATCGAAAAGCTTGCACGCGACCCCGAGCTCGACACCCATCTGCGCCCGCTCGAGGAAGGTCTGGCCGATCTGCCCGAACTGCGCACCACGCCCGACGGCGCGACCAAGCTCCGCAACGGCAATCCCGGCATCGTGCTGGCCTCGGATGTGGAATATGGCGACGAGGCCTGGGCCTCGCTCGATGGCGAGGCGGTGGCGGTCGGCATCTACAAGGCGGGCGAGCTGCACCCGAGCCGGGTCTTCGTCAAGGGCTGAGCCGGGCCGCTAGACATAGGGCGCCAGGATCTCGCGCAGGTCGATCCGCGCCCTGAGGCGGCTGGCCAGCAGGTACATGCCGCCGAACTTGCGCTGCATGAACAGCGTGTCCATCGGCGGCACGTGCCAGAAATCGCGGTCCTGGCCCAGAGCCATCCCGGCATCGCGCATCCGAAGCGCCACATCGTTCTCGGCGAAATCGAAGGCGCCGGGACGGTGAAGCGGCTCCATCGACATCTCGAACATGTCGATCATCAGCTGCTGGTGGCGGGCCGCGGTGTCCTCGGCGAAGAACCCGATCTCGAGGATCGCCTGCCGGATCGCGGCGCGATCGCCCGCAAGCCCGGCCCGCATCAGCCCGCGAAAGGCCTCGGTCATCGCCGCCGGAAATTCGCGCGAGGCGCCGAAATCCAGCAACACCACCCGGCCGGTTTCGGGCTGATAGCGGTAATTGGCAAAATTCGGATCGGTCTGCATCAGCCGGAACTCGAACAGCTCGCGGAACAGAAGCGAGACCAGAAGCCCCATCACCCGGTCGCGCTCGGCCTGCGGCGCGTCGGTCAGGGTCTCGATGCCGACGCCTTCGACGAAATCCATCGCCAGCACGTTTTCGGTGGTCAGGTCCTCATGCCGCCCCGGCACCACGAAATCGGGCGCCCCGGCCAGCAGATCGGCGAAACGGCCCAGATAATGGCCCTCGCGCGCGTAATCGGCCTCTTCATGCAGCTGCCGCTTGGCCTCGTCCAGAAGCGGCGCGATGTCCATCTCCTTCGGCATCGCCCCCGACAGCCTCAGCAGCGCCGCCACATTGTCGACATCGCTGTCGATCGAGCGGCGGACCCCCGGATATTGCACCTTGATCGCCAGATCGCGGCCATCCTTCGTCTGCGCGCGGTGCACCTGTCCGATCGAGGCGGCGGCAACCGGGCGCACGTCAAAGCGGACAAAGCGTTTCAGCCAGCCCTCGCCCCAATTGGCATTCAGCACCTGCTTGAGCTGACCGCCCGGCATGTAATGGGCATCGGCCCGAAGCCGCGCCATGATCTCGGCCAGCTCGGGCGGCAGCATGTCGCCGGCATCCATCGAGACGAGCTGGCCGACCTTCATCGCCGCGCCACGCATATGCGCCAGCCGGTCGGCGACCTTGCGCATGTTGGCGGGTGTCAGGAACAGATCGCGCGCCTTCGGCCGATGCCCCTGCGCAAGCTGCTGCATGCCGTTGATCGCCGCCGTTCCCGCCAGGTTGGAGGCCAGCCCGCCGAACTTGGCCATCCTTGCGAACCGGCCCGAGGGCACGGACAGCGGACGGGACTCGAACTTGGAATCGGACATGCGGGCAATCCTTTGCAAAACGCTTGGAGATCGCATAGCGACCCCGCCCCCGCCTGGATGTGACATAGGCACAGAGCCGGGCCCGGCAAGCCGCACAACCGCGTGAGCAGCCCCCGTGAAACGCCCCAGTGAAAAGCCCAACCCCGGAGCCCGCCCAATTGGCACGGATCAAAAGGACCCGCCTTTCGGGCGGGAAATATCGTTTGAAACCAGAGCGAACAAATCTCGGCGGGGGTCCGGGGTTGCCCCTTGCGTCGGAAGGGCCTGCCTCTCATGGCCCGCGCTCGCCAGCGCCTGAAGCTGCCGTCAAGGCAGCAAGCGACGAAGGGCCGGAAGGAGCCCTCTTTGACCGATACTGCGCGATCCTGGAATGTCCTGGGACGGGCGGAACGCGGACGTTTACCGCGTTGCCACTGGGGAGGTCATCGACTTTGCGCGCGGCCTTTCCCACCACCAAAATTGACGTAACGTAATGTGGAGCTAGATGATCTGATGTGGTTGCGTGTGTTCGGAGGAAAGCTTGGTGCCGGAATAGCCGGAGAATGACAGGGACGTCTCGATTTCGAAGCAGCAATCCGAACTGATCGCCTGCGACAAAGGGGGGGAATTCGAATGTCGTCCAGAGAGATACCGCTTTTCAGTTGGTGGAGTGCCGCGCGCAAGGACAACTTCGCGACCACGGATAGAGCTTGGGCCGCCGCGCCCGGGACCAGCATCGAAGCCCACGACGGCTACACGATGTACCGGATCGAGGGCGCACTCTTCGCCCCGGATGATCCACAACCCGGCGGGACGGTTCGGGTGTCCCGTTTCTACAGCCCCAGCCGAGGTGACAATTTTCTCACCACGGATCCGCGCCATCTGCCAGGTGATATCCTGGCGCCGGACTACCATCATTCACGGCACGAAGGGTATCTCTACGACCCCAAGCGACCGCAGCCAAGGGGAACCGTGCCAATCTTTTCGTGGTGGAATTCAGATCGCGGCGACAATTTCGCAACCTCGAACCCCGACTGGTCCATGCCCGTGGGCGAAATCGAGTGGGCCGGCGAGCATGTGTCGAACGGCCCGGTGCGCGAGGGATACCGACTTTACAGGCTGGAAGGCTTCGCGAAGACCTTCGATCTCGATACCTTGGACGATTTCGTCCGTGATCGCATGAAGGTCTGCTACAAGCTGATCATCGATATTCATGAAGACAACAACCGTGACGAGCCGCGGCTCGACCTCGTCGTCGCGTCGTTCGGTGGGTATTACCAGATCGAGGCTCACACAACGGGTACCCTGGCGAACCACTCCGGGCTGGATATTGGATCCGGCGGATCGATCCAGCCTCTGCCGGGCGAGGACGTACGCAATACCTATCGCGGCTGTTTCGATGTCGAGCACCCGGCGAACGGCGCGGATCCTCACCTGGCTCTGGCGATCAGGGCCGTGGACGAGGACAATTCAAGCGACGAGAACCGGGGAAAGGACCTGAATTATTTCAAGCGCGGCATAAGGAACGCGCTCGAACGCGCGACTTCCGGTGGCGTCATATTGACGGAGCCGGTTCTTCAGAGCGCTGCGGGCGAGGAACTGATCGACCGCTTCGGAAGGGACGACGACGACAAGATCGGCGTCGCCGTTGCCGTCATTACCGATTGCTATCGACAGTCCGTCGCTGTGTGCAGGACGCCCCCCCTCGGAAACAACGAGGGGGTGAGGGAGGACTTCCCCGGCAGCCTGCCGCATATCCTGCTCGTACGGCAGTACACCCTGGAAGGGGACGGAGCCCGCTACCTTCTGGACATCGTGATATCGGTGGATCATTTCTCGGAATGAGACTTCCCGATGATCCGTCTGTCGGGCACGATCTGCCTGGCGGGCGCCTCGCAACCGGCGGCGTGGGCGACCTGCCCGTGCCGCCATTCGCCTGCGGCCGACACCAAGACGGCTGGCTGACCGAATTCCGCAGCTGAGCGAACGACGGCATCCGAACGTCCGATCCGGCAGCTTCGTCCCGCACTGCGAACCCTCGCGGCCGTCGCGGCGAAAGGCCACTTCGGCATGGCCAGCCCGGTCAGAGGCACCGCTTCTGACGGAAATGACGAAACCATGCGGGGCCTTCCACCAATGATGCGGCCCCGTGCCGCCAACCAATGATCCCCCCAACGATCCGACCCCGTGATCCGGCCGCGCGCCGCGCTAGGTTCAAAAGGGCGAGGACATCACAGGAGGCGGAATGAGTGTAAACGCGATGACCGTGCCGGCCGGCGAGGCACTCGAGGTGCTGCGCGCCGGATGGGAGGCGCAGAAGGCCGGGCATATCACGGCCTCCTACATGCTGCACGGACGCCCCGGCGTGGGCAAGACACAGGTGGTCGAGCAACTCGCGCGCGAGATCGGCGCCCGGCTTTTCGATCTTCGGCTGACCACCATCGAGCCGCAGGACCTGCGCGGCCTGCCCTATTACGACCACGAGACCCGCAAGACCCGCTGGTATCGTCCCGAGGACCTGCCCGACGACCCGGACGAGCCCTCGATCCTGTTTCTCGACGAACTGACCGCGGCCTCGCCGATGCTGCAGCCCACTGTCTACGGGCTGTTGCAGGAACGCAGGGTCGGGCGCCATGTGCTGCCCCGGACCGTGTTCATCGTGGCGGCCGGCAATACCGTCGAGGATGGCGCCATCGCCTATCAGATGAACACCGCGCTGTCCGACCGGCTGATCCATCTGCATGTGCAGGCCGCCGCCGCCGACTGGCTCGACAATTACGCGGTGCCGAAGGGGCTCGATGCCAGCGTCGTGGCCTTCATCAAGACCCGGCCCGACCTTCTGGACACCACCGAACGCGCGGTGGCCGAGGGCCATCTGATCGCCACCACGCCCCGCAGCTGGGAACGGGTGAGCCGGATCATGGCCGCGGTCGCCGAACGGCGGGTGCGCAACGTGCTGATCGCGGGCACGGTCGGCGAGGCGGTCGCGGCCGAATTCGCGCTGATCGCCGATGACATCGCGGCAACGGTGCAGGTGCAGGAGATGCTCGAGGCCGACCGCAAGGCGCGGATCGCGCTTTATCCGGCCTCGATGCACGGGCTGAACGCGCTGATCTACGGGCTGATCGGCGTGCTCGATGCGCGCAACGTCCAGGAGGTGATCGATTGCATGGCCGAGATCCGGAACCTGGCCCGCCACCGCCCCGAAGAGGCCTTTGCGCGGATGCCCCTGGGCGAGCTCTGCACCTACGGCTTCGAGGGGCTGATCCGCAAAGGGCTCGAGATCGGGCTGGGCGAGCATTTCCTCGGCAACGAGGCCTATCGCGCCTATGCCGCCGAGCGGAAGGCGGCGGGGCTCTGAGATGACGGCCGAGGGACATTCGCGCCGCGCCACCCGCGCGCTGCAGAAGCTTGCCGAGCAGGACCCGGCCTTCGCCGCGCTGGCGCTGTGGTGCAGCCATCGCGACAGCGACGCGCGCCCCGACGCGGCCTGGACCGATGGCCGGGCGATCCGCTACGGGCCCGGCTTCGAGGCGCTGAGCCTGCCCGAGCAGATCGGGCTGGCGGCCCATCACATCCTGCATGTCGCCTTTCGCCATGCCGCCCGGATGCAGGCCATGCAGGCGCGTTTCGGCGACCGCTTCGATGCCGAGCTGTTCAACCTCGCGACCGATTCCATCGTCAACGAGACGCTGATGCTGACCGGCTATATCCTGCCGCGTCCGGCGGTCCGGCTGACCGGGCTGCTGAAGGACGCCGCCCGCGAGGAGATGGGCGGCGAAGAGGCGGTGACGCGCTACGATGCCGAGCGGCTTTATCTGCGTCTGTTCGAGGCCGAGGCGCCGCCGCCCCGCAGCCGTCTGCGCCTTGTCGACCGCTCGCCGCCGGGCGACACCGGCCAGGGCGGGGGCGAGGCCGAGGGCAAGGGCCGCGGCACGGCCGGCGACAGCCGCCCCCGGCCCGGCGGCGCGGTGGCCGAGGCGGCGCGCGACTATGGCCGGCGGCAGGGCTTCGCCCCCGATATCGAGGCCGAGGGCGACGAGGGCGATCAGGGCGCGGGCAGCGAGGAAGAGGCCGAATGGCGCCAGCGCGTGGCCCGGGCGATGGAAGCCGGGCGGGTGGCGGGCTTCGGGCTTGGCATGCTCGGCCACCGGCTGGCCGACCTGCCCGAGGTCCACACCCCCTGGGAGCGCCACCTGCGCGCGCTGGTCAGCCGCGCGGTGATGATCCGGCCCGCACCGCAGACCACCCGCCCGGCCCGGCGCTGGATTGCCCGCGACAGCGATGCCCGCGCGACCGGCGCCCCCGAACCCGCCTTCGAATTCGCCTGGTCCCGCGCCCGCGAGATCCCTCGGATCGTGGTCGGCATCGACAGCTCGGGCTCGGTCGAGCCGGTGCTGCTGGCCAAGTTCGCGGCCGAGGTCGCTGCGATTTCCAAGCGCACCGGCGCCGAGACCCATGTGCTGGTCTTCGACACCAGGGTCCATGGCCGCCATGTCATGGGCGGCGGGATCTGGGAGGGGCGGATCACCGATGTGCTGTTCTCGCGCGAGGGCGGCACCTCCTTCATCGAGGTGATGGAAGAGGCGCTGGCGCTGAGCCCTTCGGCGGTGGTGATGCTGACCGACCTGATGGGCCCGTTCGGCCCGCCCCCGCCCCGGCGGCTGCCGGTGATCTGGGCGGTGCCGGGCGAGCCCCCGCCCGCGGGCGCGCCCTTCGGCCGGGTGCTGTCGCTGGCGCGCTGAGGCTCAGAACGGCAGAAGCGGCGCGTCGTTGCGCAGGTAAAGCGGGTGCTTGGCCGAGCCGTCCTGGTTGAGACCGAAGCAGTAAAGCGGCTTTCCGGTCTGGCGAAGCGCGGCGATGATGCCCCCGACCACCCCGGCATAGCGCTTGTGAAGCCGGCCATAGGCCATCACCACCAGCTCGGCCTCCTCGGCCATGGCCAGGATCGCGGGCAGGTTCCCGGGGCTGCAGGCAAGGTCCGGGTCCTTCGGCAGGTCTTTCGGCTTGGTGACCCGATAATCCAGCACATTGCCCTTGAGATAGCGGGTGAAGCCCAGCGCCGCGGCGCGCCTCGTTTCCTTGGCGCAGGTATTGTCCTGCACCAGCGCATCGGCGGTCGAGGGGTTCATGCCGCAGAACAGGATGGTGCGGCCGGGCTGACCCTCGGGGGTCCAGTCGCGCTCGAGCCGGGTCCGGTAGCGCCCGCAGGGCGAAAAGACGGCGCTGCCACGCATGCCGGGCGGCAGCGACCAGCGGGTCTTGCCGCCGGGATCGTGCAGGGAGGAGGGGTCGGTTTCGGTCATGGCGTCGGTCTTAGCGGATCCGTCCCGGCAGGGGGAGCGGGTTTTCCCTGAGCCAGCTTCCAAGGGCAGGTTTTCCCCTGAGCCGGGTTTCCCAAGGCGGGCCGCCGCCGGGCCTCACCCGGCTTCGCAGCGCGCCTCGGGCGGCATCTCCGGCGGCACCGGCACCCGTCCGCCGGGGGTCAGCAGATACACCTTGCGGCCCTCGATCGCGACGACCGAGAGCGGCCGGCCATAGCCCGCACCGGTATCGAGATTGACCCGGTTGCCGAAATGGGTGACCCGGTCGACCGGCGTATGGCCATGCACGATCAGCGCCCCGTGCTCGCGGGTATCGCGGTGAAACTCGCCGCGGATCCAGATCAGGTCGGTGACGCTCTGCGCCTCGAGCGGCACGCCGGGCCGGATGCCGGCATGGCAGAAGAACGCCTCGCCATGGCGGAAGCTGGGCAGAAGCTCCGCGAGGAAATCCAGATGCGCAGAGGGCACGGCCGCGCGGGCCTCGGCATGGATCGCGCCAAGCGCGCGATGCGGATCGGCATCGACACCGTAGGAGGCCAGCGTCGCCCGCCCGCCGACCGCATCCTCGAGCCACAGCATATCGGGCCGGGCCGGTTCGGGCTCGCAGCCGGGGCGCAGGAAATGCTGCATCCAGCGGTCGTGATTGCCCAGCAGACAGATCCAGGGACGCCCCGCGGCCCGGCCCTCGATCAGCAGATCGAGCACGCCGCGGCTGTCGGGTCCGCGATCGACATAATCGCCGATATGGACGACCGGCGCCCCGGTATCGCCGACCTGCCGCCGATCCTCGGCGATCAGCGCATGCGCGGCCTCGAGCCGCGCCCGCTGGCCGTGGATATCGCCGATGGCATAGCTGAGTGACATGAAAGCTCTCCTGAAAAGGCAAGAGGCCCGCCGCAGGGTCTGCGGCAGGCCCCCGGACTGTCAATCCGGTCGGGTCAGCCGATCTCGAATTCCAGCGGCCGCACCTGCTGGAACAGGCCGGTCTTGTCGAGTTCCTCGACCACATGGACGGGCATCGGCTGGTCGAGATACATCAGCGCGATGGCATCCTCGCCGACCGTGGTGCGGCCAAGCGTGAAGTTCGCGATATTGACCCCATGCGCGCCCATCGCCGCGCCCAGTGCGCCGATGATGCCCGGCACGTCCCGGTTGGTGGTGTAAAGCATGTGTTCGCCGATCTCGGCATCGATGTTGATGCCCTTGATCTGGATGAAGCGCGGCTTGCCATCCGAGAACACGGTGCCCGCGACCGAGCGTTCGCGCTTGGCGGTGACGACGGTCATCTTCACATAGCCGTCGAAGGTGCCCGACTTGCCCTGGGTCGTGGTCGAGACCGCGATGCCACGCTCCTTGGCGACGACCGGCGCCGAGACCATGTTCACGACCGGATTGGCCTGCTTCATCACCCCGGCAATGGCCGAGGCGTTCAGGGCGGCGGTGTTCATCTCGGCGGCGAAACCGTCATAGAGAACGTTGATCGCCTTGATCGGCTCGTCGGTCATCTGGCCGATGAAGGCGCCGATATGACCGGCAAGCTTGATCCAGGGGCCCATGACCTTCGCCTCTTCGGCGGTGATCGAGGGCATGTTGATGGCATTGGTGACGGCGCCGGTCAGCAGGTAGTCGGACATCTGCTCGGCGACCTGCAGGGCCACGTTTTCCTGGGCCTCGGTGGTCGAGGCGCCCAGATGCGGGGTGCAGACCACGTTGGGCAGGTTGAACAGGACGTTGTCCTTTGCCGGCTCGACGGCGAAGACGTCGAAGCCCGCGCCCGCGACATGGCCCGATTGCAGCAGCTCGGCCAGCGCCGCCTCGTCGACGAGACCGCCGCGCGCGCAGTTGACGATGCGGACGCCCGGCTTGGTCTTGGCGAGGTTCTCGGCCGAGAGGATGTTGGCCGTCTTCTCGGTCATCGGCACGTGCAGGGTGATGAAATCGGCCTTGGGCAGCAGCTCTTCCAGCTCGACCTTGGTCACGCCCAGCTTGTCGGCGCGCTCTTCCGACAGGAAGGGGTCATAGGCCAGAACCTTCATCTTCAGGCCGATGGCGCGGTCGGCCACGATCGAGCCGATATTGCCGCAGCCGATCAGGCCGAGGGTCTTGCCGGTGAGCTCGACCCCCATGAAGCGGGATTTCTCCCATTTGCCGGCATGGGTCGAGGCATTGGCCTCGGGGATCTGCCGGGCAACGGCCATCATCATCGAGATGGCGTGTTCGGCGGTGGTGATCGAGTTGCCGAAAGGCGTGTTCATCACGATCACGCCCTTCTTCGAGGCGGCCGGGATGTCGACATTGTCGACGCCGATCCCGGCGCGGCCGACAACCTTCAGGTTGGTGGCGGCTTCGAGGATCTTCTCGGTCACCTTGGTGGCCGAACGGATGGCGAGGCCGTCATACTGGCCGATCACCTCAAGCAGCTTGTCCTTGTCCTTGCCGAGATCGGGCAGGAAGTCGACGTCGATGCCGCGGTCGCGGAAGATCTGGACGGCGGTTTCGGAAAGCTTGTCGGAAACGAGAACCTTGGGGGCCATTGCGGGCGCTCCTCATGGAAATGGGGGAAAGGGCCGGGCGCGTCCCGCCCGGCCACGAATTTTCGACGAAAATTCGCGTCAGGCGGCGGCGGTCTGCGCCTCGATCTCGGCCTCGAAGGCCCATTCGATCCAGGGCATCAGCGCCGCGACATCCGCCGTCTCGACGGTGGCGCCGCACCAGATCCGCAGGCCCGCGGGCGCGTCGCGATAGGCGCCGATATCATAAGCCACGCCTTCCTTCTCCAGCCGCTTGGCCACGGCCTTGGCGAAGGCGGCCCCGTCCTTGATGCGCGCATCGTCGAATTTCAGGCAGACGCTGGTATTCGAGCGGGTCGCCGGGTCGACGGCCAGGTTCTCGATCCACGGCTTGGTGTCGACGAAATCCTGCACCGCCCTGAAATTCGCGGTCGAGCGCTCGATCAGTTTCGGCAGGCCGCCGATCGACTTCGCCCAGTCGAGCGCGACGAGGTAATCCTCGACCGCCAGCATCGAGGGCGTGTTGATCGTCGCACCTTCGAAGATGCCTTCGTTCAGCTTGCCGCCCTTGGTCATGCGGAAGATCTTCGGCAGCGGCCAGGCCGGGCTGTAGCTTTCCAGCCGCTCGACGGCGCGGGGGCTCAGGATCAGCATCCCGTGCGCGCCCTCGCCGCCCATCACCTTCTGCCAGGAGAAGGTCACGACATCGAGCTTGTCCCAGGGCAGATCCATCGCGAAAGCGGCCGAGGTGGCGTCGCAGATCGTCAGACCGGCACGCTCCGCCGGGATCGCATCGCCATTCGGCACGCGCACGCCCGAGGTGGTGCCGTTCCAGGTGAAGACCACGTCCTTGTCGAAATCGACCGCACCGAAATCGACGATCTCGCCATAGGGCGCCTCGCGCACGGTGGCGTCGAGCTTGAGCTGCTTGACGACATCGGTGACCCAGCCCGCGCCGAAGCTTTCCCAGGCCAGCATCTCGACGCCGCGGGCGCCCAGCATCGACCACATCGCCATCTCGACGGCGCCGGTATCCGAGGCAGGCACGATGCCGATCCGGTAATCGGCGGGGATGCCGAGGATCTCGCGCGTGGTTTCGATGGCGGCCTTCAGCTTGGCCTTGCCGATGGCGGCACGGTGCGACCGGCCAAGAGCGGCATCGGCGAGCATGTCGAGAGAGAAATCGGGGAGTTTGGCACAGGGGCCGGACGAAAAACGCGGATTGACCGGACGCGTTGCCGGGGTAGCGGTGACCATCACTGGTATCCTTCCAGATATACGCCCCTCGTTGGGGAGGGGTGTCCCGCCGCCGGACATACGCCTCCCCATAAAAAACAGCAAGTATCAATAGGGCCTGCCACGCAGATTCTTGCGGCTTGCGGCGGCACGATACGTGAACAGACACGGATTGCACATGCAAATCCGGTGCAGTTTGTTCCCCTTATGTCCCGAGACATGACCAAAGAAAACGCCTCTGCGGCTGGTCCCCGCAACGGCGCTGAAAACGCATGTGAAGCCTCACAACTTCCGGAGAAAGACGCCCCGAAGACCAGCGCCTCGGCAACGTTGAAGTACGCTTCCGACGCGCACCAGTGGGCCGCTCGCTTGCTGGCCGCTGCGCTCACCCTTGAGGACTTCGGCGGCTGGGCAGCGGCTTCGGCGCTCTGGGCAGCGAGACTCACGGCGCGCGCGCGGGCCTCGCTGGCCTATGCGGCGTTGCGGTCGCTGGAGCCCGAGCAGGCCGAGATGACGGCGGCCACGGTGCTGCGTGCGGCTGGGGCACCCATGCCGCCGTTCCTTCGCGGGATGGAGGAAGCCCGGTTCTGGGCCTCGCTCGCCAATCGGGCCGAGCTGAAAGCCTTCGCGCTGGCCTCTTTCGAGGCGATGGCGCCGCACGATCAGACCGCGTTCCTCCGGCATATCTCGGAAATCGAGGTGGCGGCATGAGGCGGCTTGCCGATCCGAAGCGCCAGCGGCCGAGCCGCAGTTGTCCCGACGGTCTTTCCTCTGCCGCCGCTCCTTCGGCGCAACCGCAACAGCCCCCCAAAGCTCAGGTATCAGAATGACCGAAACCCTTCATATCTACGGGCCGATTGGCGAGGGCGAGAATACCCAGCCCCGGATCGGCGCGTTCCTGGATGATAACGCGGGCGTGCCGGTGATCGCGGCTCTGTTGCACAAAAGAGGTGATGGCGGTGGTTCCCCTTTTCGCGGACAGACCTATCCCACGGCCTCTGTGACAGGGATGCCGAGCGCGGTGTAGCGGTTCAGAACGGCGATACGGACCTGAAGCTCGGCGACCTGTCGGTCGAAGTCCCGTGCCATGAGGCGCTGTCCCAGCAGTTTCACACAGTGCATCTTCGTCTCGACACGGCTTCGGCGGTGGTATCCGCTCCATCGTCGCCAGAGGGCACGACCGAGGTATTTCGATGCCCGCAGTGCTTCGTTTCGTGCGACCGCGCCGGCGGTGACTGTCTTCCACGGTTTGGCGTTCTTGCTGGGCGGAATGACAGCGTGGGCGCCGCGGTCAGTAATGGCATCGTGGCATTTGCGGGTGTCGCAGGCACCGTCGGCGGTGACGCTGCCGATCTGCTCGTGCGCCGGGATCTGTTTGAGCAGGTCGGGTAACGATGTGGCTCCCTGTGATCTCCACGGCCCGAATTGAACCCGCGATACGGTATGTTCACAGTCAGGGTCTTCTGGCGGCGGGACAGGGTGCTGAAGTCAGGCGCCGTCCAGTCGAGGCCAACCAGCTGCAGCAGGCTCTCGACGAAGCCGGTCGTCTGCCTGAGCGCCATGCCGAATAGCACCTTCATCGAAAGGCACGTCTGAATGGCAGCATCGCTGTAGGTCTGCTGGCGGCCACGCCTGCCTGTCGGAGCGGCATCCCAGCTCATCTCGGGGGCGAACCAGATCGTCAGCGAGCCCCGGCGCTTGAGCGGGTGCGCCGGTGGGCTCGGACCAATGGCGCCCTCACCGGCTTACTGTAGGCTGGCCAGTTCCTGGTCCTGTAGGTCGGGGATGTGGGTCTGCTCATGCATCCCAGCTACCGCACTGGATTCAAAAGGTGAATCCCTCACAGGATTTGTGCAACAGAGCCTCGGGCTGGAGCCAGCGCGGGTGTCGTCGCGGTGCGGTTCGACAGCATGAGCTTCTGCAGGAATGGCCCGCCTTCCCTGGCACATGTGCCGGGGTCGAAACTTCGCAGAAGTTTCGCTATGTCATAAAGACATAGGTGCCGGGCGCGGGGCAAAGCGGCGGCAGGCCGGCATCGGGGGCGCCCATCGCGGGCGGGGCCGCCTCGGCCGGGCCGGTCCTTGCGGCCAGCCAGCCCGCCCATTCCTGCCACCACGATCCCTCCTGCGCCGGGTGGCGCGCATACCAGCTGTCGGGGTCCATGTAGCGGGTGTCGGGCGTCCGGCAGCCGATGCGGTAATAGCGGCCCTTGTGGCCCGGCTCGGACAGGATGCCGCCGTTATGGCCGCCCTTGGTCAGCACGAAGGTCAGCTCGTTCTGGGTGAAGAGTGCAACCTTGTAGACCGAATGCCAGGGCGCGATATGGTCCTTCTCGGTGCCGATCACGAACATCGGCGCCCGGATGTCCTTCAGCGCGATCACCCTGCCGTCGACCGCGAACCGGCCCGAGGTCAGGCGGTTGTCGAGAAACAGCGCCCGCAGATAGTCGGAATGCATCCGCGCGGGCATCCGCGTCGCATCGGCGTTCCAGGCCGAGATGTCGAAGGCCTCGTCTTCCTTGCCCATCAGGTAGCGCCGGACCGCGCGGGTCCAGACCAGATCCTCGTCGCGCAGCGCCCGGAAGGCGCCCGCCATCTGTTCCTGCGCCAGATAGCCCTGATCCCACATCATGTCCTCGAGGAAGGCCACCTGGCTTTCATCGAGAAACAGCATCAGCTCGCCGGCCTCGGTGAAGTCGGTCTGCGCCGCCAGCAGCGTGATCGAGCCCAGCCGCTCGTCGCCGTCGCGCGCCATGGTGGCGGCGGCGATCGACAGGATGGTGCCGCCGAGGCAATAGCCGCAGGCATGGATCTTCTGTTCGGGCACGATCCGGCCCACCGCCTCGAGCGCGGCCATCACGCCGTCGCGGCGGTAATCGTCAAGCGACACCTCGCGGTAATCGGCGGTCGGGTTCACCCAGGACATGGCGAAGACGGTAAAGCTCTGCTCGACCAGATAGGAGATCAGCGAGTTTTCCGGGCTGAGGTCGAGGATATAGTATTTCATGATCCAGGCGGGCACGATCAGCACCGGCTCGGGATGCACGGTCTCGGTCCGGGGCGCGTATTGGATCAGCTCGAACAGATCGTTGCGGAACACCACCTCGCCCTTGGTGACGGCGAGGTTGCGGCCGACCGCATAGCCCTCCGGGGCGGGGGCGGGATTGCCGGCGGCCTGTGCGCCCATATCCTCGGCCAGGTGCTGCAGCCCCTGCATCAGGTTGGCCCCGCCGGTGCGCAGCGTTTCCTGCAGGATTTCGGGATTGGTCAGCGGCATGTTCGAGGGCGACAGCACATCGAGCATCTGCCGGGCCATGAAGGCGACCCGGTCGCTGCTATGCGGGTCGGTGCCGCGGGCCGGTTCGGCGGCGGCGTCCCACCAGTCCTGCGCGGCCAGAAAGGCCTGCTGCCACAGCGAGAAGGGCGGGCGCGACCAGTCCGGATGGGTAAAGCGGTGATCTTCCGCCCGGGGCCGGAATGGCGGGTTCCGGGCCGACCAGCCCGCGGCATGGGCCGCCAGTTTGGCGCCGTTGCGCATGGCGCGCTCGGCCAGTTCCATCTGGCGGCCGGGGGCGCGGGCGAGATGGCTGGCCCAGTCGGCCCAGGCGGCCACGGCCGCGTTCGGCGAGGCGCCCGAGGTCATCCGGGCCTGTATCGCGCGGCCGGCCCGGTCTGCGGTCTCGTAGGGATGGTCGGATTTCGGATGGCCGTTCGGTGCGGTCATGGCCTGCCTCTTCATCGCTTTGCTCCGGCCGGTCTGGCGCAACGGCCGGTCCGAACCGCGATAGCAATCGGGTCATGGCACGACAATCCTGTCGCGACGTAAATGCTTTCGGTACGCAAAAACGCTCCGGATCGGGATCCGGAGCGTTCAGGGTCACGAAGTGACCCGATACTATGGCGGCGCTCAGCCCTGGCGGGCTTTGAAGCGGCGCTGGGTCTTGTTGATCACATAGACCCGGCCCTTGCGGCGCACAACGCGGCAGTCGCGATGACGCTGCTTGAGCGAGCGGAGCGAGTTGCGGACCTTCATCGGCCTTCTCCTCATGTCGCGGCGCGTCCATGCGCCTGGCGGGTTTCAAGGGCTGTCCCCGGGCCTTGCGCCGCGGGGGCAGAAATTTGATGGTGGGCGGTACTGGGATCGAACCAGTGACCCCTACGATGTCAACGTAGTGCTCTACCGCTGAGCTAACCGCCCGTTCCCGAGACCATCCTGCCTGTCCTAAAGAAAACGGACGCGGGCAGGACCGCGTCGGTTCGCAGGTCTATAAAAGGAGTCGGAGGAGGGTGCAAGGGCTTTTGGTCTTCTCGAAAATGCCGTTATAAATGTCTTCAGGATGACCCAAATGTCCGGAGGGGGATCTGGCGGCGTGCAGGCGTTCAAGCTTTTCCGGCCGGACTGGCCGACCACCAGCGTTGTGTTTTCCTCGCCCCATAGCGGGCGGGATTACCCCCTGTCATTCCTGCGCAAGACGGTGCTCGACGACCGCACCATAAGGTCTTCCGAGGATGCCTTCATCGATATCCTGTTTTCCGACGCGCCCGGACAGGGTGCGCCGCTGCTGGCGGCCTCGGTGCCGCGCGCCTTCATCGATCTCAACCGCGCTGCCGAAGAGCTCGATCCGGCGGTGATCTCCGGGGCCCGGATGTCCGGGCACAATCCGCGGATCAGCTCGGGGCTCGGGGTGATTCCCCGGGTTGTGGCAAACGGTCGCGGCATCTATCGCGGCAAGCTTGCCATGACCGAGGCCGAATCGCGGATCGAGACCTGCTGGCGTCCCTATCACCGTCAGCTCGAATCGCTGGTCGAGGAGGCGCTGGCCCGGTTCGGCCAGTCGATCCTGATCGATTGCCATTCGATGCCGCGCGAGGCGATCGAAAGCGCGCGGGCGGGCGGGCGGCAACGCCCCGAGGTGGTGCTTGGCGACCGCTTCGGCACCTCGGCCGGGGCCGAGATTGTCGACCGGATCGAGCAGGCCTTTTCCGGCGCGGGGCTTCGGGTCGGGCGCAACGCGCCCTTTGCCGGCGCCTATATCACCCAGCGCTACGGCCTGCCCTCGCGGCGACGTCACGCGGTGCAGGTCGAAATCGACCGCTCGCTTTACATGGACGAGACCGAGATCCGGCCCAATGCCGGGTTCGACCCGCTGCGGCGCGTGCTTGGCGAGGTCGTGGCGTCCCTGAGCGCGATCGGCCGTCCGGACGACGTGCCGCTGGCGGCCGAATAGGCCCGGCCTTCAGACGATTGTGTTGAAAAACTCCGGCAGCGGTTGAGAGGTCGCCTGGATTTGGAGCGCCGTTCTTCACAGCGGCAGGCAAGGTCCGTTTACGAGTCGGGATCGCAGAAAAGCGGAATTATGTTCCATGAGCTTGTGCTCTGCGACCCCGCAAGCGAGTTTTTCAACAGTATCAGACGAAATCCGACCGCCGGAACAGGCTTCGCACGATGGTCAGCCCTGCGCCGATGGCGCCGATGGTGAAGGCCACGCGCAGCCCGGCCGAGGCGGTCATGCCCAGCGTTTGGGCCGCGGTGGCCGGGTCCTGCGCGGTCAGGTTCAGCAGGCCGATGATGCATTGCGTGGCCGCGCCGCCCGGGATCATCGGGATGCAGCCCGCCACGGCCAGCGCGGTTCCCATCCGCGCCACCCGGAGCCGGGGCAGCGACAGCACCTCGACCCCCAGCGCGACCGAGGCGGCGGCGGCGAAGGAAGCGGCCTCGAGGCTCCAGCCCAGATCCAGTCCGAGGGTGCGCACCGCCAGCGCCAGCGCGCCGGCCGCCGCCGCCCAGGCCAGCCGCAGCCAGTCGAAGTTGAACAAGACGCCGAAGCCCGCCGCCGCGACCGCGCCGAACACCGCCTGATGCAGGACCGAGCGTTGCGGCTCGAACACCGCGTCGGGCGCCTCGGGCACCAGAAGCCGCGCCGCCGAGATGCCGACGGTGATGAAGACGAGAATCATTCCCACCGTCACGAATCGGGCGCTGCCGGTGGTCGGGTGACCCTCCATGATGTCGGTCTGGGCATTCATCGCGGGCACCCCCGGCACCAGCAAGAGGACCGCCGCCGTCATCGCCGTCTCGACCATGTGGCTCCCGGTCGGTATTGCCATGACCCCGGCCAGCGTCGCCGCGAGGCAGGCGACGATTGCGGTCAGGACGAAGGGGTTGGCGCCGTGGCGCACCAGGCTCACGCGGACCCATTGCCCCGCCGTGCCGGCCGCCAGCACCGGACCGAAGGCGGCCCAGTCGACCCCCAGAAGCCGGCCGAAGGCGGCGCAGGCGATGCCGGCGGCCAGCGCGATCAGCAGCCGCGGGTGATGCGGGGTATGCGCCCGGAGCCGGGCCAGCGCGTCGCGGACCTCCTCGGCGGTGGCGCCGTCCCGTTCGACCGCGACGCAGAGATCGCGGATGGCATGGTTCAGCCGCATGTTGACCCCATGCGCGCCGGTGCCGGTCATCCGGGTGATGCTGTTTCCGCCATGGGTCACGGTCAGCGCCAGCGAGGCGAAGCCCACCCGCACATGCACGTCCTCGGCGCCAAGCCCGAGGGCGATCTTGCGCATGCCGTCCCTCACCACCAGCGACTTGCCCCCGGTCTCGGTCAGAAGAACGCCCGCCTGCAACGCGGTCATCGCGATCTGTTCGAGATGGCGGTGGCGCAACACCACCGGGTCAGTGTTTTCAGTCATGGCCTGTCTGCCTTCCGGTCGTCGTCTTGCCCCTCCAATTGTCGCCTTCGGCGCCGGGGGCAAGGTCAAACTGCCGTGCAGACCGGCTGCGATGGCCTCTGCCCGGAACGCGGGCGGCTGCCCGGCAACGGCTAAAAATCGACGTGATATCCACGATCTGGTTGCATTTCCGGCGCCTCGGCGGCGCGTCCCGATGTCATTTCGCGTGCCCGGCGCGGCAGCGCGCCGGTTCCGACAGGACACAGGCATGAGCATCGCACATCCCGAAAAGATCGGTCTCGGAACATGGGACCGCGACTCGCGCGGCAGCGCCCTCGACGATCTGGGGAAGCTTGGCCTTGCCTGGTACTACACCTGGAGCGACTGGGCGCTTTACGACGCCGACCCGAGCCCCGATCCGGCCGAGTTCGTCGGCATGGTCTGGGACGAGCAACTGGTCAGCCAGGCCGCGCTCGACCGCATCCTTGCCGCGGGCGCCGAGACGCTGCTGGGGTTCAACGAGCCCGATCTTGCCCGTCAGGCCGGGGTGAGCGTCGAGCAGGCGCTCGATCTCTGGGGGGCGCTCCAGGCGACCGGGCTTCGCCTCGTCTCGCCCGCCGCCTCGCAGGAGCAGACGCTGGGCGACAGCTCCTGGCTCGGCCGCTTCATGGCCGGGGTCGAAACCCGCGGCATGGGCGTCGATGTCATCGCGGTTCATTACTATTCCGACAGCGGCGACATCGCCGCATTCGAGACCTGGCTGAAAGCGGTCCATGACCGGTATGGCAAACCGGTCTGGGTCACCGAATGGGTGCTGGCCGACTGGACCGGAGCGCGCAGTTTCAGCGCCGCCGAACAGGCCGCCTTCGCCCGGGCCGGGGCCGAGATGATGGATGCCCTCGATTTCGTCGAGCGTCACGCCTGGTTCGCGGCCTATGAGGGCGGAGATGGCTGGTATCTGAACAGCGGCCTTTTCGATGCGGCGGGCAATCTGACCGAAGTCGGCCGGGTCTTCGCCGATCTGGCGGCGCCGGTTGCGCCCCCGACGGTTGCCGGCAGCGACGGTAACGACCGGCTGAGCGGTGGCGCCGCGGCCGAGCTGATGCTGGGCGGGGCGGGCGACGACCTGCTGACCGGCGGCGGCGCGGATACGCTTTGTGGCGGCACGGGCAATGACACGCTGCGGGGCAGCGCTGCGGGCGATCTGCTGAAAGGCGGGGCGGGCGACGATCTTTACATCGTCGTTTCGACCGCAAGCGCCGTTCTGGAAGACCCGGGCGCGGGCCGGGACCGGGTTCATGCCACGGTCGGCTGGACGCTGGGGGCCGATCTCGAGGATCTGACCCTGGGCGGCGGTGCGCTCGAGGGCACCGGCAACGGGCTGGGCAATCGGCTTTCGGGAAATGCGGCGGATAACCGGCTGGACGGGCTTGGCGGCGATGACACCCTGCAGGGCGGCGAGGGCAATGACTGGCTGCTGGGCGGCGAGGGGGCGGACCGGCTTTGGGGCGGGTCGGGCGGCGATCTGATGGAGGGCGGTACGGGCGACGATCTGTATGCCGTCGACACCTCCTCGGACCTTATCCTCGAGCGGCCCGGCGAGGGCTGGGACCGGGTCTGCGCCGGGATCGACTGGACGCTTGAGGACAATCTCGAACATCTCACCCTGACCGGGACGGCCGCGCTTGAGGGCACCGGCAACGGGCTTGCCAATGTGCTGTCGGGCAATCCGGGGCAGAACCTGCTTTACGGGCTGGACGGCGAGGATACGCTTCTGGGCGGGGCCGGGGATGACGGGCTGATCGGGGGTGCGGGCGCGGACCGGCTCTGGAGCGGCGAAGGCAATGACTGGCTCGACGGCGGGGAGGGGGATGACGTCTTCGATGGCGGCGCGGGGTCCGACCTGATGATCGGCGGTGCCGGGGCCGATCTCTTCATCTTCGGTGGCGGCTGGGACCGGATCGCCGATTTCGAGGACGATATCGACACGCTCCGGCTGGACCATGGGCTTTGGGCGGGCGCCGCGCCCGGCCCCGATGCGGTGCCGGATCTGGCCTATGCGACGGCCGAGGGCGTCTTTCTCGATTTCGGCGACGGCAATGGCATCCTGATCGAGGGGCTGGGCACGGTCGGGGCGCTGATCGACGATCTGCAGATCCTCTGAGCGCCCCGCCGCAGGGACCTATCGCAACCGCTCGATCTGGTCGGGATGGATCTGGCCGAGCCAGGTCTCGGTCAGGGGCCTGCCGTTCCTGGTCAGGAAGGCGCGCAGGTCCACCGTCTCGGTGCCGGGCGGGGCCTTGAGGTCGAACACCATCCGCCAGCGATCGGTGCCCACCACCGGCAGCACGAAGGGGGTGACGATCTCGACGCCCTCGGGGGCCGAGACTTGGGGCAGGATCGCGTCCTTCCGGGTCAGCCCGTCCAGCGCGGGCCCCTCGAAATCGACCACGACCTTGATCTGGTCCTCGGGCCGCGGCTGGCCGGGCACGCCGCCATTGCCGATCCGGGTGGCGACGGTGCGGGCCAGCTTCATCTCGACCGGCGGGCTTTCGGTCCAGTGCAGCCGGTAGGAAAACGCCATCTCGTCGCCGGCCTGCGGCTTGGTCTCGGGGTTCCAGAACGCCACGATATTGTCGAAGATCTCGTCATCGGTCGGGATCTCGATCAGCTGGACCGCGCCCGCGCCCCAGGGCGAGGTCGGTTCGACCCAGACCGCGGGGCGCTTGTCGTAGAAAACCCCGTCATCCTGGTAATTCTCGAACTCGCGATCCCGCTGGATCAACCCGAATCCCCTGATGTCGCGGTCGAAATAGCTGGAGGTCACGACCCGGTCGGGGTTGTTCAGCGGCCGCCAGATATGCTCGCCCGCGCCGGTCTCGATCATCAGCCCGTCAGTGTCATGCACCTCGGGCCGCCAATCCGCCGACTGGAAGCGGTTGCTTTCGGAATACCAGAACATCGATGTCAGGGGCGCGATCCCCAGCCGCTCGACCGGTGCGCGGAAGAACAGCCGCGCGGTGATGTCCATGACCTGGCCCTGGCCGGGCTGGTCGCCAAGCACCATCCGGTAGGCGCCCGTGACGCTTGGCCCGTCCAGCAGGGCATTGACGATGGTGCGGCCGTCCGGGCCCGGTTCGAGGTAGAATTCGCTGAAGCGCGGGAATTCCTCGGGCACCGACATGCCGGTATTGAGCGCGATGCCGCGCGCCGACAGCCCGTATTGCCTGAGCGCGCCGTCCGAGCGGAAATAGGCCGCGCCCAGGAACGAGATCCAGTCTGTCTTCATGTCGGGCCGCATCAGCCGGAAGCCGGCAAAGCCCGCATCGGATTTCAGCGCATGGGCCGGGCTGTCCTCGGGCATGTCGAAGTAATCGGTGCTGTAGACCACCTCGCGGGCGGTGCCGCTCTCGACCGCGAAGATCTTCACCGGTTCGCGGAAATAGGTGCCGAGATGGAAGAACTGCGCCGGGGTGTTGCCCAGCATGAGCGTGGCGTCGCGGCGGAAGCGGATCTTCCAATGCGCGTCATAGTCGATCTTTTCCAGCACGTCGGGCTGATGCACCGGCGTCGGGACATGGGGCCGGGCGGCCAGCGCGGCGGCGCGGTCGGCCAGCATGTCGAAGCTGAAAGCTGTGGGGGCGCCGAGCTCGGGGCCTGCAATCGCCGGTGCGGAAACCTGATCTGCCAGGGCGAAGGGGGCGGCGGCGAAAGACGTGGCGGCGGCGAAGAGGATACTCGTGAGAAAACGGTGGGCGGTCGGGCGGACAGTCGGCACGTTGGGCTCCTTGGCGGCGGCCCCGGCTGGGGCGTCGTCCGAGGAATTTGGTGGATTTGCGGGCCAAATCAAGCTGAAGATCTGGCCGTCGGCGGGGCCGTGCCGTCCGGTCGCGGCGCCAGGGAAGGCGCCTTGTGCCACGGCGAAACGGGCCGGGGCTTGCGCCCCGGCCCGCCGGTTTCTGCAGGACCCGCCCGGAGGCCCGGTCCGGTCGCCGACCGGAATGACTGCCGGAACTGCGGTCAGATTGTCCGGGCCGACATCTCGCGGGCGATGTGGTCGGCCTGACGGATGGCAAGCGCCACGATGGTCAGGGTCGGGTTCTCGGCCGCACCGGTGGTGAATTGCGAGCCGTCCGACACGAAGAGGTTCGTCACGTCATGGGTCTGGCCCCAGCGGTTCACCACCCCGTCGCGCGGGTTTTCCGACATCCGGTTGGTGCCCAGGTTGTGTGTCGAGGGATAGGGCGGCGTCGGGAAGGTCCGGGTCGCGCCGACCGCCTCGTAGATCGCGCGGCCCTGGGCATAGGCATGGGCGCGCATCGCCCGGTCGTTCGGATGGTCGTCGAAATGGACATCGACCACCGGCAGGCCGTGCTGGTCGGTGACATCGTGGTTGAGGGTGATGCGGTTGGTTTCCTGCGGCATGTCCTCGCCGACGATCCACATCCCGGCCATGGTCTCGTAGGCGTCGAGCGCCGAGGTGAATTCGCGCCCCCAGCCGCCCGGATCGAGGAAGGCGGCCATGAAGGGCAGCCCGAGGCTGATCGTCTCGAATTCATAGCCGCCGACGAAGCCCCGAGAGGGATCGTGCCGGACCTCGTCGCGGATGATGCCGGCCATGGTGGTGCCGCGCCACATCCGGACCGGCTGCTCGAAGCTGGCATAGACCGATCCGGTCATGTGCCGCATGTAGTTGCGCCCGACCTGGCCCGAGGAATTGGCCAGCCCGTCGGGGAACATCGACGAGGCCGAATTGAGCAGAAGCCGCGGGCTTTCGAACGAGTTGCCGGCAACGCAGACGATCCGCGCCTTCTGCATCTGCAGATTGCCCTCGGCGTCGAAATATTCGACCCCGGTCACCTTGCCCTTGGCATCATGCAGGATGCGTGCGGCATGGGCCTTTTCGCGGACCTCGAGATTGCCGGTCGCTTCGCCATTCGGGATCTCGGTATAGGCCGTGGACCATTTGGCGCCCCATTTGCAGCCCTGAAAGCAGAAGCCGGTCTGCTGGCAGCTGAGCCGCCCGTCGCGCTCGACCGAGTTGATCGCCATCCGGCCGGTGCTGACCTCCTTGTAGCCGAGCGCCCGCGCGCCCGCCTCGAAGACCTTGTAGTTGTTGTTCCCCGGCAGGCCGGGCAGGCCGTTGGTGCGGGTCACGCCCATCTTCTTCTCGGCCAGGTCGTACCATTTCTCCATCTCGGCCGCGTCGATCGGCCAGTCATGCAGGTTCGCGCCCTGCACCGGGCCGTAGGTGGTCTTGGCCTTCCATTCATGCTCCTGGAACCTCAGCGAGGCACCGGCCCAATGGGTGGTGGTGCCGCCCACCGCCTTGACGATCCAGGCGGGCAGGGCCGGGAAGTCGCGCGCCACCCGCCAGTCGCCCGAGGTGCTGCGCGGGTCGGTCCAGGCGAGCTGGCCGAAGCTTTCCCATTCGTCGTTGATGTAATCCTCGGGCAGGTAGCGCCCGCCGGCCTCGAGTGCCACGACCTTGATGCCCTTCTGGGCCAGTTCGTTGGCCAGCACCCCGCCGCCCGCGCCGGTGCCGATGATGACGACCACGCTGTCGTCGGTCTTGTCGAATTTTGCAGCCATATCCGTTCCTCCCTGACTGGCTATGGCTCAGAGCCAGGCGATGTCGTCGAAGCCGCGGTGCAGATAGCCGCCCTTCGAATAGCTTTCGCCCTCGTAGCCGAAGAGCGGCCAGACGGCTTTCTGGTTGTAAAGCCCGGTCACGAGCCCGCCGCGGATGGTCTGGAAGAAGACGCTGTCCTCGATCTCGCGCAGGATCTCGGCCCGGTCGCGTTCCCAGCCGGTGCCAAGGTAGTCCGGAAAGCCGTGGCCCCGCGCCAGTTCGTCAAGCGCGGCGATGCCCGCCTCGATCGCCGGAGCGGCTTCGGCCGTGTCGTAGCCCTTGACCGCGACCACGTAATATTCGGTGCCGATCCGGTCATGGGGATAGATGTCGCGCGCCATCTGCACGAGGGTCGCGAAGGTCTCGGGTTTCAGGGCGGTGGTCTCGAGCGCCCAGGCGGCGTCTGGCGCGGCGACGAAGCCCGCCCCCACCATCAGGGTCGCTCCTGCCGCGCTGGCGCGGGCAAGAAGCTGGCGCCGGGTCAGGGCCCGGACGGCTTGCTGGTCTGTCATATGGTCTCCTCCCTTGACAGACGGGCGGTGTCCAGCCGCCCGGTCTTTTCTCGATTATCGGGTCATTTGAAGCGGCCGCTGCGTTCCAGCACCTCGATCTGGTAGCCGTCGGGATCGGCGACAAAGAAGAACCGCCCGACCAGTTCGCCCGCCGGGGCGAATTCCACCAGCTTGCGCGGCGCCAGCCCTTCGGCCTCGAAGCGCGCATGTTCGGCATCGAGATCCTCGACCGACACCGCCAGATGACCGTAGCCGTCGCCCAGATCGTAGGGCTCGGTGCGGCCCTTGTTCACGGTCAGTTCGAGTTCGAACTCGGTTTCCGGGTTGCTCATGTAGATCAGCGTGAAGTCCGGGAAATCGAGTCGCTCCGCGACCTTGAGCCCGAAGGCCTTGTCGTAGAACGCCACCGACCGCTCTTCGTCGAGCACCCGGATCATGCTGTGGATCGCCTTGGCCAAGATGGTCCCCTTCTTGCTGGGTCTTCCGTTCCGGAAGATCCTAGCGCGGGACGGTCAGGGCCGGGGTAGTAGCGCGATACTACCGTGCGGGCTTTGCGCGCGGGCCTATTCGGCGGCCATCGCCATCGCGCCTGCGGCCGGGGCGGTCTCGCGGAAGATCAGGCAGGTGCAGCGCAGGAGCGAGCTGAAATTCGAGGGCTCGCCATGCAGTTCCAGCACCTCGGCATGAAGCTTCGAGATGAAGGCGGGCGTCGTCGCGCCTTCCGAGGCCGCGATCTCGTCGAGGATGGCCCAGAAGCTGTTTTCCAGCCGGATGCTGGTGCTTTGTCCGTTGAGCCGCAGCCGCCTGGTGGTCGACTGGTAACGCTCGGGGTCCTGTCCGGCAAAGATCTGGCACATCGCATGTCTCCTTCCCTGCGGCGCGGTCTTGAAACGGCGGCTGGCGTCGCCGCCCTCCTGTCCGGTTCGGAGTTTATACCAATTCGAGAGTGCGGCCCAAGCAAGAAGCGTACCATCCTTGCCGTGACGCCGCGATTGAAGCGCCACGCCACGCGGGCTATGCAGCGCCTTGGGCCGAAGGAGAGCGCGATGGGACGGATCATCCTGGTGACCGGCGGAGCGCGGTCGGGCAAGAGCAGCCATGCCGAGGCACGGGTCCGGGCGATGCCGGGCGCGCCGGTCTATATCGCCACGTCCGAGCCGCAGGATG
This sequence comes from Rhodovulum sulfidophilum DSM 1374, assembly GCF_001633165.1. Classification (NCBI taxonomy): domain Bacteria; kingdom Pseudomonadati; phylum Pseudomonadota; class Alphaproteobacteria; order Rhodobacterales; family Paracoccaceae; genus Rhodovulum; species Rhodovulum sulfidophilum. Next base: position 411,010 of record NZ_CP015418.1, on the reverse strand, counting down.
ACGAGATGCGCGACCGCGTGGCCCGTCATCGGGAGGCGCGGGGGCCGGGCTGGACCCTGATCGAGGAGCCGCTCGATCTGGTCGGCGCGCTTGACCGCAGCGATGGCACGGGGCCGCGGCTGGTCGATTGCCTGACGCTGTGGCTGGCCAATTACATGTTCGCCGAACGGGACTGGGAACCCGAGGCCGCCCGCCTGACCGAGGCGCTTCTGCGTCAGAAATCGCCGGTGGTGCTGGTCTCGAACGAGGTCGGCATGGGCATCGTGCCCGAAAACGCCCTGGCCCGGGCCTTCCGCGATGCCCAGGGCTGGGTGAACCAGCGCGTGGCCAAGGTTGCCGACGAGGTCGAATTCGTGGTCTCGGGCCTGCCGCTCAGGGTGAAATGATCCGGGTGAAATGATCCGGCCGCTCAGCCGCTTCGGGTGAGATAGCGCTCGAAGGCATGCAGCGTTGTGTCCGAGACATGGTGCTCGATCCCCTCGGCGTCGAGCTCGGCCGCCTCGCGCGGCACCCCCACCGCCACCAGCATGTCGACCACCACCCGATGGCGCTGGCGCACCCGTTCGGCCAGCGCCGCGCCGTCCTCGGTCAGGAACACGCCGCGATAGGGGCGCGACACCGCCAGCCCCTCGCGCTTGAGCCGCGAGACCGCCTTGGTCGCGGTCGGATGCGCGACGCCCATGCGCTGGGCGATATCGGCCACCCGCGCCTCGCCATGTTCGGCGATCAGATCGCCGATCATCTCGACATAATCCTCCAGCAGCGCCACGGCCTGCGCCTCGCGGGCGCGGAGGAAGCGGTCGGCATCGGCTGGCGGGGGGGTATCGGGCGGCATCTGGGCTCCTTTCCCGGACCGGCGCCGCGGCCGACCGGACTGTCAGGACCGGATATATAGCCGGGACGCTGCGCCCAGGCCAGAGCCCGATGATGCTTGCGGAAGAAAGAAAAGACAATGCATCACGATAAAGACACTTGCATGAAATGAAGCCTTGGCTAAATTTCGTTCGTCATCCGTTTCCACCCTGCCTCAGGACGATACCATGAGCCCCAGCGACCGTACCCGCCTGGAAATGTCCGCCTTTCTGTCGGGCAAGCGGCATGGTCTTCGGGCCCGGCTGCTGTTCGTGGGGCCGGCCGTGATCGCCTCGGTCGCCTATATGGATCCGGGCAATTACGCGACCAATATCCAGGCCGGGGCGGGGTATGGCTATGCGCTCCTGTGGGTGGTGTTGCTGGCGAACCTGATCGCGATGCTGTTCCAGGGGCTTTCGGCACGGCTCGGCATCGTCACCGGCAAGAATCTGGCCGAGCTTTGCCGCGACCACTTTCCGCGCCCGCTGGTGGGGGTGATGTGGGCGGTCAGCGAGGTCGCGGCCATGGCCACCGATCTGGCCGAGTTCCTTGGCGGCGCCATCGGGCTGTCGCTGCTGTTCGAGCTGCCGCTGATCGTCGGCATGGCGATCACCGCCATCGTCACCTATGCGATCCTGCTGGTCCAGGGCCGCGGCTTCCGCCCGATCGAGCTGATCATCGGGACGCTGGTCGGGGTGATCGGGCTTTGCTATCTGGCCGAGATCCTGATCGCGCCGATCGACTGGGGCGCGGCGGGGCTGGGGCTCGTGACGCCCGCCATGCCCGATGCCGCCGCGCTGACCATCGCCGTCGGCATCATCGGCGCCACGGTCATGCCGCATGCGATCTACCTGCATTCGGGCCTGACCCAGAGCCGGGCCGAGATCCACAGCGAGGCCGAGCGGGCCAAGGTGCTGCGCTTTTCCGATATCGAGGTGGTGGCGGCGCTGGCCGTGGCCGGGATCGTCAACATGGCGATGGTGATGATGGCGGCCAGCGCCTTTCACAGCGGCCATAGCGAGGTCTCCGAGATCGAGACCGCCTATCACACCCTGACCCCGCTGCTGGGCGCGGCGGCGGCGGGGGTGTTCCTGCTGTCGCTGATCGCCTCGGGCATTTCCAGTTCGGTCGTCGGCACGATGGCGGGGCAGATGATCATGCAGGGCTTTCTGAGGATCCGCATCCCGATCTGGCTGCGGCGGCTGGTGACGATGCTGCCCGCCTTCGCGGTGGTCGCGGCCGGGGTCAATGCCACCCAGGCGCTGGTCGTCAGCCAGGTGATCCTGTCGATCGCCCTGCCGGTGCCGATGATCGCGCTGATCGTCTTTGCCGGGCGGCGCGACATCATGGGGGACTATGCCACCGGGCCGCTGCTGCGCGCGCTGGCCATTGCCGGGGCGGCGATGGTTCTGGGCCTGAACGCGGTCCTGCTGGCCGGGGCCTTCGGGGTCGACCTGCCGTTCCTCGGCCCGATGAGCCTGGGCGCCTGAGCTTGTTTTCCCGAGCCGCGGGCGGTTCGGGTTCAGTGCTGCGGCCGTCGGGCAAGCAGGACCAGAGCCGCCAGCGCCGGGCCGCAGATTGCCAGTCCGCGCAGTCCGAGACTGCAGAGATCGGGCAGGGCCGGATGGCCGTCACCGCCCGAGCCCAGCCAGAGCAGACCGGCGCCAAGTCCGATCCAGAGGAAGACCGAGGCCGCCAGCGCCACGGCGAGGATCGGCAGAGCCTGCGCGGGGGGCAGGGTGCAGAGGCTGCGGCAGGAAGGCTCGGTCCTGTCGGGCTTGGGCATTGCGGGCGGTCTCCTCGGCGGTCGCGTCGTCTGGCGGTCTTGGCGGAAACAGGACAACTGCCCCCCGCGGCCCGGCCGCGGCGGTGCGGCCCCGTCCGCCCGTGTTCCGGTACGATGCCCGGGCCGTTGCCGCAACCCGCGTTTCTGCCGGATCGAGGCCTGGGTGTCATGCCGGGGACGCTGCCCCCTGCCAACCTCGGTTCCGCGCGGCCCGGCAACTGACACCCGGCAAGGTACATGATGCCGTCCTTCATTCGCCCCCGCCTGTTGCGGTCCGGCCATGTCGGCGGGTCGGTGTCGCGGCTGTTCGTGACGGTTGCGGGGCTGGGGCCTCTGCCGGGCGATCCGGTGGGGGATCGGCGCTGCCATCGACATGGCCGGCGTCCCCCATGGCTTCGACCGGCCCGGAGGCGAGCTGCGCGATCTGGCGCGCTGCGGCTCCGGGTCAGCCGGTTTGCATCCAGACCGGGGATCTCGATGCGGCGGGACAGATCGTCGGAAGCTGCGCCGCCGATGAAGGCCCGACGGCAAGGACATGCGTCATGCCTTCGGCGGAACGACCGTGGCGAGGTGGTGGACGACATCGCTGCCGGGCTGGGCGGGGCCGGTCTCAACGGCTGCATCGATCCCGCCCGCCGCTCGGATCTGGTGCGGGCCAGAGGTATCTCCGCAAATGGCCGGAGCAGGGGCCGTGGCATCGCACCGAAGGGCGCGCCTGTGACGTAGCGCCCCGCCCGGAATGCGGCCGCGTCCGGTTCAGGCGGCCAGATGGGCAGGCGTCTTGCCGGCGATGATCATCGCGAGGATGTCGTCGGTCGAGACCTCGTCCACCCTGACGATGCCGACGAGCCGGCCGTTCTTCATCACCGCCGCCCGGTCGCAGAGCGCCTTCACCTGATGGACGTCATGATCGATCAGGAAGATCCCCAGACCCTGCCGTTTCAGCTCGCCGATCAGCTCGGCCACCATCTGCGTCTCCTGCGGGCCGAGGGCGGCGGTGGGCTCGTCCATGATCAGGATGCGGGCATTGAAATAGACCGCCCGGGCAATGGCGACCGACTGCCTCTGGCCGCCCGACAGCGCCGAGACCGGCGCCGCGAACTTGCGGAAATTGGGGTTGAGCCGGGCCATGATCCGGCGGGTCTCGGCCTCCATCGCGGCATCGTCCATCAGCCCCAGCGGGGTGGTCAGTTCGCGCCCCAGAAAGAGGTTCGAGGCGGCGTCGAGATTGTCGGCCAGGGCCAGCGTCTGGTAGATGGTCTCGATATTGTAGCGCCTGGCATCGCGCGGGTTCGAGATCGTGGCGGGGCGGCCGTCGATCAGGATCTCGCCCGCGTCGCGCCGGTAGGCGCCCGAAAGGCACTTGATCAGGGTCGACTTGCCCGCGCCGTTATGGCCCAGAAGCCCCACGACCTCGCCCGGATAAAGATCGACCGAGACATGATCGACCGCCTTGATGCCGCCGAAGGAGACCGAGATGTCCTTCATCTCGACCAGGGGCGTGCCGCGTTCGCCTGCCATCACCGTTCTCCCGTCCGTTTGCGGTAGAGGATGTCGACCAGCACTGCCAGCACCAGCACCGCCCCCACCACGATGTTCTGGAACGGCGCGTCGACCCCCACCATCGCCATGCCCGATTGCAGCGACTGCATGATCAGCGCGCCGAGGATGGCGCCGTAGATCGTGCCCGAGCCGCCCGCGAGCGCGGTGCCGCCGATCACCGCGGCCGCGATCACGCGCAGTTCGTCCAGCGTGCCGATATCGTTCGAATGGAAGGTCAGCCGGGCCGAGGCCACCACCGCCGACAATGCGCAAAGCACCCCCATCAGCGCGAAGACCTTCACCGTCAGCCAGCGCGTGTTGATCCCCGACAGGGCGGCGGCATCGGGATTGCCGCCCGTCGCGAAGACATAGCGCCCGAACCGGGTGCGCCGGGCGATGACCGTCATCCCGGTCGCGATCAGGACCAGCAGGATCACCGAGAAGGGCAGCCCGTAGCCCGCGCTGTAGCCCTCGGGCAGGACCTCGCCCCGGGCCTCGAAGATCCGCGCCAGCCGCCGGGCGGGCACGTCATAGGCGTTCAGCACCGCGACGAAGCCCAGGATCGCCCCGGCCGCGACAAGGCCCAGAAGCGCCTCGGCCCAGCGCGGTTTGACCGGGAAATCATGCGCCCGGCGGTTGCGGCGGTTCGTGGCCATGTAGACCAGCGCGAAGACCGTCGCCGCCAGCCCGAAGCCCCAGGACAGGCTTTCGCCGAGGGTGCCGTTGATGCCGCCCAGAAGCTGGTAGGTCGGGTCGAGCGGGCCGATGGTCTGCCCGTTGGTCAGGTACCAGGCGACATTGCGCCAGACCAGAAGCCCGCCCAGCGTGACGATGAAGGCGGGAATGCCGAGAAACCCCACCAGCCAGCCCTGGACCCCGCCGATCAGCGCGCCGGTCGCCAGCCCGGCCGCGATCGCCAGCGGCGCGATTGCCCAATGGCCCAGCCCGAGCCCCAGCCAGGTCGGCAGCACCACGGTCTGCGCCATCGCCATCACCGCCGAGCAGGTGGCCAGAAGCGCGCCGACCGAGAGGTCGATATTGCGGGTGACGATGACGAAGACCATGCCGGTGGCCATGATCGCCACGCTGACGGTCTGGATCGTCAGGTTGAAGATGTTCCGGGGCGTCAGGAAACGCCCGTCGGTCACGAAGTTGAACACCAGGCACAGCACCACGAAGGCGCCGATCATGCCAAGCAGGCGCGTGTCGAGATCCAGCGAGTCGAGGATCGACTTGCGGGCGCGCGCATCGCCGCGGGTCTGGGCGTTGTCCATTCCCTGCCCCCTGTTGGACGGATTGAGACGGCGCCCCGGCGGAGGCCGGACGGCCGGTGCCGATGACAGTGCCGGGGCGCCCGGGGCTCAGTTGCAGGGCGCGGGGCCGTCGGTGACGCCCTGGCACAGCGCCTCGACGCCGATCCATCCGGCATCGGTGACGGTGGTCAGGTTGTCCTGCGTGACCGGGATCGGCTCGAGAAACCTCGCCCAGAGCGTGGTGCCCGCGGGCGAGGTCCATTGCGCCGCGCCCGCGATGTCGCTCATCGGGGTGCCGCCCGCCAGCTCGATGGCGATCTCGGCCGCGGTCCTGCCAAGCTCGCGCGCGTCCTTCCAGACCGAGACCGTCTGGGTCCCCTTGGCGACCCGGTTCAGCCCGGCATGATCGCCGTCCTGGCCCGAGACCGGGATCCCGGCCATGCCCTGGGCCGCCAGCGCCGCCACCGCGCCGCCCGCGGTGCCGTCATTCGAGGCCACCACCGCGTCGACCTCGTTATCGTTGGCGGTCAGGATCTGTTCCATGTTGCGCTGGGCGTTGGCGGGCAGCCAGCCGTCGGTATAGGCCTCGCCCACGATCCTGACCTTGCCCGCGTCGATGGCGGGTTGCAGCACCTCTTGCTGGCCGGCCCTCAGGAAATCGGCATTCGGGTCGGTCGGCGAGCCCTTGATCATCACGTAATTGCCCTCGGGCGCCTTTTCCAGCACGGCGCGGGCCTGCATCCGGCCCACCTCGAGATTGTCGAAGGTCAGGTAGAAGGCGCGGGGGTCCTCGATCAGCCGGTCATAGGCGATCACCGGAATGCCCTCATCGTCAGCGGCCTGCACCGCGGGAATGATCGCCGAGGTGTCCTGCGCCAGGATCAGCAGCGCGTCGACCCCCTGCGCGATCAGGCTTTCCGCATCCGACAGCTGCTTGGCCGATGACGATTGCGCGTCTGTCGAGACATATTCCGCCCCGGCCGCGTCCAGCGCGTCCCTGATCGCGGCCTCATCGGTCTTCCAGCGTTCCTCCTGGAAATTCGACCAGCTCACCCCCACCGTCAGATCCTGCGCGCGCAGCGGCCCGCCAAGACAGGTCGCGGCCAGAAGGCCCGCGATCAGCATTCTTCCCTGCATCTGATACCTCCCAAGCATCGCCGGCCCGGGGCAGTAGCCTGCCGCGGCGCCTTGGCCGCAAGCATGACACCGATCTTTCACCTGTCAAAATAAAAGGGACTTGTCGCGTCAGGGCCGGGATTCGGAACCAGCAGATGACGACGGCTGCGCGTGCGATGGCCGAAGGAAGCTCCCTTTACAGCGGTCATGGCGGGTTGCCGCGCCTCCGGTCCTCGAGCCTGCCTGAATTTCAACGCGGTTGCGCCGCTTGTCGTGTTTGACGGGGGTCATGCGGTGCTACCGGCCCGGAATGCCGGCGCGTATCCCTTTGGCTTGTGATCCCTTCCGGAACCGCTCCGCGTCATGGCCGCGATCCCGGGCAGCCGGTCGACTTCGGGGCGGTTGGATGTGCTGCGTTTGACGGCGGGGCGGCGAGCATGCGGAAGCTTCCGTAAAGCGGCCCCCTGACAAGGCGCGGCCATCTCGTCGGGTGAGAGCAGCAGAAACATGGTCCACGCCAAGGGGAGGTTGGGGAAATCCGTCCCATCGGCATGCGAAGGCCGGTGGCGCGGCTGGCCTCTAAAGCGCCATCACCCCGGTCGCGCCCATGTTGAAAGCGGTGGCGCTTGCGGGAGATCCGCCGCGAGGGCGGGGTCGTCGGATCGACGTGGCGCTGAGGTCCTGGCCCCGGCCCGTCGGCGGTCGCGATGCGCCGATGGTGACAGCTGGCACGGAAGATGTTGCCCCAGCCTTAGCCCTGGCCCGGCCTCGGGGGCGGTGGCGTGATCGGCATCGCCAAGCGGCGCCGCCAGCCCGGCGCGGGTAGGCTGGCGCGTCAGGCCTTTCAGACGAAGCGGTTCACGAGGCCCTCGAGATATTCCTGCCGCCCCGAGCGCGGTTCGGGCTCGCGTTCTCCGGCGAGGACCCGTTCTGCGATCTGATCGAGGCTGCGCTCGCCTTTCAGCATCGCCTGCGCCTCGGGCGCCTGCCAGCCTTCGTAGCGTTCGGCCAGCGCGGCATCGAGGCTGCCCTCCTCGATCATCGCGGCAGCGGCCTTCAGGCCGCGGGCGCAGGTATCCATGCCGAGGATATGGCCATGGAAAAGATCGGCCGGGTCGATCGACTGGCGCCGGAGCCTGGCGTCGAAATTGGTGCCGCCGGTGGTGAAGCCGCCCGCCTTCAGGATCTCGCGATAGGCCAGCGCCACCGATTGCGGGTCGTTCGGGAAATGGTCGGTATCCCAGCCGCATTGCGGATCGTTCCGGTTCATGTCGATCGAGCCCAGCACCCCCAGCGCCGAGGCCAATGCCAGCTCATGCTCGAAGCTGTGGCCCGCGAGGAAGGCATGGCCGACCTCGATGTTCAGCTTGACCTCGTCTTCCAGCCCGTAGCGCCTGAGGAACCCATAGCAGGTGGCGACGTCGTAATCATATTGATGCTTGGTCGGCTCCTGCGGCTTCGGCTCGACCAGGATCGTGCCCTTGAAGCCGATCTTGTGCTTGTACTCGACCACCATCGACAGCATCCGGCCCATCTGGTCCATCTCCTGGCCGATATCGGTGTTCAGCAGCGTCTCGTAGCCCTCGCGACCGCCCCAGAGCACGTAATTCTCGCCGCCCAGCCGGTGGGTCACGTCCATCATCGCCTTGATCGAGGCGGCGGCATAGGCAAAGACCTCGGGGTCCGGGTTGGTGGCCGCGCCCGCCATGTAGCGGCGGTGGGAAAACAGGTTCGCCGTGCCCCAGAGCAGGCGGATGCCGGTCGCTTCCATCTTGTGGGCAAAGACCTCGGCGACGCGGTTCAGGTTGGTGACCGTGTCGACCAGCGTCTTCCCTTCGGGGCGCACATCGGCGTCGTGAAAGCAGAAATAGGGAACGCCGAGCTTGGAAAACAGCTCGAAGGCGACATCGGCCTTGAGGAAGGCCCGCTCCATCCCGTCGCCATACCAGGGCCGCTCGAAGGTGCGGCCGCCGAACGGGTCGAGCCCCTCATAGGCGAGGCTGTGCCAGTAGGCGGCGGCAAAGCGCAGATGGTCCTCCATCCGCTTGCCCAGCACCAGCGCGTCCGGGTCGTAATGGCGGAAGGCCAGCGGGTTGGTGCTGTCGGGGCCTTCATAGGCGATCTTGTCGATGCCGTGGAAGAAGTCGGTCATATGCGGGTCCTCCTGTCCTGGGCGCGCACGCCCCTCCCCGCATCTTTGGTAGCCCCGATCCGGTGACGGAACAATCGCCATGGGGCGCGTCTTCGGGGGCCGGCCAGGGTGGCGGGCCCCCGCCGCGTCAGTCCGCCTGCGCTGTCTCGCGGCAGACGGCCTCGGCCGTCGCCCGCGCGCCCTCGCTCAGAAGCCGGGAATAGGCCTCGGCAAGCTGGCGCTTGAGGGTCAGGGCCAGGGCCTCGGGGAAGACCTCGCGGACCGACAGCAGCGCCTCGACCTTGCCTTCGGGCGTGTCGGCGCCGTCGCTCAGCGCGCGCAGCCGGTCGGCCAGCGGGTCGCGCAGGTCGATGGGCTGGCCCGCCTCGTCGATGCCGCCGACATAGCGCATCCAGGCCGCGACGGTCAGGATCAGCCCGGGGCTCGCGCGGCCCTCGACGAGATTGTCCGACAGGGTGGCCAGGATACGCTGGGGCAGCTTCTGGCTGCCATCCATGGCGATCTGCCAGGTGCGGTGGCGGATCGCCGGATTGGCAAAGCGCGCGGCCAGGGCCTCGGCATAGGCCGAAAGCGACACGCCCGGCGGCGCGGTCAGCACCGGGGCGATTTCCCTGGCCCAGAGATGGCGCACGAAGCCCCCCAGCGCCGGGTCGGCCACGGTTTCGGAAATGGTCTCGTGCCCGGCCAGATAGCCCAGATAGGCCAGCGCCGAATGCGCGCCGTTCAGCATCCTCAGCTTCATGTGCTCGTAGGGGGTGACATCGGTCACCAGCTCGGCGCCGACCGCGCCCCAGTCGGGCCGCGCGCCATCGACGAAATCATCCTCGATCGCCCATTGCCGGAACGGCTCGTGCATCACCGGGGCGGCGTCGTGGCACCCGGTCAGCGTCTCGACCCGGGCGATGTCCTCGGCGCTGGTGGCGGGCACGATCCGGTCGACCATGGTGGCGGGGAAGCGGCCCTCGTTGCCGATCCAGCCGGCAAGCGCGGGGTCGATCCGCGAGGCCAGCGCCAGCACCACGCCCCGCACCAGGCGGCCGTTATCGGGAAGGTTGTCGCAGGTCAGCACGGTGAAGGGCCTGAGACCCCGGTCGCGGCGCAGCTGCAGCGCCCGAACCAGATAGCCCGGCGCCGAGACCGGATGGGCCGAGTCCAGATCGTGAAGAATGTCGGGATGGTCGAGATTCAGCGCCCCGGTCGCGGGGTCGTGGCAATAGCCCTTCTCGGTGATCGTCAGCGTGACGATGCGGATCGCCGGATCGGCCATCGCCTCGAGCACCGCCTGCGGGTCCTCGGGCGCGACCAGCACCTCGCGGACGATCTCGACCGGATGCGCGACGGCCCCGTCGGGGCCGAGTTCCAGCGCGGTATAGGCACAGCCCTGCGGCGCCAGCGCGTCGCGGGTGCCGGGCGATTTCAGCGAGACGCCGATGATGCCCCAGGCGCCGCCCGAGCGGGCCACGGCCTCTTCGGTATAGATCGCGCCATGCGCACGGAAGAAGGCGCCGAGGCCGAGGTGGACGATGCCGGCTTCGGGAGCCTTCGCGGTACGGGTCATTCGGTCAGCGGGCAAGCCTGCCTCCATCTACGTTCAGGTCCGCGCCACGACCGCCGGGCGCGGAGAAACAGGGAAAATCGACGGTTCGGGCGATGACCCCGCTGCGGTCTCGGGGGGGCCGGGCGGTCGACCGGGCCACCGGCCAGGGCGGGAAGCGGGGGGCTGGTCCCGGGCGCCGGGATCGCGCGCAAAGAGCGGGCCGGGGTCGCGCGGCGCCATGACATACTCCCCTGAAACCGTCCGGGTCTTCGTTACGCGATCCGCCATCTCGGACGCGACTGCGGTGGATGCGGGCCCCTGCCGCAACTGACATTCTAGTATATCACCTTTGGCTGGCGCTCAATACCGGTGACGGCGCGGATGGTGCGCCCGGGGTTGCCGGTGGCGCCGGTAGCGTCGTCGCGGAGGAGCCGTGCCGGGTTTTCCGCTGCGGGTCTTGGTCCGGCGGCAAGGCCGACGGCGAAGCCGCCGTGGATCGGGAAGGCGCGGAGGACGGGGCGCTTTCGAGGACTGAAAGGCGATCTGCCGGGACGGGTTCTGCGCCTGAAGGGCCATCGGGCCAGAGTGGCACGGCCGTCGCGAAGCCGTCCGATAGGGCCTCGTCCTTTCCCGAGCATGACGCGCAGCATCAAGCCGTGGGAGCGAACAGCGAGCGGTCGTCGGACTGGGCCCGGACGGTGTTGTTGCACAATCGAAGAAATCAGCCGCTGCAGCGGCTTGTACGAAGGGTTTCTTGCTCGCCAAGCAGCGCAATTTCCTGCCTAGAAAGCCACTCGGCGACGTAAGATCCTTCGATTATGCAACATGTATAACCGCCCTTTGCGCAAGAGGAGTCTTCAGAGCTGATTCTGGCGCGTCACCGGTTGCTGACATGTATCCGGCCTCTGGTGCGACCGTCGTCGCGACTAACGGACGGCTTACGCCGCCGTAGCCGGAGCCTTGTAGACGCCGCCCCGGGCCATCAGGGCCCAGACGATCCGCGCCATCTTGTTCGCCAGCGCGACCCGCACCAGTATCGGCGGCTTGCGCGTCAGCATTCCACCGAGCCAGGTGCCCGGTTGGGCGCTTGTATGGAGGTGCCGCTTGATGATGACGCTGTTGGCCCCGATGATCAGCAGACGCCCGAGCGATCGTTCGCCCATCTTCGTCGTTGCTTCCCGCCGGTCGAATGCTGTCGCGGAACCAGCCCTAGCCAGGCTGCAAAATCGCGGGCCTTGCGGAACGTCTCGGGCGGCGGCGAAAGCGTTGCTATGGCCGTGGTGATCAACGGCCCGATGCCCGGCACCGTCATCAGCCTTCGGGCGACAGCGTTCTCTCCGGCGCAGCGGACAATCCGGGCGTCGAGTTCCGCGATCTGCGCTTCGAGCTGAGCCAATGTCCCGATCAGGACCTGCAATGTGGCCGTCGCCTCGGCGGGCAAGCCGCTTTCCGGATCATCGACGATGGCAATCAGCTTCGATGCATTGGCCGCCCCCTGCGGCGCCACCTGTCCGAACTCGGCTAGGTGCCCCCGTAGAGCATTGATCAACTGGGTGCGCTGACGGATCAGAAGTTCGCGGACCCGGAACACCATGGCTGCGCACTGTGTCTCCTCACTCTTCACCGGCACGAAACGCATCGTAGGCGCATCGCCGCTTCGCAGATCGCCTCGGCATCGGCAGTGTCATTCTTCTGACGTTTGGCGAAGGGCTTCACGTAAGCTGGCGGGATCAGCCGCACTTCATGGCCCTGCTTGCCGATCTCGCGGCCCCAGTGATCGCGCTACCGCAGGCTTCCATGGCCACGACGCAGGACGGCAGCTGTCCGAAGAATGCCAAGACCTGGTCTCTTCTCAGCTTCTTACGCAGCACCGCCCGGCCCGCAGCGTCGGCTCCGTGAAACTGAAACACATTCTTCGCCAGATCGAGCCCGACCGTGATAATCCCTGACATGACCGCTCCCCTTTGTGGGTCGTTGCAGACCCACCTTGGCACATCGATGCCGTCGGGGGGGGCGGTCACAGCAACAAAGCCGACCCGGACCGTCAGTCGGGCCTGACGCGAGAGGCGTGTGCGACCCGATAAACCAAGCGCGGCACGACCGGCCGGAGGCCGCGCGATCATAACCCGAAGGGCCGGCTCGTCGCGGGCAAGGCAGATGAGCGCACCGATCTCGCGCGCTTCGGGGCGGTCATGCGGGATGCGTCCAGCCTGCTGAGCCCAGACTGCTGAGGACAGCCTGCGCCAGGACGCGCTCTTCGCGGTTCTGGAGGTTCGCGGGGCTTCCCGTGCAGGGCAAATGAAACCGCCCCGAGAGGGCTCCCGGGGCGGTCCGTTCCCTCCGGGGGCCGGAGGGCATGCTTGAACGGGCTCTGACATCAATGCCCGCATGTCTGCGGGCGGGGCCGATCCGGGATGCGCCCGGATCGGGGCAAACGGCTCAGGCGGCGCCTTCCTGCGACGGAATGCGCGGCGCGAGCTCGGCCACCACGCGTTCGTAGAGCGCGCGCTTGAAGGGCACGATATGAGCGACCAGCGCCTCGGCGTCGATCCAGGTCCAGGCCTCGAATTCGGGATGCTCGGTCGCGATGTTCACCTGATCGTCGCTGCCGAGGAAGCGCAGCAGGTACCAGAGCTGCTTCTGGCCGCGATATTTTCCCTTCCAGACCCGGCCGACCAGCTCGGACGGCAGGTCGTAGTGGATCCAGTCGTCGGTGCGGGCAAGGATCTCCACGAGATCGGCGGTCACCCCGGTCTCTTCCCAAAGCTCGCGCAACAGCGCTGTTTCCGGTTCTTCGCCCTTGTCGATGCCGCCCTGCGGCATCTGCCAGGCGGGTTCGGCCCAGTCCTTGCGCTGGCCGACGAAGACCTTGCCCTCGCCATTGACCAGCATGATCCCCACGCCGGGGCGATAGGGCAGTTTCTCGATCTCTTCGCGAGTCATCCGATACCTTCGGGGCCGGTGCGACCCGGCCCCCTCCCTTCCTGTCACTTGTGTTCGGGGTCGAGCGCCGAGAGGCCCTTGAGGATGTCGACCGCATAGGCCAGCTGGTAATCCTCTTCGCGCAGCTTGGCGGCGGCTTCGGCCTTGGCCTGTTCTTCCTCGGCCTGCTTGCGCTCGTCCTCGGTCATGCTGTCATTGTCGAGCGCCCCGCGCAGATCGGCCTCGGAGCGCATGTGCAGCGCAGACGAGGGTTGATCCTCGGTCTCCTCTGCGGCTGTCCGGTCGCGCCGCGGCTGTTCCACCACGATGTCGGGAGAGACGCCCAGCGCCTGGATCGACCGGCCCGAGGGCGTGTAGTAGCGCGCCGTGGTCAGCCGCATCGCGCCCTCGCCCTTCATCGGCATCACCGTCTGGACCGAGCCCTTGCCGAAGCTGCGGGTGCCGACGACGATGGCCCGGCGATGGTCCTTCAGCGCGCCCGCCACGATTTCCGAGGCAGAGGCCGAGCCGCCATTGATCAGAACCACCATCGGCAGCCCGCCGGTCAGATCACCCTTGGTGGCATTGTAGCGGTCGCTGTCCTGCGGCTCGCGCCCCCGGGTCGAGACGATCTCGCCCGCATCGAGGAAGGCATCCGACACCTTGATCGCCTGCGGCAGCAGCCCGCCGGGATTGTTGCGCAGATCGAGCACGACGCCGTTGACGTTCTCGATGCCGTCCAGTTCCTCGACCGATTTCTTCCATTCCTCCTTGAGATTGGAATAGGTCTGGTCGTTGAAGGTGGTGACGCGCAGCACGACCGTGTTGCCCTCGACCCGCGACCGCACCGCGGTCAGCTTGATGGTGTCGCGGGTGATGGTGACATCGAAGGGTTCGTCGACGCCCTTGCGGACCACGGTGATGACGATCTCGCTGCCGACCGGGCCGCGCATGGTCTCGACCGCGTCGTCAAGCGTCAGCCCCAGCACGCTCTCGCCATTCACATGAGTGATGAAATCGCCCGACTCGATGCCCGCCTCCTCGGCCGGGGTGCCGTCGATCGGCGAGACGACCTTGACGAAACCGTCCTCCTGGGTGACCTCGATCCCGAGCCCGCCGAATTCGCCGCGGGTCTGGACCTGCATGTCGTCGAAATCCTTCGGCGGCAGGTAGCTCGAATGCGGATCGAGCGAGGTCAGCATGCCGTTGATCGCGGCCTCGATCAGTTTGGTCGGGTCGACTTCCTCGACATATTGCGAGCGGATCCGCTCGAACACGTCGCCGAAGAGATCGAGCTGTTCGTAGACCGAGCTGTTCGACTTGGCCTCATCGGCCAGAAGCGGGCCGGCCACCTGCGTGGCGACGAGCGTTCCGGCAACCACGCCGCCCAGTGCGGCGACCACGAATTTCTTCATCGGCATCCTCAATCCTTACTGTCGCGCGAACCACGGCGCCGGGTCCACGGGGCTGCCGCCCTGTCTCAATTCCATATAAAGCGTTTCCGGCCGGTCATTGCCACCGCCTTCTGCCGCCGCGTCCAGAAACGCCGCCCTGTTGGGATCGGCGCCGCCCATGAGCCCGACCGGCGCGCCGCCGGGCAGGACCTGCCCCTCGCCACCATAGACCTGCGCCATACCGGCAAGCACCAGCAGATAGCCTTCGGCGGGTTCCAGCACCATCACATTTCCGTAGTCGAGCAGCGGCCCGCGATAACGGATCGTGGCCGCGACCGGCGTCGTCACCAGCGCCAGCGGCCGGGTCGCCAGCACCAGCCCGGGGCGCTCGATGCCTGCGGCGTCGGCCTGTTCGAAGCCGCGCAGCACGGTGCCCTCGACCGGCAGCGGCAGCGTTCCGCGCAACGCCTCGAAGCCCGGAGGCGCGCTGCCTTCGGGCGCCATCCCCCCGACCTGAGCCAGCCCTTCGGCAAAGCCGTCCAGCGTCTCGCTGCTGAGCGCGAGATGGGACAGCCGCTCGGGATCGGCGGCAAAGCGCTGCGGCAGGTCGCGGCGCTCGGCGATGGCCTGGCTGAGCTCGGTGCGGGCGGTCTGCACCCCCGCAAGCCCCGCGGCCAGGTCGTCGGCCGCGCTTTCCTGCAGGGCGCGGATCAGCGCGACTTCGTCCATCTGGCGACGCAAGGCTTCGGCCTCGGCCTGCAGCGCCGGGGTCACCTCGCCCAGCATCATGCCCGCCCGCGCCGCGCCGAGCGGTCCGGTCGGATGCAGAAGGACCAGTGTCTCGGGATTGCGCTCGATGCCTGCAAGCACACCGACCAGCCGGGCGATCTCCTCGCGCCGGGCATCGAGAACGGCGGCGATGGTCTGTTCGCGCAGGGCCGCGCGCCGCAGCCCCTCGCGCAGCGCGGTCAGCCCTTCCTCATAGGCACGGACGGTCCCGGTCAGGGCCGCGACCCGGTCACGGGCCCCGCCCGCGGCCCGAAGCCGTTCGGCCGCCGCGCGAAGAGCTGTGGCCGCCTCGCGCGCGGTCTCGGCCGGATCGGCGCTGGCGGCCAGGGCCGGGCCCGAGGAAAAAGGGCCGGAAAACGGGCCGGGCAGCCCGGCCAGAACGGCCCAGGCGATCAGAAGGGCACGCCCCGGACCGCCCGCCCGTCTCACGCGCCGATCAGGGTCTCGCCCGTCATCTCGGGCGGTTTCGGAAGGTTCATCAGCGCAAGCACGGTCGGTGCCAGATCGGCCAGCCGGCCGTCGCGGAGCCGCGCGCCGTCGGGGCCGCCGAACAGGATCACCGGCACCGGGTTCAGCGTATGGGCGGTATGCGGACCGCCGGTGGCGGGGTCGATCATCGTCTCGCAATTGCCGTGATCGGCGGTGACGATCATGGCGCCGCCGACCTCTTCAAGCGCGGCAAGCGCCCGGCCGAGGCCCTTGTCGACCGCCTCGCAGGCCTTCATCGCCGCGGCGACGATGCCGGTATGGCCGACCATGTCGGGATTGGCGAAATTGACCACGATCAGGTCGTAGCGGGCCTCGATCGCCTCGACCAGGCTGTCGGCGACCGCCTCGGACGACATCTCGGGGGCAAGGTCATAGGTCGCGACCTTGGGGCTCGGGGGCATGAAGCGGTCCTCGCCGGTCTCGGGCGCTTCCTTGCCGCCATTCAGGAAGAAGGTGACATGGGGGTATTTCTCGGTCTCGGCGAGGCGGAACTGCCGGAGTCCCTGCTTTGCCACCCATTCGCCGAGGGTGTTGACGATCTTGCGCTTGGGAAAGACCGTGGTCATCCAGGCGTTGTGCTCGACCGAATATTCGACCATCCCCAGCGCCGCCGCGAAATCGGGCCGGGTGCCGGTGTCGAAATTGTCGAAATCGGGCTGGACGAAGGCACGCAGGATCTCGCGGGCGCGGTCGGCGCGGAAATTGAGGCAGAACAGCCCGTCGCCATCCTTCATGCCGTCATGGCCCGCCACAACCGAAGGGTGGATGAACTCGTCGGTCTCGCCGCGGTCATAGGCCTTCTGCACCGCCTCTGCGGCGCTGGCGACCTCTTCGCCGAGCCCGTTGGCCATGGCGTGATAGGCAAGCTTCACCCGCTCCCAGCGATTGTCGCGGTCCATGGCGTAATAGCGCCCGATCACGGTGGCGATGCGGGCGCCCTCGGGCAGGCCCTGTGCAAGCTCGGGGATGAAGCGGTCGGCCGATTGCGGCAGCACGTCGCGGCCATCGGTGAGGGCATGGATGGCGACCGGCACGCCGGCCTCGGCGATGCAGCGGGCGGCGGCGAGGATATGGGAGATATGGCCATGCACGCCGCCATCGGAGACAAGCCCTATCAGATGCGCCGTCCCGCCCGAGGCCTTCATCTTCCCGATGAAATCGGTGAGGGCGGGCCGGGCGAAGAAGCTGCCATCCTCGATTGCCAGATCGATCTGGCCCAGATCCATCGCCACCACCCGGCCGGCGCCGATATTGGTATGGCCGACCTCGGAATTGCCCATCTGCCCGGAGGGCAGGCCGACATCGGGTCCGAAAGTGGTCAGGACGGAATGCGGGCAGCTCTGCATCAGCCGGTCGAAATTCGGCGTCTCGGCCAGAAGCGGGGCATTGTCGTCATGGGTGGGGCCGATGCCCCAGCCGTCGAGGATGCAAAGAACGACGGGTTTCGGTGTGGTCATGGCAAGGGCCCTTCTGCGGTTGAGTCCCTTCTAAAAGCCGAGGGGCGCGAGAACAACAGCGGGCTTATATGCCGGCCCGTCACATGACCGGGCAGAGGGTGGGATCAGGACCCGTGGTTCCGCGCGGGCCGCATCCCGGCGGGGGCGGTTTCCGGGTGTCTGGATCAGGAAGAAGGTCAGGCGCGATGATAGGGCAGGCCGGCGAGGATGGTGGCGGCACGGTAAAGCTGTTCGCTCAGCATGGTCCTAGCCAGCATGTGGGGCCAGACCATCGGGCCGAAGGACAGCACCGTTTCGGCCCGGCTCACCAGCGCCGGATCGAGCCCGTCGGCGCCGCCGATCACGAAGGCCGCATCGCCGCGCCCGGCATCGCGCCAGCGCGCGAGCAGCGCCGCGAGGTCGGGCGAGCCGAGGGTCCGGCCACGCTCGTCGAGCGCGCAGATCGCCGCGCCCTGCGGCAGCGCGCGGGTCAGCAGCGCGGCTTCGGCGGCGGGGCCGCCGCCCTTGCGGTCCTCGACCTCGGCAAAGCTCAGCGGGCCGAGACCCAAGCCGCGGCCCGTCCGGTCGAACCGGGCGGTGTAATCCTCGATCAGGTCGCGCTCGGGGCCCTTGCGCAGACGCCCCACGGCGCAGACATGGACCCGCATCAGGCCCGGGCGGGGGCCATTGCCGCGGCGGGCATCCACATTTTCTCGAGCTGGTAGAACTCGCGCACCTCGGGCCGGAAGACATGGACGATCACGTCGCCGATATCGACCAGCACCCAGTCGCCCTGATCCTTGCCCTCGACCTTGCAGCCGCGGCCCAGCTCTTCCTTGAGCCGGTCCTTCAGCTTTTCGGCGATGGCCGAGACCTGACGGGTCGAGCGGCCCGAACAGATGACCATGTAATCGGCCACGCTGGACTTGCCGCGCAGGTCGATCCGGACCACGTCCTCGGCCTTGTCGTCGTCGAGAGAAGCGAGAATGCGTTCGAGGAGCTCTTCGCTCGACACATCAGGGAGCAGCCCGCTCATGGCTGCCTTTGCTGCGGCCCCGTCAAAGGCCACCTCAAGATTGTGAGACAGGACATTGTCCTCCTACGTGGCGCGCCGTCGGTGCCCCGGCGCTGGGCATGAGACATATTTAGCATCGGATGGCCGAAATCTCAATGCGCAGGGCGGCCGGGCGGCGTCATCGTGCCACCGGATAGGCGACCTCGTTGCGCCGGTTCCAGGGCATCGTGAAGGGGTCGTCGTAGAACATCAGCCGCGCAGGCCCGCTCAGGCGCAGCCCCTGCGCCTTGGCCTCGGCCACCAGTTCGCGCCCGGCGGCATTCAGCCTCTCGGCCGTGGCGCGGCCGGAAAAGCGTGCCACCAGAAGGGTTTCGGGCGGCAGACGACGCAGCCTGACCCAGGATTCGGTGGGCTCGGGCAGGGTCTCGGGCGCCGCGCCCTCGGGCATGGTGAAGCGGATCGCCCAGCCCAGATCGGTTCGGGTCTGGCCGACCGGCACGGTCATGGCGATCTTTTCGCCTGCGGCATTCTCGCCGAAGATATAATGCGCCAATTCGCTGAAGCCGCGATTGATGGCGGCAAAGCGCGTCCCGTCGACGACCACTTCGGCGATGGTGCGGGCCGGATAGCGGCGCAGCTCGAAGGCTCCGGCCTGGCGCTCGACGCTGTAGGGCACTTCGGGATAGCCGCGATAGGTCTCGGCGCGGGCAAGGCCGCCCGCGAGCAGGGCGCCGGCGAGGACAAGTCCGGTCGGAAAGGCGGAAAGGCGCATCGGTCAGGGCTCCTTACTCTGGAAGAGGGTCGTCGGAAACGGTGTCGGGCAGAGGGTCCGCGGCAAGCCGGCTGCCGGGCAGAACCGTCACCTCGCGCTGCGGGAAGGGAATGGTGACGCCATTGGCCTTGAACGCATCCCAGAGCGCGAGGAACACCGCGCCGCGCACATTGGTCAGGCCTTCGCTCGGGTCGACGATCCAGAATCGCAGGATGAAATCGACCGAGCTGTCGCCGAAGCCCACCACATGGCAGACCGGCGGGCGCTCGGCCAGCACCCGGTCGACCCCGGCGGCGGCCTCGACCGCCAGCCTGCGCACCAGATGCGGGTCGTCGCCATAGGAGGTGCCGAAGAAGATGTCGAGCCGGACGAATTCGTTGGAATGGGACCAGTTGACCACCTGGCTGGTGATCAGATCCTCGTTCGGAATGAGGTATTCCTTGCCCTCGCGGGTGACGACCGAGACATAGCGCGCGCCGAGCGCGTTGATCCAGCCGAAGGTATCGCCAAGCGAGATCACGTCGCCTGGCTTGATCGACTTGTCGAGCAGGATGATCACGCCCGAGACGAGGTTCGAGACCACTTTCTGCAGCCCGAAGCCGAGCCCGACCCCGATCGCGCCCGACAGCACGGCCAGGCCGGTTAGGTCGAACCCGGCCAGCTTGAGCCCGAGGAAGACCGCGGCGCCGTAAAGGCTCATCTGCAGGATCTTGACGATCAGCACCCGCATCGAGGGCGAGATGTCG
Source organism: Rhodovulum sulfidophilum DSM 1374 (assembly GCF_001633165.1). NCBI lineage: Bacteria > Pseudomonadati > Pseudomonadota > Alphaproteobacteria > Rhodobacterales > Paracoccaceae > Rhodovulum > Rhodovulum sulfidophilum. The sequence goes on along the minus strand of NZ_CP015418.1, from coordinate 391,209 downwards.
TCGTCGCGCCGGATGCGCGCGGCCGAGGTGGTGGCGATCAGCCGGGCGCCGGTGAAGAGCACGCCGGTCACCACCGCGGCCCTGATCAGGGTCAGCGCCGAGAGGTGCAGATCGCCCATGCCGAGCCGGAGCGAGTCGAGCACGGCCGCGGCCTCGTCGTCCAGGCCGATGACGTAAAGCGTGACATAGACCCAGAGCCCCCAGGTCACGAGCCGCCGCAGGAAGGGGTTGCGCACCAGTCGCGCGGCCAGGCCGACGAAAAGCCAGGCCGAGGCCAGGGTCGCGCCGATGGCCACCAGATAGCTGCGCGACGGCCATGTCAGCTCGCGCATCGCCCAGACCGTGATCCAGGCCAGTATCACCAGCAGGATGATCCGGAGCCGGCGCAGCAGGATCAGCGCGGTGCGGAAACGCCAGATCGGCCAGCCCTCGCGCGCCCGCAGCCAGCCGTAAAGCCGCCGGTAAAACATCCAGGCCCCGATCTGGGCCAGCGCGAAAAGCCCCAGCAGGATGCCGATCTGATACATCCGCCAGCCCGGGCGGGTGAGGCTCTGTCCGAAGCCCCGGGCCTGCTCGGCCAGCATTTGCAGCTCTTGCAGGATCGGGGAGGGATCGCTCTCCATGGGGGCTCCTTTTTTCCCAGATTAGGTCAGGTGGGCAAAAAGCCAAAGGCTGCATGCAGCGGATCGCAGGCGCGGGCGTCCACGTGGCGGAGAGGGTGCAGGCGACCGGGGTCTGCCGTTCACCTTTCCCCTTGCCGCCTTTCGGCGTCACGGTCCGCTTATGGAGGATTGGGTTGAAAAGCTCCGGCAGCGGTTGAGGTGTCGCCTGAGGTTGGAGCCCCGTTCTTCACAGCGGCAGAAAAGGTCCGTCTACGAGGCGGGGTCGCAGAAAAGCGGAGCCATGTCCCATGAGCTTGTGCTCTGAGACCTCGCAAGCGAGTTTTTCAACAGTATCGGATGGTGGCGGGCGCGGAGCTGAGCCTGGCAGCGGAGGCGAGCCGCCCGGTCGTGGTGCCTGTGTTGGTGGCCTTCGGGAGGCTCCGGAACGACATGCAACAAAAATGCGCGTTTTCCCTTCGTGGCGTCATGCATTTTGTCATTGGACACTAAATATGGGGCGAAGAGCCCTCGGTATGCCTATATCGTCAGCGTGACCTGCCGCCCCGGCATGCGCTTGCCCTTGATCGGCCCCGGGCAAAGGAGTATCCCGCTTTTATGAAACGCGTCTTCGACATGGACGACCGCGCCCGCCTGCCCTGGCGATTCTTCGGCGCGGCACGCTCGGTGCTCGCCCGCCTATAAGGCGGCGCCTGCACCCGTTTCTCCATTTGCCAAGTGACATAGCCGCGGAGAATTCCATGACCGGCAAGACCCTCTATGACAAGCTGTGGGATGCCCACCTGGTCGACCAGGCCGAGGACGGCACCTGTCTTCTGTATATCGACCGCCATCTCGTGCATGAGGTGACGAGCCCGCAAGCCTTCGAAGGGCTCAGGATGACGGGCCGCACCGTGCGCGCGCCCGAAAAGACCATCGCCGTGCCCGATCACAACGTGCCCACCACCGAAGGGCGCGACACCAAGATCGACAACGAGGAAAGCCGCATCCAGGTCGAGGCGCTCGACAGGAATGCGCGCGAATTCGGCGTCAACTACTATCCCGTCTCGGATATCCGGCAGGGGATCGTGCATATCGTCGGTCCCGAACAGGGCTGGACCCTGCCCGGCATGACCGTGGTCTGCGGCGACAGCCATACCGCGACCCATGGCGCCTTCGGGGCGCTGGCGCACGGGATCGGCACCTCCGAGGTCGAACATGTTCTGGCCACCCAGACGCTGATCCAGAAGAAATCGAAGAACATGAAGGTCGAGATCACCGGCACGCTGCCGCCAGGCGTCACGGCCAAGGACATCACCCTTGCGGTGATCGGCCGGACCGGCACCGCGGGCGGCACCGGCTATGTCATCGAATATTGCGGCGAGGCGATCCGCGCGCTGTCGATGGAAGGCCGGATGACGGTCTGCAACATGGCGATCGAGGGCGGCGCGCGCGCGGGCCTGATCGCGCCCGACGAGACCACCTTCGACTATGTCAAGGGCCGCCCCCATGCGCCGAAGGGCGCGCAATGGGAAGCCGCGCTTGCCTGGTGGAAGACGCTGAAATCCGACGATGACGCCCATTGGGACGAGGTCGTGACGATCCGGGGCGAGGATATCGCGCCGGTCGTGACCTGGGGCACCTCGCCCGAGGACGTGCTGCCGATCACCGGCACCGTGCCAGCCCCCGAGGATTTCGAGGGCGGCAAGGTCGAGGCCGCGCGGCGCTCGCTCGACTACATGGGCCTGAAGCCGGGCACGCCGCTGACCGAGATCAAGGTCGATGCGGTCTTCATCGGGTCCTGCACCAATGGCCGGATCGAGGATCTGCGCGCCGCGGCCGAAATCCTCAAGGGCAAGAAACTGGCGCCGGGCTTGCGCGGCATGGTCGTGCCGGGCTCGGGGCTCGTGCGGGCGCAGGCCGAGGAAGAGGGGCTCGACAAGGTCTTCACCGAGGCGGGCTTCGAATGGCGGCTTGCCGGCTGTTCGATGTGTCTGGGCATGAACCCCGACCAGCTGTCTCCGGGCGAACGCTGCGCCGCCACCTCGAACCGCAACTTCGAGGGCCGCATGGGCCGGGGCGGGCGCACCCATCTGATGAGCCCGGTCATGGCGGCGGCAGCGGCGGTCGCGGGGCATTTGACCGACGTGCGCGAATTGCTGGCCGAGACGGTCTGAGCCGGAGGCGTCGAAGGAAGTGACGGGCCGGATCCCTCCCTGTTTCAAGGCCGCCCGGGCGGCCGCCGGGCGGGATCCGCGCGCGGGAACCCATCCGTCGCCGCGGCCGTTGATTTGGCGACACAATCTCACATCAAGGAGGTTCCCATGAAAAACTGGCTCATCTACACGTTGATCGGCCTTGCACTCCTCATCGGCGGGGTGGTGGCGCTGGCCAACCCCTTCGCGGCCACCATCGCGGCAACGCAGATCGTCGGGCTCGTCTTCCTGATCGCCGGTCTGCTCCAGATGATCACGGTGATGCGGGGCGGTCCCGACTCGCATCGCTGGGTCAACGGCTTCGTCGGCATTCTGTTCCTGCTGGCGGGCCTGTCGATCCTGATCAACCCGCTGGTCGGCGCGGCCTGGATGACGCTTCTGCTCGGCCTGCTCTTCGTGGCCATGGGGGTCATGCGGGCGATGCTGTCCTTCACCTTCCGCCATACCAGCCTGTTCTGGCTGCTGCTTCTGACCGGGGCCGCCTCGATCCTGATCGGGGTCCTGATCTTCTCGAACTTCTTTGCCGCCGCCGAGACGCTTCTGGGGCTGCTGCTGGGGATCGAGCTGATCGTGGACGGCATCGGCCTCATCGCCTTCGGGATTGTGGCGCGGCGCCCGCGCCATGTCGAAACACCTGCCTGACCCAGCCGCCCGCATGCGGCGCGCCAGGCCATAGGAGACCTGAAACGAATGGACAAATTCGAGAAAATCACCGGCATCGCCGCGCCGCTGCCGCTCGTCAATATCGACACCGACATGATCATCCCCAAGCAATACCTCAAGACGATCAAGCGCGAGGGGCTGGGGGTGAACCTGTTCGACGAGATGCGCTACGATCAGGATGGCAACGAGATCCCCGATTTCGTGCTGAACAAGCCCGCCTATCGCGAGACCCAGATCCTGGTCGCGGGCGAGAATTTCGGCTGCGGATCCTCGCGCGAACACGCCCCCTGGGCGATCAAGGATTTCGGCATCCGCTGCGTGATCGCGCCCAGCTTTGCCGACATCTTCTTCAACAACTGCTTCAAGAACGGCATCCTGCCGATCCCGCTGCCGCAGGAGCAGGTCGACATCCTGATGAAGGATGCCGAGAAGGGCGCCAATGCCCGCATGACCGTCGATCTGGAAAGCCAGGTGATCACCACCTCGGACGGGGTCGAGATCGCCTTCGAGGTCGACCCGTTCCGCAAGCACTGCCTGCTGGAAGGGCTCGACGATATCGGTCTGACCCTGAACAAGGCGCCGGCCATCGACGGCTTCGAGTCGAAGATGGCGCAGGAACGGCCCTGGGTCTGACCCGGATGCGCAGGCCCGCCGCCTTGGTGCCGGGCCTGCTTGCCCTTTGCCTTGCCGCCCCCGCCCTGGCGGATATTCGCGTGGCAAGCTTCAATACCGATCTGTCGCGCAAGGGCCCCGGTCTGCTGTTGCGCGACATCCTCTCGGGCAAGGATTCGCAGGTGGCGGCCGTGCTCGACGTGATCACCGCCGCGCGCCCCGACATAATCGCGCTGCAGGGCATCGATTACGACCTCGACGGGCTGGCGCTGAGGGTGCTGGCGGACCGGCTTCGCGCCCGCGATCTGGACTATCCCCATCTCTTCGCGCTGAGGCCCAATACCGGCCTGCGGACCGGGCTCGATCTCGACGGCGACGGCCGTGTGGGCGGGCCGGGCGATGCCCAGGGCTTCGGATATTTCGCGGGGCAGGACGGCATGGCGATCCTGTCGCGCTTTCCGGTCCTGACCGACCGGGTCCGCGATTTCTCGGCGCTCGTCTGGCGCGACCTGCCCGGCGCCACGCTGCCCGAAATGGACGGCGCGCCCTTTCCCTCGGCCGAGGCGCAGGCGGTGCAGCGGCTCTCGACCACCGGGCATTGGGACGTTCCGGTCGATCTGGGCGGCAGCGTCCTGCATCTGCTGACCTTCCATGCCAGCCCGCCCGTCTTCGACGGTCCCGAGGACCGCAACGGGCTGAGGAATCGCGACGAGCTTCGGCTCTGGACGCTTTATCTCGACGGCGCGCTGGATGTGGCGCCGCCCCGGGGCCCCTTCGTGGTTCTGGGCGATGCCAATCTCGACCCCGAGGATGGCGACGGCCGCAGCGCCGCGATGCGCGCCTTCCTCGCCGATCCGCGCCTGACCGACCCGTTGCCCGAAAGCCCGGGCGGGGCCGCCGCCCCGCAGACCGGCGCCAATGCCGCGCAGCGGGGCGAGCCGGCGCGTGACACCGCCGAATGGGACGACACCCCCGAGGACGAGGCCCCCGGCAATCTTCGCGTCGATTACGTGCTGCCCTCTTCCGGGATCGAGGTGATCGGCGCGGGCGTCTTCTGGCCCGCCGATGGTCCGCTGGCCGAAACGGTCCGGACCGCCTCTCGCCACCGTCTCGTCTGGGCCGACCTGGCCTTGCCTTGACCCGACGGGACCGGCCCGCTACCCCACCCATAACCCTTCAAGACAAGGATTTTCGCCCATGAACAACACCCTTCTGATCCTGCCCGGCGACGGCATCGGCCCCGAAGTGATGGCCGAGGTCACCCGGATCATCGACTGGTTCGGGGACAAGCGCGGTCTCAAGTTCGACGTGACCGAGGATCTGGTGGGCGGCGCGGCCTATGACGCCCATGGCAAGCCGCTGTCGGATGCCACCATGGCAAAGGCGCAAGAGGTCGATGCGGTGCTGCTGGGCGCGGTCGGCGGGCCGAAATACGACACTCTCGATTTCAGCCTGAAGCCCGAACGCGGTCTGCTGCGGCTGCGCAAGGAGATGGATCTTTTCGCCAACCTCCGCCCCGCGCAATGCTTCGACGCGCTGGCCGATTTCTCGTCGCTGAAGCGTGACGTGGTCTCGGGCCTCGACATCATGATCGTGCGCGAGCTGACCTCGGGCATCTATTTCGGCGAGCCCCGCGGCATCGTCGAGGAGGGCGGTCAGCGCGTCGGTCTGAACACCCAGCGCTATACCGAGGCCGAGATCGACCGGGTGGCGCGCTCGGCCTTCGAACTGGCCCGCAAGCGCGGCAACAAGGTCTGCTCGATGGAGAAGGCCAATGTGATGGAATCGGGCATCCTCTGGCGTGAGGTGGTCCAGAAGGTCCATGACGAAAGCTATCCCGATGTGGAACTCAGCCACATGTATGCCGATGCGGGCGGCATGCAGCTTTGCCGCTGGCCGAAACAGTTCGACGTAATCGTGACCGACAACCTGTTCGGCGACCTCCTGTCGGACGTGGCCGCAATGCTGACCGGTTCGCTCGGCATGCTGCCCTCGGCAAGCCTCGGCGCGCCGATGGAGAACGGCCGGCCCAAGGCGATGTACGAACCCGTGCACGGCTCGGCCCCCGATATCGCGGGCCAGGGCAAGGCCAACCCGATCGCCTGCATCCTGAGCTTTGCCATGGCGCTGCGCTATTCCTTCGATCAGGGCGCCGAGGCCACCCGTCTGGAAAAGGCGGTCGAGCAGGTGCTGGCCGACGGTGTCCGCACCGCCGATCTGATGCAGTCCGACGGCGGCAGCCCGGTCTCGACCTCGCAGATGGGCGACGCGATCCTCGCCGCGCTTGACGCGAGCCTCTGATCCGACCCTGGGCGTGCGCCTGCTCGTGGCGCGCGCCCGTCCCTGCCCCTGGCGGCAGCGTTCCGCGCGGGCCTGAACGCCGCGCTTGCCCGGGCCCCGCAAATGCGGAAGGGTGAAGACCTACCGGTTTCACGAGCATGTCCCATGGCCGCATCGACCATCCGGGGCGCGGGATTCGCGCTGGCAGGCTTCGCCGTCTATTCCGGCCACGATGCCGTGGTGAAGGGGCTCGGCGTCCATTACGACGCGATCCAGATCCTCTTCTTAAGCGCACTCCTGGGCTTTCCGCTGATCGCGCTGATCCTCATCCGCGAGGGCGACGGCGGCAGCCTCTGGCCGCGCCGCCCGGGCTGGATCGCGCTGCGCACCGTCGCGGTTATGATGAACATCCTGATGGCCTTCTATGCCTTCTCGGCGATTCCCCTGGCCGAAACCTACGCGATCATCTTCTCGACACCCCTGATCATCACCGCGCTCTCGGTGCCGATCCTCGGCGAGCGGGTCGGCTTCCGGCGCTGGGCGGCCGTGGTGCTGGGCCTGATCGGCGTGCTGATCGTGCTGCGCCCCTGGGGGGCATCGGAGCTGAGCTTCGGCCATCTCGCGGCCCTGATCTCGGCGGGCAGCAGCGCGCTGGTCTCGGGGATCGTACGAAAGATCGGGAACGAGGAACGCAGCGTGGTGCTGTTGCTCTATCCGCTCCTGGTCAATGTGGTGCTGATGGGATGTCTGCTGCCGGTCGTCTACCGGCCGATGCCGGTCGTGCATCTGGGCGGCATGGCGCTGGTCGCGATCGGGGCGCTGACCGCCATGTGGCTGATGATAAACGCATATCGCGCGTCCGAGGCGGCGACGGTGGCGCCCATGCAATATTCGCAGATGATCTGGGCGGTGCTGATCGGTTCCCTGTTCTTCGACGAGACCCCGGATGCCACCACGCTGATCGGCGCGACGGTGATCGCCGCCAGCGGCTCGATTCTGTTCCTGCGCGAGGGCCGCGCGCAGGTCTCCGGGAATCGGCCGGCGCTCCATGCCACCGACCGCGCCGGGGTCGCGCCGGGCCCGGTGCTTCCGGGTGTCGAAGAGCCCCCCGAATGACCTCTTGCCAAAGCAGGCAGAGCGCGTTAAGTCCCCCGTCACACGGTCGGAGTGTAGCTCAGCCTGGTAGAGCACTGTCTTCGGGAGGCAGGGGCCGGAGGTTCGAATCCTCTCACTCCGACCAAGTTAAATCAACAAGTTAAGGCCAATCCCAGATCCACAGAAACGAGTGGAAACTGTGAGGCCTCACAGATTTGCGCCAAAGACGGTCGCAAATCCAAGATTCTCTCCAAAGATATCAAGCCCGCGCATAAGCGGATGGCGCGGGTTCTCGGCTATGCGCTGACCTATGCGTCCTTCGATGGCTGGGACTGGTTCCGCCTCCTGGCCATGGTGCGACTCACGGCGCGCGAGCGGGCCTCGCTGGCCTATGCGGCGTTGCGGTCGCTGGAGCCCGAGCAGGCCGAAATGACGGCGGCCACAGTGCTGCGCGCGGCCGGGGCGCCCATGCCCCCGTTCCTGCGCGGGATGGAGGAAGCCCGGTTCTGGGCCTCGCACGCGAATCGGGCCGAGCTGAAAGCCTTCGCGCTGGCCTCTTTCGAGGCGATGGCGCCGCGCGATCAGACCGCGTTCCTCCGGCATATCTCGGAAATCGAGGTGGCGGCATGAGACGGCTTGCCAATCCGAAGAGCCAGCGGCCGAGCAGCAGCTACCTCGCCGCCGCTCCCTCGGCGCAACCGCAACAGCCCCCCAAAGCTCAGGTGTCAGAATGACCGAAACCCTTCATATCTACGGGCCGATTGGCGAGGGCGAGAATACCCCGCCCCGGATCGGCGCCTTCCTGGACGACAATGCGGGCGTGCCGGTGGTGATCGCCGTCAACTCCTATGGCGGGATTGCCTCGGACGGGGCCGCGATCCTGGCGCAGCTCGACCGGCACGGGCAGGTCCGGGTGGAAGTGTTGGGCGTGGCGGCGTCTGCCGCGTCGCTCCTGGTGATGGGGGCGGCCGAGATCGCCATGCACCGCGCGGCGCATCTGATGATCCATGAGCCGTCCAATCTCGCCTGACGGTTCGCGTCCTTCGCGAAGCCGGACTGTTCACAACTGGCGCTCGGGGCGTGAATGCCCCGGACATCACTCTTCTTGACGCCGCCCGCGTAATTATTGCCGTAGTGGCATCCACCTCACCCAGTCGCGCGGCGCGTGACGTGACGTATTTCGGGGCGCTCAAGCCGGATCTCCGTCGCGGAAGCGATATCGACGAAATGGGGTTGGACCCCGAAAAGACACTTGAGGAGGCTTTGGTGAGCTTTCTTCAAGATGGGCTACCTCCTTCCGCCACTTTTGTGGGGGAAGGTCTTCGTCTCTCAGACTGCGGGCAAGCTGCTCTCTATTTCGGCGGCGGATGGGTGGAATATCACCAGCGTGAACGGTGGGAAGCCTTCATGGCGGAACGTGCGGCCAGCCACGGTACATCTCGAAAGTCTCCGCTCGCGGACGATACGGATGACCTCCTCCGCTCAAACGCTGCTTCCAAGATCAACAGATCGGCCGACTTTTCCTTGGTTCAGATCTTGGAAATCGGCGTTGAGATGACGGGCCGAGAAGTCGGATAGATGACGGCCACGCTAACAATTACGGTCATGGAAGCCGCGAAGCGATTAAACGCCCCCAGAGCGACCGTCGCGCGCGTAGCGGAGCAGCATGGACTGATTATCCGTTTCGGAAACCGGAAGCGGATCGACCCCAACGACCTTCCGGAGATCATGGATCTATGCCGCAGCAAGCCAAAGGGCCGCGTCTCTACCGCCGCAAGGATACCGGAATCTACATCATCCGCGACACGGGACGCGGGGAGCGTTCAACGGGCACTCGCGACCGCCGACAAGCTGAAGCAGCTCTCGCGCAATACCTCGCAGACCGCGACCGGCCAAGCGGCCCGGCTACACCAGACGAAATAACGGTGGCGGAGGTGTTGAGTATCTATGCCTCCGAACACGCACCCACGGTCGCCGACCCGGCACGCATAGCTTACGCGATTGAGCCATTGGTCAGGTTCTGGGGCGATCTTCCTGCGTCCGCGATCAAACGCGAAACCTGCCGCGCCTATGGGCGTCAGAGGCGGAAAGTCACGAAGCGCGACCCAAAGACCAAGGAAGTTCTGGAGACTGCGCCGGTCAGCGTTGGCACTATCCGGAAAGAGCTCGGAACCCTAGCCGCCGGGGTCGGCTATTGCGCAAGCGAGGGCTATCTGGTCAATCCGCCTACCGTTCACCTCCCGACAAAGCCCCAGCCCAAAGACCGCTGGTTGACAAGAGGGGAGGCTGCCCGGCTCTTGTGGGCCGCTTGGCGAAATCCCGAGGCGAAGCACATCGCGCGGTTTATCCTGATCGGCCTCTACACCGGCACCAGGAAGACCGCGATCCTACGCCTCCGCTTCATGCCGAACACGACAGGCGGCCACGTCGACACCCTGAACGGGCAGATGTATCGCCGCGGTTCGGCCCAATTGGAAACGAAGAAGCGTCAACCGCCCATCCGGATTGCTCCGCGCCTTCTCGCACACCTTCGCCGCTGGGAAAGCCGACAGGATCGCTGGGTTATCGAGTTTCGAGGGCAAGGAGTCGGTTCGATCAAGACGGCTTGGGCTACGGCTGTGCGCGACGCTGGGCTCAGCAACACGGGCGTCACTCCCCACACGCTGAGACACACGGCGATTACTTGGGCGATGCAGGCGGGAGGCGACATCTACGAAGCCGCCGGATACTTCGGCGTCAGCATCGAAACGATGTTCAAGGTCTATGCCCACCACCACCCGGACCACCAGTCCGACGCCGTGGCCGCCGTTGGCAGGGGTGGGCGGAAACTGTGATGCCACACAAGTTCAACACGGAATTCGCCGATCAAGGGCGAACAAAAGCAGGGGCGAAAAGGGAATGCAGGGTGAACAAATGGCGTTGAGTTGTCTTCGGGAGGCAGGGGTCGGAGGTTCGAATCCTCTCACTCCTACCAATAAAATCAGTGGCTTAGAGAATTCCGAAATCTCGCCCTGCAAGGAAACCCCTCACTTCCAGCCGTCCAGGGTCTTCGCGGTAGCTTCCTGGAAGCTCGGGTGATGGTGCAGGTATACCGATTCGAGCGTGACGAAGGCGCCGCCGTCCCAGGCGCCATGGGCGCGCAGGAACTCGGCCACCTCGCGCGCCCTCGCCTCGTGTTCCGGGGCGAAGGGCGGCGCGGCCAGATCGGCCTGCATATGCCCCATGCGGTCCTTGACCGTCACCGTGTGGCAGGGCGCGTCCACCCGGGCGCCGTCGCCGGTGCCGTAGTGCGTCGCGAACCATGCCGCGACCGGCGTCTGGTGGCTGCCGCGGGCGGCGACCGTCGACAGGGGCGCGCGCGGGTCATGCCCGGCATGGGCGGCTCAGCCTCGCGCGCAATCGCGTCGAGGGTTTCATACGAGCAGCTGGTCCGGGCGTTGGATTGCTTGCTCGCCCCGCCCCGGCAGCTTTCCGCCTGGCAGGGCTTTGCCAGCTCACCCGGCCGATAAGGGCCGGCCGGGTGACGATTTCCGGCGTCATGATTTCATAGACGAGTTCCCAGCGGGGCAGAGAGACGAGGAGGCCGTCGGTCGGTTCGGGCAGCCGCCGCAAGGGCGGTGCGCCCGATTTCCTGACGGGCTTCATCCCCCTTGCCGCGCAGGCCTCTCTCAGACGGGTTCCGGCGCCACGCTGGCCACGATCGAGCGGTCGAGCGTCTCATAGGCATTCAGCCCGATGGTCTCGTACAGCTCGGCGCGGGTCTGCATCTCGGGGATCTGCCGGGCCGTCGAGCCAGAGCGCACCAGTTCGGCGTAAAGCCGCTCCTGCGCCTTGTTGGCCACGCGCAGCGAACTGACCGGCCAGATCACCATGTCATAGCCCAGCTCCTGGAATTCGGTCGCGGTCAGGGACGGCGTCCGGCCGAATTCGGTCATGTTGGCCAGAAGCTTCACCCCCGGCAGCCGGGCGCGGACCTCGCGGAACATCTCGACCGAGGTCAGGGCTTCGGGGAAGATCGCCTCGGCCCCGGCCTCGACATAGAGCTTCGCGCGGGCGACCGCCCCCTCGATGCCTTCGGAGGCCGCCGCATCTGTGCGCGCGATGATGAAGAGATCGCGCCTCGCGCGGGCGGCGGCGGCGATCTTGGCCGCCATGTCCTCGGGGCGGGCCAGCTTCTTGTCGTTCAGATGGCCGCATTTCTTGGGCAGAAGCTGGTCCTCGAGGTGGACGGCGGCAGCGCCCGCCTCCTCGAAGGTGCGGACCATGTGCATGACGTTCAGCGCCTCGCCATAGCCGGTATCGCCATCGACCAGAAGCGGCAGGCCCGAGGCGCGCGCGATCTGGCGGATGAAGAAGGCGACCTCGTCCACCGTGATGATGCCGAGATCGGGCAGCCCCATCTGAGCGGTCATCGCCGCCCCCGACAGGTAGAGCCCCCCGAACCCGGCGGCCCTGGCCTGCAAGGCTGCCATGCCGTTATGGGCGCCGGGCAGGCGGTAGATCCCGGGCCGGGCCAGCGCTGCGCGGAACCGCGCGGGCGCCGGGCGATCGGGAAGGTCATTCGCAACGAGATAGGGCATTTATGCCTCCGTCTGATCGGTCAGAAGCCCGCCGCGCTGGTCGAGCGGCAGGAAGCGGCGGTTCTCGGGGCCGATGTAATTGGCCGAGGGGCGGATGATCTTGCCATCCGCGCGCTGTTCGACCACATGCGCGCCCCAGCCTGCCGTCCGCGCGATCACGAAGATCGGCGTGAACAGCTCGGTCGGCACGCCCAGCAGGTGGTAGGACACCGCCGAGAACCAGTCGAGATTGGGGAACATGCCCTTGGCATCGGCCATCACCTCCTCGATCCGCTCGGCGATGTCGAACCGCCGGGTCGCGCCCTCATGCTCGGCCAGATGCCGGGCCACGCGCTTGATGACCACGTTGCGCGGATCCGACACGGTATAGACCGGGTGGCCGAAGCCGATGATGACCTCCTTCGCGGCAACGCGGCGGCGGATATCCTCCTCGGCCTGGTCGGGCGTGGCATAGCGCTTCTGGATCTCGAAGGCGGCCTCGTTGGCGCCGCCATGCTTGGGGCCGCGCAGGGCGCCGATGGCCCCGGTGATCGCCGAATAGATATCCGCCCCGGTGCCCGCGATCGAGCGCGCGGTGAAGGTCGAGGCGTTGAACTCGTGCTCGGCATAAAGGATCAGGGTCGTGTGCATCGCGCGCACATGTTCCTGGCTGGGGGCCGCCCCGTGCAGCAGGTGCAGGAAATGCCCCGCCACGGTCTCGTCCTCGGTCTCGACCTCGATCCGGCGGCCGTTCCGGGCGTAATGCATCCAGTAAAGCAGCATCGAGCCCTGGACCGCGATCAGCCGGTCGGCGATGTCGCGCGCGGCGGCCGGGTTCTGGTCGGCGGGTTCGGGCAGCACGCATCCCAGGGCCGAGACGCCCGAGCGCAGCACATCCATCGGATGGGTCGCGGCCGGGATCGCCTCCAGCGTCTGGCGCACCGCCGCGGGCAGGCCGCGCAGCCGGCGAAGCTTGCCCTTGTAGGCGGTCAGCTCGGCGGTCGAGGGCAGGTGGCCGTGGATCAGAAGATGCGCGATCTCCTCGAAATCGCAGGCCTCCGCGATGTCGAGGATGTCATAGCCGCGGTAATGCAGGTCGTTGCCGGTCTGGCCGACGCTGCAAAGCGCCGTATTGCCTGCGACGATGCCCGAGAGGGCCACGGATTTCTTCGGTTTCCTGATGATGCCGGTCATGGATCAGCTCCGGTCGAAAAGGCCACGGGGACGCGGCGCGCCCAGCTTTTCGGGCGCGACGGTGAAATTCAGGATGCCAAGCCCGGCCTCGGGAATATCCGCGAGGTTCTCGGCGGCATTGAGGAAGCGGTCCTGCTCCTTCGGGTCGAGCACGCCCTCGGAGAGTGTCAGGAACTTCTTGACGTAATTGGGCCGCTCGAAGGGCCGGGCGCCATGCGGATGGGCATCGGCCAGCGCGATCTCGTCCTCGATCACCCGGCCGTTCTTCAGCGTCACCACCACGCGGCCGCCGAAGGCCTTCTCCTGCGGGTCGCGGCTGTGATAGCGGCGCGTCCATTCCGGGTCTTCCCGGGTCGAGATCCGGTGCCACAGATCGACCGTCGAGGGCCGCGCGGCGCGTTCTGGCGCATAGGATTTCTCGTGATGCCAGGCGCCGTCCTCGAGGGCCACGGCGAAGATGTACATGATCGAGTGATCCAGCGTCTCGCGGCTGGCTGTGGGGTCCATCTTCTGCGGGTCGTTCGCGCCCGTGCCGATCACGTAATGGGTGTGGTGGCTGGTATGGATCACGATGCTCTCGACCTGGCGCAGATCGCCGATCTCGCCACGCAGGCGGCGGGCAAGATCGATCAGTGCCTGGCTCTGGTATTCGGCCGAATGTTCCTTGGTATAGGTGTCGAGGATCGCGCGTTTCGGCGCGCCCTTGCCGGGCAGCGGCACCTCGTAGACGGCCTCGGGACCCGACAGCATCCAGGCGATGAAGCCGTCCTCGCCCTCCCAGGCCGGGCTGGGCGCGCCTTCGCCGCGCATCGCCCGGTCGACGGCCTCGATCGCCATCTTGCCGGCGAAGGCAGGCGCATAGGCCTTCCAGCTTGAAATCTCGCCCTTGCGCGATTGCCGTGTCGTCGTGGTGACATGCAGCGCCTGCTGGATCGCCTGATAGATCACCTCCTTGGGCAGGTTCAGCGCGGTGCCGATCCCGGCCGCGGCCGAGACGCCCAGATGCGCGATATGGTCGATCTTGTGTTCGTGCAGACAGATCGCCTTGACCAGATTGACCTGGATTTCATAGCCCGTCGCGATGCCGCGCAGCAGCGCCTGGCCCGACAGCCCGCAATGCTGGGCCACGGCGAGGATCGGCGGGATGTTGTCGCCGGGATGCGAATATTCCGCCGCCAGGAAGGTGTCGTGGAAGTCGAGCTCGCGCACCGCCACGCCATTGGCCCAGGCCGCCCATTCGGGCGACACGCGGGTGTCCTTGGGCATCCCGAAGACCGTCGCGCCGCGCTTGTAGGGATGGCACAGCGCCTGCGCCCGGGCCGAGGCCACCGGACGGCGCGCCACCGAGGCCGCCGCCACTGCCGCGTTGTCGATCACCCGGTTCACGATCATCTCGGCGGTGTCGTCGGGAACCGAAACCGGATCGGCGGCGAGCTCTGCCAGTTTCCAGGCCAGCTGCTCCTCGCGGGGCAGGGCCTCGGCCGATTTGTGCATGCGCAGCCGGTGCAGTTCAATCTGCGGTGCTCCGTCCTTCATTGGGTCTTCTCCTCCTTGGGGATGGCTATCGGGGTCGGGCGACCGTTCTCGTCGACCGCGACCATCTCGAAACGGCCGGTCATCGCCAGATGGCGCGCGCCGGTCGTCAGTGTCTCTGCCTCGCCCGTCACCTCGACGCTCATCGAGCTGCGCCCGATGCGGGTCACGACGGCGGTCAGCTCCAGCGCCTCGCCGGGCAGGACGGGGGTCCGGAAATCGATCTTCTCCGATCCCGCCATCACCACCGTGCGGCGGGCGCGGCGGCTGGCGACCAGGAAGGCGGCCTTGCTCATCATCGCGAGCCCCGCCCCCGCGAAGAGCGTGCCATGGGGGTTGACCGTCTCGGGAAAGATCAGCGCGGTCATCCGGGCGGATCCGGCCGCTACGCCTGTGTCCTGCGGTGATGACAGGGGCATTGTTTGCAACCTTTGCATTTCTCAGAAGCTCTCTTCGGCTTAGCCAGAGGGCTTAAGCCTGGGAAGGACTGAAAATGCGAAGGAATGCGAGCATATCGGTGCGATATGCGAAGGTTGCGAATTCCGGGGTGGCGTGAAGACGGCTGTTTCCGGTGGCAGGCTGCGGCCGCTCCGCGAGACCCGGGGGGCTTGGCCGCGCGGCCCGGCTATCTCGACCGGGTCGAGCGCAACCAGCGCCCGCTGGTGATGCAGGCGCTGCTGAAGATCAACGCGGTTTCACGCGATATGTTCGGGAAGGGAAACCGCTGTGCTGAATACGCGCGCGGCCCGCCTCTGCCTTTTCGGGCCGCAGGCCGGGGTCGCGCGCGGATCACGTCGGCGTTTTGCGCCGACGTGATGTCAGGGATGTGCCTCTGCCTGCTCGGAACCGGTGTCCTGGCGGGCGATGATCTCGCGCAGGCGCTTGTCGGCCCGCGTCGGAAGTCCGGCGGGCAGATCCGCCTCGGCCGCGGGCTGGGCGCCAACCTGGATCAGCATGACCATGCCCATCGCGAAATGCGGCGAACATTTGATCCCGTAGATGCCGGGCTCGGTCAGGGTGACCTCGATCTCTTCGTTGATCTGGCCCTTGAAGGGCTCTGCCCCGGCCGGGAGCATCTCGTCGATGGTGCCGGCATTATGGCCCGGCGCGGTGGGCAGGAACCGCACGGTATCGCCGGGCTCCATCACCAGATAATCCGGCTCGTAGACCATCGGCCCCGAGGCATTGCGGTTCAGCATCTTCACCTCGACCGTCTTTGCCGCCGCGAAGGGGGCGGAGAGGATCATGGCGGGCAACAGGACAGAGAGAGCAAGTCTTCGCATCGTTTGCGTCTTTCATCAGATAGGCTTGAAACGGAGAATGCGGACCCCGTCGGCGGGGTCCGTCAAAAGATGGGCCTCGACCCCGAACACCTTGCGCAGCAGGGGCGGGACGAGGATCTCGTCGGGCGGGCCGAGCGCGATCAGCTGCCCGTCCTGCAACACGGCCAGCCGGTCGCAGGCCATCGCCTCGTTGAGGTCGTGCAGCGCGGCGATGGTCGTCACCGGCAGCCCCTCGACCAGGGCCATGATCGACAGCCGCGAGCCGATATCGAGATGGTTGGTCGGTTCGTCGAGGATCAGCACCCCGGGCCGCTGCGCCAGCGCGCGGGCGATATGGACCCGCTGCCGCTCGCCGCCCGAAAGCGTATGCCAGTAGCGGGCGGCAAAATCCTGCATGCCGACCGCGACCAGCGCCGCCTCTACCGCGGCCTCGTCCTCGTCCGAGAACGGATGCAGGGCCGACAGCCAGGGCGTGCGGCCCAGTTCGACCGCGTCGCGGACGGTGATCCGCTCGGTCGTTTCGGCCTGCTGCTCGACCAGCGCCACGCGCTGCGCGACGTCGCGGCGGGGAAGGCGGCTCAGGGGCTGGCCCTCCAGCCGCACTTCGCCTTCGCTTGGTGCCCGGATGCCTGCCAGCATGCGCAGCAGGCTCGATTTTCCCGACCCGTTCGGACCGATCAGCCCGAACCTTTCGCCGCGCCTGACCGACAGGGTGACGTCAGAGACGATGGCCCGTCCCTGCACCCGCCAGCCAAGGCCTTCACCGCTCAGGATCATTTCCGGGCCCTCCCCCGGATCAGGATCGCCGCGAAGGCGGGCGCGCCGATCAGCGCGGTGATCACGCCGATGGGCAGCACCTGTCCCGGGATCAGGATGCGCGAGACGATATCCGCCGCGATCAGGAACACCGCCCCGGCCAGTGCCGAGGCCGGCACCAGCAGGCGGTGGCGCCCGCCGACGAGAAACCGCATCGCATGGGGGATCACCAGCCCGACAAAGCCGATGGCGCCGACCAGCGACACGATGAGCGCGGTGACCAGAGCCGCGGCCCCGATCAGCACCGCCTGCACCCGGCGCACGTTGATGCCGAGCGAGGCCGCGCTGTCCGCCCCGAAGGTGAAGGCGTCGAGGCTGCGCACATGCCAGAGACAGACCCCGAGCCCCAAGGCCGCGGCGGGGACGGCAACCAGGCTGTCCTGCCAGCGGGCACCGGAGAGATTTCCCAGAAGCCAGAACATGATGCCGCGGGCCTGTTCGGCATTGGCGGATTTCGCGATCAGGAAGGCGGTCATCGCGTTGAAGAGCTGTGCCCCGGCAATCCCTGCCAGAACGATCACGCCTGCCGCCTGCAGCCCGGTGCCGCCGCCCGCCGCGCGCGCCAGGGCCGCGACCATGACGAAGGCCAGCAGCGCCCCGGCGAAGGCGCCTGTCGAGAGCGAGAGCGCGCCCGCGCCGAACCCGGCGACGGTGACCGCGACCGCGCCGGTCGAGGCTCCGGCGGAAATCCCCAGCAGATAGGGATCGGCCAGCGCATTCCTCAGCAATGCCTGCAGCACGACACCCGACAGGGCGAGCCCCGCCCCGCAGGCGGCCGCCACCACCGCGCGGGCGAGGCGGTAGTTCCAGATGATGCCCTCATCGATCCGCGCGACCGGGTAGACGGTGCCGAACAGCTTGTTGCCCAGGACCTGAAGCACGGTCGAGGCGGGTATGCGGGTCTCGCCGATCGCGGTTCCGGCGATCAGCGCGGCCAGCAGCACCGGGGGTGCGATCCACCCCCAGTGCCAGCGGGCCCGACGGGCGCGCGACCTCATCCTTGCAGATCGAGTCCGGCCAGGGCCGCAGACAGTTCTTCCAGCCCGTAGACCGCCCGCACGGTCGCTTCCATCGCCTGGAGATCCATCACCACGATCCGGTTCTCGCGGACCGCCGTCATCTCTTTCGCGACCGGATCGGTGCGGAGAAACTCAAGCTTCTTCTCGACATCGTCGGCGGGGAAGCGGCGGCGGGTCATCTCGGCCAGCACGATCACCGTCGGATCGGCCTTGGCGATGCTTTCCCAGCCGACGGTGGGCCATTCCTCGTCGGAGGCCACCACATTCTCGATCCCGAGCTGTTGCATCATGTAGCCCGGCGCGCCCTTCCGCCCGGCCACATAGGGGTCGATGTCCATTTCGGCGGAGGAGTACCAGAACACCGCCGAGACCCCTTCGGGCAGATCCAGCGCCCGGGCATGTTCGATGGCCGCGGCCTCACGCGCCTTCAGCTCGTCGACCAGCTCGGCGCCGCGATCCTCGACATCGTAGATCCGCGCCAGTTCCTCGATCGACCGGTGGATCGAGGCGGTCGAGAACATCTCGCTCCGGGTGCCGTCCGAGCCGCGGCTGTTGTCCTTGCTTGCGCAGTCGCTGGGCAGCACATAGGTCGGCACGCCGATATCATGGAACATCTCGCGGGTGGCGACGATGCCCTGGGGGCCGACATGCCATTCATGTTGCACGGTCACCAGATCGGGCGTCTCGGCCGCCACGCTTTCAAAGCTGGGATCGTTGTCGGCCAGCCGCGGGATCCCGGCATTCAGCTCGGCGAATTGCGGCAGGACATTGGTGAACCAGACCGAGGTGCCCGTCACGGTGGGCCCGAGCCCCAGCAGGTAGAGGATCTCGGTCGTGGCCTGGCCGACGGTGACGGTGCGCGCGGGGGCGGCGTCGAAGGTCAGGGTCTGGCCGCAATTCTCCAGCGTCAGGGGATAGTCGGTGGCCTGGGCCGTGCCCGCGCAGACCAGAAGGGCCGCCGAAAGGAGGGCAGTCTTGGTGTTCATGGAAATTCTCCGGAAATTGGCTTCCGGGCCCCGGGGTTCGCGGGTCGGGCGGATGTCAGTTCTTTGGCTGGCGCAAGCTGCGCCTGGCTGAGCACGGCCGAAAGATCCGGGCATGAACATCGCTTTCCCCGGGCAACCCCGCCCGGTTGATAGTGGTTTCATGCCGGCAGGTCTCCTGACTGACGGGTCGTCCGCCGGTCCGGCCTTCCCAGGCAAATGCCCAGTGGCGTTGTCGGACCGTCGCTCGCCGCCTACAGTTGCGGGGGCAGTTTCGGTTCGCGGGCCAAATGGCCTGCGGCGAATTCCCTTTTAATTCCCAAGCGGGAAACCAGCGACCGAGCAGAGAGCATGAAAGCCCTATCGGGTCAACTGCCCGCCGGTCGCAGTCTGCGCGCCGGAAAACCTTACCTTGACAGGCATATAGCTTCTGATGCGTCGAGATGCCCCGGCCCCGAAGCGGCAGGGGGCGGAACGTTGCCAGCCCGGCGGCTTCCTTTGCATCTATGGCGCGGCATGGCAGGCTGGAAACGGTCAGGCGAGATGGGACCTGACGTCGGCATACGGTTCGCTTTGCCGGGCCGTTCGACGGCTGCCATACGGTGCCCGCCGCGGTGTTGAAAACCTGCCGCTTCGGCCCTGCCCGCGACCGCTGTTGCATCAATGCCCGCGCGGGCGGCAAGCCGGTCGGGGCGATCTGCGCCGAGGCGCTCGGGCGGCGAAAGGAGCGGAAGCGTCAGGCAACCCGCCCCGATGGCGATCCAACGGCCCGGCTTCCGGCCATCGCCCGCCTTATCCTTCTTGACCGCAGGATTGCCGGAACTTGCCGGTTAAAGCCGTTCAGAACTTGCGTAGACCACGCGCGCCGTGGGTCATTTCGGCTTTGCCGGACGGGCAATAAAGGCGCCGGTCAGGATCAATGGCCCTGCCAGCAGGAAGGCCAGGCCCGGCAGCTCGGCGAAAAAGGCAAAACCCAGCGCCACGGCCCACAGAACCGAAAGATATTCGAAGGGGGCAAGCGCCGAGGCATCGGCATGGCTGAAGGACAGCGTCATGAGGATATGGGCGATCCCGCCTGCCAGGCCGGTTCCGATCAACAGCAGGAGGGTTGCCGGACCGGGCCAGACCCAGCCCCAGGGCAGCGTCGCAAGGCCGATGAGGGCCGAGACCACGGCGAACCAGAAGGCGATGGCCCCGGCGCCTTCGCCGAGCAATGTCAGCCGGCGCACCTGGATCAGGGCCCCGGCCGTCAGCGCCGCGGTCACGAGCCCCAGAACCACGCCCAGCGCCCCGCTATCGGGCAGGGCACCGGCAATGGCGGGCAGACAGAAGGCCGCCGCTCCGGCAAGGCCAAGCACGACACCGCCGATCCGGCCCGCGCTCGGGCGTTCTCCGAGCAGGGCCCAGCCAAGCAGGGCCAGCATCACCGGCGCGAGATAGGCCAGCATCGTCGCTTCGGCCAGGGGCAGAAGGCGGATCGTCGCGAAGGAGGTGAACATCGCGACCGCGCCCATCAGGCAGCGGCCGACATGCCCCATGGGGCGGGACGTCGCCAGACCGCGAGGCCACTCGCCGCGCCACCACAGGAAGGCGATCAGAGGCAGCAAGGCCACGGCCGAGCGGAAGAACACCACCTGTCCCAGCGGGACCGCATCTCCGAGCGCCTTCACGCAGACGCCCATCATGGCGAATGCGAGGGTCGAGAGCACCCGCAACGCGATGCCAAGCCGTTCGTTCCGGACGGGATGCAGCGGCGCTGCGAGGGAGGACCGGGCCGTCATTTCACTTTCATCCGCACCAAAACCCCGGCCACACGTCCCCCCGGACCGTCTCATTTCGCGCTGAACCGTATATGGGGCCGAGACGCGTCCTGCAATCTGCAGACATGCGCCGTGACGCGGAACACATCGCGCAGGATCTCCCGGGTCAGAACGGCATCCGGTGTGCCGCAGGCGCGCATGACACCCCGTTCCAGAACCACGATCCGGTCGCAGAACATGGCCGCCAGGTTCAGGTCGTGCAGGGCGATGACGCTGGTCAGGTCGAGATCGCGGACCATGCCCAGGATCTCGATCTGGTGATGAATGTCGAGATGGTTCGTCGGCTCGTCGAGGAACATCACCTGCGGTGTCTGCGCCAGCGCCCGCGCGATATGGACCCGCTGCCGCTCGCCCCCCGAAAGGGTCTGCCAGGCCTGTTTCCTGTGCGCGGCCATTTCCACGCGCTCCAGCGCCTGCGTCACCGCCGCCTCGTCGGTCTCGGACCAGCCCGCCAGCGCCGAGCGATGCGGAGTCCGTCCGAGCCGCACGACATCGCTGACCGTCACATTGGTGTCGGTGGCTGCGCTTTGCTGGACAAAGGCCACCTGTCGCGACAATGCCTTGCGCGAGACATGCGCGATGTCCTGCCCGTTGATCCGGACCCGGCCGGAGATTGGCCGCCGCAGCCCTGCCAGCAGCCGCAACAGGGAGGATTTGCCCGATCCGTTGGGGCCGATCAGGCCCAGTGTCTCGCCCGGCGCGACCCTCAGCGAGACGTCCGACAGGATGGTCCTGCGCTTCACGCCCCATGTCAGGTTCTCGGCCAGGATCGTCATGCCTGCGGCCTCGCGCGGTAGAGGATGATCGCGAAGAAGGGCACGCCGACCAGCGCCGTCACGACCCCGATGGGCACGGTCTGCTGGGTTGCGATCATGCGCGAGGCGATGTCGGCGATCACCATGAAGACCGCGCCCACCACCGCGCAGGCCGGAAGCAGCCGCATATGCAATGGCCCGACGATGTAGCGGGCCGCATGCGGCACGACCAGACCGACGAAGCCGATGGCGCCGACCATGCTGACAATGGTCGCGGTCAGCAGCGCGGTCACGCCGAACAGCACCAGCCGGATACGCGCCACCGGCACGCCAAGGGCCGCGGCGTCTTCATCCCCGAAGGTGAAGGCGTCCAGCGACCGCGCCATCCAGATGCAGATCGCGAGGCTGAGGGCGACCACGACCAGCAAAAGCTGGACATCCGGCCAGCGCACGCCGCCGAAGCTGCCCAGAAGCCAGAACATCACATCCCGCGCCTGCTGGGCATTGCCCGAGGTCGTGACGATATAGGAGGTCAGCGCGTTGAAAAGCTGCGATGCCGCGACCCCGGCCAGGATCGTGTGGTTCGGCCCGCTGGTCGCGCCGTTGGACAGGAGCGCCACGAGGGCGAAGGCCGCGAAGGCCCCTGCGAAAGCCCCCAGCGACAGGGACAGGCCGCCCGCCCCGATGCCCAGAACGATCACGCAGACCGCCCCGGTCGAGGCGCCCGCCGACACGCCCAGCACGAAGGGTTCGGCCAGCGCGTTGCGCAAGAGCGCCTGCAGGATTGCCCCGCAGATCGCCAGCCCTGCCCCGGACAGGGCCGCCACCAGCGCGCGGCTCAGGCGCAGGTTCCAGACGACGCTCTGTTCGATCGGCGTGATCTTGGCGCCGGTCAGGCCAAGCTCGTTCGTGACCGACAGGAAGACCGTCCGCAGGCCGATATTGTAATCGCCAAAAGCCGTTGCGGCGGCGATGGCGAAGATCAGGGCGATCAGCGACAGGCAAAGAAAGACGACGAGGCGCGCGCTGCCTTCTTCTGAAACTTCAAAGGACATCACGGCAGATCAAGCGACTTCAGCTGTTCGGCCACCTGCTCGGCGCCGTAGAGGGTGCGGATGCCGGGGTTCATCGCCGCGCCGCTCATGACCACGATCCGACCGTTTCGAACCGCTGGCATCTGGCTGACGGTCGGATCGGATGTCAGGAAGTCGATCTTGTTTTGTGCGGCATCCAGATCCCAGCGATTGCGGTCGACCTGCGTCGCGACGAACACGGTCGGATCCGCCGCGATGATGCCTTCCCAGCCAAGCGCGGGCCAGTCTGCCTCGGTCTGGATGGCGTTGGACCCGCCGAGGAGATCCGCGATATAGCCCGAGGGGCCGTTGCCGCCGCCAAGAAAGGCATCATCGGCGGGCGACGGGCTGGAGAACCAGAACAGGAAGGTCAGATCCTCGTTCCTGGCGAATTCCGCGCGCAAGGCCGCCTCGCGCGCCTTGAAATCCGCGATTACGGCCTGTCCCCGGTCGGTCACATCGAAGATGCGGGACAGGTCCTCGATCTCCTTGTACAGCAGATCCATGTTCCAGAGCTTGTCGCGCGAGCCATAGGCGTCGCCCGCATCCAGCGTCGTCGAGCAGGCGCTTGGCGACAGGTAGGTCGGAATGCCGAGCTCTTCGAAATCCGAGCGGCTGGCGACCTTGCTGTCGGCGCCAAGCAGTGTCGTCAGCATGGCCGCAACGAAATCGGGTTGCTTCGACAGAACGGATTCCAGTGTCGGGAATTCGACGGTCAGCACCTCGACCCCGTCATTGGCCTCGGCCAGTTCTGGCAACACGGCATTCGGCCAGAAGGCGGTGGCCGCCATCCGGTCTTCCAGCCCCAGAAGCAGCATGATCTCTGCGCTGTTCTGGCCCAGAGCCACCGCGTTTTGCGGCGCCTGGCTGAAAGTGACGCTCTGGCCGCAATTCTCGATCGTCAGGGGGTAGTCGGTTGCGGCCTGCACCGCCACGCCGGAGACCGCCAGCACGGCGCTTCCCAGCGCAAGGATCGCCTTTTTCGACATCGGACGATGTCTCCATCAGTGAGCAAATTGGTCAGGAAGCCGGTAATTCGATCCGGGGTGCGGTTACAAGAGAGATTTTGTCGGGATTTGCCCGGGTCGGCGGTCCCATGCCTGCGTATGCCGAACAAGGCGCGATCAAGCCCTGAGGGGACGATGAAATGGCCGGGCCTTGATGCCCTGTGCGGAAGAGGATGCATCCCGGCTGGCTCAAGGACGAAGGCAGGGATGCGCGCATCCCGCGCGGGTATCCGCCTCGAACGGTGCCGCGCGGGGCAGATGCAGCAAGACCTGCTGTGGCGCTGGTCGGTCGGGGATGATGCTCTGCCACTTTCGTCCTGCAGGATCGGTTTGTCATGAGGCCTGGCGCGGATCTCCTGCGCTCGCGACGCTGGAGGGCAACGGGTCACAAGGCGCTTTTGCCCGACAGCCAGCTTGAGAAAATACGCATCGCGGGGGTTGCAGGCCTGTCCGATGGCCAGGCGAGATAGTAGCGTCCGGCCGAGACGGTGATGCCGAAGGGCTGTGCCAGTCGGCCCTGCGCGATGTAGCTCTCGAACATCGTGATCGGCAGCAGCGCCGTGCCGGCGCCTGAAGCGGCCAGTTCGGCAAGCGCTATCGAGCTGTCGAAGACCGGTCCGGTGATCGGCGGGCAGGCCACGCCCGCGGCCTCGAACCAGCCCGGCCATTCCGCACTGCGATAGCTGCGCAACAGCGTCATCTGGCCGAGATCTGCCGGATGCAACAGATGCGCCGCCATTGCCGGGGCGCAGAGCGGCGTAAGCGGTGCCTCGATCAGCGGGATCGCGTCATGCCCTGTCCAGCCGCCGGTGCCGAAGCGGATCGCCATGTCGAGACCTTCGCGCAGGATCTCGACCCGATTGTTGTTGGTCGAGATCCGCAGATCGATCTCGGGATGCGCCTGCGCGAAGGCCGCCAGTCGCGGCATCAGCCAGCCCAGCGCAAAGGTGGTGTTGACGCCGACCTTCAGGACCTCGACATCGCGCCGCCCGCCAAGCCGGCCCAGCACCCGCGCCATCGCATCGAACCCGTGTTCCAGCACCGGGAACAGCAGCCGCCCCTCGTCGGTCGGGACCAGCCCCTGCGACGTGCGCAGGAACAACACCACGCCCAGCAGGTCTTCGAGCCGCGCGATCTGGTGGCTGACGGCGGCCTGGGTCACGCGCAACTCGATCGCGGCTTTGGTGAAGCTGCCCTGCCGCATCGCGACCTCGAACACCCGCAGGGCATTGAGCGGCAGGTCGGGACGGTCCATGGGATTACCTTTTCTAATGTCCAGTCATAAGATTTGTCGTTTGCGGCGTAAGTTCAAGCCGGAATATGAGATCTGTCATGACATCACATGATGTCTTCCCCTGAGCGCCTCAGGCGCGAATCTCAAAAGGACGATCCCATGCGAATTCCCGCATCGGTTCTGTCGCGTGTCGCGGCAGGGCTCTCTCTCGGCCTGTGTCTGGCCTCCGCATCGCTTGCGCAAACCCCTCTGGAAACGCTCGCCGATACCGTCGAACGGGTTGAAAGCCGGCTTGGCGCCCGCATCGGCGTTTCGCTGGTGGATACCGGCTCCGGGCTGTCCTGGACGCATCGCGAGAACGAGCGTTTCCTGATGAACAGCACGATGAAGGTCCCGCTTTGCGGTGCCGTTCTGGCCCGTCGCGATGCGGGGGATCTGTCGCTGCAAACCGAGCTGCCGGTCCGGAAATCGGACCTTCTGGCCTATGCGCCGGTCACGGAGAAACGGGCCGGTGGCGAAATGACCATCGCGGAGCTTTGCCTGGCCGCGATCGACATGAGCGACAACACCGCCGCAAACCTGCTGCTCGCCCATCTGGGCGGCCCGCAGGCCGTGACCCGGTTCTTCCGCAGCGCCGGAGACACGATCAGTCGGCTGGACCGCAACGAACCCGAGCTGAACACCTTCAACGCCGCCGATCTGCGCGACACCACGACCCCGGCCGCCATGACGGAAGCCCTGCGCGGGCTGCTGCTGGGGGATGTCCTGTCCCGGTCTTCGCGCGGTCAGCTGGCAGAGTGGATGAGCCATGGCGGGGTGACGGGCAATCTGTTGCGTGCCGAGGCGCCGGAGGGCTGGGTGATCCTCGACAAATCCGGGAGCGGCACCCACACGCGCAACCTTGTTGCCCTGGTCACCCCGGTCGACGGATCGCCCTGGATCGTCACTATCTTCGTTTCGGATGTCGATGCCGATTCCCAAACACGCAATCGTGCCCTGCAGGATGTCGGCCGCGCCGCGATGGCGGTCATGCGGGATTGAAATGATCCTGCCCGGAGTACCGTCATCGCTCCGGGCAGGATGTCGTCGGTTCTCCCGTGGCTGCACCCGGCCCCTTCCTTTGAAAACGCGCCGCGCCGGGATGGGCCTGAACGGCATGGCCGCGTCGCGTGTCATCGGCATTATCGGCGGGGTCCATGGCCAGATCGACCTTGTGCCATTGGTACCGTTCCTGAACCTGCATGCGTGCCATTCATCGTCGCCCGGGAGCTCAATGCCATTCGGCACTGTCCCCGAACCAATGTCGGCAAATGACCTATTGTCCGCCAACGGTTTGAGAAAGCCCAGTGCTCGGCGGCTCGAGATCTCGAGGGTTCACGGGAAGACCTCGGGAATCTGCCAGTTCAGTCAGGCCAGTCTGGTCCCGCCAGTCCAGCAGGCTGGCGGGAATTCGGGCAGTCTGCCGCGTGGCAGGGCAGGTCGGACGTGACCGCGATCGACAGACAAAGCCGGGTCGCGGCATCCGGGAACACCGTAGGGTGGCCGGGGCTGGGGTCATGCGGCGCGAGAAAGGTCGTCACTTTGCCCGGCCAGATCGACACTGACCCGCGCCTGCGCAGCGAAGCAGAATGGATGAGCCCGTTGGTTGTGCTGGGGCGGGTGACTGAGGGCTTGCTTGTACCGGCCGCTTGACCGCAGGGATTCACTTTGTGAATTCTCAGCGGTCAAATTCTGCGAGGGACAATTTCTGAGAAATGTCCACCCAAAGGCATGCGCCGCTGGAAGCGGTGAATGGTCTCATGAGCAACCACGGCTGGGTGCAGGGGGTAATCGGTGAAGACCTCGGCGCCACGTTCTGGGTGGGGGCTGATATCGAACGTGACGCCGAGGGAAGCCAATTGCAGCTACCCTTGCAGTATCTCATCGGATTTGGGCCTGTAGGGGGAAGGTTGGCGGTTTTTTTGCGACTAGCAGCGCGATCTAGCAGTCTTCGTTCAGCGGCACGGTGAAGCGCAGCCGGTTCTGGTTGCCGTTGCGGCTGTAGTCGAGGTCGCGCGCGAAGGCGCGGATCAGGAACCAGCCGAACCCTCCTTCCGGGGCGGTCTCGGGCCGGAACTCCGCGCCGGCCATGTCTGCGTTGATCTTTTCTGCGTCGGGGAGGCTTTCGCCGGGCATCGGGCGGCCGTAATCGCGCACGTCGACCCGCAGCCAGATCCCGGCGCGGACAAGCCGGAGCTCGATCGGGCCGCTGCGACCCCCGGAATAGGCATGTTCGACGATGTTGTTCAGGACCTCGGCCAGCACGATCTCGGCCATGCCGAGCGACCCGTCAAAGGGCATCGACGGGCCGAAGCGTGCCCGCATCTCCAGCAGGGCGGCCCGTACGCCGAGCGGTGTGGCCTCGACGATCACGGGTGGCGGGCTGTCGGCAGGCAGCCGGGACGACGTGTCTTCCGCCGCCGGAGACGCCTCGCCACGGGGCGCGCGCGACAGGGTCATGCGATGCCTTGCCTTTCGGGGAAGGCGCTATCGAGGCTGTCATGGATGGTGAAGACGCGGTCCATGCGGGTCAGGCGGAAGACCTTGTCGACATTCGGCGTGAGGTTGCACAGCTCGAGCTTGCCGCCCGGCCCGATCAGCTTCATCACCGAGACCACGGCCCCGAGGCCGCTGCTGTCCAGGAAATCGACGCGGCCGAGGTCCAGCACGACCCGCCCGGGGCCGTCGGCCGCCTGTTCGCGCACCGCCTCCTTGAACCGGATGGCGACCGCTGAATCGATCCTTTCCTCGTCGACGACAATGTGAAGAGCGTCGCCGCGCAGTTGGGATTGCAGTTTCATGCCGTCCTGACTCCTGCTGACATGTCGGCGAGGCTAGACGCCATTTCTTACCGTCCAGTAAGCGTGGATCGGGAAAATGACGCGAGAATGGCATGGAGGAGGTGGTTGTCTGCGGTGCCGGGCGCAGTCCGGTGACGCTTCTTCATGGGCCCGAAACGCGGTGCCTCCGCCGCGCTTGGCCGCGATCTGCATCGGCGGTAGCGAGGATGCCGCCATCGGCCGGGTCCGAGAGCCCGGGCGCAGGCCGGCCCGGCCGCGGCGCCATGCCCGGTCGGGCCTTGGCTCTTTCGCAAGGGCGCCCTTTGGGCTAGAGACAGGCCCGACCCGCGACCCCAGAAGGCTCATCCACGATGAAATTCACCCTGTCCTGGCTGAAAGAGCACCTCGAGACCGAGGCCACGCTCGACGAAATCCTCTACGCGCTGACCGATCTCGGGCTCGAGGTCGAGGGCGTCGAGAACCCGGCCCGGGCGTTGCAGGAATTTACCATCGGCAAGGTCCTGAAGGCCGAGCAGCATCCCGATGCCGACCGGCTGCGGGTCTGTCAGGTCGCGACCGGGCAGGGCGAGAAACAGATCGTCTGCGGCGCCCCCAATGCGCGCGAGGGCATCACCGTCGTGATCGCCCATCCCGGCATGTATATCCCCGGCATCGACATCACCATCCAGGTCGGCAAGATCCGCGGCGTCGAGAGCCACGGCATGATGTGTTCGGAGCGCGAGATGGAGCTGTCGGACGAACATGACGGCATCATCGAACTGCCCTCGGGCGAGGTCGGGCAGAGCTTTGTCGACTGGCTGGCGGCGAACGATCCGGCCAAGGTCGACCCGGTGATCGAGATCGCGATCACGCCGAACCGGCCCGATGCGCTGGGCATCCATGGCGTCGCCCGCGATCTGGCCGCGCGCGGCGTCGGGCGGCTGAAGCCGGTCGAGGTGGCGCCCGTCGCAGGCAGCTTCCCCTGTCCGGTCACCGTCACCATCGACCCCGAGACCCAGGCCAACGCCTGTCCGGTCTTCTACGGCCGTGCGATCCGCGGCGTGAAGAACGGGCCGTCGCCGCAATGGCTGCAGCAGCGGCTGAAGGCGATCGGTCTCCGGCCGATCTCGGCGCTGGTCGATATCACCAACTACTTCACCTATGACATGAACCGCCCGCTGCATGTCTTCGACATCGCCAAGCTCGGGGGCGGGCTCAAGGTCCATGCAGCAGCGGGCGACGAGCAGTTCCTCGCGCTCGACGGCAAGACCTATGTCATCGAGCCCGGCATGACCGTGATCTCGGACGCGACCGGTGTCGAGAGCCTGGGCGGGGTGATGGGCGGCGAGACCACCGGCTGCACCGAGGCGACCGTCGATGTCTTCCTCGAGGCGGCCTATTTCGACCCGATCCGCACCGCCATGACCGGCCGCGCGCTGAAGATCAACTCGGATGCGCGCTACCGCTTCGAACGCGGCATCGATCCGGCCTGGACGCCCGAGGGTATCGAGGCCGCGACCCGGATGATCCTCGATCTCTGTGGCGGCGAGGCCTCCGAGCTGGTGGTCGCGGGCGCCGTGCCCGATATGGCGCGGGCCTACCGGCTGGATACCGACCGGGTCGAAAGCCTGGTCGGCATGGAGATCCCGGCTGAAACCCAGCGCGCCACGCTGACCGCCCTTGGCTTCCGGATGGAGGGCGACATGGCGCATGTGCCGTCCTGGCGCCCCGATGTGCTGGGCGAGGCCGATCTGGTCGAGGAGGTGGCCCGCGTCGCCTCGCTGACGAAGCTGGAAGGCAGGCCGATGCCGCGGCCCCAGCCCGGCGTGCCGACCGCGATCCTGACCCCGATGCAGCGCCGGTCCTCGGCCGCGCGGCGGACCTGCGCGGCGCTGGGCTATAACGAATGCGTCACCTATTCCTTCGTCGACCGCGCCAGTGCCGTGCTGTTCGGCGGGGGCAGCGACGCGATGGCGCTGGAAAACCCGATCTCTTCCGAGATGAGCCATATGCGGCCCGACCTGCTGCCGGGGCTGTTGCAGGCCGCGGCGCGGAACCAGGCGCGCGGCTTCGCCGATCTGGCGCTGTTCGAGGTCGGCCCCGCCTTCCAGGGCGCCGAACCGGGAGAACAGCATATCCAGGCCACGGGCCTTCTGGTCGGTGCCGCGGCGCCGCGCGACCCCTACGGTTCGCGTCGTCCGGTCGATCTTTACGATGCCAAGGCCGATTGCGAGGCCGTGCTGGCCGCCATCGGCGCGCCCGCCAAGGCGCAGATCCTGCGCGCGGCCCCGGACTGGTGGCATCCGGGCCGGTCGGGGCGGGTCTGCCTCGGGCCGAAGAAGGTGCTGGCCAGTTTCGGCGAGCTGCATCCCAAGGTTCTGGCCGAGATGAACGTGAAGGGTCCCGCGGTCGCCTTCACCGTCTTCCTCGAAGAGACGCCGATGCCGCGCCGCAAGGGCGCGACCCGCGCTGCGCTGACGGTCTCGGACCTGCAGGCGGTCGAACGCGACTTCGCCTTCGTGCTGGAGGAAGGCGTCGAGGCGATGACGGTGGTCAATGCCGCGACCGGAGCCGACAAGGCTCTGATCGAGGAGGTCCGGGTCTTCGACGAATTCGTCGGCGGCGCGCTCGGCGAGGGCAAGAAGTCGCTGGCGATCACCGTTCGGCTGCAACCGACCGACAAGACCCTGACCGAGAAGGATATCGAGGCTGTCGGTCAGAAGATCGTGGCCAAGGTCGAAAAGGCGACGGGCGGTACGCTCCGGCGCTGAGCTGCCTGGCCGCAAAGGGAGGGTGCGCGATGTTTCAGTCCCGAGAGGCGGCCGGACGGCTTCTGGCCGAAAAGGTTCTGGCGGCAGAGCCGGAAAACCCGCTGGTGCTGGCGCTCGGCCCCGCAGGGGTGCCGGTCGCGGCGCCGGTGGCCCGGGCGCTGGGCTGCCCGCTGGACCCGATTTTCGTGAAAGGCATCGAAGCACCCGGCACTCCCGCACTGGCGGTGGGGGCCGTGGTCGACGGCGCGGCGCGCGAGGTGCTGTTCGAGGCCGACAGCCTTGCCGCGGCCGGGCTGTCCCAGGCCGATTGCGCGGTCGGGGTAGAGGCCTGCCTTGCGGAAACCGCCGCTGCCCGTTGCCGCCTGCTTGGCGGGCGGGCGCCCCAACGGGTTTCGGGCCGCACCGCCATCCTTGTCGCCGACGGGCTTGCGAGCGGCGCCTCGACCCGCGCGGCGCTGCGGGCGCTGCATAATCGCGGCCCGCTCGAGATCTGGCTGGCGGTCCCGGTCGGTCCGCAGGAGGTGGTCTGGAAGATGCGCGGCATGACCGACCGGCTGATCTTTCTGGAGGCCCCGCGCGATTTCCGCGGGGCGGCCGCCCATTACGCCGATTTCGCTCCGGTCGGGGATGACGAGGCGGTCCGGCTGCTCGACGAGCTGCTTGCGCGGCGCTAGGGCCGCGCCGCCCGTATCAGGCGCTGAGCCCGCCCTGCAGCGTCGGCACGTCCAGCGCCGAGAAGCCGTAATGCCGAAGCCAGCGCAGATCGCTGTCGAAGAAGGCGCGCAGATCGGGAATGCCGTATTTCAGCATGGCCAGCCGGTCGATCCCGATGCCGAAGGCAAAGCCCTGCCACTGTGAGGGATCGACGCCCGCTGCGCTCAGAACCTTGGGATGCACCATCCCCGAGCCCAGGATCTCCATCCAGTCGTCGCCCTCGCCGATCTTGAGGCTGCCATCTGCCCAGGAGCAACGGATATCGACCTCGGCCGACGGCTCGGTGAAGGGGAAATGCGAGGCGCGGAAGCGCAGCTCGACGCCCTCGACCTCGAAGAAGGCGCGGCAGAACTCTTCCAGCACCCATTTCAGGTTGGCCATGGAAATGTCGCGGCCGATCGCCAGCCCCTCGACCTGATGGAACATCGGTGTATGGGTCTGGTCGTAGTCGCAGCGATAGACCCGGCCCGGCGCGATCACCCGGATCGGCGCGCCGGTCTCCTGCATCGCGCGGATCTGAACCGGCGAGGTATGGGTGCGCAGCACATGCGGCGGACGGTTGTCACCCTCGGCGCGGCTCATGAAGAAGGTGTCATGCTCCTGCCGGGCCGGGTGCTCGGGCGGGATGTTCAGCGCATCGAAATTGAACCAGTCGGATTCGATCTGCGGCCCCTCGGCAACCGAAAAGCCCATATCGGCGAAGATCGCGGTGATCTCGTCGGTGACCTGGCTGACCGGATGGATCGTGCCCTGCCGCCGCGGCCTCCCGGGCAGCGTCACGTCCAGCCATTCGGCCCGGAGCCGCTCGTTCAGCGCGGCATCGGCCAGCGCCGCCTTCTTGGCCGCCAGTGCCGAATTGATCTCGTCCTTCAGCGCGTTCAGCTTCGGGCCCATCTCTTGGCGTTCCTCGGGCGTCATCCTGCCCAGTTCGCGCATCTTCAGGCTGACCTCGCCCTTCTTGCCGACGGCCTGCAGCCGCAGCTCTTCCAGCGTCGGCTCGTCCGCCGCATCGGCAATCGCGCCAAGATATTTCTGCCTGAGCTCGTCCATGCCGGCCGCCCCTTCACATCCGTTCGGCGGCGTCGATAGCACAGCCCCCGGGGAAAGCAAATGCGCGGCTCAGCCGGGCGCGCGCGCCAGCAGCCGCACCAGCCGCGCCCGCGCGCCGGGCAGCGGCCGGTCGCCCAGCGCGGGCGCCAGCCATTTCGAGAGGAAATGCCCGGTCAGGCGCAGGCCGCCGGCAATCTCGCCGGGCATCGCCGCCCCCTGGCCCATCAGGCAGGGCGGCAGCGGCAACAGCCGGTCGGCCCAGTCGCCCGCGCCCGCCCGGCTTACCGCGCGGCCGCTTTTCGGCGAGACGAAGGCCAGATCGTCGCGCGCGCCGGTGACCGCGCAACGGCCGAGGTCAAGCCCGAACCCCATCTCCTCAAGGAGCGCCATCTCCCAGCGCAGATAGGCCAGCGGCCAGTCCCCGTCCGCGCCCAGAAGATCGAGCAGCGCGACCGAGCGGGCATAAAGCCCGGGATGCGGCGCCCGCTCGGGCAGGGCAAAGGCCAGAAGCGACGTCACCGCGTCAAGCCCGGCCAGTGCTGCCGGATCGCCCATCACATGGCCAAGACGGCTCCGCAGCGGCTCGACCGCGAAGGCGCCGAGGTGATCCTCGAGCCGTGCCTTCCACACCGCCGAAAGCTGTGCGCCCGGTTGCAGCACCGGCGCCAGCCGCCGCCCCGCGCCGCCCCGGACCACGCCCAGATGGCGACCATGGCCGGGGGTGAACAGCTCGACGATGGCCGAGCTTTCGCCATGCGGGCGCATCGCCAGCACCACCCCCTCGTCGCGCCACTCGATCACCGCCTTACCCCCGCTCCGGTCTTCTTCTTGGCGAAAATACCCATGACCCGACGCTGCCGTCACGCAAGGCCGTCGGCACCCAGCAGATGGCGGCCGTCCCGATCTTCGACCTCGATCACCCAGAGATCCGGGTCGAAGCCCCGCTGGCGTCCGATGGCGGCATCGACCTCGGCCTCGCCGCCTTCGGCCAGCTCCATCCAGCGCCGCTCGCCCGAATTCAGATCGAAGGCGCGCTGATAGGCGCGGGCCTGCCCGTCCAGCGTGTTGAGCTTGACCAGAACCGCCCCCGCGGTGTCGTCGCCATGCGCCACCACGAAGGCCGGGATGCCCTCGAGCCTGAGCCGCGCCAGATAGGCCTGCACCCAGAATTCCGCGGTCAGACGCATGGCGCCTCCCCTTGGCCTGTGCGGCGCTTCGCTCTAGGCTGCGGGAAGGATACAGAAAGAGGCTCGCGATCCATGAAGGCCATCCGCCATATTCCGCCGTTCTTCCTGATGATCTTCGGGGTCGGCATCCTGTTGAACCTCATCGTCCTGACCGGGCTGTCGCATGCGGCCATCCTCGTCATCCTGCAGCTTTTCGCAACGCTGGCGATGTGCGTGGCGCTTTATGTGCTGATCATCCGGCATTTCATGACCCGTATCGGCGGGGCGTCCGGGACCGGCGACTCCGACGCCTGAGGCCGCCTTCGTTCGGGCACCCCGCGCGCCGCCGGTTCTCTTCTGACCCGCATCCTGGGGCATTAGGCGATTTCATCGCCCGGTTACAGGGGGGGCTGTCACGTCCGCGGCATCGGAAAATACCAGCCCGGTCTTGCCGCGCAGCAGGACATCTCCCTGCCTCGCAGTATCGGGCGTTCCTCGATCCTCGCCGGACGCTCCGACCTTGCCCCGAGCTTGCTCCGACCTTGCACCGGCGGACCGAACCGGCTACCGCGCGGCGCATGGACAGCTATGCGCCCCCCGACACGCCGCTCGATATCCTGCATCACGACCATGAGCTTCTGGCGGTGAACAAGCCTCCGGGCCTGCTGTCGGTGCCGGGCAAGGGGCCCGAGCTGGCCGATTGCCTGCTGACGCGACTGCAGTCGGTCTTTCCCGAGACGCTGCTGGTGCATCGGCTCGACCGCGACACGTCCGGGGTGATGGTCTTCGCGCTGACGCCCCATGCCCAGCGCCATCTGGGGCTGCAATTCGAAAAGCGTCAGACGAAGAAGACCTATGTCGCCCGGGTCTGGGGCAGGCTCGCGCCGAAGACCGGCACCGTCGATCTGCCGCTGATCGTCGACTGGCCGAACCGGCCGCGGCAGATGGTCGACCATGAGAACGGTCGCCCGGCCGTCACAGACTGGCGCGTCGTTCGCTATGAAGAGACCGCGACCCGGGTTCGGCTGTTCCCAAAGACCGGTCGCAGCCACCAGCTGCGGGTCCATATGCGCGAACTGGGCCACCCGATCCTGGGCGATCCCTTCTATGCCGAAGGTCCGGCGCGTGCGGCGCCCAGGCTGATGCTGCATGCCGAGGCGCTCCGGCTGCGTCATCCCGATGGTGGCGCAGGGATGAATTTCACCTCCCGGGCTCCGTTCTGACCCCCCTGCGACATGTCGATTTCGCGGTTGCGGCGAAAAGGGGGATGCACCCGCAGCAATTAGAACCTATCTAAGAAGCGGAACGCATTTCTCATTTCGAAAGGAACCCGCCCATGTCCTTGCGCATCAATGACATCGCCCCGAATTTCACCGCCGAGACCACCGACGGTCCGATCGATTTCCATGACTGGATCGGCGACAGCTATGCCGTCCTGTTCTCGCATCCGAAGGATTTCACCCCGGTCTGCACCACCGAATTCGCCGCTGCCGCCCGGCTTTCGGGCGAGTTCGCGAAGCGCAATGCCAAGATCATCGGCCTGTCGGTCGATCCTGTCGAAGAGCACCTGAAATGGAAGGCCGATATCGAGACCCATGCCGGTTGCGACGCGTCCTTCCCGATCATCGCCGATGACGGGCTGAAGGTCGCCAAGCTTTACGACATGCTGCCCGCCGAGGCTTATCTGCCCGACGGCCGCACGGCGAACGATTCCGCCACGGTGCGGACCACCTTCATCATCAATCCCGACAAGAAGATCGAGCTGATGCTGATCTATCCGATGACGGTGGGCCGCAATTTCGACGAGATCCTGCGCGTGCTCGACGCGATCCGGGGCAACAAGACCGGTCCCTTCGCCACGCCCGCCAACTGGCGCCCCGGCGAGGACGTGATCGTCGGTCTTTCGGTCTCGACCGAGGAGGCGCGGGCCCAGTTCGGCGAGGTCGAGGAGATCTTCCCCTACCTGCGCAAGGTCAAGCAGGCGGGCTGAGCCCGGCCGCTCCTCCCGCTTGGCTTTGGCGGGGGGAGCGCCTATCTGGGGGGCTCACGTCCCCGGGGGCCAGCGATGCGATCCGAACTGATCCTTTCGACCTACAACAACCCGCGGTCGCTGGCGCTCTGCCTCGAGTCGGTGGCCTGCCAGCGGGTCGCGCCTGGCAGCATCTGCGTTGCCGATGACGGCTCGGGCCCCGAGACGAAGGCGGTGATCGAGGCCTTCGCGGCCCGCCATCCCGACCTGACCGTTCGCCATCTCTGGCACGAGGATCGCGGCTTCGAGAAGGGCGCGATCCTGAACAAGGCCATCGCCTCGTCCGGGGCCGATATCATCGTCTTCATAGATGGCGACGTGCTGATCCATCCCGATTTCGTCGGGCGGCATCTGGCGCTGACCCGGCCGGGGCGGTTCGCGACCGGCAGCCTGATCCGGCTTGACGCCGAGGCCACCGCCAGTGTCACCCCCGAGCTGGTGCAGGACGGCACCGTCTTCGACCGTCGCTGGCTGTCGGAAAACCGTGCGATCCGCAAGCTGTCGACTTGGCTCAAGACCCGGCCGTTTCCGGTGCCGGTCATGGCCGTGCTCGACCGGCTGTCGCCGGTGACGCGGGCGCTTTGCGGCGCCAATGCCTCGGTCTGGCGGGCGGATCTGCTGAAGATCAACGGCTATGACGAGACGATCAAATATGGCGGGCAGGACAAGCATCTGGGCGTGCGGCTGAACAATGCCGGGGTGAAGGGCGTGCATCTGCGCTATTCCGCCCCGCTGGTGCATCTCGATCACCCGCGCGGCTATGCCGATCCCGAGAAGATGCGCCGCCACAAGGCGCTGATCAGGGCCGCGCGAAAGAGCCATCTGTTCTGGACCCCCGATGGCATCGTCAAAGGCGAAGCCGGTGCGGACGGCTGGGGCGGGAAGGCCTGACCGGAACGGGGCCGTCGACGGGCGGGCGAGGCTGGCCAAGAGGGCCGGAGGCGGGTTCAGAGCGCCGAGGCGCCGAGAAGTATCCCGTAAAGGATGAAGCAGGCCGCCAGCACCTGCCGGAGCCGGGTATTCATCACCGCCCCGAGCGCCAGCCCGCCGAGCCAGGCGCCGAGCGCGGTATAGGTGCTGTAGGAAAGCGCCGTCAGCGTCAGCGCGGTCGGCACGATGGCGGTCATCTGCCGGGCGATCGGAACGCCCGGCTCGACGAATTGCGAGAAGGCGGCAAGA
Source organism: Rhodovulum sulfidophilum DSM 1374 (assembly GCF_001633165.1). Lineage (NCBI taxonomy): Bacteria > Pseudomonadati > Pseudomonadota > Alphaproteobacteria > Rhodobacterales > Paracoccaceae > Rhodovulum > Rhodovulum sulfidophilum. Next base: position 354,740 of record NZ_CP015418.1, on the reverse strand, counting down.
TAGCCCGCGACGCTCTTGGCGTTTACCGTCGCGATCAGGAAGGCGCGGCCATAGATCGAGGCGCCGGAGGCCGGACGCGGGGCGACCGCGATGGCGGCATTGCGCCAGCCCCGCAGTCCAAGCCAGATCAGCACGGCCGCACCGAAAAGCTTGGCCCAGGCAAAGACCGTTGGGCTGGCCGCGATCAGCGCGGTGATGCCCGCCGCCGAAAGTGTCAGGAACAGCGCCGCCTGGGTCAGGATCGCCGCCACGCCCCAGAGCGCGCGCGGCAGCCCATGGGTCATGCCATTGGTGATGCAGTTGACCGCGTTCGGACCCGGCGTGGTGACGAAAAGCGCCCAGAACAGCGCGAAGACGGCCCAGGCCTCGAGGCTCATCGGGCGAAGGTCTGGGCCAGAAGCCGCGCCAGACCTTCGGCATCGGTGGCGTCGAAGGCGGCGGGGCGGTCGCTGTCGATGTCGAGCACGCCCAGAAGCGCGCCCGTCCCGTCATGGACCGGCAGCACGATTTCGGACCGGGTGGTCGAGGAACAGGCGATATGGCCCGGAAAGGCCAGGACATCCTCGACGATCTGAACCTCGCCGCTGCGGGCCGCCGCGCCGCAGACCCCGCGCGAGAACGGGATTGTCAGGCAGCCATGTCCGCCCTGATAGGGACCGATCTTGAGCATTTCGGCACCGACATTGCGGTAAAAACCGGTCCAGTCGAAGCGGTCATCGGCATGGTGCAGCTCGCAGGCCATGGTCGCCATGAGCGCCACCGGATCGGTCTCGCCTTCGGTCAGCGCCGCAAGCGTTTGCGACAGGGCATCATAATCAATACGCATCGTCCGCTCCGTTTCCTGCGGGCGCCCGGGCCGCCCCTTGCCGATCCTTGTATCGTCGCCCCCGCACGCTCTGCGTGCAGCGTGCCGCAATCCTCCGCCGCAGGTCCGGGCCTCTCTTAGCAGAATGGGGCATTTCCGCTACTCCTTCCGTATCGGGGCAGGCGCGGGCGATCCGGTGTCGGTCTGCTGCCATATCCGCAAGGACGACCCTTGTGGTCCCGATCCCGAGGCATCCCGGAAGGGACAGGGACGGCATGCGCGAAGGCGTCCTGGGCCGGAGCGCAAAGGCCGACAGCCTCAAGCACCGGATCGCGCGACCGACCGGCAGCAGGACAAGGATCGCAGCCGCGCGATCGTTCCGACGGCCCTGCGCCTGGCAGATCGCCGTCTTGCATCCGGGCCGCTGCCCGCGCCGCGCGGATTGCCCACGGGCGTCTGCCCCGGCCGCGCTCAAGGAGGCGGCGCAGGGGCTTGCGCGCCTGCCGACAGGAGCTTGGGGCGTGAAAACGGCCAAGGGCAGTTCATATCGGCATGGCCCTGGGCTGGAGGCTTGGGCCGAGCAGATGCTCCTTGTCGGAGCGTTGCCGTGACAGCCCGCCCCTTTCCCGGAGCCCGGCATCGGTGGGGGGAGACGGAAAGAGGCGCGGCCCTCGCGGACCGCGCCCCTTTTTTCCGGATATTCCGAAGCCCTTATTCGTCGGCTTCAGCTTCCTTTTCCTTGGGGGCTTCCTCGCCGGTCGCCTGGTCGATGGATTTCATCGACAGGCGCACCTTGCCGCGATCATCGAAGCCCAGAAGCTTGACCCAGACTTCCTGACCTTCCTTCAGCACGTCGGAAGGATGGTTCAGGCGGCGGTTCTCGATCTGGCTGACATGGACCAGACCGTCGCGCTTGCCGAAGAAGTTCACGAAGGCGCCGAAATCGACGATCTTGACGACGGTGCCCTTGTAGATCTTGCCTTCTTCCGGCTCGGCCACGATCGAGTAGATCATGTCATAGGCCTTCTTGATCGCATCGCCATTGGCCGAGGCAATCTTGATCACGCCATCGTCGTTGATGTCGACCTTGGCGCCCGAGACCTCGACGATCTCGCGGATGACCTTGCCGCCCGAGCCGATCACTTCGCGGATCTTGTCGGTGGGGATGGTCATCGTCTCGATCCGCGGCGCATAGGCCGAGAAATCGCCGGCTTCGGTCAGCGCCTTGGCCATCTCGCCGAGGATGTGCATCCGGCCGTCCTTGGCCTGGGCCAGGGCTTTCTCCATGATCGCAGGCGTGATGCCCGCCACCTTGATGTCCATCTGCAGCGAGGTGATGCCCTGCTCGGTGCCCGCGACCTTGAAGTCCATGTCGCCGAGATGGTCCTCGTCGCCGAGGATGTCGGTCAGGACCGCGAACTCGCCATCGTCTTCCAGCACCAGCCCCATGGCCACACCGGCCACCGGAGCCTTCAGCGGAACGCCCGCATCCATCATCGACAGCGAGCCGCCGCAGACGGTGGCCATCGAGGAGGACCCGTTCGATTCGGTGATCTCGGAGACCAGGCGGATGGTGTAGGGGAAGTCGGTGGGCGCGGGCAGAACCGCCTGCAGCGCGCGCCAGGCCAGCTTGCCATGACCGATCTCGCGGCGACCGGGGCTGCCCACGCGGCCGACTTCACCGACCGAATAGGGCGGGAAGTTGTAATGCAGCAGGAAGTTCGAGCGGAAGTTCCCGTGCAGCGCGTCGATGATCTGTTCGTCATCGCCGGTGCCCAGCGTGGTGACGATCAGGCCCTGGGTCTCGCCGCGGGTGAACAGCGCCGAGCCATGCGTCCGGGGCAGCAGGCCCACTTCGCATTCGATCGGCCGGACCTGGGTCAGGGCGCGGCCGTCGATCCGGCGGCCATGCTTGACCACGTCGGAGCGCAGCACGGTCGATTCCAGCTTCTTCATCGCCGAACCGAGATTCGTGTCCGCCAGTTGCTCTTCGCTGAGCGAGGCCTTGATCTCGTCCTTGGCGGCAGACACCGCGGCGACGCGGGCCTGCTTGTCGGTGATGGCATAGGCGGCGCGCATCTTCTCTTCGCCGACGGCCTTCACCGCTTCGTACAGCGCCGAATAGTCGGGCGGCGTGAAGTCGAAGGGTTCCTTCGCCGCCGCTTCGGCCAGGCTGATGATCAGGTCGCAGACCGGTTTGATGTTGTCATGGGCGAAGGTCACCGCGCCCAGCATCTCGGCCTCGGTCAGCTCGTAGGCTTCGGATTCGACCATCATCACCGCGTCGCGGGTCCCGGCGACCACGAGGTCTAGCCGCTGATCGGGATTGGTGCGCAGGCCCTGCATGTCGTCGACATCGGGGTTCAGCACATATTCGCCGTCCACGAAGCCGACGCGGCAGCCCGCGATCGGGCCCATGAAGGGCACGCCCGAAATGGTCAGGGCGGCGGAGGCCGCGATCATCGCCACGATGTCCGGGTCATTGACCAGATCGTGGGACAGCACGGTGCACATCACCAGAACTTCGTTCTTGAAGCCGGGCACGAAAAGCGGACGGATCGGACGGTCGATCAGGCGGGCGGTCAGCGTCTCTTTTTCGGACGGCCGCGCCTCGCGCTTGAAGAAGCCGCCGGGCACCTTGCCCGCAGCATAGTATTTTTCCTGGTAGTGGACGGTGAGCGGGAAGAAATCCTGCCCTTCCTTCTGTTCCTTGGCGAAGGTCACGTTTGCCATGACCGTCGTTTCGCCCAGGGTGGCGATCACGGACCCGTCGGCCTGACGGGCAACCTTGCCCGTCTCCAGCGTGAGGGTCTCTTCCCCCCACTGCATCGATTTGGTCGTCACGTTGAACATTCAGCGTATCCTGCAAGGGAGCACTCCCGGGCCCTCCCGGGTCTCCCGTTTGAAATGGCGGCCCCATTGCCGCCGACCCCTCCTATCCTTCTCGAGTGCCGGGGTCCGGGCACAACGTCTCAGATGCATGCGACATAAGGAAAAATGGGCCATTTGGAAAGGACGAAGTCGTTAAGGACGTCGTTCCCGGGGGGGGCGTCCCGGTGTTCCGGCTGCCCTGGTGAGGTGCCCGGCGAGTTGCATGGGCCGAAACCCGGCTATGCTCAGTTTGAGTCTGGAAGAGATGTAATTTTCGTGGATGGTGGCCGCAAATCAGGGACCATCGACTCGCCCGTGCATGCATGGTGCGAGTATACAGGAGCTAACCTCATGGAAACGAAAGCATTCGGGACAATCCCGCTGGAAGACGGCCAGGCCACGCTGCCGGTCGGTCCCGGGATCGTGCGTCCGGCCAGCCTTGACGCCTTGGCGACGCTGAAGGATCGCGAGGCGATGGCCGCGCTGTCGCAATTTCTTGATCGCCTGCCGCGGCATATCGAAAAGGCGCGCGAGCATTTCCTGGACAATTACGAGGCTGTGGCGGCCAATGTTCCGGCCTGGCTGCATGAGAACGAGCCCGAGGTCTTCCGGGCGATGTTCGGCGATGCCGCGCCTTCCGAGATCGACGCCGAGGCGCTTTGGACCGCGCTCGATCTCAGTTCGGTCTGGACCCGCGACGACACCGCGGTGGTGCTTGATCTGGGCTTCCGCGAGACGCCGATGACCCATGCCTTCGCGGCCGAATTCAGCTATGACGGCACCTTGACCGGGCTTGCTCTGGCCAGCTGACCGGGGCGGGCAACCGCATCTGTGGACATGAAAAAAAACCGCGTCCCGAGGGGCGCGGTTTTCGTTTCGGGCAAGATGCCGGGCTTAGCGGCGGATGCCGAGGCGTTTGATGAGGTCCTGATAGCGGGCCACTTCCTTGCCTTTGAGATAGTCGAGAAGCTTCCGGCGCTGGGCGACGAGCTTGAGCAGACCACGGCGGGAATGGTTGTCCTTCTTGTGGGTCTTGAAATGCTCGGTCAGCGTGGTGATCCGGCTGGTCAGGATCGCGATCTGGACTTCGGGCGAACCGGTGTCGCCGTCCTTCGATCCGAATTCCTTGATCAGGCGGGTCTTTTCTTCGGGAGTGATCGACATCGGGGTCTCCTTGTCTGAGAGGGTGATGGCGCAAGCCGGGATGTCGTCCAGCAGGGCCCTTGGAGAAAGCCCGCCCCGGCACGGGACGGATGCGGGCATATAGGAGATTCTCGCAGGTTTTGAAAGCGGAACCTGCGGGTCGCGATGCGGGCGCCTTGGCCTGCCCCGGCCCGGGCCGGTCGTTTCAGGCCTGGCGTTTCAGGCTCTGGCGGCCAGTGCGTCGGAGAGCATCGTATCGGGCACCAGGCTCAGATGGCCGAGCTGCAATGTGGCGGCGGCGCCGGTGACGATGGCCAGCGGCTGCCCGTCGATGCGGATCAACGCGTCCCCGGCGCCGGTTTCGGTCGCATCGATCGACAGGACAGGGGCGGGATGAGTGGTGCTGTCATAGACCACGAACAATGCATCGGCGGTCTGGTCGTAATCGTCGATCACCGTGGGCAGGGACCCGCCGTCCTCGAACAGATCCTGTACCGAGAAGATCTCGTCGACGGCGCCCAGGGCCGCGTCGGCAAGACATGTTTCCGCGACCGGCAGGTCCTTGTCGTGGACATGGTCGGCGGGGAAGGGAAGATCGTCGGCATCCATGCTGTCCGGGCCGCCGGACAGCCAGGAAAACAGCAGTTCGTCGGCGCGCGACATGCCGTCGATTGCGGGCCCGGCTTCGGCCGGTGCGGCGTGAAGGTCCATAACCGCCATCAGGTCGTCGGTCGCATGATCCGGGGCAGGCCCGTCGCCGGATCCGGTCCCGCCGGCGGCATGAGATCGGGTGCTGTCATCCGGATCGGCGCTGGCGCCGACGGCCATGACGCCCAGAAGATCCACCATGGTGATCATCCTTCGCTCCGTAGCAAGAGGTCGACCGCCGTTCTGCATGCGGTCCTCGCCAATTTCAGCCTATGTCCGGTTTCGGCCCACGGCTATCTCATTCAGGTTAAGTGGTTACCGTTCCCTGAACGACGCCGTCTCCGAACGGCATTCGTGACGATAGGGTCTCTCCGCAGCCGGGGCAGCGAGCCCCAAACTCGGCACAGAGGTTTCGGGCCGCGGAACGGCGCGGGTCTTGAAGTAGCAACGGCGCGGGGAGCAGCGGCGGTTCGGGGGCGACCTCCCCGCCGGGCCGGTGGTCAGATGCCGGGGATCACGCCGTGGCCAGCGCCTCGAGCCGGGCATGGGCCGAGACGCTGCGGGCATCAAGCGTCACGTCATGCAGGAAGCGGCCCAGCGCGAGGCTGGTCACATGCATCCTGTCCTCGGTGAACTCCGCGTCGAACAGCGTGTCGCGGATCAGCTGGCGTTCCTCGTCGTCCAGCTCGAGGATCTGCGGTTCGGGCGTCGCGGTTTGCAGCGAGACCAGAGTGATCGGCGGGATGCGTGCCAGCGAGGACTGTTCGATCACCAGATGCAGGTCGCCGCTGCGAAGCCCGCGCCGCGCCGCGATCCGGGTCAGGATCTGGCGCCCGCGGGCCCGTGCGATGTCGGCGCCGCGTTCGGCCTCTTCCTCGGGCATCAGTCGGTGGCGGCGTTCGGCATTGTCGACCGACAGCACCCGCGATTCGACCAGGTAGACCACGAGGAACATGAAGGCGGGGAACTGCCCGATCGGCAGCGCCGCCTCGGGGAAGAGCAGCATCGCCACCGGAAACGGCGTCAGCGCGGCGCAATAGCGCAGGAACGAGATCTCGGTCGCCATGCGCCAGAAGATCGCGCGTCCGAACGAGCCCGGAGGCAACAGCCCCATGCCGTGCCCGATCAGCTGGCGCGGCACTTTCCGGATCCGCATGATGGCCCGGTTGGTCACGGTCGACGGCGTCACGAGATGAAGCATCGGCAGGACTCCGCAAGCTTGGTCACCCGGAAATATCTAACCGCCCGACAGCCTGCGTCCAGCCCGGCGACCGCAACCATCGACAGGCACGGTGCGGGCCTGCTACGCTCCGGGCGCGAGTGAGAGCCGCGGCCGGGACCGGCCGCAGGCAACGGGACTGTGGCAAGAGCAGGGCATTGACCTGACGGGATCAGCCCCTTAACCCCTGATCGACAGAGACCGGAGGAACGCTCATGCGACCCGCGAACGAAGCCCTGATCGTCGTCGACATCCAGAACGACTTCTGCACCGGCGGCGCGCTTGCCGTTGCTGGCGGTGAAGACATCATTCCGCGCGTCAACGCCCTTCTGGACGAGTTCCAGCTGCGGGTGTTCACCCAGGACTGGCACCCGGCCGGGCACAGTTCGTTTGCCGAGAGCCGAGAGGGCTGCAAGCCCTATGAGGTGGTCGAGATGCCCTATGGGTCGCAGATCCTGTGGCCGGTCCATTGCGTCCAGGACAGCGCAGGGGCGGCCTTCCATCCCGATCTCGATGTCTCGAAGGCCGATCACATCGTCCGGAAAGGCTCCAATCCGGAGGTCGACAGTTATTCGGCCTTCTTCGAGAACGATCACGAGACGCCGACCGGGCTCGACGACTACCTTGCCTCGAAGGGGATCGAGAAGATCACCCTGGTCGGGCTCGCCACCGATTTCTGCGTGCTCTACTCGGCGCTCGACGCCAATCATCTGGGCTATGCCGTGACCGTGCTGGAAGGTGCCTGCCGGGGGATCGACCTCAATGGCTCGCTCGAGGATGCGCGGACCACGATGCTGGATGCCAATATCGTTCTGGAGCCCTGACCGATGGCCGATATCGCGACCCGGGTCTACAATCACAAGTGGAAAATCGACCCGATCGTGCGGTCGCTGCTGGATACCGACTTCTACAAGCTTCTGATGTGCCAGTCGGTCTACCGGAACCATCCCGAGACCCAGGTCCGGTTCTCGCTGATCAACCGCACGACCGACATCCGGCTGGCCGAGCTGATCGACGAAGGCGAACTGCGTCAGCAGCTCGACCATATCCGCACGCTCAGGCTGACCCGCGGCGAGTCGACCTGGCTTCGGGGCAACACCTTCTACGGCAAGCGGCAGATGTTCCGCCCCGACTTCATGGAGTGGTTCGAACAGCTGCGGCTGCCGCCCTACACGCTGGAAAAGCGCAACGGCCAGTACGAGCTGACCTTCGAGGGACGCTGGCCCGATGTGATGATGTGGGAGATCCCGGCCCTGGCGGTGCTGATGGAGCTGCGCTCGCGCGCGGTGCTGGAGACGTTGGGCAAGTTCGAGCTGCAGGTTCTCTATGCCCGGGGCATGACCAAGCTCTGGGAAAAGATCGAACGGCTGCGCGGGCTCGACGGGCTGAAACTCGCCGATTTCGGCACCCGGCGGCGGCATTCCTTCCTGTGGCAGGACTGGTGCGTGCAGGCGATGATCGAGGGGCTGGGCGACCGCTTCACCGGCACCTCGAACTGCCTTATCGCGATGCGCCATGACATCGAGGCGATCGGTACCAACGCACATGAGCTGCCGATGGTGCAGGCGGCGCTGGCCGGAACCGATGCCGAGCTGGCCCGGGCGCCCTACAAGGTCCTGGCCGACTGGCACGAGGAGCATGACGGCAATCTGAGGATCATGCTGCCCGACACGTTCGGAACCCGCGGGTTCCTGGAGAATGCGCCCGACTGGCTGGCCGGCTGGACCGGTATCCGGATCGATTCCGGCGATCCGGCCGAGGGCGCCGAGACCGCCATCGCCTGGTGGAAGGCGCGCGGCGAGGACCCTTCGCAGAAGCTGATCATCTTTTCCGATGGGCTCGACGTCGACAAGATCGTCGAGCTGCATCACCGCTTTGCGGGCCGGGCCAAGATCAGTTTCGGCTGGGGCACGCTTCTGACCAACGATTTCCGCGGTCTCGTGCCCGGCGACGGGCTGGCGCCGTTCAGTCTGGTCTGCAAGGCGGTCAGCGCCAATGGGCAGCCGACCGTCAAGCTCAGCGACAACCCGAACAAGGCGATGGGCCCCGCCGCCGAGATCGAGCGCTACAAGCGGGTCTTCGCGGTCGGCGCCCAGGCGCCGATGGAGGTCGTGGTCTGACATCCCGGCGGCCCGCCCTTGGCATGCCTTGCGCCATGGGTATTTGAGCCAAGAAGAAGCAGAGATACGCGCCTCTTTCTTCTTGGTCCAAATACCCAAGACGCGCCATCGGCCGTAGGCGCGTCGTTTGGGCGGCTCACCCGATCCGGAACAGTGGACGGCCTTCCATCACCGCATGGGCGGTGCGCACGGCGCGGTTCAGATAGGCACGGATACGCGGGTCGTCTGAGGTGAGCCGGGGCATGGTCCAGCCCACCGAGGCCAGTGTGCGCAGCATGACGAAAACCGGCAGCATCGCCAGGTCGTCATCGTTCAGCCCGCGTTCGTCTGCATAGCCCTCGAGCAGGCCGGTGGCGATGGCATCGAGCTCGGGCTCTTCCAGATTGGGCACGAGCGCGGTGCCGAGGTCGTAGATCCGGAAGCCGAAGCCGCAATCGTCGAAATCGATCAGATGGGCGCGCGGCCCGTCGAAAAGCACATTCTCGCGCATCAGATCGGCGTGGATGAGCCCGCGATCCCCGCCTGCGGCGGCATAGGCCGACAGCCTTTCGCGGGCGAAGCGGCGGGCTTCCTGCAGCAGGATCGCCTCGGCGTCGCTGGCGGCGGGATGGTCCCAGAACCGGCCCCAGAACGGAGCCGGGCCGAGCAGGCCGTCAATGTCCCAATGCGGGCGGGAAAAGCCCTGCGGCAGGGTCAGCCGGTCGGTCGCCACATGCAGCTTTCCGATCGCATGTCCGAGCTCGGTGAAGCGGCGCAGCTGCTCGGCGGCGTCGCCGTCGAGCGGCCCGGCGCCGGAGGCCAGCGGCGTGCCCGCGATCCAGCTCAGGACCGAGGCGACGCGACCGTCGTCGAGATGGGCGAGCAGCGCGCCGTCGCGCGTGGGTTCGGGGCAGGGGACCGCCACCCCGGCCCCGGCCAGCGCCTGCATCCACCACAGTTCCGAGCGGATCGCATCGGCGCTCTGGTAGCCGCGCCGGTGCAGCCGCAGCACGCCGCGGCGTCCGTCGGAAAGGGCAATGGCGAAGACCGCGTTCTCGCGATGGGACAGAAGCCGGGGCGCGGTGCAGCCCTCCCAATGGGCGATGGCCTCCTCGGCCAGAGACAGGGTTTCGGCCTCGGTCATCGCGGCACCTCCGTTCGGGCCAGGACGCGGTCCAGGCTATCGAGTGCGAGATCGGCATGCTCGCGCGAAAACGGCATCGGCGGGCGGAACTTGAGCGTGTTCATGGCGCGCCCGATGCGGCCGGTCAGAATGCCCTCGGCGCGGAGCCCCTCGACCAGCCGGATGGCGAATTCGGTGGCGGGCGCACCGGTCTCGTCGACGAATTCGGCGCCGAAGAAAAGCCCCCTGCCACGGGTCTCGGCCAGCCAGGGATGGCGAAGCGCCCCGAGCCGTTCGAGCGCGTAGGCGCCGACCGCGCGGGCGTTTTCCATCAGCCCCTCCTCCTCGATCACCTCGAGGGTCGCCAGCGCTGCGGCCATCGAGACCGGGTTGCCGCCGAAGGTGTTGAAATAGCCGAAGGCGCCGCGGAAGGCGGCCATGATCTCGGGCCGGGTCACCGCGGCACCGACCGGGTGGCCATTGGCCATCGGCTTGCCGAGCGTCACCACATCGGGCGCGAAGCCCAGAACCTCGTGCCCCCAGAAGGCCGTGCCGAGCCGTCCGAAGCCCGGCTGCACCTCGTCGGCGAGGATGAGCCCGCCCGCCTTGCGCACCGCCTCGACAGTCGGGTCGAGAAAGCCCGGGGCGAGGGTCGGGAAGCCCTCATTGGCGAAGAACGGGCAAAGCATGAAGCCTGCGAAGCCGTGGCCCGCTTCTTCCAGCTCGGCGATGGCGCGGGCGACATTGGCGGCGAAGGCTTCGGGCTGGGCCTCGGCGCTGCCGCCAAGCGGGGCGAGGCTGTCGGGGGCGGGCACCAGCCGCACATGGGGCGGGTAGCCGCCGATCGGCGGGCGCCGTGTCGAGAGCGCGCTGACCGCGGCGGTATTGCCGTGATAGGTGTTGTCGGTCGCGATCAGCCCGGTCTTTCCGGTCGCGGCCTGGGCCATGCGAAGCGCGACGTCATTGGCCTCGGACCCGGTGCAGACCATCACCGCCTGGCTCAGATCGTGGCCGAGGGTCGCGGTCAGCCGCTCGACATAGTCGAGGATGGTCTCGTGCAGGTAGCGGGTATGGGTGTTCAGCCTTGCGGCCTGGGCGGCGATGGCCTCGACCACCTTCGGGTGGCAATGGCCGACATGGGGGACGTTGTTATAGGCGTCGAGATAGCGCCGTCCGGCGGTATCCCAGAGCCAGACGCCTTCGCCGCGGACGATATGGACGGGCTCGTCGTAGAAGGTCGGCACGTTCGGGCCCAGCAGTCGGGCGCGCCGTTCGATCAGGGGGTCGGTCATGAAAGGGCACCTCGGGCGTCTGCGCGCCAATCAGAGCCTAGTGCCGGGGCGCATGCAAGGCCCAGTTCAGGCGAAGTCCGGTGCCAGCCGCATCGCGCCGGTCTCGATCCCGCGCCAGTTGACGATCGGGCCGACCATCCGCTTGCGCGCGGCCGGGTGCTCCGGGTCGAGCGCGCCCAGATAGACCAGAAGCCCGGCAATGGCCGCCTCGGCCGCGCGGGTGGCGCCGTCCTCGATCTTGACCGCGACGCCGAGACCGCGCTCGGGCAGGAAGGCCACGAAGACGCCTTCGGCCCCGGTCTTGACCGCGACCCGTCCCTCTGTCGCCCGCATCAGCTCGGTACAGGCCCGGCCCTCGCCCGCGACCAGATCGGGATGGCGCCGCATCGCCTCGCTCAGCCGACCGGCGGCGCGGGCGCGGGCATCGCCCGCATCGGGACGCGCCGCGGCAAAGGCCGCCATCGCCCGGGCAAGCCCTGTCACCGTGGTGGCGAAATTCGGCGCCGAGCAGCCGTCGATGCCGAAGCCCGGGCTTGTCATCCCGGTAACCTCCTCGAAGGCCGCGCGCACCGCGCGTTGCACCGGGTGGTCGGGGTCGACGTAATCGGGCCCCGCGCCCAGGTGCCGGGCGAGGGTGAGAAAGCCCGCATGCTTGCCCGAGCAGTTGTTGTGCAGCTGGCAGGCGCTTTCGCCGTCGCGGATCATTCGCGCGCGCTCGTCGCGGTCGCGGGTCGGCTGCACGCCGCAAAGCAGATCGGCTTCGCGTCGGCCGGTTTCCGCCAGCCAGGCGGCGACCTTCGCGACATGCAGCGGCGCGCCCTGATGCGAGGCGCAGGCCAGCGCCAGCTGTTCGGAACCGAGCCCGGCGGCATCGGCCGCGCCGCTTTCGACCAGCGGCAGCGCCTGCACCATCTTGCAGGAGGATCGCGGCAGGATCACCGCCTCGGGATCGCCCCAGGCGGCAACGGTCCCGCTGCCGTCACAGATCGCCGCGTGGCCGCGATGGCGCGATTCCACCATCCCGCCGCGCAGCACCTCCACCATGCCGACGGCTCCGGTCATGCCCTGCTCCCCTTCAAGTCCGGTTGACTTTGTGCCATGAAGACTTTCACATCCGCGCGTGGCTAGGCTAGGCTGCGCATATCGAGTTCGGACCTGCCGCGCCACCGGAAACGCTTCCCCAAAAGGCGGGCCGAGAGGCAAAGACAGCTGGAGGCTGTAAGACGATGACATCCCTTTTCAGAGCGGCCATCGCGGGCGGCGCTTTGGCGTTGGCGGTGACAGCGGCGCATGCGCAGGAGGAATCGACCAACAACGTGGCGGTCAAGACCGACTGGAACGTGTTCGTCGAGACCGATCCCACCGAATGCTGGAGCGTGTCTCCGCCGAAGAAGACCGTCAACACCCGTGGCGGCCAGGTCGTGTCGGCCCGGCGCGGCGAGATCCTGCTGTTCGTGACCTTCCGTCCCGGCGACGGCATCAAGGGCGAGGTGTCGTTCTCGGGCGGCTATCCGTTCAAGTCCGGCTCGACCGTGGCGCTGACCGTGGGCGACAGCAATTTCGAGCTCTTCACCGAAGGCGAATGGGCCTGGCCTGCCTCGAAGGCGGATGACGCGAAGATCATCGAGGCGATGAAGCGCGGCGCCGAGGCCCAGGTGGTGGGGATGTCCTCGCGCGGGACCAAGACCACCGACACCTTCTCGCTTTACGGCTTCACCGCGGCGATGGACGAGGCCGCGCGCCGCTGCTCGGCCAACTGATCCGGCCGATGCGGAGAGACGGTCGCCAAGGCATCGCGCGGATGCCCTGGCGTTCGCGGTTCAGGCGCGACGGCGTATGAGGCCGAAGGCCGCGAGCCCGGACAGCACCAGCGGCAGCGTGGCCGGGACCGGCACCGGGGCCGGGACCGGCACCGGGGCCGGGTCGTTTTCCAGGACGTAGCGGTACAGGCGCGTATAGCCGTCGAATTGGCCCTCGACGGCATCCGGGTCGATCACCATCTCGACAAACATCTCGAGGCCGCCATCGGCCAGTTCGCGCAGGGCCAGCCCCTCGGTTTCGAACCGGATATCGCCCTCGAAGATCGGCAGCTGGAACAGCTCTTCGACATGGCCTGTCGCCAGATCGAGGCTGTAGACGGATTTCGTGCCGATATCGGTCGAAAGATACATCATCCCGTCCAGAACCTTCGCGCCCTGAACCCGCTTCAGCTCCTGATCCATCTGCAGCGTGCCGAGATAGCTCCAGTCGGTCGTGTCATAGACGTTGAGCGTATCGCCCAGCGTCCATTCCTTGCCGTAGCCCAGCCCGGTCTCGTGGTCGATCGCCGTCCAGCTGGCGACATCGTCGCGCCGGTTGGTCGGCGCGCCCATCATTTCGTGAAGCGCGCCCGTATAGGACAGGGTCGCGGCATCGAAAAGCGCCACATGGCCGTTCTGATAGTGGTCATCGGCGCTGTCGAGAGGCACGTGGACGATCCCGTCCCTGATCTCGAAATCGCCGATATGGTCGAAGCCCCGATCGGCCAGCGCCGCGGGAATGCCGCTGACGATCCGCCCGGTTTCAAGATCGAACCGGCCGCTGGCCTCGATGAACTGCCAGTCCTCGGTGAAACGGGCCAGACCGTATTGCCAGGAGGTGACCCATTCATTGGCCTCGGCATTCCAGGCGACGCCCTGCGTCATCTGAAGCCCGGTCTGGTTGTCGTCGAGGAAGGCGTAATCGGCATGGCTGGCCAGGGTCCAAGTCGCGGCATGAACCGAGCCGGCCGCCAGGATGCCGGCGGCGGTGGTGAACAGAAGACGCATTCGTCTCTCCAAACTGTGAATCCTGCCCCGAGTGAAGGGCGCCGCCCGCGTTTAGGGGAGGCGAATGACGGTTCGGTAACGTTTCTGTAATAAGTGCCGGCTTCGCTGCTGCGATGCGCGCACAGAGGCATGAGCGCGCTGTGTCCTTTCAAAAGCCGGGCCCTTTCAAAACAGGCGCGACTCTGGTAAGGGCTGCCACTTCCCGAACAGGAGTCCTCCGATGTCCGCGCCCATCGTCCAGGATGTGCTGCCGCTGCCCCGCAAGCTGCCGGAACCTGACCGCATCAATCTGGTCGGCCTGACCCGCCCGCGCCTGCGCGAGGCGCTGATCGCCGCCGGAACGCCGGAGGCCCAGGCCAAGATGCGGGTGAACCAGCTTTGGCAGTGGATCTACCAGAAGGGCGTGCGCGATTTCGACGCCATGACCAACTTGGCCAAGGATTACCGTGCGCTCCTGAAGGCGCATTTCGCCATCGAGGTGCCCGAGATCGTCACCCGCTCGGTCTCGGCCGACGGCACCCGCAAATACCTGGTGCGGATCGCGGGCGGCCATGAGGTCGAGGTGGTCTACATCCCCGAGGACGGGCGCGGCACGCTTTGCATCTCGTCGCAGGTGGGCTGTACCCTGACCTGCACCTTCTGCCATACCGGCACCCAGCGGCTGGTGCGCAACCTCACCGCGGCCGAGATCGTGGGCCAGGTCATGCTGGCGCGCGACGATCTGGGCGAATGGCCGAAACCCGGCCGCCATCCCAAGGACGAGACCCGTCTCATCTCGAACCTCGTGCTGATGGGCATGGGCGAGCCGCTTTACAATTTCGAGGCGGTGCGCGATGCGATGCTGATCGCGATGGATGGCGAGGGCATCTCGCTCTCGCGCCGCAGGATCACGCTGTCGACCTCGGGCGTTGTGCCGGAAATCGCCCGCACCGGGGCCGAGATCGGCTGCATGCTGGCGATCAGCCTGCACGCCACCACCGACGAGCTGCGCAACAAGATCGTGCCGATCAACCGCAAATACTCCCTCGCCCAGCTTTTCGAGGCGCTCCGGGCCTATCCCAAACTCTCGAATTCCGAGCGGATCACGTTTGAATACGTGATGCTGAAGGACGTGAATGACAGCGATGCCGATGCTCGTCGGCTGGTCCGGCTGATTGCGGGCATTCCGGCCAAGATCAACCTGATCCCGTTCAACGAATGGCCCGGTGCGCCCTATCAGCGGTCGGACTGGGACCGGATCGAGGCCTTTGCCGACATCGTCTACAAGGCGGGCTATGCCAGCCCGATCCGGACGCCGCGGGGCGAGGACATCATGGCCGCCTGCGGCCAGCTGAAATCGGCGACGGAACGTGCCCGCAAGAACCGGTTCCAGATCGCGGCCGAGGCCGGTCTGCCCGAGCCCGAACGCATCGTCCGCCGGCCCGACGCCCCCGACGTCCACTGACCTCCGGCCAGTGCGCGCGGCGGTCTCTGGCCGCCGGTTTGCGCAGCTTTCGGGTCGCCTGCCCTGACCTGTCGCGCCAATCTGCGCGAAAGCGGCAGGAGGGCATGACATGACATCCATCGCGGAGACGGCCGGGCGTCTGACCATGGGGCGGGCGGAATGGGCGATGCTTCTGGCGCTGTCGGTGCTGTGGGGCGGGTCGTTCCTTTTCGTCGGCATCGCCGTGGCCGAGCTGCCGACCCTGACGCTGGTATGGCTGCGGGTGGCGCTGGCGGCGCTGGTGCTATGGGCGGCGGTCGCGGCGACCGGGCGGCGGCTGCCGCGCACGCCGAGGGTCTGGGCGGCCTTCCTCGGCATGGGGCTTCTGAACAATGTCATCCCGTTCAGCCTGATCGTGGCCGGACAGCACAGCATCGCCTCGGGGCTGGCCTCGATCCTCAATGCCACCACGCCGCTTTTCACCGTGGTGGTGGCCGGGCTTCTGCTGGCCGACGAACGGCCGGGCCGGCTCCAGCTGGCCGGGGTCGCGGCGGGGCTGGCCGGTGTGGCGGTAATGATCGGTCCCGACGCGCTGGCCGGTCTGGGCTCGAATGCGCTGGCCCAGCTGGCGGTGCTGGGCGGCGCGCTGTCCTATGCCTGCGCGGCGGTGTTCGGGCGGCGGTTCCGGCATATGGGGGTCGATCCGCTGGTGACGGCGGCCGGGCAGGTCGGTGCCGCGACGCTGCTCCTGAGCCCGGCGATGCTGATCGCCGACCGGCCCTGGACGCTGCCGATGCCCGGTGCCGGCACCTGTGCTGCGGTGCTGGGGCTGGCAGTTCTGTCGACGGCGCTGGCCTATCTGCTTTATTTCCGCATCCTCGCCCGCGCCGGGGCCACCAGCCTGTCGCTTGTGACCTTCCTGATCCCGGTCTCGGCGATCCTGCTGGGCGGGCTGGTCCTGGACGAGCGGCTGGTCCCCACTGATTTCGCCGGCATGGCCTGCATCGCGCTGGGGCTCGCGGCGGTCGACGGCCGGCTGTTCCGGCGCTAGCTGGGCGGGGTCCAGGCCTCGATGATCCGGACCGCCTCTTCGGCGGTCTCCACGAAGGAAAACAGCTTCAGGTCCTCGGGGCTGATGGTTCCGGCCTCGGCCAGCGCCTTCCAGTTGATGACCGTCTCCCAGAAGTCGCGGCCGAACAGCAGGAACGGCACCGGGTCCATGCGGTGGGTCTGGATCAGCGTCAGCGCCTCGAACATCTCGTCCAGCGTGCCGAAGCCGCCGGGGAAGATCGCGATGGCCGAGGCCCGCAGCAGGAAATGCATCTTGCGCATCGCGAAATAGTGGAAGTTGAAGCATAGCTCGGGCGTCACATAGGCATTCGGCATCTGCTCATGCGGCAGCACGATGTTCAGCCCGATCGACACGCCGCCCGCATCGGCCGCGCCACGGTTTCCGGCCTCCATCACCCCGGGGCCGCCGCCGGTCGCGATGACATGGTCGAGCCGCTTGCCCCGTTGTCCTTTCAGCGTCATCAGCCGGGCGAATTCCCGGGCCTCGTCATAGTATTTCGACAGGTCCGCAAGGGTTTCGGTCGGGGCGGTGTGGCGCTGCGACGGTTCGGGGATGCGGGCGCCGCCGAACAGGACGATGGTGCTTTCGATCCCGTATTCGCGCATCAGGATATCGGGCTTCAGCAGCTCGAGCTGCACCCTGACCGGCCGCATCTCGTCCCGGCACAGAAAGTCCGGGTCGGCGAAGGCCAGCCGGTAGGAAGGCGAGGCGGTCTGCGATGTCTCGGGGGTCTCCCGCGCGCTTTCGATATCGCGGAAGGCGTCGCGGAGCGGGCGGCGGGCGTCGTCATGCATGGGGATCTCGCTTGGATTGCGCGTTGGGCGCCTAGGGTCTATAGCCTGACCGCCAAAGAGACCAGAAACCTTTTGACGGGAGGTTACGCCCATGTCCAACGCCCAGCTCGAAACGGCCATCGAGGCCGCCTGGGAGGCTCGCGACACGATCACGCCCGCCACCCGGGGCGAGACCCGCGACGCCATCGAGGCCACGCTGGAGGCGCTGGACAAGGGCGCGCTGCGCGTCGCCGAAAAGCGCGATGGCGGCGACTGGCATGTCAATCAATGGGCCAAGAAGGCGGTGCTTCTGGGCTTCCGGATCAAGGACATGGAGTGTCACGAGGGCGGTCCCCAGGACGGCGGCTGGTGGGACAAGGTCGACAGCAAGTTCAAGGGCTGGGGCCAGACCGACTGGCGCGCCGCAGGCTTTCGCGCGGTGCCGAACTGCGTGGTGCGCAAATCGGCCTATATCGCGCCGGGCGTGGTCTTGATGCCCTCCTTCGTCAATCTCGGCGCCTATGTCGACGAGGGCACGATGGTCGATACCTGGGCCACGGTCGGGTCCTGCGCCCAGATCGGCAAGGGCGTGCATCTCTCGGGCGGCGTCGGCATCGGCGGCGTGCTCGAACCGATGCAGGCCGGCCCGACCATCATCGAGGATAACTGCTTCATCGGCGCCCGCTCCGAGGTGGTCGAGGGCTGCATCGTGCGCGAGGGCTCGGTCCTCGGCATGGGCGTCTTCATCGGCAAGTCGACCAAGATCGTCGACCGCGAGACCGGCGAGGTCATGTATGGCGAGGTGCCGCCCTATTCGGTGGTGGTGGCGGGCTCGATGCCCTCGAAGGGCGGCGTCAGCCTCTATTGCGCGGTGATCGTGAAACGCGTCGACGCGCAAACCCGGTCCAAGACCGGCATCAACGAGCTTCTGCGTGACTGAGAAACCCAGCCGCCGCCAGCAGGTCTACACCCTGCTGGTCGAGGTCGGGCGCAAACCCGATGACGGCCTGCCCGAGGGCGCGACCGGGGCGGGGCTGATGTGCTACGCCTCGGGCATCGACGAGCCCGAAGCCGTGCGCGAGACCGTGGCCGTGCTGAAACAGGCAGGCCTCGCGCCGCTCGATGTGACCGGCTACGGCACCCTGGCCGAGCGCCGCGACCAGGGCCATGAGATCGGCCCCGAGGAAGAGGCGCTGATGGCCCGTGCGCTTGCCGAGAACGCGGTGATCGTGGCCCAGATGGAGCCCTTCTTCGGCGAAGGCACCGGAACCGCCTGATCGCGACCGCCTCCCTCCGGTCTGTTGGCAATCCGGTATGATCAGGGGGCCGGAACGGAGCTCGTCCCCCCCGCATGGCACAAGGGCTCTTCCCGCTTCTTCTTGGCCGAAATACCCCGGGGGGTCCGGGGCAGCGCCCCCGGCCCTGTCCTCTCTACCCCATGCCGCCTTGCAGCATGGCTGTCGCAAGGGTATCGCTCGGGGAACCGAAAGCCGGAGCCGCCGATGACCCAGCCCACCGATCCCGTCGCCCTCACCGCCGAGCTGATCCGCTGCCGTTCGGTCACCCCCACCGAAGGCGGCGCGCTGGTGCTTCTCGCCGAGCGGCTGGCGGCCGCCGGGTTCGATTGCCGCCGGGTCGACCGGAACGGCACCGCGAACCTCTTCGCCCGCTGGGGCGCGAAGGGCCACGAGAAGACCTTCGGTTTCAACGGTCATACCGATGTCGTGCCGGCGGGCGATACCGCCGCCTGGACAGCCGACCCGTTCGGCGCCGAGATCCGCGACGGCCAGCTCTGGGGCCGGGGGGCGACCGACATGAAATCCGGTGTCGCGGCCTTCGTCGCCGCCGCCATCGACCTCGTGACCGACACGCCCCCCGACGGTGCCGTCGTGCTGGCGCTGACCGGCGACGAGGAGGGCGACGCCACCGACGGCACCATCGCGCTGCTCGACTGGATGCAGACCGAGGGCGAACACATGGCCTGCTGCCTCGTCGGCGAGCCGACCTGCCGCGAGACCATGGGCGACATGATGAAGATCGGCCGCCGCGGCTCGATGACGGCCTATTTCACTGCGCGAGGGGTGCAGGGCCATGCCGCCTATCCGCAGCGCGCGCAGAACCCGGTCCCGGCGCTGGCGCGGCTGGTGCAGCGGCTCGACGCCTACAGCCTCGATCAGGGCACCCGGCATTTCGACCCTTCGACCCTGGCCGTGACCACCTTCGATACCGGCAATCCGGCGACCAATGTCATTCCGGGCCAGTGCCGCGCCACCGTCAATATCCGCTTCAACGAGGCGCACAGCTCGGACAGCCTCGCCGACTGGCTGGCCGCCGAGGCCGCCCGGGTGACCGAGGAAACCGGCATCGAGATCGGGATCGAGATCAAGGTGTCGGGCGAAAGCTTCGTCACGCCCCCGGGGCCGCTGTCGACGCTGGTGGCCGATGCGGTCGAGGCCGAGACCGGCCGGCGGCCCGAATTCTCGACCTCGGGCGGCACCTCGGATGCGCGCTTCGTCAAGGATCTTTGCCCGGTCGTCGAATTCGGGCTGGTGGGCAAGACCATGCATCAGGTCGACGAGCGGGTCGAAACCGTCCAGATCGAAGAGCTCAAGCGGATCTATGCGCGCATCCTCGGGGGCTATTTCGGCTGAACCGTTTCGGTGCGGGCGGCCGCGCTTTCGGGCTGACGGCGAAAGGGCTGCGTGATAGGTCTCGGCCATGACCCGCATCCCCGCCAAGACCGAGATCCTCGACTGGATCGCCGCCCATCCCGGCCAGACCTCCAAGCGCGACATCGCCAAGGCGTTCGGGCTGAAGGGCGCCGACCGCATCGACCTCAAGCGCCTGCTGAAAGAACTCGAGGACGAGGGCCATCTCGAAAAGCGCAAGCGCAGCTATCGCGATCCCGAAAGGCTGCCCCCGGTCACGGTGCTGCAGGTCCTCGCGCCCAATGCCGATGGCGATCTTTTTGCCCGCCCGCTCGAATGGCATGGCGAGGGCGCGGTGCCCAGGGTGCTGTACCTGCCCCGGCAAAGCGACGCGGCGCTGGGCGAGGGCGACCGGATCCTGGCCAAGCTGCAGGAGGTCCGGGCCGAGGATCACCAATACGAGGCGCGGCTGATCCGCAAGATCGGCTCGAACCCGAAACGCATCCTGGGCATTTTCCGCAAGGCCACCGAAGGCGGCCGGCTCGTGCCCATCGACAAGGGCGCCGACAGGGAATGGACGGTGGCGGCCAGCCTCACCCATGGCGCCAGGGACGGCGAGCTGGTCGAGGCCGAACTGGCGGGGCCGCGCGGCCGGATGGGCCTGCCGAAGGCCCGCATCGTCGAGCGGCTGGGCGATCCGACCGCGCCGAGGGCGGTCAGCCTGATCGCCATCCATCAGCATGGCATTCCCGACGACTTCCCCGACGAGGTGATCGCCGAGGCTGACCGCGCCAAGCCCGCCGGGCTGGGCACGCGCGAGGATCTGCGTGCGATGCCGCTGGTCACCATCGACCCCGCGGATGCGCGCGACCACGACGATGCGGTGCTGGCAATGCCCGATGACGACCCGGCCAACCCGGGCGGCCATATCCTCTGGGTCGCGATCGCCGATGTGGCCCATTACGTGACCCCGGGCTCGCGGCTCGACCGCGAGGCGCGGCGGCGGGGCAATTCCTCCTATTTTCCCGACCGCGTCGTGCCGATGCTGCCCGACCGGCTTTCGGGCGATCTGTGTTCGTTGCACGAGGGCGTGCCGCGCGCCTGCATGGCGGTCCGGATGAAGATCGACGCCTCGGGCCACAAGCTGTCGCACCGCTTCACCCGCGGGCTGATGCAATCGGCCGGGGCCTTCGCCTATGAGGAGGTGCAGGCGGCCGAGGAGGGCAAGCCCTCGGACCGCACCGCGCCGCTGCTCGACGAGGTGATCCACCCGCTTTACGCCGCCTATCGCGCGCTGATCCGCGCCCGCGAGGCGCGCCAGCCGCTCGATCTCGACCTGCCCGAGCGCCGGATCGAGCTGTCCGACGAGGGCAAGGTGGCCTCGGTCAAGTTCCGCGACCGGCTGGATGCGCACCGGCTGATCGAGGAATTCATGGTGCTGGCCAATGTCGCCGCCGCCGAGGAGCTGTCTCGGCTGCAACGCCCGCTGCTGTTCCGGGTCCATGAAGAGCCGAGCCCCGAAAAGCTTGACGCGCTGCGCGAGGTGGCGGGCGCCTCGGGCTTCACGCTGGCCAAGGGGCAGGTGCTGCATACGCGCCAGCTGAACGACCTGCTCGATCAGGCGATGGGGACCGAGTTTTCAGAACTTATCAACCTCTCGACCCTGCGCTCGATGACCCAGGCCTATTACTTCCCCGAGAATTTCGGCCATTTCGGTCTGGCGCTGAAATCCTATGCCCATTTCACCTCGCCGATCCGGCGCTATGCCGACCTGATCGTGCACCGGGCGCTGATCTCGGCCCATGGCTGGGGCAGGGACGGGCTCAGCCCCGAGGATGTCGACGAGCTCGAGGCCACCGCCAAGCATATCAGCGAGACCGAGCGCCGCTCGATGGCGGCCGAGCGCGACACCACCGACCGCTACCTTGCCGCCTATCTGTCGGATCGGGTGGGCAATGAATTCGGCGGCCGGATCTCGGGCATCGCGCGGTTCGGCGTCTTCGTCTCGCTTGACGAGACCGGGGCCGACGGGCTCATTCCGATCCGCGAGCTTGGCAACGAATATTTCCACCACGACCGCGATGCCCAGACCCTGATGGGGTCCAATAGCGGGCTGGTGATCGGCATCGGCCAGCGGGTGACGGTGCGGCTGGCCGAGGCGGTGCCGGTGACCGGCGGGCTGACCTTCGAGCTGCTGTCGATCGAGGATCGGGCGCTGCCGCGCGGGGCCGCGCGCGGCCGGGGCAAGCCGGTGCGGCGCAAGGTGGTGCGGGCCAAGGCGAAATCGGACAAGGTCAAGCGCAAGGTCAAGCGGACCCGGCGCTGACCGGCACCTGCGATCGGCGGGACGGAAACGGCCGCCGAAACCCCGCTTTGCGGTTGCGCGGACCTGCGCTACACTGACTCAAAGCCTGACAAAAGGTGCGAGCAGATGACCCGATACAGATCCTTGGCCCCTGGCCTCGGGGTTGCCCTTGGGGCTGCCCTCGGCCTGGGCGGACCCGCAGACGCGATGCTGGAGCGCGTGCCGCGCCCCTTGCCCCGTCCGGACACGCTGGAAATGCGCCAGAGCCCCCGACCCGAGATCCGGTCCGCCGTTGTCGCCGCGCTGGCCCGGGCGGGCGCGCCCGATACCGTCGCCGACGAGGCGCGGGGCTTTCCGGGCTGGATCGCGGGCTTTCGCGGCCGGGCGCTTACGCAGGGCATCGCGCCGGGCGTCTTCGACCGGGCCTTCGAGGGCGCGCGCTTCCAGGCCGACGTGATCCGGCGCGACCGCAACCAGTCGGAATTCGTCACGCCGATCTGGGACTATCTCGACAATGCGGTCTCCGAGGCCCGGGTCCGGGACGGCCGCGCGGCGCTGACGCGATATGGTGCGGTGCTGGAACGGATCGAGGCGCGCTACGGCGTCGACAAGGAGATCGTCGCCGCGATCTGGGGCATGGAGACCTCCTATGGCAGCTATCGCGGCTCGGCGCCGATCATCTCGTCGCTGGCGACGCTGGCCTATGATGGGCGCCGCGCCTCGTTCTTCGAGGCCCAGCTGGTGGCGGCGCTGAAGATCATCCAGTCGGGCGATACCGATGCCCGGCACATGACCGGAAGCTGGGCCGGGGCGATGGGCCATACCCAGTTCATGCCGACCTCCTATCTCGAACATGCGGTCGATTTCACGGGTGACGGACGGCGCGACATCTGGTCGGAGGATCCGACCGATGCGCTGGCCTCGACCGCCGCCTATCTGGCGCATTTCGGCTGGACCAGGGGGCAGCCCTGGGGCGTCGAGGTGCAGCTGCCGCGGGGCTTCGATCACCGTCTGGCCGACCGCTCGGTCAAGCGGATGCCCTCGGACTGGGCACGTCTCGGGGTGCGCGACATGAATGGCCGGGCGGTCCGCGATTACGGCCGCGCGGCGATCCTGCAGCCCGCGGGCGCGCGTGGCGCGGCCTTCATGATCTTCGACAATTTCCGCGTGATCGAGCGCTACAACCCGGCCGATGCCTATGTGATCGGGGTCGGGCATCTGGCCGACCGGCTGAAGGGCGGCGGCCCGATCCGGGGCTCCTGGCCGCGCGACGACCGGGCGCTGGCCTCGGCCGAGCGCAAGGAGCTGCAGGAGCGCCTGACCCGTGCCGGGTTCGATACCGGGGGCGTCGACGGCCGGATCGGTCCGAACACGGTCTCGGCGCTGCGGGCTTATCAGAGCGCGGTCGGGATGATCCCCGACGGTTATGCAAGCATGGCGGTGCTGCGGCGGCTGAGATAGCCAAGGCGGGGGCGCCGCTGCGGTGGATGTTGTCCCTGACCTTGTCGGAGCGGCCGGTTGCCTGCGCCTGATACGCGGCGGCGGCATTAATCTGCGCGAGCGTGGTGACGTCCTGGGGCACAGCGACATCTGTCGCGCCGATCCGGGCGACCGAGGTCGAGACTTGCGGAGCTTGCTTCTGCTTCTTGACTTGGCGCGACGCGGAGGAGCGAAGTTCGGGCCTGACCTTCTTAAAGCCAAGTGTAAGACGTTTTCTCGTGAGGCAGGGGAGGCCACTGGCGGAGGACCGTCGGCCCATCCGGTCGCCACTGCCCGGAAGAGATTTCCGGTCTCGGCCTAGTCCGGCCCCCGGTCGGTGGCGGTCTGGGCGGGATCGCCCGCGGCGATGTCCAGCCAGGCGCGGGCGGCCTGGGGCAGGTAGGCGCCGCGTCGCCAGAGCGTGGCCATCGCCCAGTCGGTTTCGGGTTCGTCCAGCGGCATCTGCGCGACCGGCACATGCACCCGCGCCCGGGCGATCAGCCGGGGCAGGAAGGCCACGCCCAGCCCCGCCGCGGCCAGCCGGATGATGAAGTCGATCTGGCTTGACCGGGCCGTGACCTCGGGCTCGAAGCCATGCCGGGCGCAGGCGGCGCGGATGATCCGGTTGAGCGCGAAACCGCTGTCGAACAGGATGAACGGCATGGTGCGAAGGTCGGCCAGGGTGAGCGGCCCCGGCACCTGCGCCAGCGGCGCGTCGGTCGCCATCAGCGCGACCAGCGGATCGCGACGCATCGCCAGCCAGTCGAATTCCTCCGAGACCGGCAGCAGCGAGGCGGCGAGGTCGATCTCGCTGGCCCGGAGCAGCTCTTCCAGCCGGTCGCTGCCATGTTCCACCAGCTTGATGTCGACGCCGGGATAACGCTGCCTGTAAAGCGTGAAGACCGGCGCGAAAAGCTCGCTCGACCCGATCGGCGGCAGCCCGATCCGCAACAGCCCCCGTTTCAGCCCGGCCAGCTCCTGCAATTCGGTCTTCAGCGTCTCGCGGCCGGCCAGCAGGGTCTGGGCGCGCTGGAACACGATCTCGCCCGCCGCGGTGAGGGCGATCCCCGCCGGGCCACGGATCAGAAGCGGCATGCCGATCTCGTCCTCGAGCTGGCGCACCGCCTTGCTGATCGTCGACTGGGTGGCATGCACGCGCCCGGCCGCGGCCGAGAATCCCCCGGCACGGACCACCTCGACAAAGACCCTGAGTGTCCTGAATTCCATCGCTATTCAATTATCGACTGAATGGCATTCAAACAAGTCATTTGAAGAATGCCCCGGCTTGCCCACATGAAGCAGTAGCGGAGATGACCCGCTGGCAAACCCCCTGGAGGATTTATCGTGACGACGCGCCTTCTTGCGAGACGGCTTCGTGTTGCCGTGAGGCGGAGCCTGACGGTGCAGATCGGAATTCTGGTCGGCTTCTGGCTGGCCGGAGAGGCGGCGGTACGGCTGAGCGGGCTGTCGCTTCCGGGCGGGCTGGTCGGGATGGCCGCGGCCTTGGCGCTGCTTGGGTCGGGGCTTTTGCGCGCGGGCACGCTTCGGCGGGGCGCGAACTGGTTTCTGGCCGAGATGCTGCTGTTTTTCGTGCCGGCGGTTCTGGCGGTGCTGAACCACCGCGAGTTCCTCGGGCTGCTGGGGCTTCAGATCCTGCTGATCATCGTGTTGGGGACGCTGGCGGTCATGGCGGTGACAGCGCTGACGGTCGAGCTTTGCTGCCGCTGGAGGATCGGGGGCGATGGACAGCCTTCTGCACTGGACTGAGCCCTTCTGGCCGGTTTTCGGCTGGTCGCTGCTGACTGTCGGCTTCTATCTTCTGGCCAAGCGGGTCTACCGGCGCTGGCCGCGCTGGTGGCTGATGCCGCTGGCGCTGGCGCCCGCGCTGCTGACGATCACGGTGCTGGCGCTGCATGAAACCTATCGCGATTATATCCGCGGCGCGGGCTGGCTGATGCTGATGCTGGGCCCGGCGACCGTGGCCTTTGCCGTGCCGATCTATGAACAGCGCGCCATGATCCGACGGTATTGGCCGGTTCTGCTGATCGGGATGGTGACGGGAAGCGCGACGGCGATCGCGGTGAGCTGGGGTCTGGCCGGCCTGTTCGGGCTTGACCGGAGCCTGCAGCTGAGCCTTTTGCCGCGCTCGATCAGCACGCCCTTCGCGATGGAAGTGTCGGCCGATATCGGCGGGCTGCCCGACCTGACGGCGGTTTTCGTGGTGGTGACCGGGGTTCTGGGCGCGGCGCTGGGCGATCTGGTGCTGGCCTGGCTGCCGGTGCGCTCGGCGCTGGCGCGGGGCGCGCTGCTGGGTGTCGCCGCGCATGGGGCGGGCACCGCCCGCGCTCATCAGATCGGCCGGGCCGAAGGCTCGGTGGCGGGGCTGGTGATGGTCCTGGTGGGGCTGCTGAATGTCTGCCTGGCGCCGCTTGTGGTCTCGGCGGTCCGGGTCGTCTCGGGCTGAAATGCAGGCTGCGCGCAGCTGTTTTGTCATCGATATTGTTCGTGTGGCAAATTAAATTTCGGAAAATCCGGGGTCGCAGGCCCGCGTCGGGTTGGTTTCGTCGTCCCGGTACGGCTTTCCCCGAAAGCTGGCAGGCTGTTCAGGCGGGAATGACGGCGCCCTGTCGGTCGAATGATGGATCGAAAAGGCTGGTGAAGATGCCAAAATGCACAAGAAACACGCTGTTAGCATATTTCATGTGCGGATCTGCGAGCGGGAGGCCGGTTTCGAGCCGGCTTTGGCTTTGCATCGCGGCAGATACTTGATCTGACGAAGTATCCCTATAGGTTTGTCGGGCGAGCCCGCCGGACCGGTCGCCTTGGCCGTTCGGGTCTGGCGGCGCCGGGGCCAGCCGTTTCGCGGCGCGTCGCCGCCGCAGCGTCCCGGTTTGCGGCCTCAGATTGCGGGCAAGGAGATACGAACCGACATGAAAGACATCGCAGCCCCGGACCGGCAGTCCGCGCCCTTCGACACGGTCGCCGTGCTTGGCGCAGGATCCTGGGGGACGGCGCTGGCCAGGGTTCTGGTTCGCAATGGCCGCAATGTCCGGCTCTGGGCGCGTCGTCCGGCGCTGGCCCGGGAGATCGCCGCCACCGGGCGGAATTCGCAATACCTTCCCGGCATCGAGCTTGGCGATACGCTGAGCGCTACCGCCTCTCTGACCGAGGCGCTGGAGGGGGCCGAGGCCGTATTGATCGTCACGCCTTCGGCCACCTTGCGCGAGATGTGTCGCGCCGCCGCGCCGCATATGCCCGCGGGCATTCCCATCGCGCTCTGTGCCAAGGGGATCGAGCTCGGCTCGGGGCTGCTGCTGTCCGAAGTCGCGGCCCAGGAACTGCCGGGCCATCCGATCGGCGCGATCTCGGGGCCGACCTTCGCGCGCGAGACCGCGCTCGGCCATCCGACCGCGGCGACCGTCGCCTTTCCCTTCGCCTATGCCGACCGGCTGGCGCCCCATGACAGCCCCGCGGCGCGGATGGCGATGTCGGTCGGGGGGCATGGCTTCCGGCCCTATGTCTCGGACGATCTGGTCGGCGTCGAGGTCGGCGGCGCGGTCAAGAACGTGATCGCCATCGCCTGCGGGATGATGTCGGGGGCGGGCTTTGCCGAGAATACACGCGCCGCCCTGATCGCCCGGGGCGTCGACGAGATGAAAGTGCTGGCCGAGTCGCTGGGTGGGCAGCGCGAGACCGTGACCGGGCTTTCGGGCGCGGGCGATCTGACGCTGACCTGTTCCTCGACCACCTCGCGCAACATGGCCCTGGGCACCCAGCTCGGCCAGGGCATCGCGCGCGCCGATTGTTTCGGCGGACGTCCGGTCGTGGTCGAGGGCGAGGTCAATGCCCGCTCGGTCATCGACCTGGCCCGCCGGATCGAAGTGCCGATGCCGATCTGCGAGACCGTCAATGCGGTCCTGCATGAGGGCGCCGATCTCGAGCGCAGCTTCTCGGATCTCTGGACCCGGCCGATCGAGGCCGAGCCGCGTGCCCTCACGCTGTCGCTGGACCATCCCGCCCCGACCGTTCCCCTGCCTTTCGGAGGTTCCTCATGAATGTTGCCACCGCCCCCCACCCGCCGTTGTCGGACCGCCGCTTCGTGCTGGCGACCGATCTGGACGGCACCTTCCTGGGCGGCACCGAGGCCGAGCGGCGGCGCCTTTACGACTGGATCGAGGCCAACCGCGCCAGCGTGGGGCTGATCTTCGTCACCGGGCGCGACCCGGATTTCATCATGGAGATGTGCGCCGAACGGGGCCTGCCCTGGCCCGAATACGTGGTCGGCGATGTCGGCACCTCGATTGCCGAGGTCCATCCCGGCGAGGCGATCCGGCCGATCCCGGCGCTGGAAGAGGATATCTCGCGGCGCTGGGGCGACAGCGGCGCGCGGGTGCGGGCGGCGCTTGACGGCCATCCCGGGCTGACACTGCAACCCACCGAGTTCCGCTACCGCGTCAGCTTTGACATGGACGCCGAGACCTACGACCCCTCGGCCGAGGCGAAGGTCGAGGCGATGGGGCTCGACTGGCTGATCTCGGCCGATTGCTATTTCGACGTGCTGCCCAAGGGCGTCTCGAAGGGACCGTCCCTGCGCCGGCTGGTCGCGCATCTGGCCATCCCCGAAGGCCGGGTGCTGGCTGCGGGCGACACGCTGAACGATTTGTCGATGCTGGAATGCGGCCTGAACGCCGTCGCCGTCGGCAATTCCGAGCCCGCTCTGGTCGAGCGGGTCCGCGATCTCGACCATCTGCACATCGCCCGGGCGCATGGCGCCGCGGGTATCATGGAGGCCATCGCCGCTTTCGATCTTCACACCGTACCTACAGGAGCCTGACCCATGCCCTCGGATCTTGTCATCGTCTATCACCGCCAGCCCTACGAGGAGGTGGAGGAAGACGGAAAGATCGTCCTGCGCGAGAACAAGAGCCCGAACGGCATCGTGCCGACCCTGAAAAGCTTCTTCGGTCGCTTCGACAAGGGCGCCTGGATCGCCTGGAAACAGGCCGAGGACCCGGCCAATCCGGATTTCGAGCGAGTGATCGAGGTCGACGATGCCTTCGGCCAGTATACGGTCTCGCGGCTGCCGCTGACCGCCGAACAGGTCAGCAGTTTCTACCACGTCACCTCGAAGGAGGCGTTCTGGCCGATCCTGCATTCCTTCAAGGAACGCTACAATTACGACCCCGTCGACTGGCCGACCTTCCGCGAGGTGAACTGGATCTTCGCCGAGGCCGCCGCCGCCGAGGCCGCCCCGGGCGCCGTGGTCTGGATCCATGACTACAACCTGTGGTTGGTGCCGGGCTATCTGCGCAAGCTGCGCCCCGATGTGAAGATCAGCTTCTTTCACCACACGCCCTTCCCCTCGGCCGACATGTTCAACGTCCTGCCCTGGCGCAAGGAGATCCTGCAAAGCCTGCTGGCCTGCGACGTGGTTGGGTTTCACATTCCGCGCTATGTCTCG
Organism: Rhodovulum sulfidophilum DSM 1374; assembly: GCF_001633165.1. NCBI lineage: Bacteria > Pseudomonadati > Pseudomonadota > Alphaproteobacteria > Rhodobacterales > Paracoccaceae > Rhodovulum > Rhodovulum sulfidophilum. The sequence continues at coordinate 325,572 of NZ_CP015418.1, read as the reverse complement.
AATTTCGTCTCGGCCGCGCGCAGTCTGCTCGATGTCGAGGTGACGGGGCGCCAGAAGGTCGAGCCCGAATTCGCGGCGGAAGTGACCGCGCTGTCGGAGCGCAGCGTGCCGACAGAGCTGGAATACGAAGACCGCCGGATCACGGTGCAGGCCTCTCCGGTGGGGGTCGATGCCGATTATATCGACGCGGTTGCCCGGCGCGACGAAACCGCCGAACGTGCCGAGGAGATCCGCGCCGAGATGGGCGGCGCCAAGCTTCTGCTGTCCGTCGGGCGGACCGATTACACCAAGGGCGGGATCGACCAGTTGCTCAGCTATGAACGGCTGCTGGAGGCACAGCCCGACCTCTGTGGCCAGGTCCGGCTGATGCATGTCTCGGTGCCCGCCAATCGCAACATGACGGTCTACGAGAATATCCAGAACGATCTGGAACAGATGGCCGGGCGCATCAACGGCCGTTTCGGCAGTCTCGACTGGCAGCCGATCGTGCTGATCTCGCGGGCGATCCCGTTCGAGGATCTGGTCGCCTATTACAGGGCCGCCGATGTGGCCTGGATCACGCCGCTGGCCGACGGGATGAACCTCGTCTGCAAGGAATTCTGTGCTGCCCGGGTCGATGGCGACGGGGTGCTGGTCCTGTCGGAATTCGCGGGCGCGGCGGTCGAGATGGGCGCGGCGCTGCTGACCAACCCGTTTTCGCACCGCTCGATGGACAGTGCCATCGCCCAGGCGCTGGAGATGCCCAAGGCCGAACGGCGCGACCGCATGGCCGCGCTTCGCGACGTCGTCCATCGCCACGACGTCCGGTTCTGGGCCAATCATCAGATGGAGGCGCTGTCGGGCTCGGCGCCCGGGGCCGCCGCCATGCCCGCGGCCTGATCTTTTCCCGGCGGGGCGTCGTCACCCTCGCTGGGCGCGCCCTGCTTCGGCCGCTGTAAGAGGCGGCTGGCGACGCTGCGACTTGCAGGTCTGGCATGGCCTGAGCTTCGGGGTATCGAACGGCGAGATATGATCTCGCGATAGGCAAGCTCAAGGCAAGGCGCGCAAAGTCATGGGGATCGCGCCTTGTCGCACGCGATCCCGCACCGTGTCAGAAGTCGAGATTGGCCACGCTCAGGGCGTTCTGCTGGATGAACTCGCGCCGCGGCTCGACCACGTCGCCCATCAGCTTGGTGAAGATGTTGTCGGCCTCGGCCACATCCTCGACCCGCACCTGCAGAAGCGTCCGCGCCTCGGGGTCGAGCGTTGTTTCCCAGAGCTGCTCGGGGTTCATCTCGCCCAGCCCCTTGTAGCGCTGAAGCGACAGGCCCTTCTCGCCCTCGGTCAGGATCGCCTGCAAAAGTTCGGAGGGCGCGTGGATCGGCTGGTCGCGATCCTTGCGGATCAGTCTGGCCGGGTGCTGGTAAATCTCCTGAAGCTTGGCGGTGAAGGTGCCGAGCCTGGCCGCCTCGGCCGAGCGCAGAACCTGGCCGTCGAGCACCCGCACCTCCTCGACGCCGCGCACGACGCGCGAGAAGCGCATGCCCTTGTCCTGGGTCGGGCGGCCGAGCCAGCCGCGTTCGTATTCGAGCGCGATCAGGTCGAGCCGCTGCGCCACCGCATCGGCGGTGCCCTGCAGGTCGGCGTCGATCTGGCCGGGCCGGAATGCCCCGGCAATGGCGGCCTGTTCGAGGATATGGGCGGGGTAATGGGTCGGGAAGGCCTGCAGGACGCGGCGCATCTGCCGCGCCTCGTCGATCACCCGGGCGAGATCCTTGGCGACGATTTCCTCGCCATCGCCAAGCCGCAGCACGGCGCCGTCGATGCCCATCTCGACAAGGTAATCCTCAAGCGCGGGCTGGTCCTTCAGGTAGACCTCGGACTTGCCGCGGGCCACCTTGTAAAGCGGCGGCTGCGCGATGTAGAGGAAGCCGCCCTCGATCACCTCGGGCATCTGCCGGAAGAAGAAGGTCAGCAGCAAGGTCCGGATATGCGCGCCGTCGACATCGGCGTCGGTCATGATGACGATCTTGTGGTAGCGCAGCTTCGAGATGTCGAACTCGTCCCGCCCGATGCCGGTCCCCAGCGCTGTGATCAGCGTGCCGATCTCCTGGCTCGACAGCATCCGGTCGAAGCGGGCGCGTTCCACGTTGAGGATCTTGCCCCGGAGCGGCAGCACCGCCTGATTGGCCCGGGCCCGGCCCTGCTTGGCCGAGCCGCCGGCGCTGTCACCCTCGACGAGGAAGATTTCGGACTTGGAGGGATCGCGTTCCTGGCAATCGGCCAGCTTGCCCGGAAGCGAGGCCACATCCATCGCCGTCTTGCGCCGGGTCAGCTCGCGGGCCTTGCGCGCCGCCTCGCGGGCCAGTGCCGCCTCGACGATCTTGCCGACGATGCTGCGGGCCTCCTGCGGATGTTCCTCGAACCATTCGGCGAGCTTTTCGTTCACCAGGCTCTCGACCGCGGGTCGCACCTCGGAGCTGACAAGCTTGTCCTTGGTCTGGCTGGAGAATTTCGGGTCGGGCACCTTCACCGACAGGACGCAGGTCAGCCCCTCGCGGGCATCGTCGCCGGTAAAGTTGACCTTCTCGCGCTTGGCGATGCCGCTCGACATGGCATAGGCGTTGATGGTCCGGGTCAGCGCCCCGCGGAACCCCGCCATATGGGTGCCGCCGTCGCGCTGGGGGATGTTGTTGGTGAAGGGCAGGACGGTCTCGTGATAGCCGTCATTCCACCACATCGCGACCTCGACGCCGATCCCGTCGCGTTCGCCGGTCATGAAGATCGGTTCGGCCATCACCGGCGTTTTCAGCTTGTCGATGTAGCGGACGAATTCGCGGACGCCGCCCTCGTAGCACAGCTCGACGCGCTGGGGCTCGGCCCCGCGCTCGTCCTCGAGCACGATGCGCACGCCGGAATTGAGGAAGGCCAGTTCGCGCAGCCGGTTCTCGAGCGTCTTGAAGGAATACTCGAGATTGGAGAAGGTCTCGGTCGAGGCCATGAAGCGGACCTCGGTCCCGCTGCGGCCTTCGGACGGGCCGACGACGCGCAGATGCTCGGCGGTGTCGCCATGTTCGAACCGGGCGACATGTTCATGCCCCTCGCGCCAGATCCGCAGTTCCAGCCAGTCCGACAGCGCGTTCACCACCGAAACGCCCACGCCATGCAGGCCGCCCGAGACCTTGTACGAGTTCTGGTCGAATTTGCCCCCGGCATGCAGCTGGGTCATGATGACCTCGGCCGCCGAGACGCCCTCTTCCTCGTGGATGCCGACCGGAATGCCCCGACCGTTATCGCTGACCGAGACGCTGGAATCGGCGTGGATTTTGACGGTGACGGCGTCGGCATGGCCCGCAAGCGCCTCGTCGATGCCGTTATCGACCACCTCATAGACCATGTGATGCAGGCCCGAGCCGTCGTCGGTATCGCCGATATACATGCCGGGGCGTTTGCGGACCGCTTCCAGGCCTTTGAGAACCTTGATGGAATCGGCGCCGTACTCTTCGGCCGCCCGTGCGTTTTCGACCATGTGCAGGATCCTTTGTTCGTCGCCGGTTTTATACGGTGTCGTGGTGGGATTGTCACGCAGCAGCCACAAGATTTGGTGTCATGCGAGGGGAATGATCCGCCCCGCCGCGATCGGTATCGCACTCGGGCGGCGATTGATCTGTCGCGACGCGCGGGGCGAGGTCAGCCACCCCGTATCCGATCGATGAAACGCGCGAGAGCCAGGTTGCCGGGACAGGCGCAACGGGCCAGATCGCCAAGATGACGGCGATGTTGATGTTCCCAAGGCTGCCGAACTCGAAGAGGCGGGGAGAAGGCTCATATGGAACGGGAAATCCGTGGGGTGCCGATGCGCGGTCATACCATCGAAAAAGCCCGCGGGGGTGCCCGGCCGGGTCAGACGGCGGTCGGCCGCAGTGCTGTGGCCGGCTTGACGGTTCAGAAGCGTCCCCATGGTCAGGAAAAACGCCGAGGCGGCCGGTCGCAGCAGCGCGAAGATCGTGAGCGGCGGCGAGAACGCCTCGCCCATCGCCACGCCCGCGGCAGAGCCGCCCGACAGCGTGCGCCCGGTGATCGCCAGCCGGACCGGCCCGTGCGTCAGGAAGAGGGGCAGATCCGCGCCCGCATAACGCACCAGATCGAGGTGGCTGCTGTCATGATGCGGGCGGGCAGGAGGCGGTGAGCCGCCCCTCGGCATAAAGCGGCCTGAATGGGGTATGCGGCAGTTCCCGGACATGGCCGTCGGTATCGGCATAATCGCCCGAATAGGCGCCCCGGAACACCTCTTGTGGCGGCTTGAGTGGCTCGGCTCCGGTCCGGAGCGTGACCGCCTGGGCGGCATCGATGCCAATCCGGTCGGGAAAGCTCTGTGCCAGTGTCCTGTGCCGGAGGCATCGCCCCGGTGCTATGCGGCGCCTCGGGGCGCCCCTGATCGGTGACCAGCGCGGCTCGCTCGAAAAGCCCCGGGGCCATCCCGTAGGGGTGTAACAAAACGGGGCCCTCGCCGATCTCGGCGGGCCACCAGCCAAGGGCCTCGTAAAGACTGCGGGTGCAGCCAAGATCGCCCACGCCCGGTGTGACGCGGGTCACGCGCTTCGGGGGCACGCGCCCTCCATCCTCTCGATCTGGCTGGTGCCGTCGGTCTCCCGTACTTCAAGATACTGGGCGCGCGCGCCTAGCCCGGCGAAAAGCTCTGCCCCGGTCCCGGTCATGAAGGCCTGCGCTTTCAGCGCCGAGATCTCGTCGTAAAGCGCGGCCCGGCGTCCCGCATCGAGATGGGCCGCGACCTCGTCCAGAAGCAGCAGCGGCGGCGCTCCGAAATCCTGCGCCAGCGCCCGGGCATTGGCAAGGATCAGCGCGATCAGAAGCGCCTTCTGCTCGCCGGTCGAGCAATGCCGCGCCTCGATGCCCTTGGCGTCGAAAACCGCGCCCAGATCGGCCCGGTGCGGTCCGGCCAGCGTCCGTCCCGCCGCCATGTCGCGCCCCCGCCCGGTAGCCAGCGCTCCGGCCAGGGCCCCTGCATCCGCGGGATCAGACCCCTCGGGCCCGGCCAAAGCCAGCGTCGCGCGCGGAAAGGCGGTCTCGGCCTCGGCCTGCGCCGCCTCCAGCCGCATCAGCGCGGCGCGTCGGTTCGCGCCAAGAACCGCCCCGGCCTCGGCCATCTGCGCCTCGAGCGCGCCGAACCAGTGCGGGTCGCGCACCTCGTCCTTCAACAGCCGGTTGCGCTCGCGCATGGCCTTTTCATAGGCCAGCGTCGCTTCGGCATGGCCGGGTTCGAAACTCAGCGCGATCCGGTCCAGAAACCGCCGCCGCCCCTCGGCGCCCTCGATCCAGAGCCGGTCCATCGATGGCACCAGCCACAGCACCCGCGCGATCCGCGCCAGCGCCACCTGCGTAGCCGCCTTGCCGTCGAGCCGAACCTGCCGGTTGCCGCCCGGCATGGCCCAGGTCTCGATCTCGTGCCCGGACCTAGGACCGCTCAGCACCGCCGCGACCTTCCAGCCCAGCCGCCCCGGAGCCCGCGCTAGGTCCTCGGCCGCGGCCCGGCGCAGACCCCGGCCAGGCGAGAGCAGCGACACCGCTTCCAGCAGATTGGTCTTGCCCGCCCCGTTCGGTCCGAAGACCGCGACCGGGCGCCCGTCAAGCACCAGCCGCGCCCGCTCATGCGAGCGGAACTGCGAAAGGGTCAGCTCTGTCAGCAGAAGTCCGGGCACGGCCTGCCCTTCTTCTTGGCGAAAATACCCGCGCTTCAGGCACCCGGCATCAGCCGGGCCCCGCAACACGTTCTGGTGTTCAGACCCGCATCGGCATCACGACATAGACCGCCGAGGCATCGTCGCCCTCGCGCATCAGGGTCGGATCGCCGGATGAGTTGAACAGGAAGACGGCATTCTCGCGATCGACCTGACCGGCAATCTCCAGCAGGTATTTCGCGTTGAACCCGATTTCGAGCCGCTCGTCGCCATAGGCCACGACCAGCTCTTCCTCGGCCGCGCCGCTGTCGGGCGAGGTGACCGATAGCGTCAGTCGATCCTCCTCGAGCGCAAGCTTGACCGCGCGCGAGCGTTCCGAACTGACCGTCGCCACGCGGTCGACCGCCTTGGCGAATTCGGCCGCGTCGACCTCGAGCCGCCGGGCGTTGTTCACGGGGATCACCCGCGAATAATCCGGGAAGGTGCCGTCGATGACCTTCGAGGTCAGGGTGATTTCGGGCGTGGCGAAGCGCACCTTGGTTTCGCTGACCGACACGGCGATCTCGACCTCGTCATCCTCGAGCAGCTTGCGCAGCTCTCCGACCGTCTTGCGCGGCACGATCACGCCGGGCATGGTCTCTGCCCCGGGCGGCAGGGTTGCGTCGATCCGGGCGAGCCGGTGGCCGTCGGTCGCGACGCAGCGCAGCGCCTGGCCATCCTCGCCGGCGGCCACATGCATGTAGACGCCGTTCAGGTAATAGCGCGTTTCTTCGGTCGAAATGGCGAATTTCGACTTGTCGAAGAGCCGCCGCAGGACCGGTGCCTTGGCGGTGAAGTTGGACGTGTATTCCGAGGAGGCCATCACCGGGAAGTCTTCGCGCGGCAGCGTTGCCAGCGTGAAATGCGACCGCCCCGCCACGACCGTCAGCCGCCCCGATGCCCCGTCATCCGATAGCTCGACCAGCGCGCCATCGGGCAGCTTGCGCACGATCTCGTGCAGCGTCACCGCCGGAACCGTCGTCGCGCCGGCCCGTTCGACCGTCGCCGGCGCCTTGTCGACCACCTCGATATCGAGATCGGTCGCGCGGAAGCTGACCGTTGCGTCCTCGGCCTCGATCAGAAGGTTGGCGAGGATCGGAATGGTGTTGCGTCGCTCGACCACCGATTGCGCCTGGCCCACCGCCTTCAGGAGTGCGCCGCGTTCGATGCTGAATTTCATGCCCCTCGCTCCTCTTGCGCCCGGGAGGCGAACCCTAACGGTTTCGCTTCCCTGCTCAAGCGTTTTGTTGGACTGTCCGAGACTTTGACAAGGGCGTCAAGGGTCGCCCGGATATGCGGCCGGTCAGGCTTCGAGCATGCGGCGCAAAAGTTCCAGATCCTCGTCGATCTGGCTGTCCTTGCTGCGCAGATCCTCGATTCGCTTGACCGCATGCATGACCGTGGTGTGGTCCCGTCCGCCGAAGCGGCGGCCGATCTCGGGCAGGCTGCGCTGGGTCAGCTGCTTGGCGAGATACATCGCGATCTGGCGCGGCCGGGCGATGGTGCGGTGCCGCTTGGGCCCGATCATGTCGCTGAGGCGCATGTTGAAATGCTCGCTCACCTTGCGCTGGATCTCCTCGATCGTGACCTTGCGGTCCGAGGCGCGCAGGATGTCGGCCAGGCAGTCCTGGGCCAGATCCAGGGTGATTTCCTTGCCGACCAGCGAGGCGAAGGCGAACAGCCGGGTCAGCGCGCCTTCCAGCACGCGGACATTGGTGGTGATCCGGTAGGCGAGGAATTCCAGCACCCCGTCGGCGATCACGAGGCCCGGATACTGCATCCGGTACAGCTCGACCTTCTGCTGCAGGATGCCGAGCCGCAGCTCGTAATCCGTGGGATGCAGGTCGACGACGAGGCCGCATTGCAGGCGGCTGCGGATCCGGTCCTCGAGATCCTTGATCTCGCCCGGCGCGCGGTCGGCGGAAATCACGATCTGCTTGTTCTGGTCCACGAGCGCGTTGAAGGTATGGAAGAACTCTTCCTGGGTGCTGTCCTTGCCGGCGATGAACTGGACGTCATCGACCATCAGCACGTCGACGGAGCGGAACAGCGACTTGAACCCCATCATGTCGCGTTCGCGCAGCGCCTGCACGAAGCGGTACATGAACTGTTCGGCGGAAAGGTAGACCACCTTCTTTTCCGGCGCCCGGTGCAGCAGATCCCAGGCGATGGCATGCATCAGGTGGGTCTTGCCCAGGCCCACGCCGCCATAAAGGAACAGCGGGTTGAACGCGACCGGACCGCCTTCGCCGACGCGGCGCGCGGCGGCATGGGCAAGCTCGTTCGGCTTGCCGGTGACGAAGCTGTCGAAGGTGAAGCGCGCATCGAGCGGCGCGCCCGGCATGTCGCCCTCGTCGCGCGGCTCGGCCGCGGCCCGGCGGGCCGGAGCGGCCGCGGCCTCAGGCGCGGCAGCTGCCGCAGGGGCGACCCGCTTCGGCGCGGCGACGGCGAATTCGAGCCGGTCGACCTCGACGCCGCTGCGGGCGAGATGTTCGATGATCTTGTCGCCGAAATTGCGGTTGACCCAGTCGCCGACAAAGCTGGTGGGAACACCGAACCGCGCCACCCCGTCTTCAAGGGCGCGGAATTCCAAAGGGGCAATCCAGGTTACGAAGTTGTTCTTGCCGATCGATTTTTCCAAGTCATCTCGAATGCGTCCCCAGGTGTCGTCTGTCATCTTCTTTGCCCGCTCTTAGCCGATCCAGCGAAACCGGACGCCCTGCCCGACGCTCCGTCGTGGAGCGGCCGTCAGGACCCCGGTGCGCACCGACATGGAAGAGCGGACCCTTTGGCAAGAACGACACTCCCCGACCGGGAACCGCCATCGCGGCGCCCGGATTCACTCCAGTCGCTTTGCCTTTCACGGTCCTTTGGACATGAGACACAACCCGCGGACGGGACGAGGCCCCGTCTGGCTTGCGGCAGCGTTCGATCAGAGCGCATTCCCTGAATGCGCGCCCTGACCGGCAAGCCCCACCTCGATCTTCTTCCCTGCCGATATCGGCCGGCTCAAAAGAAGATCGTGCCGCGGGTTGTTCCGCGTCATGCCCCCCCAAGTCGATGTGAATCGCCTAGAGACGGTAGACCGGTGGTCGTGAGGGGTGCAACCGAACTTCGGCCTTGACTGCGCGCATGTGCGGAACGAATCCGGAGTGTGTTGCCGCAGGCCTTTCCGGGGGGGCAGAGCCGCCCCCAAAGAGAAAGGGCGCGCCCTTTCGGTCGCGCCCTTCCGAGCCCTTGTTTTTATGGCGCAAACGGCCTCGGATCAGGCGTTCAGCGCCTTCACGCGCGAGGCGAGGCGCGACATTTTCCGGGAGGCGGTATTCTTGTGCAGGACGCCCTTGGTGACCCCGCGCATCAACTCGGGCTGGGCCTCGCGCAGAGCAGTCGCAGCCGCCGCCTGATCGCCCGAAGCGATCGCTTCCTCGACCTTCCGGAGGAAGGTGCGGATGCGCGAACGACGCGCCTTGTTGACGGCATAGCGGCGCTCGTTCTGACGGGCGCGCTTCTTGGCTTGGGGCGAATTGGCCATGTGGTCCTTTTCCCTTTCCCGGGTCTCGTGGTCAAAATCTCTCGCGCAACGAGTCCCAGGCCGGGTTTTCCTGCCACCGGCTGATTCCGGCCAGAGCGGGCCTCACGCGCATATAAGGCGCGGCTTATAGCCAAGCTTGCCGCAAAAGGAAACCGGAAAATGCGCCGCCTCGGCGGTGCGCGTCACTTGTCGCGGAACTGGGGCTCGCGCTTCTCGACGAAGGCCTGCATGCCCTCGGCCCGGTCCTCGGTCGCGAACATCATGTGGAACATCCGCCGCTCGAACAGCAGGCCTTCGCGCAGAGTGGTCTCGAAGCTGCGGTTGACGCATTCCTTGACCGCCATCGTGGTCAGCGCCGATTTCTCGGCGATCTTCTGCGCCGCGGCCATCGCCTCTTCGATCAGCTTCTTGGCGGGTACGACGCGGCTGACCAGCCCAGCGCGCTCGGCCTCTTCGGCATCCATGAAGCGCCCGGTCAGGTGCATGTCCATCGCCTTGGACTTGCCGACCGCGCGGGTCAGGCGCTGGGTGCCGCCGATCCCGGCAACGACGCCGAGATTGATCTCGGGCTGGCCGAATTTCGCGGTGTCGGCGGCGATGATGAAATCGCACATCATCGCCAGCTCGCAGCCGCCGCCCAGCGCATAGCCCGCCACCGCGGCGATGATCGGCTTGCGGCATGCCAGCAGGCGCTCGGTCTCCGGCGTGAAGAGATCGCCCGCGAAGACGTCGACGAAGCTCTTCTCGCTCATCTCGCGGACATCCGCCCCTGCGGCGAAGGCCTTTTCCGTCCCGGTCAGGACGATGCAGCGGACCTTCTCATTGGCGTTGGCCTCGCTCACGGCCTCGGCCAGTTCGCCCATCAACTCGCCGTTCAGCGCGTTCAGCGCCTCGGGCCGGTTCAGGCGGACCAGCGCCACGTGGTCCTCTATCTCGACGATCAGCGTCTTGTAAGCCATGGACTGACGGCCTCCGTTCGGTTCGAACCCGAGTCCTTAACAGTCTCCTGCCAGCGATCAAGCTATCTTTGGCATTGCGGACAGTAGAAAGTCGATCGGCCGGACTGTACGACCCGGTGGATGCGACCGGCGCATCCGGGAGAGGGGCAGGGCGCGCCTTCCCGTCCATAGGCCCGGAAATTGTGCTGGAAATAGCCAAGTTCGCCATCGGCCTGGCGGTAGTCCTTTAGGCTCGAACCGCCGGCCTCGATCGCCTCCGAAAGGACCGTGCGGATCGCCGGAACCAGGGCGGCGACACGGGCTGCGGCAATCCGGCCCGCCTTGCGCAGGGGGGAGATGCCGGCCCGGTGCAGCGCCTCGCAGACATAGATATTGCCGAGCCCGGCGACCACATGCTGGTCGAGCAGCGCGGCCTTGATCGGGGTCTGCCGCCCCTTCAGTCGTCCTGCAAGGTAGGTCTCGTCGAAGCCGTTGCCCAGCGGCTCGGGGCCGAGCCCGGCCAGCAGCCGGTGGTCGGCCACCGCCTCGGTCGGGGTCAGGTCCATCGCGCCGAAACGACGCGGGTCGTTGAAGGTGACGCGTGCGCCGCCCTCGAGCTCGATCACCACATGGTCATGCTTCTGCGGCGCCGGATGCGGATGCACGAACTGCCCCAGCGCCACGCCAGAGATCAGCACCCGCCCGGACATGCCCAGATGCAGGATCAGGGTCTCGCCGGTCGAAAGATCGACGAGAATGTATTTCGACCGCCGCCCCAGCCGCAGCACTTGAGCGCCGGTCAGCCGCTCGGCCATCCGCTCGGGCAGGGGCCAGCGCAGGTCAGGGCGATTCACCCGGGTCGCGACGATCCTGCGGCCTTCCATCGCAGGCGTCAGCCCGCGACGCACTGTCTCTACCTCTGGCAATTCCGGCATCGGCCCCTTCCTTCCAGCGGGGAACACATTGTAGTCCCCGCAGAGCGCCCTATAAGAAGGGCCGTGAAAACGAACGGCAAGGCCCCCATGACCGAGAGTGCCCAGAAGACCACCCATTTCGGGTTCCAGACCGTCGCCGAAGAGGAAAAGGCCGGACTCGTCCACGGGGTGTTTACCCGCGTCGCCTCGCGTTACGACCTGATGAATGACCTGATGTCGGGCGGTGTTCACCGGGTCTGGAAGGACGCGATGATGGACTGGCTCGCCCCACAGCCGCATCAGCGTCTTCTGGACGTGGCGGGCGGCACCGGCGACATCGCCTTCCGCTTCCTCGGTCGCGCGCCGGGCGCGACGGCCGTGGTCTGCGACATGACGGAATCGATGCTGGTCGAAGGCCGCAAGCGGGCCGAGGCCGACAACCTCGCCGCCAGTCTCGACTGGGTCGTGGGCGACGGCATGGCGCTGCCTTTCGCCGATAACAGCTTCGATGTCTTCACGAATTCCTTCGGTACCCGGAATATCACCCGGATCCAGGATGCGCTGAACGAGGCCTACCGGGTGCTGAAACCCGGCGGACGGATGATGATCCTCGAATTCAGCCAGATGCCGAACCCGCTTCTGCAATGGGCTTATGACCGCTATTCCTTCAACGTGATCCCGCCGCTGGGCCAGTTCGTCGTCAATGACCGCGACAGCTACCAGTATCTGGTGGAATCGATCCGCAAGTTCCCCGATCAGGAGACCTTCGCGTCCATGATCCGCCAGGCCGGTTTCGAACAGGTGAAGTATCGCAACCTGTCGATGGGCATCGCGGCGCTGCATTCCGGGTGGAAAATCTAGGTGCGCGGTCCTCACAACATCTGGAGGCTGGTCCAGACGCTGGCCACTATGGAACGTACCGGCGCGAACCGTTTCGTGCTGGAACAGCTGGGGGCGCCCGCCAGCGTCCGGGCCGCGGCCCGGGTCATGGGCTGGCCGTTCAAATGGCTGGGCGAAAACGGCGACGAGGCATTGCCGCCGGCGACCCGCGCAATCACCGCGCTGGGGCCTGCCTATATCAAGTTCGGCCAGATCCTTTCGACCCGGCCCGACGTGGTTGGCGACGAGTTGGCGGTGCAGCTGCGGGTGCTGCAGGACAAGCTGCCGCCCTTCCCGACCGAAATTGCCAAGGAGACGGTGGCCCAGGAACTGGGCGAACCCGCCGACGAGCTGTTCTCGGAATTCTCCGAGCCGATCGCGGCCGCCTCCATCGCCCAGGTGCACCGCGCGCGCATCGCCCGGACCGGCGAACTGGTCGCGGTGAAGGTGCTGCGTCCCGGTGTCGAGCGCAATTTCCGCAAGGATATCGACGCCTTCTACTTCGCAGCCTCGACCATCGAGCTGCTGGCGCCGTTCTCGCGCCGGCTGCGGCCGACCGATGTCATTGCGCATTTCGACGGGGTGGTGACGGGCGAGCTGGATCTGCGGATCGAGACAGCGCAGGCGGCCGAATTCGTCGCCAATACCGAAAACGACAAGGGCTTTACCGTGCCCCGGGTGATCTGGCCGCTGTCGTCCAGGCGGGTCATGACCATGTCCTGGTGCGAGGGCGTCCCGATCGGTGACAATGCCGCGCTCGATGCCGCGGGCCATGACCGCCGCGCGATCGGCGAGCGGGTGTTGTCGATGTTCCTGCGCCACGCCCTGCGCGACGGCTATTTCCATGCCGACATGCATCAGGGCAACATGAAGGTCGGCGCCAGCGGCGAAATCCAGTGCTTCGATTTCGGCATCATGGGCCGGATCGACGAATATACCCGCCGGGTCTATGCCGAGATACTCTATGGTTTCATCCGGCGCGACTATCGCCGCGTGGCCGAGGTGCATTTCGAGGCGGGTTATGTCCCTGCCGACCGTGAGATCGACGAATTCGCCCAGGCCCTGCGTTCGGTTGGCGAACCGATCTTCGGGATGGACGCGACCCATATCTCGATGGCGAAGCTGCTGGCCTATCTCTTCGAGGTGACCGAACGCTTCGGCATGGCGACCCGGACGGAGCTGATTCTGCTGCAACGGACCATGGTCGTGGTCGAAGGTGTGGCGCGCTCGCTCAATCCGTCGATCAATATCTGGGAAGTGGCCCGGCCCATCGTCGAGGAATACATCAAGGAGAATATCGGTCCGAAGGCCGTAGTGCGCGACTTGGGTCGTACCGCGCGGGTCCTGTCCCGTTTCGGGCCCCGGTTGCCGGAACTGGCCGAGGCCGCGCTGATCCGTCAGTCGCAGACCCAGCCCGAACCGCGACGGCGGTCATGGGTCCAGCCGCTGCTCTGGATGGGGGCGGGCGCCGCCCTGACCTGGATCGGCGCAGGGCTGGCGCTGTTGCTGTCCTGACCTCGGTGGCCTGCTTTTTGTGCAGGCCGGTCAGACCGGATCGCGCAGCGCCGAGACGTCGTTCGAGTTTACGATGCTGCCGCTTTCGAACACGACGCTGACCTTGCCCGCCTCGGTCCTGACCTCGACGATGGGGGCATAGACTTGGCCGAGCGTCTCCGACATCTGGCTGCCATCGGCGGCATAGTTCTCGACAATGAAACTGTAGGTGTCGGCCTTTGCCTCGCTTTCGCCGGGCCAGGTGACGGTTTCCGCCGGGAGGTCGATTTCCCGGCTCTCGACGATACTGCCTTCGGAATTTCGTACCACCAGCTTGGCGAAGGAGGCGTCGGCCTCTATTTCGGGTAGGATGGTAAGCTGGGTCGAGCCGTCATATTTGACCGCTACAGGCGCTGCGGCCTCCATTCCGACCCAGGATCCGTATTGAGACAGGCCGCCGCCGCCCAGGTTCTCGGTCAGGTTCGTGAGCAGGTCATTGGTCAGCACCTGCTGTTCGACGCCGGAAAAGGTCGCGATCTGAAGCGCATATTCCGAGGATTCCATCGGATTGAGTGGATCCTGATTCTCGAGTTGGGTGGTCAGCATGTGCAGGAAGGTCTCGAAGTCGTTGCTGATGAGCGTCTTCGAATTTCCGCTGCTTGAGGAGGAGGAGGCGTTCGTGGCGGCGGTTGCGGCGGTTACGCTGTCGGTCATGGTATCTGTCCCTCAAAGCCGGAGATCTAGGCCGCCGCCCGCTGTCCTGGGCGAGGTCGTGTTCGCGGAAAGGAGGCCCGTCTCGGTCCCCTCCTCGTTCGGGGCCGGACCCGCGGCAGCAAAGCCGCGGCCCTGTCCGGGCGCATTGTTCTGTCGGCCGGTGAAGTCGAGAACGACTTCGCCGTAGCCGAGGTCGCGCATCGCATTCGCCAGCGTGTCCCCATGGCGCCGCATCAGGTCGAGCGTATCGGCTCGGTCGGCAGAGATGTTGACGGTGATGCCGTGATCGCCGGGTGTCAGAGACAGGCGCACCCGACCGAGTTCTTCCGGGCTGAGGGTGAGGTGGACCGATCCGTCGGAAGCCCGGTGGAGCGATTCGGCAATCTGGCGGATGGCGGTTCGCGGTGTGTCCGCAAGTGCGGGTGCCGCCGTGTGGCGGGCGGTTTCCGAGCCCCGGATCTGGTCTGAGCCGCTGCGTTCGGAAGCCCCCGAATCGGTCGCAGCCGTCGGATCGCCGCGTGACCCATCAATCGCGGTCTGGATATCGATGGCGGTCCCCGCGATAGGGGGGGCGCTGGCGGCGGCATCGGGCTTCGCGGCCATCGCATGCAGAGCTGTTGGTGCGGTCGGTGTTGCCGATGTGTTTTCCCGGTGCGCCGAGGCGTGCCCCTTCTGATCGCCCTTGGGCTCCGATGCCGGGTCATCCGAGGCGATGGCCCGCGCCGCCACCGCGACCGTCTGGCTTTGCGCGGCTTCGCGGCCCGGCAGCATGCTGTACCCTTGCCGGGATGCTGTCTGCCCGGAGGGGCCCTCCTTCGACGCGACGGCTTCCGGTGCGGCATCGGCTATTTCCGGAGAAGAACGGTTTGTCGTGCCGTCTTTCGGAGCGGTCGAGTTCAGCGCGGCGCCCTCCTTGTTGCCCGCCTGCAGTGCCTCGGGGGACGTTCCCGACAGGAGGGGCGCTGCGTTCGCCTGAGCCGCAGCGGTGGAAGATGATGCGGGGACCGCCTTTGCCTCTTTCGAGGCAGACGGAGCGGTCTCGGACTGTGGGGCGGTGTCTTCCGCTTGCTGCGCGGCGGTCTGCTGAGCTGTCGTGCCGCCGGTCGCGATCACCGGCCGGGCGTCGGCCAAGGGGGAGGATGCAAGAAGGGCGGCGTTGGGCTGAGATTCTGCCAACTGTTGTCTGGGATCGGCCGTCAGCGGCACAGATGTCGTCTTGGCCATGTCGCTGTCGGCGGACGCGGCGGTTGTGCCCGCCCCCGCTGCTGCCGTCTCTGTCGGGAGGGCCTGCGTCTTGGTGGCCGCTCCTGTCCCGGGCTGCGGGGCGGTGGAGAAGCCCGCCATCGCGGGAAGCTCCGCGATCGCGTCGTTCGCGTCGGCCGGATCGTTCTTCACGGTGTCGCTACCGGCCCTTGTCTCGGCGGTTTCGTCGACCTCCTCGGCGCTGTCCTCGCTGTTTTTCCGGGCGCCCGGCGGAGCGGAGGAGGGCGTTTCCTCAGCGCGGTCGGACGCGGCCGATGTCTTGGGAGTGTCCCGTCGCGCGGCCTCCCGGGCTGTTTCGTTCCGGTCGGAAGGCCTTGTATCGTCGAAGGCCGAACGGAAATCAGAGCCGTCCGGGTCGGCGGCCCCGGCGGAGGAAGCCGGCCTGTCGGGCCGGGAGGACGCGGAAGCGCCGAGCGTGTCGATGGGAAAGGGAACCTGCATGCTTTTGACCATACTTCTGTCGGAGTTGGCGGCAGATTGACCCGAAATCGGTTACCGGTCCTTTACCGGAATCCCCCAATAACTGAAAAAACGACTCGCAGTTTAGGGGTTCATGCCATGCTGCCTTCATCACCAACGCCGATCGGGCCGACTTTGCCGACGGATCGCGATGCCCGGCTCGCCCGGCTGCGCGAGGCCGCCGAGAAGCTGGAGGCTCGATTCCTCTCTGAAATGCTAGCCTCGGCGGGGCTGGGCAACGTTTCTGGCGAGCTGTCCAGCGGCACGTTCGGCGGCGGTATCGGAGAAACCCAGTTCACGTCTTTCTTGCGCGATGCCCAGGCCACGGAAATGGCCCGCGCAGGAGGTATCGGTCTTGCTGAAAGCATCTTCGAATCACTCAAGGAGCGAATGGATGACCCCGATTGACATGATCGCCGACCTGCTCGAGCGCGAATATCAGGCGCTCCGGCACAGCGACTTTGAAGCCCTGCGCGCATTGACGGACGAAAAGGAGCAACTGGTCGCGCGGTTGCAGTTGCCGTCCGAAGCCGACCGCGAGGCGCTGGATGGGCTGCGCAGCAAGGCGCGGCGCAATGATCGTCTGCTGGAAGCGGTCGAAAAGGGGCTCGAGTCGGCCCGGGTCTCGCTGAAGCGGCTGCGAGAACCTGCCGCCGCGCTCGATACCTACACCCAGCGTGGCGAGCGCACCCGCATCGGCGCCACGCCCTCGGCTCTGACACGCCGCGCCTGAGCCCTATTTTAGCCAAATCCTACGTTTAGAGATGTCTGCGATTAGTCGTCCCTTAACCCCGGGCTGGAAAGCTCGGGGCGCGCCCTGAGACGGGTGGCACGGCACGGAAAACTCCGCAGCCGTATGGGTCAGAAAGCCTTCAATTGCCGCTTATCCGCGGCTCAACCCCTTGGGCGCAAAGCGCCTTGTACTTGGAAGGACCATACCCATGTCCAGCATTCTGACGAACTCCAGCGCGATGGTCGCGCTCCAGACCCTCAAAGGCATCAACTCCAGCCTCGAAAAGACCCAGTCGGAAATCTCCACCGGCAAGTCCGTCGGCTCGGCCAAGGACAACTCGGCTGTCTGGGCCATCTCGAAGGTCATGGAAAGCGACGTGTCGGGCTTTGACGCCGTCTCCGACAGCCTTGCCACCGGTCAGGCGATGATCGGCGTGGCACGGACTGCCACCGAGACGGTCACCGACCTGCTGAAGGACATCAAGACCAAGGTTGTCGCCGCCCGTGACGCGACGTCCGATACCACCAAACTGCAGAACGAGACCGACGAACTGATCAGCCTGGTGGAAGCCACAATCGGTGCCGCCCAGTTCAACGGCGTCAACCTGATCGACTCCGGTACCGGGACCTCGGTGGTCGGGTCGATCGACCGCAATGGTGGCACGGTCACCGCGAACTCGATCACGATCAACGCTCAGAACCTGAACACTGCGGCTGCTGCCACCGCCGCCGGCCAGCTGGCCGCCGGTACCGCAGGCGGCAACCTCGTCGTCGCCGGCAACAACAACGACGGCGCCGTCGCCATCGGCTCCGGTGATCAGGAAGCCTTTGCCCTGTCGGCCGTGGCTCAGGACGAAACCATCACCGTCACGCTGGGCGATCAGAACTTCAGCTATACCGTGACCGCCGATGATGTGGCGTCGGGTAACGACGCGAACGAAATCGCGCTGTCGAATCTGCGCGATCTGATCAATGCGGCTGGCATCACCGGTGTCACGGCACTCTACGATCCGGTGGGCGCTGCCGGGGAACTCACCATCGATAACCAGGGCACCGACGATATCAACATGGCGGTGCGTGCGCGGGCCGACGGTGCGGGCGCTCTGGCCGGGCTGAACGGCTTCAGCATCACCGGCGGGACCGCGCTGGCCGATATCGAGACGATGATCAACTCCTCGATCGACGCGGCCGCGGCCTTTGGTGCGGCGGAATCCCGTCTGGAAACCCAGTCGGACTTCCTCTCGAAGCTGACCGATGCGCTGAAAACCGGTATCGGCGCCCTTGTCGACGCCGATATGGAGGAAGCTTCGGCCCGCCTCCAGGCGCTTCAGGTGCAGCAGCAGCTGGGCACCCAGGCTCTGTCGATCGCCAACCAGTCGCCGCAGAACCTTCTGTCGCTCTTCCGTTAAGGACGGTCGGCCGGGGCCAAAGTGCCCCGGCCTTCTCCGCCTGAGAGCTGAAAGCTACGTTAGGAATGGAAGGACAGAACGTGAACGCACTTCAGATGGCCCAATCGGCCTATTCCGCCCCGAACCAGAACAAGACCCGCAGCCCTCGCGCCACCGAATACGCCGCCTTCGTTCGCATTACGTCGCAGATCAAGCAGGCTCACGAGGCCGGACGGCGCGCTTTTCCCGCCCTTGCCGCCGCGCTGCACAAGAATCGCAAGCTCTGGCGCACGCTGGCAATCGACGTCGCCGACAAGGACAATGTGTTGCCCGCCGAGCTGAGGGCGCGCATCTTCTACCTTTACGAATTTACCGATTATCACACCGATGAGGTTCTTGCCGGTCGTGCCAAGCCGACCGCGCTGATCGAGATCAACACCGCCATAATGCGCGGGCTCGCCGAGCGGGAGCGCGTGTCATGAGCGGGGGGCTGGTTCTCAAGCTCGGTCCCAAGGAGCGTGTTCTGGTGAACGGCGCGGTGATCGAGAATGGTGATCGCCGTACGCGGCTGTCGATCAAGACACCGAACGCAAACATTCTGCGCCTGCGCGACGCGATCCATCCTGAAGAGGTCAACACGCCGGTTCGCCGGGTCTGTTATGTGGCGCAACTCGTCCTGTCAGGAGACTCGACCCCGGCCGAGGCGCGTCCGCAATTGTTGCGCGGTATCGAGCAACTCAGCCAAGCGCTGACCGACCCGGATAGCCGGGCGCAGCTTGCGGCCGCCACAGATGCGGTCCTGCAGGATCAGTACTATCAGGTACTCAAGGCGTTGCGTGGGCTCCTTCCGCGCGAAGAACGTTTGCTCACGGGGCTTCGAGACCAATGAGTTTCCAGCCGGTTCTCCCTCTAACGGGCTATGCCGGTTGGCGCTTCCTCGAACGCACGATGGAGCGCCAGCAGGAAGCTTTCAACAAAAGTCCGGCGACACAGAAGGAACTGGACTATTTTGCCGACAATATCGGCAAGGTAAAATCGGCGGATGAGCTGGTTTCAGACTATCGTCTGCTGAAGGTCGCTCTGGGGGCTTTTGGCCTGCAGGACGAAATCGGCAACAAGTATTTCATCAAGAAGGTACTGACGGATGGCGTCGAGGATAAGGGGGCGCTGGCCAACAAGCTGGCCGACAAGAGCTACTACAAGCTCGCCGAGGCCTTCAGATTCGTGTCCTCAGGCGCAACCGCTGCAACGGTCGAGAAGGATTTCGCCAATGAGCTGAGCCTCAAGATCGAAGGGGCCGGATACCTCGCGGTGACAACTCCGACCGGAGAAGTCGCTTATACTCGTAACGTCGGCCTGAAGCGTGCCGAAGATGGCCATATCGTCACTGCCGAGGGCTACACCGTTGCGTCTATTGCCGATACCAGCCTGTTGCGCGGCTCGGATGGCGAGGGCGAAACGGACAACGAAAAGATCGTCTTTTCCGGGATCACCATTCCCGACTTCGCCCAGTCTATCAGCGTCAATGACGAAGGACAGGTTCACGGCTATTTCGAGGATGGTGGGCAGGGCCTTCTGCTTGGCCGGCTTGCTCTGAGCAGCTTCGCCGACGACGAAAGCCTTGCCGTTCTTGGCGCCGACCAGATGGACGAGGGGGCGGATACTAAGCCCGTGGATCGGGAGACGGCTTACTTCGTTGCCACCGAAGAGTCGGGCGAACCGATCTCGGGGCGCCCGCTTCAGGACGGGTTTGGCGGTTTCGTGCGGGGCGAGGCCGTCGAGGCACAGGAGCTCTTCGATACCGAGATGATCGCAGCAGCCTTTTTGACCCGCAGCTTCGAGGTGGCTGTCGGTGAACAGGACGACAGCATGCGACTTGCGCTCAATATCGACCGGGAACTGGCGATGCTCACCGCTGACAACATGTCGGAGGATGCCAAGTGGTTTTCCATTATGGGGTCCGAGCCGATGCGCGCGGTGTTCGACACGGCCTTTGGCCTGCCCAGCTCCTTCGCATCGCTGGACCTCGACCGCCAACTCGATGTTTACAAGACCAAAGCCAGGGCCATGTTCGGGGAAACCAGTGTTGTGCAATTCGCCGACGACGCCATTCGTGACGAGCTGATCAAGTTGTACATGATCCGGTCCGAGGCCAATACCGGCGCCGGGTACAGCTCGGGTCAGATCGCTCTGAGACTTTTGGGCGGCTGATCCTGCGACCGATCCGCATCCCCGCGCCCGGTCCCGGGGGCGAGCTCAGCCTTGGATCGTACGTAGTCCCGGCTTGACCGGCGCGGTCGAAGGCTTCGCGCTATCGAGAATCGCGGCGAGGCGCGCAAAGCTTTCGGCAACGCCACCGGGTGCGTCCTCCGACAGGAACGCATCGAGCCCGGGCCAGACGGCGATGGCCGCGTCGATTTCGGGGTCGGAGCCTGCAGCGTAAAGCCCCGCCTGGATCATCATTTCCGCCCGGTCATAAGCTCCCAGCAACCGACGGGCTTGGGCGATGATCGCGTTTTCCTCGCCTGTGGCAGCTCGGGGGAGGCTGCGCGAGACAGAGCGCAACAGATCGACCGCCGGAAACCGTCCGCGTTCGGCTATACGGCGGTCGAGCACGATATGTCCGTCCAGCACCCCGCGCAGGATGTCGGCTACGGGTTCCTCCATGTCGGAGCCGGCGACCAGCACCGAGAACACGGCTGTGATGTCGCCGCTATCGGCCACGCCCGGACCCGCGCGCTCGGCCAGCGACATGATCGCCTGTGCCGTGGAGGGGGGATAGCCGCGCAGTGCCGCGGGCTCGTCGGCCGCCAGGGCCAGTTCGCGATGCGCTTCGGCGAAGCGCGTCACGGAGTCTGCGAGAAAGAGAACATGATTGCCCTGGTCTCGGAAATGCTCGGCCACTGCCATGGCGGCCCAGGCCGCGCGGCGGCGCACCATTGGCGACTGATCTGAGGTCGCGGCAATCACGACCGCGCGCGCCATGCCTTCGGGGCCGAGCACCTGGCTGACGAATTCGCCCACTTCGCGTCCGCGTTCGCCGACCAGCGCGATCACGGTCATGTCGGCCTCGACACCGCGCGCGAATTTCGACAGGAGCGATGACTTTCCGACGCCCGAGCCTGCAAATAGCCCGATCCTCTGGCCCCGAACGATCGGGAGCAGTGTGTCGAAGGCGGCCAGTCCGGTGCCTAGGCGCGAGCCAAGCGGGCGGCGTGCGGTGGCGGGCGGTGGTGCCGAGCGGAGCGGGCGCGGCACCGAACCCGGCATCAGCGGCCGTCCGTCGAGCGGTTGCCCGAACGGGTCGACCACCCGGCCGAGCCAGGAGCTGTGCGGCGCAATCTCGCCCGGCCCCAGCAGGACCGCTCGGTCGCCGACCGACAGACCCTCGGGCGTGCCGTCGGGGAGCACCGTGACCGTGCCTTGGGCTAGGGCCAGAACCTCGCCGCGCCGCCTTGTGCCGCGACCATGTCTGAACTCGACGAGATCGCCCAACCCGGCGCTTTCGGAGAGGCCAGCCACGGTGACGGTACCGCTGCCCGCGGCCACGACCCGACCCATGGTTCGCACCGGCGTCAGGGCGGAAATTCGGGCGATAAGCGATGAAAACGGGTTTTGCGGCATGAGGATTCTCCCGAAACGATCATGACTTACGGTTTCTAAAGGAATCAAGCTTAAGCATCGTCTGAGACCGAGGGAGAAACCCCGATGTTCGAGAAGCTTGAAATCTTCCGGATGGCGTCCGGGCTGGCCAAACATGCCGGCACACGTCAGACCGTCATTGCGCGAAACATCGCGAATTCCGACACGCCCGGCTATCGGGCGGAGGATGTCGCGGATTTCGCCAAGACCTATCGCAGGTCGGACACCGGCACCCAGATGCGTGCCACGCGGCCTGGCCACATGGCCTGGCGCGAGACTGCCTATGTCGCTCGGAACACCGACAGCGCCGATCCGGAAGAGCCGAATGGCAACACCGTTTCGGTCGAGGATCAGATGGTCAAGGCGGTCGAGACAAAGCGCCAGCACGACCTTGCGCTGGCGGTTTACCGAAGCTCGCTCGGGATCCTGAGAACCAGTCTCGGGCGGCAGAGATAACCAGAATGGTAGGAGCCCAGGATGAACGATCTTAGCCAGAGTTTCGGCCTGTCGGCCAGCGGCCTGAAGGCCCAAGCAACCCGGCTGCGGCTGGTATCCGAGAATATCGCCAATGCCGATACGCCCGGATATCGACGCAAGCTGACCACCTTCGAGACCGAGCTGACCTCGCATGGTCCGACCGGCGAGGTGCGGACCGGCCGGGTATCGCTCGATCAGTCGGATCTGACCAAAGTGCATGATCCGTCGCATCCGCTGGCCGATGCGACGGGCAGTTACGACGGCTCGAACGTGGATCTTGTCGTCGAGATCGCTGACGCGCGCGAGGCGCAGCGCAGCTACGAGGCGAACCTCAAGATGTTCGACCAGGCACGCCAAATGTCGCGCGGCCTGCTCGATCTGTTGCGTCGATAAGGAGAGACGGAGATGGATCTGAAATCCAGTACCGCCGCCCTTGGATATACCACGGCGCGTCCGGCGACCCTGCCCCAACCCGGAGATGACGGCGTCGAGAAGACCTTTGCGGCCGCGGCCCAGGGCTTGTCGGACACGATCCGGAATGCCGAGCAGACCGCGATGTCGAGCATGACCGGCGGTGCCGACCCGCATGCCCTGGTGCAGGCGCTGGCGCAGACCGAACTTGCGGTCGAAACCGCGATCACGATCCGTGACAAGGTGGTCGAGGCCTATCAGGAAATCCTGAGGATGCCGGTTTAGCGCCATGAATGAGCTCGTCTTCTACGACACTCTGCGTCAGGGCCTCTGGATCTCGGTCGTGATCTCGATGCCGATTCTGACGGCTGCGCTGGTGACCGGCGTGGCGATCGGCCTGTTTCAGGCTCTGACCTCGGTACAGGAGATGACGCTCACCTTCGTACCCAAACTTGCGGCGATCCTGATCGTGTTCTGGATCTCGATGGCGTTCATGACCGAAACGCTGGTCGGGTTCTTCACCGGACGGATCGTTCCCATGATCGCGGGGATCTGACGGATGCAAACCACCGGATATACCACGCTCACCCGGCAATCGGGCCTGATGCGCGAGATTCAGAGCATCGCCAACAATATCGCCAACAGCTCGACCATCGGCTATCGGCGCGAGGGGCTGATCTTTTCGGAATATATCGTCGATGTCGACGGGCCGGGCGGCTCCTTGTCGATGGCCGAGGCCAATGTGCGCAATACCGATTTTGGCCAGGCGCCGCTGACACAGACCAAAGGTACTTTCGATTTCGCCATCGAGGGCGAAGGATTCTTCCTGCTCGATACTCCGCAGGGCCAGCGTCTGACCCGGGCCGGCAGCTTCACGCCCGATGCGGCCGGCAATCTGGTTTCGCCCGACGGCTATCCGTTGCTCGACGCCGGCGGTGCGCCGGTCTTCGCGCCGCCGGATGCCGCCTCCGTGGCGGTTTCCGCCGATGGCACGATCAGTGCCGACGGCAGGCCGCTGACCCAGATCGGGGTCTATCTTCCTGCCGATCCGAACGCGATGACCCATGTTGCGGGCACGCTGTTCGACCCGGGCGGTGCGACCGAGGCAGTGCTCGAAAGCAGCATCCTGCAGGGTTTCGTCGAACAGTCGAATGTCGATCCGATGACCGAAATCTCGCGGATGATCGAGGTTCAGCATGCCTATGAGCTCGGCCAGAAGTTTCTCGAACGCGAGGACGAGCGCGTCCGCGACGTGATCCGGACCCTCGGGTCCAGCAGCTGATTCAGAAAGGACGAATTCCATGCGCGCTCTTCAGATTGCCGCGACCGGCATGTCGGCCCAGCAGATGCGGGTCGAGGTCATCTCGAACAACCTCGCGAACATGAGCACCACGGGCTACAATGCCCGCCGGGCCGATTTCGCCGATCTGCATTACCAGCAGGTCACCCGGCCCGGGACCATCAACGCCAATGACGGCACGGTGTTGCCGACCGGTGTTCAACTGGGCCTGGGCGTGCGGCCGGCCGCGGTGTCGGTGGTGCTGGCCCAGGGGTCGTTGTCGCAGACCAATGGCGACCTCGATGTTGCCATCGACGGTCGCGGCTATCTGGAGGTGACGCTGCCCTCGGGCCAGGCCGCCTATACCCGCGACGGTGCGCTGAAACGCACCGGCGACGGGCTTATCGTCACCTCCGACGGCTATACCGTGAGCCCCGGCATCACCATTCCCGACGATGCCCGCAGCCTCTCCGTCAATTCCGAGGGCGAGCTCTATGCGTATTTCGATGGTGAGATCCAGGCCCAGCTGCTGGGGCAGTTCAACCTCTCCATGTTCAGCAATGACAAGGGGCTCGAGGCGATCGGCTCGAACCTGTTCGTCGAGACCGAGGCCTCGGGCGCGGCGCTCGTCGGCACGCCGGGCGTCGATGGTTTCGGCACGTTACGTCAGGGCTATCTCGAAGACAGTTCGGTCGATGCGGTGCGCGAGATCACCGATTTGATCGAAGCGCAGCGCGGCTACGAACTGAACGCCAAGGTCATCACTGCCGCAGACCAGATGATGAGCGCGACGACACAGGTGCGTTGATGCGACTGCTTGTCCTCCTTGCCGTTCTGGGCGGTGCGCTGCCGGTCGTCGCCGATGCCGATATTCTGGTCGCGACCCGGTCGGTGCGGGGTCAGACAATCCTCGGTCCCGGCGATGTGACCGTGGTCGCCGGAGAGGCTGTCGGGACCCTGGTCGCCCCCGAAGAGGCCATCGGTCAGGAGGCGCGGGTCAATCTCTATGCCGGTCGTCCGATCCGCATCGGCGATGTCGGCCCGCCTGCGATCATCGAACGCAACGAGATCGTCACCCTGCGTTACCAGAGCCGCGGCCTCAGCATCGCCGCCGATGCCCGTGCGCTCGACCGGGCCGGTGTCGGCGATGCCCTGCGCGTCATGAACCTCGCCTCGCGCAACACCGTCACCGGATTTGTCGCGCCCGACGGCAGCGTGGTCGTCGGCGCCAGCCTGAAACCCTGAGGAGCCCTTCCGTCCATGAGACCCCTTGTCCTTGTTCTCTGCGCCACGGCGCTGCTCTTCCCGGCCGCCTGCGACCGGTTGAAGGAGGTCGGTCGGCCCCCGTCCTTCAAGCCCGTCGAGGGGTCCAACTCCTATTACGCGATGACGGACAGTGCGACACTGCCGATGGAGGTCGAGCGTCGCAGCCCGCTCGACAATTCCTCGCTCTGGGCCCATGGGCGCCAGTCGCTTCTGGGCGACCATCGCGCCGGACGCCGCGGCGACATCCTGACCGTGGTGATCGAAATCGACGAAAAGGCAGAAATTTCGAATACGACCGCGCGCAGTCGGAGCGGCGCGACGTCGATGGGCATCCCGCAGCTTTTGGGCATTCCGCAACGGATCAACAAGGCCCTGCCGGATGGAGTGACGATGGACAATGCCGTCGATGCGGATTCGAGTTCGAGCCATAGCGGGAACGGGTCGGTCAAACGCAAGGAGAAGTTGACGCTTCGGATCGCGGCCACCGTCACCGACGTCCTGAATAATGGCGTCATGAAGATCGAGGGCTCGCAAGAGGTCCGGGTCAATTATGAAATGCGCGAACTTCTGGTTAGCGGTTATGTTCGTCCCGAGGATATCTCGCGTCAGAACGAGATCACCTATGACAAGATTGCGGCCGCCCGCATCTCCTATGGCGGTCGCGGACAAATAATGGACGTTCAACAGCCACGGATCGGCCATCAGATTGCCGATATCATCCTGCCATTCTGATAAATGAAATGGGCAAGCTCTTACCTGTCGTCATTGCACTCGTCGGCCTTGCGATCGGCGGTGGTGCGGGGTTCCTTCTGAAACCTGCACCGCCCCCGCCTGACTCGACCGATCACAGTGCTTCCCAGGGTCTGGCCGAAAACGGCAGTCATATGACGGCCGATGGCCATGCTGCGGGTGCGCCGTCCGCCGCTGGGAATGGCGACGATCCTGCGGACAGTTCCGAATATGTGAAGCTCAGCAACCAATTTGTCGTGCCGGTTGTTCACGGCGGAAGAGTTGGTGCGCTGGTGGTCATGTCGATCAGTCTTGAGGCACCCACAGGCAGCAGCGAATTCGTCTTCGAACGCGAACCCCGGCTACGCGATGCCTTCCTGCAGGTCCTGTTCGACCATGCCAATGCAGGCGGCTTCGATGGCGCCTTTACCGAAAGCGGTAACCTGACGTTGCTGCGGCGAGCGTTGCTGGAGGCATCACAAAGCGTGCTGGGTCCGATTGTGTCGGACATCCTCATCACCGATCTGGTTCGGCAAGACGCCTAGCAGTTCCTTGCCGAATCCGCCCTTGTGCGGATCGGTCCGGATCGGAAGCCTGAGGAGGCGATGAGCTCTTTCCTTTACGAGCTAAGCAAGAAAGGTCCGGTCTTTTCGGCGCAGATTGAGCAGCCGCATATGAGCGGGATCGCCGCGCGGTTCGACTGGGCTCCGGAATGAGGCCATTACTGGCAGGATGCCCGGTGACCTGCTCTCCGTAGAGTCCGCGGTTATTAGTTCGCTCTGTTTGTATCGACCCAGCTGAATCTGCTCAGGTTAAGCCGCTAATGTGAATGCCTCGGCAGGCGTGCGCATGGCAAGGGCCTGATGAGGGCGGCGTTTGTTGTAGAAGCTGATCCAGTCACCGATGACGCGCATCGCGTGCTGGATGGTCTCAAAACGGTGGCGATGCACGCATTGCTCCTTCAGCGTCCGGATGAAGCGTTCGACCATGCCGTTCTGGTGGGGACAGTGTGGGGTGATGAACTCCTGCTTCAGACCGTAGCTGCGGGCGATCTTGGTGAAGTGGTGGCTGGTGAAGACCAGACCGTTGTCCGACCTCAGCAGGAACTCTTTCTCGACCTTGCCCAAAGTGCCGAACCTGGCGATCAGGGCGTGCTCGAGGGCGGCGCTGGCGGTCGTGGCTTTGCCGGACTTCGACAGATGCCAGCCCAGCAACTCTCGGTTGTGGCAGTCGATCACCAACGCCAAGGAAGCCCAGCCGTCCTTGCCCGTCCAGATACGGGCGAGATCCGTCGACCAGCGCTCGTTCGGCGCAGCCGCAACCGACGGCACGGCCTGGATGCGAGGCCGCATGCCCACGGCACGCTTGCGCACCTGCCAGCCCTTGATCTGGAAGATCCGCTGCACGGTGTTCTTGTTGAACCCCAGGAGCCAAGCCACGGTCCGATAGCCAAAGGACGGCTCTTCCTCGATCAGCTTCTTGATCGGCTCGGAAAAGCGGGCCTCGACCTTAGGCGCAGCCTTCACCGGCTTGTAGTAGACCGTCCGCCTCGGGATGCCGAACCAGGCACACAGCTTGGCGACGGACACAACGACGCCCTCGGCAATGAGGCCCTGCTGGGTGCGACGGATCAATTCCCGTCCTGCGCATCCAGCAGGGCCTGCAGCTTTTTTCGCGCCCGCAGCTCCAGCATCGCCTCTCCATAGGCTTCCTGCAGGTCCCGGAGCTGCTTCTCGTATTGCTCGCGGATGTCGAGCGGGTTGGCGCGCAGCGAGTTCTCCATGCCGCGCTTGGCATCCTCGACCCAGCCCTCGATCTCGGAGGGCGTCAGGTCGAAGGACCGGCTTGCCTCCGACGCGGTCGTCTTGCCTTGGATGATCTCGATGACGAGCGCCGTTTTACGCTTCGCCGTCAACCGCTTGATGCTGTCGTCCATCGTCTTACTCATGGCTACGTTCTCCCTTGTAGCATGAGCAGGTTTTCAGTGGGTCGATACATGTTCAGGTTTTGGTCCTCTACTGACCGTTGGTGATACTCCCGCGGGGTGAGCCCGTGGAGGCTCGAATGCGGGCGGTGGTGATTGTAATCCTCGCGCCAAGCCGCGATCAGGTCTCGGGCATGGCGCAAGTTGGCAAACATGTGCTCGTTCAGGCACTCGTCACGCAGTCGGCCATTGAAGCTTTCCACGGTGAGCGTCGCAGCGCCATCGGTTCGAGCGAGCCGCGAACGTTTTGCATTGGCTTGCCAGGGGCAATGTAGTGCCACTCGACCTTGCGACCCTCCTGCCATTTCAGGATGGCGTTCGACGTCAGTTCCGTTCCGTTGTCGCTGACCACCATGCAGGGGGAGCCGCGCAGTCGGGCGATGTTGTCCAGTTCACGCGCCACGCGTTGCCCGGAAAGGGACGTGTCGACCACGCAGGCCAGGCACTCCCGGCTGAAGTCGTCGATGACGCACAGAACCCGGAAACGACGCCCGTCTGACAGGCTATCCGACACGAAGTCCAGCGACCATCTTTGGTTCGGGCCTTGCGGGGTTGCCATCGGCGCACGGGTGCCAATCGCCCGTTTCCGGCCACCACGCTTGCGCACCGTCAGGCCCTCTTCGAGGTAGATCCGATAGAGTTTCTTCCAGTTCACTTTCCAGCCCTCCCTGTTCAGCAGAATGTGCAGGCGCCGATAACCGAACCGCCTGCGTTCCCCGGACAACTCTTTCAAACGCTGACGCAGCCCTTGGTCCTGCGGCCTGCTTGACCTTCGCCGATAGACACGCGGATCAAGCCCGGCCAAGGCACACGCCCTCCGCTGGTTATAGTTCTTCTCTGTCATGGCCCAGTCCACGGCACGTCTCCGAGCACCGGGCTTCAAAAGCGTCCGCAGGCTCACTCGAACGCATGGCGTTCGCCTGCTCCCATTCCCAACATCTCCTTCAGCGTCGCGGCGTCGAGCATGTGCTCCGCCAGCATCTTCTTCAGCTTGGCGTTCTCAGTCTCCAGGGCCTTCAGCCTCTTGACCTCGGACACTTCCATGCCGCCATACTTCGAGCGCCATTTGTAGAAGGTGCCATCGCTGATGCCGTGCTTGCGGAACAGTTCCTTGGCACCTATCCCGGCCTGATGCTCCTTCAAGATGCCAATGATCTGCTCTTCGCTGAAACGGCTTTTCCGCATCGTCTGTCTCCTCGTTTGGAGAACAGGCTAACCTCAAACCGCGGACTGTTCAGGGGAGCACGTCACCGGTTTCTTACTGATAAGCTGGGTTGCCGATGGTCGGCGGATGGGGCTGGACGTTCCCGAGCCGGACGGTTCAACGGTGTTTCCGGTCGAACAGGCCCCGGATAGCCTCGTCACGACCGAAAGCCCGGGCGGCTTCTCGCATCAATAGGGCCTCTTGCGCTCGAGCCCGGGCCAGTTCGGCATTCAGCGCGGTACGACGTTCACGGTGTCGGAGCGTCCGGCTGCGGTCGAAGACAGCGCGCATGGCGATATCGTCGTCGATTGCGGCGCGTTGGGCCTCGTCGTCGAGTTCCGCTATGGCGGCTTCGATCCGGCGGCACTCCTGCGCCGCTTGCCGCAGGCGGCTCAGCGCGGCGTCCTTCAGGATCGTGCCGATACGGACGAGACGTTCCGGCCTGTCGTCGCGGGTGTTCATCACAGCCCTTTGGCCCTGGTCCGCATTTCTTCCGCAAAGCGGATCGCTGCAGCCACGGCTTTGTAATGTTCCGGTTTGATCTCGTCGCCGATCTCGACGCTGCCATAGATCGCGCGCGCCGTCGGTGGGTCGCTGCGCATCGGCACGCCGGTCTCGACAGCAACCTCTCGGATCCGCGCTGCGACCTCGTCCACACCTTTGGCCAGGCAGAACGGGGCGCCGCGGCGAGCGCGGTCCCATTTCAGTGCGACGGCATAATGGGTCGGGTTGACGATCACCACATCGGCATCGGGCACATCACGCAGCATCTGGTTGGTTGCGATATCCATTGCGCGTTGCCGCCGCTGTTGCTTGATATGGGGGTCCCCTTCGGACTGCTTGATTTCTTCCTTGAGTTCCTCGAGCGACATCCGGTGGCGCCTGCGGTGTTCGGCGATCTGCCAAAGGTAATCGACCACGCCGATCGAGGCGGCAATGGCGACGACCACAGTAAGGAATTCGGCCGACATGCGCACCAGCTTGGCCGCAGCCATCGCAGGTGACAGATACATCGTGCCCAGCATTTCCTCGACATGATGGCTGAGATAGAGCGCAAGCAGGATGGTGTAGAGCGCGAGCTTTACGGTGCTCTTGGTGAACTCGAAAAGCCCGGAACGGCCGAACTTGTTCTTCGCCGTTTCGATCGGGTTGATCCGCGACAGCTTTGGCAGCAGCTTTTCCGGTGCGACAACCAGGCTGCGCTGCGCCAGAACCGAAGCAAGAGCGGCAAGGGCGGGAATCGCAAGCCAGGGCAGGACGACAAGGCCGAACTGTGCCATCAGGCCTCCTACCGGGGCGCTGCCATGCCCCTCCAGAAGTAGCGGTGCCAGCCGGTCGGCTTGACCGATCATACCTGCGCCGAGCTCGCCCATTTTGATCAGGCTGGTTCCGCCGAGTGCCAAGGCAGTCAGCGCGAACCCGGCATAGACTGCGGCCGTATTGATATCGGTCGACCGGGCGATCTCACCCTTTCTTCTTGCATCGTCGAGCTTTTTCTGGGTCGGCTCGAACTGCTTGTCGCCGGGATCCTCGTCGCTCATCCGCCTGCTCCGAACGGGGCCGCGAAAAGCGTCAGAAGTCTGTCCTGCCAGAATGTCAGCATCGGTGGCAGCGACAGAAACAGAATGACAAGCCCGCCCGCCGTAATGGCCGGCGCACCGACAAAGGCAACCATCAGCTGTGGCATCGCCTTGTTGATGACGCCGAGCGCAACGTTGTAGATGAGCGAGGCGATCACGAAGGGCATTGCCAGTGTGGCGGCGAGGGCGAACCCCTTGGCGATGCCACCGACACCCCAATCGGCCAGATCGCCGGCATCGGGGAACCGGCCCGCGGGCAACAGGTCATAGGACAGAATCATCGCCTCTGCCGCGCGCACATGCAGCCCCGACATTACGGCCAGTGCCAGTCCGGCCATCAGCATGAGCCGCCCCATTGCCGGTTGCGGGTCCATCGAAGCGGCGCCGAGGATCTGGGACAGAGAGGTGGCCTGCGCTGCGATTTCGCCCGCCATTTGCAAGGCAAGAATCATAAGCCGGAGGACCAGTCCGAGTGCGAGGCCGATCACGGTTTCGGTCGCGAAGGCCAGTGCCAGTGAAGGCGGGGTCTCTATGAGGCCGGGGGACACCGCCGGAGAGACCACTGCGGTGAAGGCCAGTGCGAGGCCAAGCCGAACCCGTATGGGCACCGCGCGTTCGCCAAAGGCCGGCAGCATGGCCATGATCGCACCGACCCGCAGGAAGACGAGGAAACCGGCCCAGGCCAGGGGGCGCCAGATCTCGAGGGCCGGTGCAAGTTCGAGCGTCATGCCGCGACCATGCCCACCAGAGCGGGTCGCGTATTGGTTCCGATCTCTTCGAAAGACAGCACCGGAGCGGCGATTCCTTTGGCCGAAAGCGCCATTTGGAGGAAACGGCGGCGTCGGCCCGATGTTGCGATCACCGGGAATATTCCGTTCTCGCCGGCCTTGGCCAGCTTTTCGGAAACGGCGCTGGCCAGACGGTTGAATTCTTCAGGCGGCAGCGCGACATCGGACACACCGGCTTCGCCGCCGACCTGATAGGTCGAGAACCGCGATTCCCATTCCGGCGACAGCTGCAACAGCGGCAGGGTGCCGTCTTCGCGGCGGTGTTCTGCGACGAGTTGGAAGCCGAGGCGCCGACGGACATGTTCACAGATCGCCTCTGCACCGGCATGGCTTGGTCGGGCTTCGGCGATGGCCTCGAGGATCAGCGGCATGTTTCGGATAGAGACTCGCTCCTCCAGCAGGAGTCTGAGGACTGCGAGAAGAAGGTCCGGCGGTACCTTTTCGGGGACAAGGTCGTCGATCATCCGACGATTGGCCTGGGCACGGGTCTGATCCGACAGGTTCTTCAGCTCGTCGAAGATCTGGCGCAGGGCCTTGTTGGTCAGAAGCCGCGCGAAATTGTTCTTGACCACCTCCAGCAGATGTGTGGCGAGCACTTCGGAGGCGTTGACCACGGTGACGCCCTGCAAGGCAAGTTCTTCGCGCCGGTCGGCCGAGACCCAGCGGGCAGGCGCGCCGTAGACCGGCTCGCGGACATCCTCGCCGGGCGGCAACAGGGTGATATCGCCGGCCTGAAGCGCCAGCACCCGGTCGGGTCTAAGCTGGTCGCGCGCCTGTTCGACCCCCTGGATGCGCACGACATATGTGCCCGGCGGCAGGGCTCCGTTATCGGTGAGCCGCATCTCGGGCAGGATCAGGCCAAAACTCTCGGCCACATGGCGGCGCATGGACACGATGCGGGCTTCGATCCCGGTGGAGGGGTCGAGCACCATTCCGACCAGGTCGGGTGCAAATTCCAGGTGGATGTCGTCGAGATCGAGCAGATCGCCCATGCGGTTGGCGGGCTCGGCCTTTTCTGCGGCTTCGGGCTGGGCCGCTTTCTCGGCTTCGTGCTGAAGGCTGCGCCAGCGATTGAAGGCCGCGGTTCCAAGCACCAGACTGCCGACGATGAAGGGCACGAAGGGGAGGCCGGGCACCAGAGCGAAAAGGCAGAGCAGGACCGATACCGTTCCAAGCGCGGCCGGATGCTTGCCGAGTTGAGTAAAAACGGCGAGATCCGTGGTCCCGGTCGTGCCGCCCCGCGACAGCAGAAGTGCGGCTGCGATCGAGATGATGACGGCTGGAATCTGGCTGACAAGGCCGTCGCCGACGGTAAGGATCGCGTAGGTCTCGAACGCGCCTCCAAGCGGCATGCCATGCATGATCACGCCGATGGCAAGCCCCATCAGCAGGTTCAAAAGCGTGATCAGCAGCCCAGCCACTGCATCGCCTTTGACGAATTTCGAGGCCCCGTCGAGTGAGCCGAAGAAGGTCGTTTCGGCCTGTTCACGCTCACGCCGCGTCTTCGCTTCGGCATGGTCTATGGCCCCGGCCGCCATGTCGCTGTCGATCGCAAGTTGCTTGCCCGGCATTCCATCCAGGGCGAAGCGCGCACCGACCTCGGCCATCCGTCCGGCGCCCTTGGTGATAACGATGAAGTTGACGATCATCAGGACGCCGAACACGACCAGTCCGAGGAAGACGTTCCCCCCCATGACGAACATGGCAAAGCCTTCGATAACATCGCCCGCCGCCCCCGTTCCGGTATGGCCCTGGCCGATGATGAGCTTTGTCGAGGACACATTGAGCGACAGCCGGAGCATCAGCGACGCCAGCAGGATCGTCGGGAAGGATGAGAAATCGAGCGGCCGTTCGATGAACAGAGTTACCGTGAAGATCAGGATCGCGATGGAAAACGAGGCGGCCAGCCCAATGTCGAGGACCCAGGCAGGCATCGGCAGCACCATCATTATGATGATCGCCATCAGGGCGAGTGCCATCAGGATTGTCGGGCGGAACAGTTCGGAAACCGAGAAGCCGGGCATGTGTCAGGTTCCTTCGGGCCGGAATGACAGGGAGAAGAAACGGTTGGTCCGGATGCTCGTGCAGGTCCGTCCGGTTTGCGCTCCCAGGACACGTGGAGGTGCCCTTCGACGTGCGTTTAGCGGAGGGACGCAAATAGCCGGTTTTTTACGCGGATGAGAATGCGGGATGGATGTTCCGCAATGTGTCGGCCGGTATCGCGCGCATCCAGTCGTCGTCGAGTCGGATTGCGCCGCTGGAATTTGGCTGATGTGGCCATGCAGGAGGGAAGGATGTGCCATTCTGGCCCACTCAATTCGAACTAACTTTGCCGGAGCCTAGGCCGTATGAATTGACAAAGGCTGAATGGGATACCGGTCAGGGCTGGGTGCCGGGCCGGTCGAGCAGTGCTCTCAGCCTTTCACGCATGATCTCGCTGGTGCCAAGGGCGTCGCGGGCCACTGCGAGGCTGGGGTCCATTGTGAGATCGGCAGGTTCGCGGTTGCGCCGGGTTTTCACGAAGGCGCGCTGGTTCGGGTCGCCCAAGGATTCGACGCCGCTCCAGTCCCGGGCACGCCAGGCCATAGCCGATTGCGCCTCGGCATCGCCGACCGCACCGAGATAATCGGCAGCCGACTTCAGATCGCCTTGCCGTTGGGCGATCAGGGCACGCAATGAGTTGGCTTCGGGGGTATCGATCCCCGCTATATATTGCTTGGCTTCGCCAGCATTGCCCTGGGCCAAGGCCAGCCGGGCGCGGACCAGTCGTTCGCGTGGCGTGCCCTGGGGCGCCAATGGCTGGAGTACTGTTGCGGCGCGATCCTGGAAGCCCATGGCGGTCAGCCGGTCTGCGACGGCCAGGCGTGCTTCGGTATCTGCGGACAAGTCGGGAAGTGTCAGCGCGCCCATATAAATCTCGCGCACGAATTCCTCGTCCGACCCGCTACGCGTGAGTTCGCTTAGAAGTTCGGAAGACAGCTCAGTCTGCCCTTCCAGACCGTGATGGGCCAGCATCGCGAAGGCCGTCTCGAAATCTCCGCGGGCGCCGTGGCCGCGGATTGCGAGCGTAAGGAGCCGGGTGCCGCTGGCCGTGCCACGGCGTTCGAAGGCGAGCGACTCGGCAAGAGCCAGCGAGTCCTCCGACGGTGGCTGGCCGCGGCTGAGCCCGGTTTCGATTCGAAGCGCCAGTGCGTCGGCCGTTCCGCTTCCACCAGAGGCAAGAACCTCATCGATTTTCCGGTCGGCTCTCGTGTCGGAACCGCGGGCAAGTTCTATCTGCGCCTCGACGATCGTCAGGTCTGTCGTCTGACCCTTCGCGCCGGTGCGCGCGACTGCGTTGCGGATTTGAAGCGCGGTTGCCTGATCGCCTGCCGCAAGGAACCGTTCGGCCAGTCTCGGACCGAGATGGCGGCGCAAATGGATGGGAAGCTCGGAAAAGCTCTGCAGAAGTGCGGTTCGGTTGAAGTCTGATAGATCCCCGAGCTTCGGCCGGGCCAGCGCGGCCCAAAGCGCTGCGCGGGTCGGGCAGGATATCTGGGAATCGAATAACTCGGGATGATTGGCCTGGCCTGTATCGACGATGGCGGCCATCTCGCGGAGCAATGGCACAACGGGCGTTTCGGTTGCGGTGGCGGCGAGAACGGCGCGCGCCTCGGCGCCGAAACCCATCGCGATATAGGCGCGGGCGAGGCCGATGACGCCGGAAGGGTCGGTGGCGTCGCGCATGTCGAGAAGTGCGCTCCGCTTCTCGGCGAGCAGGTCGCCGGGGGTGCGGTCGCCTCCCCAGCCGATCACGTCGAAATTGTCGTCCGATAGGCAACGGGTCCCATCTGCCGCGAGGGTGCTATCGTCAGAAAGAGTGTCGAGCCCACGATCCATGCTGGTTTCGACTCGCATGTTGCGCCAGTCAGAGGGGGTATGATCTTCCGCGATCTGCGTTTCGGCCTGGCCGCTGTCCTCTGCGCGCTGGCCGGGCTCCGGCAGCGCGTCCTGAGCGTTCGATACTGTCTCAGCAGGGCCAGGATCGGGTTGAGTTGGCAGGTCTATTGCTGGTTCTAGCAGGCCCTGTGCGGTGGCGCGGCCGATCTGCTTCATCAGTTCGGAGCGCATAGCCGCCACTCTCGGGTCGGTCTCTGCCGGGGGAATTTCAGGCTCCAGCATCTTTTCCACCATCGCGGCGGGAGGTTTCATGCCTGCGGACGGGTTGAGTCCCGATTTCAAGCCTAGGTCGATTGGAAGACGAACCGGCGGGGGTTCGGGGCTCGGGCTGGGGGACTGTGCGGCGATATCGACGGCTGAAGGGGCGTCGGGGCGGACCGGTTCGGCAGGCGCGGGCGGAACCTCTTCCTCGGCGGGGGTGTCTGCTGCGGATTGCAGGGCGGTTTCGAACGGAGAATCTTCCGGTGCGGGACCGGTGCGAAAATCCAGGACGAGAAGACCTGGGCGCAATTCGAAGGCCTCGACATGAGCGTTCTGGCCGATGCGCAGGGAAACCAGTCCTGGCGCGACCAGCGCGGCATCGGTCAGGCGGCGGCGCGGTATTCGGTCGAAGACACCGCCCAGATCGAGGCGAAGCGCGCGGTTGTCAAATCGGAGCAGATAGCCGTCCGGACCGCGTCCGAGCGTCCAAGCCTGCGGCGCGTCGGTCTCGAAGACCAGACGCGAATAGTCGGGATGCTCGCCCGAGCGGATCTCGACCTGCTGGGCGAGCGCTGGCTGGCACGCAAACAGGGCCAAGGCCAGAAAGATGTGGCGCGCGTTCATGCGGCCTCCTGTTTCGACGCTTTCAGCGCCTCTTCCAGTTCGGA
Organism: Rhodovulum sulfidophilum DSM 1374; assembly: GCF_001633165.1. Classification (NCBI taxonomy): domain Bacteria; kingdom Pseudomonadati; phylum Pseudomonadota; class Alphaproteobacteria; order Rhodobacterales; family Paracoccaceae; genus Rhodovulum; species Rhodovulum sulfidophilum. Next base: position 289,374 of record NZ_CP015418.1, on the reverse strand, counting down.
GAAGCTCGGCCGACTGCCGCCGGGCGTGTTTTGCCGTCCGACCTCGATGCATATCGCCGGCGGGTGGTTGTGAAGATTGGCGACCAGGACCTCGCGGATCAGCAGGTAGAAATGCGCATCCTCTTCGACGACGACCTTCAGTTTCGAGGCGAAGGGCCCCATGAAGCCGTAAGCGAGGAACACTCCAAGAAAGGTACCGACGAGGGCGCCACCGATCATCTTGCCCAGAATCTCGGGTGGCTGGTCGATCGAGGCCATGGTCTTGATTACGCCCAGCACCGCAGCGACGATGCCGAGGGCAGGCAGCGCGTCGGCCACCGATTGCAACGCGTGGCTCGAATGCATGGAATGGTGCAGATGTGCCTCTAGCCGCTTTTCCAGGACTTCCTCCACCTGATGGGGATCATCATAGTTCATTCCGGCGGCGCGGAGCGTATCGCATATCAGATCGACGGCCTCGTGATCTGCCACGATCTTGGGGTAGCGGCCGAAGATGACGGAGTCGCCCGGAGCCTCGATATGTGTTTCCAGTTCAAGCGGGTTCTGGCGGGCAACGCGAATCAGCTCGAACAGCAGGCACAGGAGATCCCGATAGTCCTCGGGTTTCCAGTGGGGGCCTTTGAAAACCTTGGAAATATCCTTGAGTGTGTGCTTGATGGCGGCCATGTCGTTGCTGATGACGAAGGCACCGGCCGCGGCCCCGCCGATCATTGCGAATTCGAAGGGCAGCGAATGCAGGATGATACCCATCTTGCCGCCAGCCATAACGTAGCCGCCGAACACCATCACGAAGATGAGAATGATCCCGACGATACCAATCATGGATAGTGCTCCGCTACTCTGACCTTGCCGGGGACAGTCTCAGACCCGAGTTAACAAGGTGTGTTCACTCTTTTGGAGCCCTGGCGTTTCGTCCTGCCAAGATCACACTGATCGAATAGGCGACGTTCGGTTCAAGCCCCGACATCACCGCAGCGGCCAGATCGGGCCGCATGCGCCCGAGGAAGCCGGCGGCGAACTCCGGATCCATCTGGGCGAACAGCGCGGAGGCCTCTTCGGGTTTCATGCTCTCGTAGACGGCCGTCAGACGCGCGACATCGTTCTCGGCGGCCTGATCGGCCAAGGCGAGGGTCGATTTCAGAGAGTCTTCGGCCGCCTGCAAGGACGCCATCTGCTGTGCGATCTCTTCTCCGGCGATGTCGAGCGTTGCAGCCCTGTCGTTCAACGCCGCTTCGCGCGCGTCCAGCTCGGCGGCGCGGGTTTTCAGGGCCTCGAGCAGATCGGCGATGTCGGCGGGGGGCGGGCAGGGATCGGTCGCGGTATCATGCCCGCCATCGGTGCCGCTGTCTCCGGCAGGTGCGGTCATTTCCTGCAATTCCTGGGCCAGCGCCTGGGCGGTGCCGTCGCCGAAGCGGATCAGGCCGGATGCGAGGAAGAGCCCCGCGATGACCGGAAGGACAGCGCCGCTGGCACGTTTCGAACGCGAGGAACCTTTCATTCCGCGGCCTCCCGGGCAGTGCGACGGAACAATACCATGGGCTCGCCATCCGCGGTAGCGGTCGGGGGCTGCGCGGCCGGCGCCGTCTCCGGCGCCGCGGTTGCCGCAGGTTTCGGGGTCTGGCTGGCTGCCGTCTGGACCGTGTCCTCGGGCAGATCGTGCATCGCGGCCACCAGCAGTTCGAGACGTCGTGCGACATCCTCTGCGCGGCCGGTCAGGCTTTCGAGGCTGTCGGTCGAGCTTTTCGCCGAGAACTGGGCGCCCTTGAGGGCCTTGGTCATGTCGTCGACCTGGGCCGAAAGCACGGCGATCGCCCCGCCCATGCCCTTTTCCAAGTCGTTGAAACGCCGCAATCGCCTCGCCAGAACATAGCAGTAGAGCGTCGCTCCGAGTGCTCCGGCAATGAGCAGAATGTCCGAGATCAGCGCCATGGGATTCTCCTCAGTTCAGCACGAATTCGGTAATGAGCAGATCGCGCACCCGGCCGTTTCCGGTGACGAGCTGCACCCGGCGCAGCATTTGCGCGCGGAGTGTGATGAGCGTGGTCGGATCTTCGAGCTCGGCCATGTCGACTGCCCGCAGATAGCTGTTAAGCACGTCGAGAACGCGCGGCATCAGCAACGTGACGTCCTCCTGATAAGCGGGGGTCACCTCGAGTTGGGCCTCGAAGCGCAGATGACGGCTCGCGGATTCGGGACCGAGCGAGATGATCATTTTTTCGATCGGAACGAAAGCGACATCGAGCGGCCCCGATTCGGCCGCTTTTCCGTGACCGCCGTGAGCCCCCGCTGCTGTTTCGTCTGTCGGATCGCCGCCGAGAATCAGGCCGGAATAAAGCGCAAAGAATGCACCGCCGCCCAGGACGAGCGCGAGCGCCGCTCCGATGATGAGAGGTTTTTTCGAGGATTTCGCGGGTTCTTCCGCTTCGGCCATATCGGTCGCAGCCATGTCCTGGGCTCCTTCTGTGTTGGCTCCTCTATAGCCGGATGAGGGCTAACCGATTGTTAAGCCGGGCCTGCGAAGGATGTGAGGCAGAAACGGGGCAGAAGCCCCCCCGGAATGGGAGAAGTCACTTGCAGCAGCTGTTGTCCATGTGGACCGGGCTGAGCCCACGCAGAAGAGTGGTCGTGGCCATCGCAACCGTCGCCATGTTCGCGGCTGTACTCGCACTGTCACGAGTGGCCACATCGCCGCGCATGGCGCTGCTCTATTCCGGTCTCGATACCGCTGCCGCGGGCGATGTGATCCGCGCGCTGGACCAGTCGGGTGTGGCCTACGAGGTGAAAGGTCCCGCGATCTATGTCGATTCCAGCCAGCGCGACGCGCTGCGGATGACGCTGGCCAGCGACGGGCTGCCCGCGATCGGATCGGCGGGGTACGAATTGCTCGACGGCCTGTCGGGATTCGGCACGACATCGCAGATGTTCGACGCGGCTTACTGGCGCGCGAAGGAAGGCGAACTGGCTCGCACCATCGCTGGCAATTCCCAGTTCCGCAGCGCGCGGGTGCATATCGCCACGCCGAGTTCCCGGCCCTTTGCCCGCGACGTGCGGCCTTCGGCGGCCGTGACGGTGGCTGCGGCGGGCGGATCGGTCTCGGGGGCCCAGGCCAAGGCGCTCCGCTATCTGGTCGCGGCGAGCGTGTCCGGGATGAGGCCCGAGGATGTCTCGGTGATCGATGCCAATAGCGGCACGGTCGTGGCGGATGATTCGAGCCTCTCGGCGGCAGGCGAGGACCGTGCAGAGATCCTGAAAGCGCGTCTCGAGCGACTGCTTTCGGCCCGGCTCGGGCCCGGGCGTTCGATCGTCGAGGTCAGTGTCGATACCGAGACCCAGCGCGAGTCGATCCGCGAGCGGATCATCGACCCCGAGGGCCGGGTCGCGATCAGCGAGAACAACCAGCAGCGGCAATCGAGCTCCAGCGATACCAATGGCGGCGCGGTCACAGTGGCCAGCAACCTGCCGAATGGCGACGGTGAAACCGACCGTTCGTCGCAGCACAAGGAGAGCGAGACCCAGGAACTGGTCAATTACGAGGTTTCGCAAACAGAGCGCGAGATTCTGCGCGCGCCGGGCGCGGTCAAGCGGCTCAGCATTGCCGTGCTGGTCGAGGGCGTGACCTCGACCGCCGCGGATGGCAGCGAAACCTGGCAACCGCTGCCCGATGCCGACCTCGAGTCGCTGCGTGAGCTGATCGCTTCGGCGGCCGGTTTCGACGCCGAGCGCGGAGATGCGCTGACGATCAAGTCGATGCGGTTCGAGCCGCTCGATGCGGGCGGGAGCGGGCCGCAAAGCAGCCTGTTCGGTGAGTTCACGCTCGATCCGCTGACGCTGATCCAACTGGCGGTTCTGTCGGTGGTCGCTCTGATCCTCGGCCTGTTCGTCGTCCGCCCGATTCTTGCGGGTCAGGGCAAGGCGGCGGTTGCGGGACTGCCTGCGCCGGCTGGTGGCGGTCAGGACCAAACCTGGCTCAATGGCGAGATCGATCCGGCCGATGGTCCGCAGGACGGGATGGAGGACGATCTGGGCCTGCCCGCCATGACCATGGCCGCGATCGATCCCGCCGATTTCTCGGACCAACCGCTTGGCATGGACGGCTTCGGCGGCGGTGGCGACAGCCCGGTTGATCGCCTGCGCGACCTGATCGAAAGCCGCCGCGAGGAATCGATCGCGATCCTGCGCGGCTGGATGGAAGACCGGCAGGAGAAAGCCTGATGTCCCGGTTGTTCCTTGAGGATTTCTCCGATCATGAGGCCGGTCCTCAGATCGACCCCGAGCCGCCTGCAATAGATACCGAGGAGATCCGGCTCAATGCCTATGAGGAGGGCTATCGCGCTGGCTGGGACGATGCCAGCGCAGCCGAAGCCGCGGCGCGCGCAAGGATCGGTGCCGCTTTCGAGAAAACCCTGCAGGAATTGTCATTCGGCTATCACGAAGCCAGGGTCCACGTTCTTGAGGCCTTGGAGCCTCTGCTGAGCGTCATGGTCGAGCGCGTTCTGCCGGAACTGGCGCGGGGGGGGCTGGCCCCGAAGGTTGTCGAGATCGCCCGCGAGATGGCCGAAACCGAGGCCGATCGACCGCTGCAGTTGCAGGTCTGCCCCGAGAATCGCGAAGCTCTCGAAGAGCTTGTCGGGGCCGATCCGGGGCTGCCGCTGCGCATTGTCGATGATCCTGCGCTCGGACCCGGCCAGGCTGTGTTGCGCGGCGGCGCGGCAGAGCGCGAAATTGACATCGACGGCATGCTGGCGGCGATCCGCAGCGCGCTGAATGACTTCATGACCACCGAAGAGGAGGCACGCCGTCATGGCTGACACATCTTCCGACGCGCCGGGCGAAGGCCTTGGCGCCAAGTTTCTCGATCAGGTTCCGATCGAGATCACCGTTTCGGTCGGCAAGGCCCGGCCGCTGCTGCGCGATCTGCTGCAGATCGACCGTGGCGGGATCCTGCCCCTCGACCGGCGGATCGACGATCCGGTCGAACTCTATATCGGCGACCGTCTGATCGCCCGTGGCGAATTGCAGGAGGTCGAAGGCGCCCAGGCCGGTCAGATCGCGGTCCGCCTGACCGAGATCATCGACACCGTTTCGGGGGCCTGAAGGACATGTCCCTGCGCCTTGTTCCGGCCGTTCCGTTCCTGTTTGCCCTGGCTCTGCCCGCCCAGGCGCAGGAAATCTCGATCTCGCTCGGCGAGGGCGGGTCGCTGGCCGGGCGCGGGGTCCAGATGATCCTTCTGGTGACGGTTCTCAGTCTCGCTCCCGGTCTGGCGATCATGCTGACCTGCTTTCCGTTCATCGTGACCGTTCTGTCGCTGCTGCGTCAGGCGATCGGGCTTCAGCAATCGCCACCCAACATGCTGATCGTCAGTCTTGCGCTGTTTCTGACGTATTTCGTGATGGAGCCGACGTTCACCCAGGCCTGGCAGGCGGGCGTGGTGCCGATGATGAACGAGACGCTGCCGATCGACGAGGCCATCCCGCGCATTCTCGACCCGTTCCGCAATTTCATGGCCGGACGCGCCGATGCCGAAACCTTCGAGCGCCTGCTGTCGCTTCGGCCGCAGGCCGACCCCACAGCCGCGATCGCCGATGCGCCGCTTTCGCTGCTGGTGCCGTCGTTTCTGCTCAGCGAAATCCAGCGTGCATTCGAGATCGGCTTCCTGATCTTCCTTCCGTTTCTGATCATCGACCTCGTTGTGGCGGCCATTCTGATGTCGATGGGGATGATGATGGTCCCGCCGGCCGTGGTGGCGATGCCGTTCAAGCTGGCCTTCTTCGTCGTTGCCGACGGCTGGAGCCTGATTTCCGAAGCTCTCGTGCGCGGCTACTTCCCCGGGGGCTGAACCTGCGGCCTGCATCTCGGACTATCTGCCCGACGGATTGCGATCCACTCCTTCGGCCGGGCGCCTGGCCCAACGGGTGCAGCGCGGTCGGGTCATGTCTCGCCCGGGACAGATTTCCGGCCCGCCGAAGATTGCGGTGCCGCGGCGGCGGAACAGCGACAGCGTTGGTTCGACTGATGAAAGTCTGGCATGATAGCGCCGGTCGAGGGGGCGGCTCGCAAAGGCAGGAGCGCCGAGGCTGCGCTGGATGCGGCGACTGCGGTCGACGACGACCCGGTTCCGGTCCGGCGAAGTCGGCGATCCGCGAAGCGAGGTCATTGGGCGGGAGACGCCGCATAGAGAGCGGTGCAGCGCGATTGGCCAGAGTCTTGCAGATGTCGGGGGCGAGCCTGGCAAGTCCTTCGGGGTTGATGGGATGCGGCCAGATCAGGCGGGACGAGAGCCTCTCGATCTCGCGCGGGACGCAAGGCCAGGTCGGGGGCAAGAAATTGGCGGCCGCTGTTGGAGACCTCCGGCAAGCGCCCAACTGCCATCGCCGCAATGCTGCGCATATCGGATCCTGCTGCCGAGGCCGGGACCGCAGGTGTCCTGTGTCGGCCGGGAGACCAACCAAGGTCGCATTTGCCGGTGGCAGAGAGGGCTTCCATACTCTTAATATAATAAAACTATAAAAGCTGTCACCGGAGGAAATAACCCATGAGAACCCGTGCCGCTGTGGCGTTTCAGGCGGGCAAGCCGCTTGAGGTGACCGAGGTCGAGCTGGATGGTCCGCGCGAGGGCGAAGTCCTGGTCGAGATCAAGGCGACCGGCATTTGCCATACCGATGAATTCACCCTTTCGGGCGCCGACCCCGAGGGGCTTTTCCCTGCCATTCTGGGCCATGAGGGTGCGGGCGTCGTGGTGGATGTGGGCCCCGGGGTGAAAAGCGTGAAGAAGGGCGATCACGTGATCCCGCTTTACACGGCCGAATGCCGGGAATGCGAATACTGCCTGAATCCCAAGACCAATCTTTGCCAGGCGATCCGCACCACCCAGGGCCAGGGACTCATGCCCGACGGCACCTCGAGGTTTCGCACGCTCGATGGCGATCCGATCCTGCATTACATGGGGTGTTCGACCTTCTCGAACTATACGGTACTGCCCGAGATCGCGGTTGCCAAGATCCGCGAGGACGCGCCTTTCGACAAGGTCTGCTATATCGGCTGCGGCGTGACCACAGGGGTCGGTGCGGTCGTCAACACCGCCAAGGCGGAACCGGGCTGCCGGGCGGTGATCTTCGGTTTGGGCGGCATCGGGCTCAACGTGATCCAGGGCCTGCGGATGATCGGCGCCGACCAGATCGTGGGGGTCGATCTGAACCCCGCCAAGAAGGCCATGGCCGAGCGCTTCGGGATGACCGATTTCGTCAACCCGTCCGAGGTCGACGGCGATCTGGTGCCCTATCTGGTGGATCTGACCAAGGGCGGCGCCGATTACAGCTTCGACTGCACCGGCAACGTCAATGTGATGCGCACCGCTCTGGAATGCGCCCACAAGGGCTGGGGCGAGTCGATCATCATCGGGGTGGCGCCTGCGGGGGCCGAGATCTCGACCCGGCCGTTCCAGCTGGTCACAGGGCGGACCTGGAAGGGCACCGCCTTTGGCGGCGCGCGCGGCCGGACCGACGTGCCGAAGATCGTCGAGTGGTACATGCAGGGCAAGATCGAGATCGATCCGCTGATCACCCACACCCTGAGCCTCGACGAAATCAACAAGGGGTTCGATCTGATGCATTCCGGCGAGAGCATTCGCAGCGTCGTTCTCTATTGAGGCGGCGCGGCAGGGATGCGGTCGGTCGGCATGGCGGCGTCGACGGGGAAGAGGTTGACGGAGATGAGGCCGAGGGAGCAGGTCGTCTGCTTCCATCCGTCCAGTCCGCGGTCCCGATAGGGGCTTTCAGCTTGTCTGCTGCCGCAGAGCGGGCCTTGGCCGGTTCCGTGGGTCCTGCCGGGGCTGAGCTGTCCGCATGACATTGCGATGACCGGGGGCGGTCTTCACCAGCTGCCGCCCCCGGTCTGGATCCATTCCGCGACGACAGCGCATTGCGGAATGGAAGAGGGCGGATCACGAGGCCTCCGATCCGGTTCGGGGCGCGGAGGGGGCGGCTTGTATGCCTCCCGCGGCGCATTGGTCTGCGCACGCCAGAGGCAGGATGACGTCTCGACCGCGGCCCGCGATCAGTCGTCCGACAGTTTTTCGCACACCGCCCGCCACGGTCTTTCCCATGCGATCACGCTTCGGATCTTGACCGCTTCAAGCGAGAATTGCCCGATACAAAGCCCTGAAGAGATGTCCGAACTCCCGCCCTGATCGAATTGCTTTCGTGGTCGGCAGGGTGGGCCGCCTGACTGAACTGGAGAAACGGGGGCGCGATCACCCGGACCGGATGGCTTTGTGCCGCCAGTGCTGTGATATCGACAGATCCGAACGCGCGGACTGACAGAACGGGGCGGCAGTATTTTCCCGACCCTATCGGGATCGCCCGCCGTCCCCTGCATTAGGGCAGGGCGCATGGCCGTCCCGCCTGCGATGCTATCCGCCGATCTGGGGCCGCGGAACCGGGATAGGGGAGCTACTCGTTTAAGAGGCCGTTCTGACGGCGGGCGTGAAGGCGTGGCGAGACGGCATCATGCCCGGTCGAGCATGGCGGAGGACAGGCCGGAGGAGGGGGTGCGGCGCCGCAATCTGTCCGGTTTCGCACCGATACCTTGTTCGCCGCTTTCCGCCACTCTACATCCGATGACATGAAACGCTGGCTTCCCTTCGTAAAATCGGACCCGCTCGTCGCTGTCGTTCGCCTCTCGGGCACGATTGCCGCCTCGTCCCGCGGAAGCGCGCTTTCGGATGCCGGGCTTGCCCCGGTGATCGAGCGCGCCTTCAAGAAGGGCAAGCCCGACGCGGTCGCGCTGATCGTCAATTCGCCGGGCGGCTCGCCCGCTCAGAGCGCGCTGATCGCGGCCCGTATCCGGCGGCTTGCCGACGAGCATCAGACGCCGGTCTACAGTTTCGTCGAGGATGTCGCCGCCTCCGGTGGCTACTGGCTTGCCTGCGCTGGCGACGAGATCTGGGTCGATGCCTCGTCGATCATGGGCTCGATCGGGGTGATCTATGCGGGCTTCGGCTTTCAGGACCTGATCGCGCGCCATGGCGTCGAGCGCCGGGTCCATGCCGCGGGCGAAAGCAAGAGCTTCCTCGATCCGTTCAAGCCAGAGAAGCCCGAGGATGTGGCGCGGCTGATGCAGTTGCAGGAGCCGATCCACGCGGCGTTCAAGGATCATGTGCGGCAAAGACGCGGCGCCCGGCTTGCGGCTGACCGCGATCTTTTCACCGGCGATGTCTGGGTCGGCCAGCAATCGGTCGAGGTCGGGCTGGCCGACGGCATCGGGCATCTCGTGCCGAAGATGAAGGAGCGCTTCGGCGACAAGGTCCGCTTTTCGCTGCATGCGCCGCGGCGCGGGCTCTGGTCGCGGCTCGGGGCGCCGGGGGTCGTCGGGATTGCCGACGAGCTCGAGGCGCGGCTCCTCTGGTCGCGATATGGTCTGTAGCCGATGCTGTTGAAGGTCGCGCTTCTGTTTCTTATCGGCATGGCCGCGCTCGGCATGTTCGGAAAGCTGCGCCTGCCGCGCCCGCGCGGCGGCCTGCTGCCCGGGCGACGCAGGCCCGCCAAATGTCCGCATTGCGGGCGGTTCAGGATCGGCAGAGGGCCATGCCCCTGCGGCAAGGGGTAGGGCCGGATGGCGAGCGATCTGCTGCATGCGGGGCTGGGGCTGGCGCTGTTGCTGCTGGCCGGGGACAGTCTGGTCAAGGGGGCGGTCAACCTGTCGCTGCGTCTCGGGGTTCCGGCGCTGATCGTGAGCCTCACGATCGTGGCCTTCGGCACCTCGGCGCCCGAGCTGCTGATTTCGATCAAGGCGGTGCTCGACGACTCGCCCGGGATCGCGATGGGGAACGTTGTCGGCTCGAACATTGCCAATGTGCTGATGGTGCTGGGTATTCCGGCGCTGATGACGGGCATTCGCACCGATGAATGCGACACGAGGCGCACCTATGCGCTGATGATCGGCGCGACACTGATTTTCCTTTTCGTCTGTCTGATCGGGCCGATCACCTGGATTCACGGCATCGCGCTGATGCTGGTGCTGGGCTTCGTGCTGGTCGATGCCTTCCTGTCGGCGCGCAAGCATCGCCGCGACGCCGCCGAGGCCGCGCGCTGCGCCGCGCCCGACGCGGCTGAGGACGAGGTCGAGGGCGCCGACCCCTCGCTGGGCTGGTTCAAGATCTGCATGTTTTTGGTGCTGGGGCTTCTGGGGCTTCCGCTCGGAGCCGATCTGCTGGTCGATGCGTCGATCAGCATCGCGCGCGAGATCGGCGTGTCCGAGACGGTGATAGGCTTGACGCTGGTCGCGGTCGGAACCTCGCTGCCCGAGCTGGCAACCACGGTGATGGCCGCGCTGCGGCGCCAGGCCGATGTCGCGATGGGCAACGTCATCGGGTCGAACATGTTCAACCTGCTGGCCATCATCGGCATGGCGAGCTTTTTCGGCGATATCGCCGTGCCGCCCGAAATGCTGCGCTTCGATCTCTGGGTGATGCTGGGAGCCGCTCTGTTGCTGATACCTTTCGTCGTCTGGCGGGTCGCGCTGGGCCGGGCCTGGGGGGCCGTGTTCTTCCTGCTCTATGCGGCCTATGCCGGGGTGCTTCTGCTGTGAGCGGGCGGGCACTGGTTACAGGCGCCGCGCAGCGGTTGGGCCGGGCGATGGCGCTGCATCTGGCCGAGCGCGGTCATGACGTGGCGGTGCATTATGCAGGCAGTGCCGAGGCTGCCGCCGAGACCGTGGCAGAGATCCGGGCGCTGGGCCGGAGGGCAGTGGCGCTACGGGCCGATCTGCTGGACGAGGACGAGACCCAGGCCCTGGTGCCGCGCGCGGCCGAGGCGCTGGGCGGGCCGCTGACGGTTCTGGTCAACAACGCCTCGATCTTCGAATATGACACCATCCGAACGGCCACCCGCGAAAGCTGGGACCGTCATCTCGGCTCGAACCTGCGGGCGCCCTTCGTGCTGATGCAGGGCCTTGCCGCCGGCGTGACCGAGCCCGCGCGCGATGCGGCGGGCGAAGCGCTGGCAACCGGGCTGGTGGTGAATGTGATTGACCAGCGGGTGCTGAAGCCGACGCCCGAATTCATGACCTATACGCTGGCCAAGATGGGGCTGTGGGCGCTGACCCGCACCGCCGCGCAGGCGCTGGCCCCCGCGATCCGGGTCAATGCCATCGGCCCCGGGCCCACCCTGAAGGGCGCGCGCCAGTCCGAGGATCACTTCGCCCGGCAGCGCGCCAGCACGGTGCTCGAACGCGGAGCGGATCCCGGGGACATCTGTGCAGCGCTCGACTATCTGCTGACCGCGCGGGCGGTCACCGGCCAGTTGATCTGCGTCGATGGCGGCCAGCATCTGGGCTGGCGGACGCCCGATGTGCTGGGCGTCGAATAGGGGACGGGCAGGGTGACAGGGCGGCCGTCGCCTCGATTTGTCCACCTGTAACGGTAACGTCACAGTTTGGTAATGATTTATTAAGCAATATCAAGATTTTGTCACAGTCTGAAAAAATATGGCTGGAAATCAGCTGGTTGCGGGGGTGCCTAAAATTTAGGCAAACCAATGAATGAGGCGGAAAACAATGGAAATTTGCAGGTGCCCGCAGGTTATGCGCAAATTTATCCACAGAAGTCGTGGATTTGTTTTCCCTTGCCTCTGCCGGGAGACCGTTGCAGGGCGGCTTCGGAATCACGGATGCTGAGAGATGACCCCGACCGAGGATAGCGAAGCCGCCCCGCGCCCCCGCGGTCATGCCTGCATCCAGTCCTATCTGGCCACGCTCGACAACTCGCCGGGCGTCTACCGGATGCTCGATGCCGAAAGCCGGGTGCTGTATGTCGGCAAGGCGCGCAATCTGCGCAAGCGGGTCTCGAACTATGCCAAGCCGTCGGGGCATAGCGGCCGGATCGCGCGGATGATCTCGGAAACCGCGTCGATGATGTTTCTCACGACCCGGACCGAGACCGAGGCGCTGCTGCTCGAGCAGAACCTGATCAAGCAGCTCAAGCCGCGCTACAACGTGCTGCTGCGCGACGACAAGAGCTTTCCGAACATTCTGGTCGCCAAGGACCATCGCTTTCCGCAGATCCGCAAGCATCGCGGCGCCAAGACCGTGAAAGGGGCCTATTTCGGCCCCTTCGCCAGCGCGGGCGCGGTGAACCGGACCCTGAACCAGCTGCAGAAGGCGTTCCTGCTGCGCAACTGCTCGGACGCGATGTTCGAAAGCCGCACCCGGCCCTGCCTGCTGTACCAGATCAAGCGCTGCAGCGGGCCCTGCGTCGGGCGGATCTCCGAGGCGGGCTATGCGGCTGCGGTGCGCGATGCCGAGGATTTCCTGAAAGGCAAGTCCTCGGGCCTGCAGGAGGCGCTGGCCGCCGAGATGCAGGCGGCTTCCGAGGCGATGGAATTCGAGCGCGCCGCGGGCCTGCGCGACCGGATCCGGGCGCTGACCCAGGTGCAATCGGTGCAGGGCATCAACCCGCGCGGCGTGGCCGAGGCCGATGTGATCGCGCTGCACATGGAGGGCGGACAGGCCTGCGTTCAGGTCTTCTTCATCCGGGCGCATCAGAACTGGGGCAACCGCGACTATTACCCGAAGACCGGCAGCGGCGCCGAGCCGCCCGAATTGCTGCAGGGCTTTCTCGGCCAGTTCTATGACAACAAGGAGCCGCCCCGGCTGCTGCTTCTGTCCCATGACATCGAGGACCGCGAGCTGATGGCGGAGGCGCTGTCCCAGAAGGCCGGGCGCAAGGTCGAGCTTGCGGTGCCGCAAAGGGGCGAGAAGGCCGAGCTTGTCGAGAATGCCGCCCGCAATGCGCGCGAGAGCCTCGGGCGGCGGCTGGCCGAATCCGCGGCCCAGGGCAAGCTTCTGGCCGGGCTGGCCGACTCCTTCGGGCTGGAGGCGCCGCCGAAGCGGATCGAGATCTACGACAACTCGCATATCCAGGGCAGTCATGCGGTCGGCGCCATGGTCGTGGCCGGTCCCGAGGGGTTTCTGAAAAGCCAGTACCGCAAGTTCAATATCCGCGGCGACAGCCTGACGCCGGGTGACGATTTCGGCATGATGAAGGAGGTTCTGACCCGCCGCTTCCAGCGCCTCCTGAAGGAAGACCCCGACCGCCAGGGCGAGACCTGGCCCGATCTCTTGCTGATCGATGGCGGCGCGGGCCAGGTCGGGGCGGTGGCCGAGATCATGGGCGATCTCGGGGTCGAGGATCTGCCCGTGGTGGGGGTGGCCAAGGGCATCGACCGCGATGCCGGCAAGGAAGAGTTCCACCGCCCCGGCGAACGTCCCTTCGCGCTGAGGCATAACGACCCGGTACTCTATTTCGTCCAGCGTTTGCGCGACGAGGCCCACCGCTTTGCCATCGGGACCCATCGCGCGAAACGGGCGAAAGCCATGGGCGCGACCCCGCTCGACGAGGTGCCCGGGGTCGGTGCGACCCGCAAACGCGCGCTTCTGACCCATTTCGGCAGCGCCAAGGCGGTCAGCCGGGCCGGGCTCGCCGATCTGAAGGCGGTCGAGGGAATTTCCGACAGCCTTGCCGAAACCATCTACGGCTTCTTCCATGAGCGCGGCTGACGCGCTATGACCCGGCCATGAGATGGACACTCCCCAATATCCTGTCGGTGCTGCGACTCGCGGCCGCGCCGCTGTTCCCGCTGGTCTACTTCCTCTGGGACAGCCCCGTCGCCGACTGGGTCGCGCTGGTGCTCTTCATCGGGGCCTCGGTCACCGACTGGATCGACGGCTATGTCGCCCGGCGCTGGCATCTGACCAGCCGCTTCGGCGCGATGATCGACCCGATCGCCGACAAGGCGATGGTGCTGGCCGCTCTGCTGGTGGTGGTGGCCAAGTTCGGCATGCCGACCTGGCTGACGCTTGCCGCCACGGTGATCGTCTTCCGCGAGGTGTTCGTCTCGGGCCTGCGCGAGTTTCTCGGCGCCCAGGCCGGCCGGCTCAAGGTCACGAAGCTCGCCAAATGGAAGACCACGGTGCAGATGGTCGCGATCTCGGTGCTGATCGCCCATGGCATCCTGCCCCATGCCGCCATCGAGTGGCTGGGAACCGCGCTGCTGCTGGCCGCGGCGGCGCTGACGCTGATTACCGGGGCCGACTATTTCGCCAAGTCCTGGCCCTATCTCAAGGAGGAGAAGGTGCCATGATCGACGTGCTCTACTTCGCCTGGGTCCGCGAACGGATCGGCCTGCCGAAAGAGCGGATCGAGACCGGGGCCCCGACCGTTGCCGCCCTGGTCGATGAACTCGCCGCCCGCGAAGAGCGCTATGCCGCCGCCTTCGCCGATCTCTCGGCGCTGCGGGTCGCGGTCGATCAGGAACTTGCCGATTTCGATGCGCCGCTTGCGGGCGTGCGCGAGGTGGCCTTCTTCCCGCCGATGACCGGCGGCTGAGATGCGCATCCGCGTCCAGGCCGCCCCGTTCGATTTCGGCGCCGAATGCGCCGTCTTTTCCACAGGATGCGGCAATGCCGGTGCGGTCGTGACCTTCGCCGGTCTGGTGCGCGACGATGGCGGGCTCGCCCGGATGGAGCTCGAACATTATCCCGGTATGACCGAACGCGCGCTCGAGACCATCTCCGCCGAGGCGATGACGCGCTTCGGTCTCCTCGACTGTCTTGTCATCCACCGCCATGGCAGCCTCACCCCCGGCGAGACCATCATGATGGTCGCAACCGCCGCTCCGCACCGTGCCGATGCCTTCGCCGCGGCCGAATTCCTGATGGATTACCTGAAATCCCGCGCCCCGTTCTGGAAGAAGGAATTCGGCACGGACGGCGCGGCCTGGGTTGCGGCCCGCGATGCCGACGAGGACGCGCTTGCCCGCTGGTCGGACAGCTGATCGCTCCTTCTTCTTGGCGAAAATACCCATTCCGGGCCGCAAAGCGGCCCTCTTGAATGACAAAGGCCCGGTCGTCAGACCGGGCCTTTTCAATTCCGAATCGACGGATCAGCCGATCGCTGCTTCCTTCACGTCGTCGTCGATGAAGGGCAGGTACTGGGCGAAGTTCTCCGAGAACATCCGGACCAGCTTCTGCGCCTGCGCGTCATATTCCGCCGGCTCGGCCCAGGTCCGGCGCGGGTCCAGCAATTCCTCCGAGACGCCATGCAGCGCGAGCGGCACCTCGAAGCCGAAATTGGGATCCTTGCGGAACTCGGCATCGTTGAGCGAGCCGTCGAGCGCGGCGGTCAGCAGGGCGCGGGTCGCCTTGATCGGCATCCGCGAGCCGGTGCCATAGGCGCCACCGGTCCAGCCGGTATTGACCAGCCAGCAGGTCGCGCCATGTTTGGCGATCTTGTCGCGCAGCAGGTTGCCATAGGCCTCGGGGCGGCGCGGCATGAAGGGGGCGCCGAAGCAGGTCGAGAAGGTGGGCTCGGGTTCGGTCACGCCCTTCTCGGTTCCGGCCACTTTCGAGGTGAAGCCCGACAGGAAGTGGTACATCGCCTGCGCCGGGGTCAGCCGGGCGATCGGCGGCAGCACGCCGAAGGCGTCGCAGGTCAGCATGATGATGTTCTTCGGATGCCCGCCCAGCGAGGTCTCGGAAGCATTCGAGATGTAATGCAGCGGATAGGCGCAACGCATGTTGGCCGTCAGGCTGTCATCCTCGAAATCGAGCTCCTTGGTATGCGGATCGAACACCATGTTCTCGATCACGGTCGAGAATTTCGACGTGGTGGCATAGATCTCGGGCTCGGCCTCGGGGTTCAGGCTGATGGTCTTGGCATAGCAGCCGCCTTCGAAGTTGAAGGTGCCGTTATCCGACCAGCCATGCTCGTCATCGCCGATCAGCGTGCGGGCAGGGTCGGCCGAGAGCGTGGTCTTGCCGGTGCCCGACAGGCCGAAGAAGATCGCGGTATCGACCGGGTTGTCCTTGGCGTGGTTGGCAGAGCAGTGCATCGCCATGATGCCCTTGCCGGGCAGGATGTAGTTCATCAGGGTGAAGACCGATTTCTTGATCTCGCCGGCATATTCGGTGTCGCCGATCAGGATCAGCTTCTTGGCGAAGTTCAGCGCGACAACGGTCTTGGAGCGGCAACCATGGCGCTCGGGGTCGGCCTTGAAGCTCGGGCAGTTGATGATGGTGAATTCGGGTGCGAAGCTGTCGAGCTGGTCCAGTTCGGGGCGGCGCAGCAGGTGGCGCGAGAACAGGCCATGCCAGGCCATCTCGGTGATGATCCGCACATCCAGACGGTTGTCGGGATCGGCGCCGGCATAGAGGTCCTCGACGAAGACCTCGCGGCCCTTGAGATGCGCCAGCATGTCGGCATGCAGCCGGTCGAAGGCCTCGGGCTCCATCGGGCGGTTGTTTTCCCACCAGATATGCTCGACCACCTCCGGCGTGCGCACGACATGCTTGTCCTTCGGAGACCGGCCGGTATGCACGCCCGTGGCCACGAGGAGGCTTCCCCCCTTGCCGAGGGTCCCTTCGTTGCGCTTGAGGGCTTCCTCGACCAGAGCGGGTTCAAGGAGATTGTAATAGACCTTGCCCAGCCCATCGATGCCCTGGGCCTCAAGGCGCTGATTGGGGTTCACACGTCCGAATTCCATGGTCTGATGCTCCTTGCCACCGCATTCCGGTGGGCGCGGCTATACCATGACGTTTCCATGAAACAACAGGTGCCGTCAGAGCGTTAGCGCAATCATAGTTTGATTTTTTCTCTGGTAGCGCAATCATTTTACACCTTTTGGCAAAAAGCAGCGCAATTTGCACTGTCCCGGCGGCAGGGCGCTGTTAGCGGTTAGGTAAACGTTTTCCGGCTTCAATGTGGCGCAATGTGGTGCCGCGATTCGCATCGGGTCGGCGATTTGCGCTGTGGTGTGAGTAAATGTTTCGTAAAATCATATGGTTCCGCTTGCGGACAGGATAAGGAAATCTTCCATGTCTAGGATTGCGCTCGTCGACGATGACCGGAACATCCTCACTTCCGTTTCCATGACGCTTGAGGCCGAAGGTTTCGAGGTGGAAACCTATAATGACGGCCAGGCGGCGCTGGACGCCTTCAACAAGCGCATGCCGGACATGGCCGTTTTCGACATCAAGATGCCTCGGATGGATGGCATGGACCTGCTTCAGAGGGTGCGCCGGAAAAGCGCGATGCCGGTGATCTTTCTGACCTCCAAGGATGATGAGATCGACGAGGTTCTGGGCCTCCGGATGGGGGCCGACGATTATGTCAAGAAGCCTTTCTCGCAAAGGCTCCTGGTCGAACGCATCCGCGCCTTGCTGCGTCGGCAGGAGGTGATCGCCGCCGATGCCGGTCCGTCGCCGGAGGAAAGCAAGACCATGGTGCGCGGCCAGCTCACGATGGATCCGCTGCGCCATTCGGTGACCTGGAAGGGGCTCGACGTGTCGCTGACCGTGACCGAGTTCCTGCTGCTGCAGGCGCTTGCGCAGCGTCCCGGCTTCGTCAAGAGCCGCGACCAGCTGATGGATGTGGCCTATGACGATCAGGTCTATGTCGACGACCGCACCATCGACAGCCATATCAAGCGCCTGCGCAAGAAGATGCGCCAGGTCGACCCGGAATTCTCGGCGATCGAGACGCTGTACGGCATCGGCTATCGCTATAACGAGGAGTGAGGCGGATTGCCTGGGGCGGAGCCGGTGCGAGACAGCAAGCGGCGTGCCGATGGCGCGGCCGGACCCGGTGACGCCCCCTACGGCAGGTCGGGGGCCGACCGTCGGTCCCGTGGCACATGGCGCGGCTTCGTCTCGCTAAAACGCTCGCCGCTGGCGCGGCGGATCATCGCCGCCAACCTCATTGCGCAGATCGTGCTCATCTCTGGCGTGCTGTATTTCAACCCTGCGCGCGACAGCCTGCTCAGCCTTCGCGAAAGCGGTATGGTTGCCGAAACCAACCTGATCGCCGACATGTTCGAGGCGCAGATCCGGCGCAATGACCCGCTCGACCCCCTCGCGGGCAACGGCCTTGACCTCGATGCGATGCTGAATGGCCTCGAACTCGCTCAAGGAGCCGAGGTCTTCGTGTTTGACGCGGCTGGGAACCTGGTCGGCCATGCCCGCGGCCTTGTCCGGACCGACTGGGCGGTCGAAGAATATGAGGGTGACAGCTGGATCACCGTGATCACCGATGCGCTGTATCGTGCCTGGCTGGGCGGGGTGTCGCTTTTCGGGCGGGAAGAGGGGAATGATGCCGAGGGCGATCGGCAGCGGCGGCTGACCGATCAGGTCGCGATCACCCTGACCGACGGCCTGCAGGTCGCGACCGGGGTCGATGCCTCGGGGCATACGACATTTTCCGTCACAGCACAGATCCTTCGGGATCGGCAGGTGGTCGGGGTCGTGGCCATGGTTTCTGCCAGTGGCGAGATCGACCGGTTGGTCCGCATCCAACGCGAGCAGGTGCTGCAGGTCTTCGTGATCGCGCTCCTGGTTTCGGTCGGTCTCGGTCTCGTTCTGGCATCGACCATCGCCAATCCGCTTTCCGAACTCGCGGCCGCCGCCGAGATCGGGCAGAACCGCAACGCCCGATCGATGCGCCCGGGGCGGGTCCGCATCCCCGACCTGACGGCCCGGCCCGATGAGATCGGGCGGCTGTCGGGGGCGCTGCGCGGCATGGTGGCGGCGCTTTACGACCGGATCGACGCCAATGAACAGTTTGCCGCCGATGTCGCGCATGAGATCAAGAACCCGCTTGCCAGCCTGCGGTCGGCCACCGGCACGCTCCGGGGGGCCCGGCGCGAGGATCAGCGTGCCAAGCTGCTCGACGTCATTGAACATGACGTGCGTCGGCTCGACCGGCTGGTCAGCGATATCTCGAACGCGTCCCGGCTCGACAGCGAACTGGTCAAGGAAGAGGAAACGACGGTCGATCTGGTGCGGATGCTGCGCGGTCTTGCGGATCATCTCGGGCAGCAGGCGCGCGAACGCGGCATCGACTTCATCGCCGACCTGCCGCCGGATCCGATCGAGATCCAAGGTCTCGAGGCGCGGCTGGCGCAGGTCTTCGTCAATCTCATCACCAATGCGATCTCGTTTTGCGAGGCCGGCGATGCGGTGCGTGTCTGGGCGCGCAAACGCGATAATCGGGTGCTGGTCGTGGTGGAGGATACCGGGCCGGGCATCCCCGGAGAGGCGCTGACCAAGATCTTCAACCGCTTCTATTCCGAGCGGCCGGCCGGGCAGTTCGGCAATCATTCCGGTCTCGGACTTGCGATCTCGAAACAGATCGTAGAGGCCCATCGCGGTGTGATATGGGCCGAGAACATCCGCCCGACCGAGGCCGACGTTACGTCGGAACAACTGGGCGCCCGCTTCGTCGTGGGCCTGCCGATCTGAGGTCCGCCCCTTGCCGGAGAGATCCGCGACCGCCATGCCCGATGCGTCAAGCTGTATCCTTCATGCCAGTACCGTGGCCCATCGGGGCCGGGCCGTGCTGATCCGCGGCGCCTCGGGCGCAGGCAAGTCGGCGCTGGCGTTGCAGCTGATGGCCCTGGGGGCAGAGCTCGTCGCCGACGACCGCACCATCGTGACCCGAACCGGAAGCGGGCTTCTTGCCTCGGCGCCCGAGGCGATTCGCGGGCTGATCGAGGCCCGGTGCGTCGGGTTGCTGCGCGCCGAGGCGGTCGCCTCCGCGCCTGTGGTGCTGGCGGTCGATCTCGACACTTCCGAAACCGAGCGGCTGCCGCCGGCCCGCGTGACCGAGATCCTCGGAGAGACGCTGCCCTTGCTTCGCCGGGTGGATCGGCCATATTTTGCCGCAGCCATCCTGCAATACCTTATCGCCGGACCAAGCGACTGATGTCCAATCCCCTCGAGATCGACCCGCCCGCCCCGCGTCAGCGCATCGTGCTGGTGACCGGAGCCTCCGGGGCGGGACGGTCGACGGCGCTGGATGTGCTCGAGGATCTGGGTTTCGAGGCAATCGACAATCTGCCGATATCGCTGATCCCGCGCCTTCTCGAGGGGCCGGTGCCAGGTCCGTCTCTGGCGCTCGGGGTCGATATCCGCACCCGCGACTTTTCGGCCGGGGCGTTGGCCGACCTGATCCGCGCGCTCGCTGCCGCGCCGGGGTTCGAGGCAGATGTGCTTTACCTCGATTGCCGGCCCGATGTGCTGTTGCGCCGCTTCTCCGAAACCCGTCGGCGTCATCCGCTGGCGCCGTCCGAGAGTCCGGCCGAGGGGGTCGCGCGCGAGCTCGACATTCTCGGTCCGATCCGCGAGCTTGCCAGCAGTCTGATCGACACGTCGGACCTGACGATCCACGAGTTCCGCGCCGAGATGACCGCGCGTTTCGCCCCGGGTGGCGCCGCGCCGCTTGCGGTTTCGCTGCATTCCTTTTCCTACAAGCGCGGCCTGCCGTTGGGCATCGACATGGCCTTCGATTGCCGTTTTCTGCGCAATCCCTACTGGGAACCGTCGCTCCGGGCGCTTGACGGCCGCGATCCGGCGGTGGCGGCCCATATTGCCGCCGATCCGCGTCAGGCCGCGTTTCTCGACCGGATCTCGGATCTTGCCGCGCTGGTGCTGCCGGCGCATCGCGATGAGGGCCGCAGTCATATCTCGATCGGGTTCGGCTGTACCGGGGGGCAACACCGTTCGGTCGCCATGGCCGAGGCGGTGGCAAAACGGCTTGCGGCAACGGAATGGCAAGTGTCTATAAGACATAGGGAACTGGAGAGGCGGGCACAGGGCGTGTCCGCAATGCGAACGGGAACTGGCGCGTGATCGGAATCGTCATCGTCGCGCATGGGGGCCTGGCCCGGGAATACCTGGCTGCCATGGAACACGTCGTGGGCCCTCAGCCCGGGATTCGTGCCATCGCGATCGCTCCCGATGACGACCGTGCCGCCAAGCAGGACGAGATCTGCCGTGCCGCCGACGAGGTCGACGAGGGTGGCGGCGTCGTGGTGGTGACCGACATGTTCGGCGGCTCTCCCTCCAACCTCTCGATCCGTGCTTGCGCGCCCGGTGATCGGAAAATCCTTTATGGCGCCAACCTGCCGATGCTGATCAAGTTGGCCAAGTCGCGCCGGATGAGTGTCAGCGATGCCACCGCCTCGGCGTTGGCGGCCGGGCGCAAATATATCGACAGTTTCGACGCAGGCGGCCTGTGAGGACCCATTGACCAGCAACAGAGTGACCCGAATTTTCGAGATCGTGAACGAGAAGGGGCTGCATGCCCGGGCCTCGGCCAAGTTCGTGGAATGTGTCGAAGAACATGACGCAACGGCAGAGGTGCTTCGCGACGGGATGAGCGCGTCGGGCGATTCCATCATGGGGCTGCTGATGCTCGCGGCCTCGAAGGGCACCGCCATCGAGGTCTCGACCCATGGGCCCGAGGCGCTGAAGCTCGCCGATGCGCTGGAACGGCTGGTCGCGACCCGGTTCGGCGAAGACATGTAGGGTTGCGCGCGCATGCATGGCCAGTCCGCGGCCGAGCCGCCCCATGACGCGCGCGAGCTCTCTTATGCCCGCACATTTCCCGATCCGCTTCGCGCCCAGACGATCCGGGCCATCGAGATCCTGACCGGCAAGCTTACGCTGCTTCGGCTGCTCCGCGACTTCGAGGCCCGCGGCGTGCCCCGGGGGCAGGCGTTCTGGCGGCAGGCCCTCGACGTGATGGGCATCCGGGTCGCGACCCCGCCCGAGCAGGTGGCGCGGATCCCGCGCGAGGGGCCGCTGGTGATCGTGGCGAACCACCCGCATGGGCTGGTCGACGGCATGGTGCTGGCCGAACTCGTGGGGCGGGTGCGGCGCGACTACAAGATCCTGACCCGCTCGCTGCTGACCGACGTCGACGAGGTGGCCGAATTCATGATCCCGGTGCCCTTTCCCCATGCCGAGGATGCGCGCGAACGCAATCTCGAGATGCGACGTGCCGCGATGGACCATCTCGGTCAGGGCCGCGCCGTGGTGCTGTTTCCGGCCGGGGTCGTGGCGTCCTCGCAAACATTCTTCGGTCCCGCGGTCGAGGCCCTCTGGAACCCCTTCACCGCCAAGCTGATCCAGCGCTCGGGCGCACAGGTGCTGCCTGTCCGCTTCCAGGGACAGAATTCACGCTGGTACCAGATCGCGAACCGGCTGTCGCCGACGCTGCGCCAGGGGCTGCTGCTGCACGAGGTCGTTCATGCGCTGAACCGGCCCCAGGCCCCGGCGGTCGGTGCGCCGATCGGCCGCGACGAGATCGAGCCCTGGGCCCGCGACCCGCGCGGTTTCATGGCCTGGCTTAGGGCGCGCACTCTGGCGCTGACCTGACGGGCGCCACGGTTTTCCTCTTCTTCTTGGCAGAAATACCCATGCCGCATCTGCGGCCGTCCGCGCGGACCCTCGGGGCAGGGGCCGGCTCAGCGCGTGGGAACCGGCGTCTCGCCGCGATAGTCGTAGAACCCGCGATGGGTCTTGCGGCCGAGCCAGCCCGCCTCGACATATTTGGTCAGCAGCGGGCAGGGCCGGTACTTGGTGTCGGCCAGCCCCTCATGCAGCACATTCATGATCGCGAGGCAGGTGTCGAGCCCGATGAAATCCGCCAGTTCGAGCGGCCCCATCGGATGGTTCGCCCCAAGCCGCATCGACTCGTCGATGGACCTGACCGAGCCCACGCCCTCGTAAAGCGTATAGACTGCCTCGTTGATCATCGGCATCAGGATGCGGTTGACGATGAAGGCCGGAAAATCCTCGGCCGAGGCCGCGGTCTTGCCGAGCGTTTCCACCACCTTCAGCAGCGAGCGATAGGTCTCCTCATCCGTGGCGATGCCCCGGATCAGCTCGACCAGCTGCATCACGGGAACCGGGTTCATGAAGTGGAACCCCATGAATTTCTCGGGCCGGTCGGTGCGGCTGGCAAGGCGGGTGATCGAGATCGAGGAAGTGTTCGAGGTCAGGATGGTGGTCGGCGTCAGGTGCGGCTGCAGCTCTTCGAAAATGGCGGTCTTGACGGCTTCGCGTTCGGTGGCGGCCTCGATGATCAGGTCGCAGGCACCCAGATCGGTCAGCGCCGTGGTGATCGCGATCCGGCCGAGCGCGTCGCGCTTCTCGGTTTCGGTGATCTTCTCGCGGCTGACCTGGCGGTCCAGATTGTGGCCGATGGTGTCCAGTGCCCGGTCCAGCGCGTCGGCCGAAATGTCGTTCAGCCTGACCTCGTAGCCCGCCAGCGCGAAGACATGGGCGATCCCGTTGCCCATCTGGCCCGCACCGACAATCCCGACCGTCTTCACGTCCATCTGCTTCCCTCGCCCTTTTGGCGGCACCTTGGCCGATGCGGCGCTGCGGCACAAGGGTGACGTTATCCTTAAAATGCGAAGCTTAGCGACTTGGAAACGCGGCAGGCCCAGTCTGGCAGGCGGTGAGTCGCGAGAGGCCAGTGGGTGCAAGATGATCTTTGACAATCCGGGCAGCGGATCGCTTGCCTATTCTCCCTGCCGCTACGGCAATTCCAAACTGGAGTTCAGGGGGCCGAGACGGCCGCTGGAGCAGCCCTATTGTGCCGCGGTGGGCGGCACCGAGACCTATGGCAAGTTCGTGCCGAAGCCTTACCCGGCGCTGATAGAAGAGGCGACCGGACTGCAGATGGTCAATCTTGGCTGTATCAATGCCGGGCTCGACGTCTTCCTCAACGACGCCTCGTTGATGGATGTGGTCGCCGGGGCGCAGGTCACGATCTTTCAGGCGCTCGGCGCGCATAA
The DNA here is from genome assembly GCF_001633165.1 of Rhodovulum sulfidophilum DSM 1374. Taxonomy (NCBI): domain Bacteria; kingdom Pseudomonadati; phylum Pseudomonadota; class Alphaproteobacteria; order Rhodobacterales; family Paracoccaceae; genus Rhodovulum; species Rhodovulum sulfidophilum. Next base: position 265,740 of record NZ_CP015418.1, on the reverse strand, counting down.
CATGTCGAACCGGTTCTACGTGGTGCATCCGCGGCGGAACGATCGGTTCCTCCGCGCCTCGGCGATGTTGAAGGCGCTTTATCCCGGTGTCGATTTCACCGAATTCCATTTCACCCGCCACATGCTGAGCGTGCTGAAGCAGAAATCGCCCTCCTCCTTCGAGATTGTGGTGGCCGAGCTGCAGATGGCCTGGCAGGCGCGGATGCGCAAACTTGCCGGGCGGGTCCCGGGAGACAAGATACTGCTGTGGCTGCCGGGCCGGCCCCCGGGATACGGACAGCCCTGCGACGGGCTGGGCGAGGACCCGTTATTCGTGACCCAGCACATGCTGGATACGGTCCGGTCCTATTTCACCCGGGTCGTCGAATTCGAGCCGAGCCCGGAGGCGCTGGCCCGCGGGGCCGAGGGCATGGTGCATGGCGAAGCGGATGAGGCGGCGGCCGCCTCGTTGCCGGGGCCCGCGGTGCATGAGGAACTGGCCGAGGTTCTGAGCGGGACGCTGCGCGACCTTCACGCGATCTGATCCCGTCCCGCCTTGGCATCCCTGGTTCGAAAAAGGCCCGCCGGAGGGAACCGGCGGGCCTTGCGATGCGCGCGGCGCTCTCTCAGAGCTTGGCGGTCAGGTCGGGCACGGCGTCGAACAGATCGGCAACGAGGCCGTAATCCGCGACCTGGAAGATCGGGGCTTCCTCGTCCTTGTTGATGGCGACGATGACCTTGGAATCCTTCATCCCCGCGAGGTGCTGGATCGCCCCGGAAATGCCCACCGCGATGTAAAGCTCGGGGGCCACCACCTTGCCGGTCTGACCGACCTGCCAGTCGTTCGGGGCAAAACCGCTGTCGACGGCGGCACGCGAGGCGCCGACCGCCGCGCCCAGCTTGTCGGCCAGCGCCTCGATCAGCTTGAAGTTCTCTTCCGAGCCGACGCCGCGTCCGCCCGACACGATCACGCCGGCCGAGGTCAGTTCGGGGCGGTCGCTTTCGGCCGCGGTGTCGCCAACCCATTCCGAGAGGGACGGATTGCCGGTCGCCGCGATATCCTCGACCGGTGCCGCGTCGCCTTCGCCCGCCGCCTCGAAGGTCGAGGTGCGGATCGTCATGACCTTTTTGGCATCCGAGGATTTCACGGTCTGGATCGCGTTGCCGGCATAGATCGGGCGGTCGAAAGTGTCGGCATCGACCACGGCCACGACATCCGAGATCACCATCACGTCAAGCAGCGCGGCGACGCGCGGCATGATGTTCTTGGCGTCCGTGGTGGCCGGCGCCACGATGTGGTCATACGCCCCGGCCAGAGACACGATCAGATCTGCGGTGGGTTCCGCCAGGCGGTGGCCATAGATCGCATCCTCGGCGACCAGCACCTTGGCCACGCCCTCGATCTTGGCAGCGGCCTCGCCCGCGGCCCTGGCATGTTCGCCGACGCAAAGCGCGGTCACCTCGCCCAGGGTCTTCGCGGCACTCACGGCCTTGGCGGTCGCGTCAAGCTGCAACTCGCCCCCGGTGACTTCGGCAAGCAGAAGAACGGCCATCTCAGAGCACCCCCGCTTCGTCTTTCAGTTTCGTCAGAAGCTCGTCCACCGAGGCCACCATGACGCCGGCCTTGCGCTCGCGCGGTTCGGCGGTCTTCAGCACGGTCAGCCGCGGCGCGGTATCGACGCCGTAATCGGCGGGCGTCTTCTCGTCGAGCGGCTTCTTCTTGGCCTTCATGATGTTGGGCAGCGAGGCATAGCGCGGCTCGTTGAGGCGCAAATCGACCGAAACGATGGCCGGCAGCTTGACCTTGATGGTCTGCAGCCCGCCATCGACCTCGCGCGTGACCTGGGCCGTGTCGCCGTCGATCTCGAGCTTGGAGGCGAAGGTGCCCTGGCTCCAGCCCAGAAGCGCCGACAGCATCTGGCCGGTCGCGTTCATGTCATTGTCGATCGCCTGCTTGCCGCAGAGCACCAGCCCGGGCTGTTCCTCATCGACCACCGCCTTGAGGATCTTTGCCACCGCCAGCGGTTCGATATCGTCATGGATATCCTCGGCCGCGACCACCAGGATCGCCCGGTCGGCGCCCATGGCCAGCGCGGTGCGCAGGGTTTCCTGGGCCTGCTTGACCCCGATCGAGACCGCGACGATCTCGGTGGCCTGGCCCTTTTCCTTCAGGCGGATCGCCTCTTCGACGGCGATCTCGTCGAACGGGTTCATCGACATCTTGACGTTGGCGAGATCGACCCCCGTGCCGTCCGCCTTCACGCGGACCTTCACGTTGTAGTCGATCACCCGCTTAACAGGCACAATGACCTTCATCGGCGTGTGTCTCCCTTGCAGTCGCGCCCCGCTCGCCGGGGCAAGTCAATGGTTCCGGAGAGTGTTAGCGAGTCTGAAACCGGCGGAACAGACAAAAAGCGTCGAGTAAGTATATTTCGCCGCAGGGGCTGCCTTTGGGCGTTTTGTTTCCCATGGGGCAGGGCGTCTCGAGGCGCTCCGCTGCGCCGCCCCTATCCCTTGTCGATCAGCCAGTCGAGCGCGGGGGTCGGCAGCAGGCGCCGGGCGAGGTTCATCAGATGGGTCGGCGCGGTCACGAAATAGCGCGGCCTCGGGCGCGGCGATTCCAGCGCATGGATCAGCTTGCGGCTGACTGCCGAGGGCGGCAGTTCGAAAAAGTCGCGGCCGCGATCCTCGTAAAGCCGGGTCAGCAGGGTATTCCGGTACTGGTCGGCCCGGGCGCTGTTCTGCCAGTCGATCCAGCGTTCGAAATGCGGGATCGAGTTCACCCGGATCTTCGAGGTCACCGGGCCGGGCTCGATCAGGATCACCCGGATCGGCGTGTCGCGCATCTCGAGCCGCAGCGTGTCGGTCAGCCCTTCCAGCGCGTATTTCGTCGCCGAATAGGCGCCGCGCCATTTCAGCGGCACGAGGCCCAGCACCGATGAGCAGTTGACGATCCGGCCGTGGCCCTGCGCCCGCATCGCGGGAATGACCCGCCGGGTAAGGTCATGGACCCCGAAGAGATTGGTCTCGAAGATCTCGCGCAGGGCGTCGCGCGGCAGATCCTCGACCGCGCCCGGGCAGGCGAAGGCGCCGTTGTTGTAAAGCGCGTCGAGCCTGCCGCCGGTGCGCGACAGAACCTCGTCGAGGGCCGTGGCGATGCTGTCCTCGCTGGCGTAATCGAGCTGAAGGCTCTCGAGCCCTTCGGCGGCGAGCCGGTCGCAATCGGCCGCCTGCCGGCAGGTGGCGAAGACCCGCCATCCGCGCGCTTTCAGGGCATGGGTGGCGTCATGGCCGATGCCCGAGGCGCATCCGGTGATCAGAACCGACTTTCCTGTCATTGCCCGCGCACTCGCCTCTGGACCCTTTCCGGGCTCCGCTTTACACACCCGCCATGTCCGACGCCACCGAAGATCCCAAGCACGACGCCCTGTCCGAACCGCTGCGCCGCGCCATCGGCGAACGGTACCTGACCTATGCGCTGTCCACGATCATGGACCGGGCGCTGCCCGATGCCCGGGACGGGATGAAGCCCGTGCACCGGCGCATCCTGTTCGCGATGCGTGAACTCAAGCTGACCGCGACCGGGGGCTTCCGGAAATCGGCCAAGATCTCGGGCGACGTGATGGGCAACTATCACCCCCATGGCGATGCCGCGATCTACGATGCGATGGCGCGTCTGGCGCAGGATTTCAACGTCCGTTACCCGCTGGTCGACGGGCAGGGGAACTTCGGCAATATCGACGGCGACAACCCCGCCGCCAGCCGCTATACCGAGGCCCGCCTGACCGCCGCCGCCGAGGCCCTGATGGAGGGGCTGTCGGAAAACGCGGTCGATTTCCGGCCCAATTACGACGGCACCCTCGAAGAGCCCGCGGTGCTGCCCGCGGCCTTCCCGAACCTTCTGGCGAACGGGTCGAGCGGCATCGCGGTCGGCATGGCGACGAATATCCCGCCGCATAACATCGACGATCTGGTCGGTGCCTGCCTGCACCTGATCAAGGCCCCCGACGCCCAGGACGACACCCTGCTGCAATATGTGCCGGGGCCCGATTTCCCGACCGGCGGCGTCATCGTCGAGCCGAAGGACAGCATCGCCCAGGCCTATCGCACCGGACGCGGCAGCTTCCGGCTGCGTGCCCGCTGGGAAATCGAGGATCTGGGCCGCGGCCAGTGGCAGGTGGTGGTCACCGAGATCCCCTATCAGGTGCAGAAGTCGAAGCTGATCGAGCGCATTGCCGACCTGATCCAGACCAAGAAGATCCCGATCCTCGCCGATGTCCGCGACGAGAGCGCCGAGGATGTGCGGCTGGTGCTGGAGCCCCGCTCTCGCAATGTCGATCCCGAAGTGCTGATGAGCACGCTGTTCCGGAATTCCGATCTCGAGATCCGGTTCAGCCTGAACATGAACGTGCTGATTGACGGCCGCACGCCCAAGGTCTGTTCGCTCAAGGAGGTGCTGCGCGCCTTCCTCGATCACCGGCGCGAGGTGCTGATCCGGCGCTCGCAGCACCGGCTCGACAAGATCGACCACCGGCTCGAGGTGCTGGCCGGCCTGCTGATCGCCTTCCTCAACCTTGACCGGGTGATCGACATCATCCGCTATGACGACGACCCCAAGGCCGCGCTGATGGCCGAGGACTGGACGCGGCCCCATGCCAGGGCGATGTCCGAGCGCGACTATGTCTCGCCGCTGCCCGCCGCGGGCCCCGGGGGCCTGACCGAGGTGCAGGCCGAGGCGATCCTCAACATGCGGCTGCGCTCGCTGCGCAGGCTCGAGGAGATAGAGCTGACCGCCGAGCGCGACCGGCTGACCGAGGAGCGCGCGGGGCTGCTCGAGCTGCTGGGGCAGGAGGAGATCCAGTGGAAGCGGATCGCCGAAGAGCTGCGCGAGGTGCGCAAGAACTTCGGTGCCAGGGCGCCGGGCGGGGCGCGGCGGACCGTGTTTGCCGAGGCCGCCGAGGTGGCCGAAGTGCCGATCGAGGCGATGATCGAGCGCGAGCCGGTGACGGTGGTCTGCTCGAAGATGGGCTGGATCCGGGCGATGAAAGGCCATCTGGCCGACGGGTCCGCGCTGAAGTTCAAGGATGGCGACGAGGGTCGCTTCCTGATCCAGGCCGAGACCACCGACAAGCTGATCCTGTTCGGGGCCAATGGGCGGTTCTACACCTTGCCCGTGGTGCAGCTTCCGGGCGGGCGCGGCATGGGCGAGCCGGTCCGGCTGATGGTCGACCTGCCGAATGAAAGCGAGATCGTCGCGCTGTTCATCCACCGCCCCGGCGAAAAGCTGTTGGTGGCCTCCAGTGCGGGCGACGGCTTCCTGGTGGCCGGCGACGATGTGCTGGCCCAGACCCGGGCGGGCAAGCAGGCGCTGAATGTCAGGGCACCTGCCGTGGCGCGGGTCTGCGTGCCGGTGCATGGCGATCACGTCGCCTGTGTCGGGCAGAACCGCAAGGTGCTGGTCTTCCCGCTGGAGGAGCTGCCCGAGATGGGGCGCGGCAAGGGCGTGCGGCTGCAGAAATACAAGGATGGCGGGCTTGCGGATGCCACCACCTTCACCCTGGCCGACGGGCTCAGCTGGCACGATCCTGCCGGGCGGACCCGCACCGAGACCGACCTGACCGACTGGCTGGGCAAGCGCGCGGGCAGTGGCCGGATGGCCCCGCGCGGCTTCCCCAGAGACAACCGCTTCACCTGAGTGCGGGCGTTGCGTGAGTGCCCTCGTCGGGGTATCCCCTGAGGACCATACCATATCTTGAGGACCCACATGCGCGGCCTGTTCACGACCCTCCGGCTCCTCCTGTTCGTCGCCGGTCTGGCGCTTGTCGCCGGCTGTGCCGGCAAGGACGATCTGGACGAGCCGCCGGTGCCGCTGGGTGACTTCCGGCTGGGCTACACCATCGTCGTCGCGAAGAACGCCAAGGACATTCCACCCTCGCGCCAGGCGACGGCGGAAGAGTGGGAGGCGGTGCTGAAGGAAGAGCTGCAGCGCCGTTTCAGTCGCTATGACGGCGACAGGATCTACCATTTCGGGATTGCCGTCGACGGTTACGCGCTGGCCGTGCCGGGGGTGCCGGTGATCCTGGCGCCGAAATCGATGCTGGTGCTGTCGGCCAATCTCTGGGACGACGCGGCGGGCAAGAAGCTCAATGCCGAGTCCGAACAGCTGTCGGTCGGCGAGGGGCTGAACGGCGCCACCCTGGTCGGGACCGGGCTGATCCGCACGAAGGACGAGCAGATGCGCGCGCTGGCGCGAAACGCGGCCAAGCGGATCGAACGCTGGCTGGTCGAGCATCGCGAGGAATGGCTGCATTACGATCCCGATACCGTCCCGCCGCTCGACGCTATGGCCGGAACGGCCTCGGATGAGGCCTCCGCCCCGGCGTCCGTTCCTGGTGCGGAGGTCGTCACGACCCCTCTCGATGACCCCCTCGATGCCCCGCCCGGGCCAAGCCCGGCAAAGCCTGACGAGGCCCCCTCGCGGGCGAACTGACGCTTGATTTCCGGCGGGCCAGCGACTAGAGAGCCCGCGGTGTTGAATCGGGCCAGGAGGCGGCCCCCTAATCCATGAGGCGCCCAAGATGGGTAAGGCAAAGTTCGAACGGACGAAACCGCACGTTAACATCGGCACGATCGGCCACGTTGACCACGGCAAGACGACGCTGACGGCTGCGATCACGAAGTATTTCGGCGACTTCAGGGCCTATGACCAGATCGACGGTGCGCCCGAGGAAAAAGCGCGCGGGATCACGATCTCGACGGCGCATGTGGAATACGAGACCGAGGCCCGTCACTACGCCCACGTCGACTGCCCCGGCCACGCCGACTACGTGAAGAACATGATCACGGGTGCGGCCCAGATGGACGGCGCGATCCTGGTGGTGAACGCGGCCGACGGCCCGATGCCGCAGACCCGCGAGCACATCCTGCTGGCGCGGCAGGTCGGCGTTCCGGCGCTGGTCGTGTTCATGAACAAGGTCGACCAGGTGGACGACGCCGAGCTTCTGGAACTCGTCGAGATGGAGATCCGCGAGCTTCTGTCGAGCTACGACTTCCCCGGCGACGACATCCCGATCATCGCCGGCTCGGCGCTGGCGGCGATGGAAGGCCGCGACCCGGAAATCGGCGAGAACAAGATCCGCGAGCTGATGGCGGCGGTCGACGAGTTCATCCCGACCCCGGAACGTCCGGTCGACCTGCCCTTCCTGATGCCGATCGAGGACGTGTTCTCGATCTCGGGCCGCGGCACCGTGGTGACCGGCCGTGTCGAGCGTGGCGTGGTGAATGTGGGCGACGAGCTTGAGATCGTGGGTATCCGCGACACCAAGAAGACCACCTGCACCGGTGTCGAGATGTTCCGCAAGCTGCTTGACCGCGGCGAGGCCGGCGACAATATCGGCGCGCTGCTGCGCGGCATCGACCGCGACCAGGTCGAGCGTGGCCAGGTCCTGTGCAAACCGGGCTCGGTGACGCCGCATACGGTGTTCGAGGCCGAGGCCTACATCCTGACCAAGGAAGAGGGTGGCCGTCACACTCCGTTCTTCGCGAACTACCGTCCGCAGTTCTACTTCCGCACGACGGACGTGACCGGGACGGTCGAGCTTCCCGAAGGCACCGAGATGGTGATGCCGGGCGACAACCTGAAGTTCAAGGTCGAGCTGATCGCGCCGATCGCGATGGAAGAGAAGCTCCGCTTCGCCATCCGCGAAGGCGGCCGCACCGTCGGCGCCGGCGTCGTCGCCAAGATCATCAAGTGATCTGTCTCGCCTGAGCGCGAGCCGGGGCCGCCCTTCGGGGCGGCCCTTTTTCATGCGGGCAGCAGTCGATCTGCGCCGACATGGCCGGGGCTCGGTTCGTCCCCTCCGGAAGGCGGAGTTCTGCCCGCTCGCGGACGAGAATGCAGCGAACAGCGGAAGAGGCCCGGACCGAGCCTTGCAGCGGCGCTGGATGCGGCTCTGCGGCCGACGCGCTGTTCAAATCATGTGGCGCGCTCGTCCTTGGGGGTTTCCATCACGATGCAGGACGTGATTGCATTGACGTGCGATTGCGTGCCCAGCACCTCCGTGTGGAAGCGCTTGTATTCCGAGAGATCGGCGCTCTCGACGCGCAACAGATACTCGAAGGCCCCGGCGATGTTATGGCACTCGACGACTTCGGGCGCGACGGCCATGGCGCGCTCGAACCGCTCCTGGGCCGCCTTTGTATGGGAGGAGAGGCCGACCATGACATGGGCGGCAAACCCGCGGCCCATGCGCTCGGGGCTGGTCACGACCCTGTAGCCCAGGATCACTCCGGTTCGCTCCAGCTCTTGAACCCGTCTCAGGCAGGCCGAGGAAGACAGGCTGACACGTTCAGCCAAGGCGACATTGCTGATCCGGCCGTCGCGTCGCAGCTCGCGCAATATCTTATGATCTTTGGCGTCCATGGGGCGTCAATAATTGTGTGTTCATGTCCTCGGCTGGAATATCAGGCGACATGTTGCGGCCTGTTCTCGATATTGTTGCGCGCCAGCAATGTCGGAGGTACGGGCGATGAGCTTCGCTATCCTGAGCGCCCTTCTGGGCTTCGCATTCGTCACGACCGTCACGCCGGGGCCGAACAACCTCATGCTGATGGCGTCCGGTGCGAATTTCGGGTTTCGGCGGACCCTGCCGCATATGATGGGGATCGTCGGAGGCATGTCGGTCATGGCTCTCCTCGTGGGGACGGGGCTGATGGCGCTGTTCGACGCGGTGCCTGCGCTGAACCTGGTGCTGAAGGTCATTTCCGTCGGCTACCTGCTCTGGCTGGCATTCAGGATCGCGACGACCGCTCCGCTGGAGGAGCGGGACGCGGACAGCCGTCCGATGACCTTTCTGCAGGCGGCCACTTTCCAGTGGGTGAACCCCAAGGCCTGGGCCATGTGCCTGTCTGCCGTCACGCTCTATGCGCCCGACCGCTCGCTTCTGTCGGTCGCCATCGTGGCTGCTGCGTTCACGCTGGTCTGCTTCCCGGCGATCTCGGTCTGGGCGTGGCTCGGGACCGTGGTCCGTCAATGGCTGTCGAACGCCACCCGGCTCAGGATCTTCAACTTCACCATGGCGGCTTTGCTGGTGACGTCGCTTTATCCCGTGCTCGGTTTCGGAACCTGAGCGGCGGCGTGGTCAAATCCGGCTTCGGCAAGGTAAGACGGAACTGGCTGCGCTATCCGGGGCTAGGGCCGGAAGGTCCTGCGATGCCGCTGCGGCGTCCGCTTGCGCGACTGGCGTCCGGAAGTGCAACCGGCGGGGAGGGCCGGTTTGCCGGACAATCGGCTGCGGCGCTTTCGCGAAACCGGCGCCCGGTGCGAAAAGCGCTCTTGATTCCCGCTGCCGCATATCTTAATCGGGCGCACGGCCTAGGGGTGTAGCTCAGTTGGTAGAGCATCGGTCTCCAAAACCGAGGGTCGGGGGTTCGAGCCCCTCCGCCCCTGCCAGGCCGCTTCCAGATATTTCGTCAAATGGCGTTTGCCCGTGAGCTGTGCCCAGCCATTGCCGAATGGTTGGGGGCGTGTCGGTGCTGTGATCGTCAGGGCTGGTCCGCGATCGGGCCCGATGGCCAGAAGGGGGCGGGTGTGGCGCGGGCGCCGACGGATCCGGCCTTGGCCAATTCGGCAGGGATCGTCACCGGCATCACGATATGCGCCCGGCCTGCGAACCGGTTCCCCGGGCGCCCTGGAGGGATGGCGTGCCTTTCCGAAACCGTCATGCGAATTCCCGGGCAGGGCAGGGCAGGGCGGGGCGGTCACGAATTGTAGTCTGGGCCCCGGATGCGCCCCGTCGGTGATGGCGAGGGGCAGGCAGCGCGTCGGTATGGGCCGAAGGGTCCGGTGCTGCCCTTGCAAACCGATGCCCAAGCGCGTATCTCGGCCCGGTTGACAGGCATAACGGACCCCGCAGGCCCATGGCGAACCCCCTTCAGTTCATTCAGCAGACCCGCTCGGAAATCTCCAAGGTGGTCTGGCCGACCCGGCGCGAGGTATTCCTGACCACGATCATGGTTTTCGTGATGGCGTCATTGACGGCGGTCTTCTTCTTCCTCGTCGACTCGCTGATCAGGGTCGGGCTGCAGGCTCTGCTTGCGTTTTTCGGCTGAGGCCGGATCTGTTACTGCGCCCCGGGCTTGAAACCGGACGGCTGGGGCGGTAAGGCCTACGCACTTTTCCGGGCGTCGGCGTGCATCGATTCGGGTTGCGCGCTGTTTTTTATTCCGGACAACGCAGGATCAGCGCGGCCTGAATGGCCGACGGACACGAGGTAACGGGCAACATGGCGAAGCGGTGGTATTCGGTAAGCGTTCTCTCGAACTTCGAGAAGAAGGTTGCCGAACAGATCAAGCAAGCCGTGGCGGATGCGGGTCTCGAGGACGAGATCGAGGAAGTCCTGGTGCCGACCGAAGAGGTCATCGAGATCCGGCGCGGCAAGAAGGTGACGAGCGAACGGCGCTTCATGCCCGGCTATGTGCTGGTGCGCATGGAGATGACCGACCGCGGCTATCACCTCGTCACGCAGATCAACCGGGTGACCGGGTTCCTCGGGCCGCAGGGCAAGCCGATGCCGATGCGCGACGAGGAAGTGAACCAGGTTCTCAACCGGGCCGAGGAAGGCGAGGCGCAGCCGCGTTCGCTGATCACCTTCGAGATCGGCGAGAATGTGAGCGTGACCGACGGGCCCTTCGAGGGCTTCGCGGGCATGGTCGAGGAAGTGGACGAAGACAACCAGCGCCTGAAGGTGACGGTGTCGATCTTCGGCCGGGCCACCCCGGTCGAGCTGGAATTCGCGCAGGTGTCCAAGGGGCAGCTCTGACGCGGATCCTGTGGGAGGCGAGCGGGCGCGCCCGCGGACCGGACCACTAAACCGAAGCGCCGCCCTCGCGAGGGGCCCGGCGCGGTGAATGGAAGGAGATGGCCAGATGGCCAAGAAGGTAATCGGGAAGCTCAAGCTTCAGGTGAAGGCGGGTCAGGCGAACCCGTCGCCGCCAGTCGGTCCCGCGCTCGGTCAGCGCGGCATCAACATCATGGAATTCTGCAAGGCGTTCAACGCCAAGACCCAGGACATGGAGCCCGGTGCGCCGTGCCCGACGGTCATCACCTACTACCAGGACAAGTCCTTCTCGATGGACATCAAGACGCCGCCGGCGTCTTACTACCTCAAGAAGGCGGCAGGCCTGAAGCCGATCGGCAAACGGAACCGTCCGAAGGGCTCGGAAAAGCCGGGTCGCGAGACCGCCGGCACCGTGACCGTTGCCCAGGTGCGCGAGATCGCCGAAGCGAAGATGAAGGATCTGAACGCCAGTGACGTCGAGGGCGCGATGCAGATCATCCTGGGGTCGGCCCGCTCGATGGGCATCGAGGTTAAGGGGTAAGCGCAATGGCGAAACATGGGAAACGTGTCCGCGCCGCGCGGGAAGCCTTTGCCGGCAAGGACAACCTGTCGGTCGAGGAGGCGGTGAGCCTCGTCAAGGAAAACGCCTCGGCCAAGTTCGACGAGACGCTGGAAATCGCGCTGAATCTCGGCGTCGATCCGCGCCATGCCGACCAGATGGTGCGTGGCGTCGTCACCCTGCCGAACGGCACCGGCAAGACCGTGCGCGTGGCGGTCTTCGCCCGCGGCGCCAAGGCCGATGACGCCCAGGCGGCCGGAGCCGATATCGTCGGCGCAGAGGATCTGATGGAGACCATCCAGGGCGGTGCGATCGAGTTCGATCGTTGCATCGCGACCCCGGACATGATGCCGATCGTCGGCCGTCTGGGCAAGATCCTGGGGCCCCGCAACCTGATGCCGAACCCCAAGGTCGGGACCGTGACGATGGATGTCACCTCGGCGGTGCAGGCTGCCAAGGGCGGTGAGGTCCAGTTCCGGGTCGAGAAGGCGGGCGTGATCCATGCCGGCGTCGGCAAGACCTCGTTCGATGCCGCCAAGCTGGCCGAGAACGTGCGCGCCTTCATCGATGCCGTGGTCAAGGCCAAGCCGGCCGGCGCCAAGGGCACCTACATGAAGAAGGTGAGCCTCAGCTCGACCATGGGCCCGGGCGTGTCGATCGACGTGACCTCGGCAACTGGGAATTGATCCGGGATAGGTGAACCCCTATCCTTGCGAAAGTTTCCGGGACTCTTGCCCGGGAATGGCGGGGCGGAAACGCCCCGTCCTGTCCGAGACGGAGGGTGCGGGGCCCGTCCCCGCTTAATATCCTTCCCGAGATGGGGAAACGAGACAGAATTCCGCGGGGAAACCCTCGGGCGATCCTGGCCTCGGGACCCATACGGACCCGAAAGCCGGCAAGCAGGCCGGCACATCTAGAGCCGGGGGGAAACCCCCAAATTGGAGTGAAACTGTGGATAGAGCCCAGAAAGAGAAAGTGGTCGAGGAACTCGGCCAGATCTTCGAAAGCTCTGGCGTCGTGGTGGTTGCCCACTACGCGGGTCTCACGGTTGCCGAGATGCAGGACCTGCGCGCACGCATGCGCGAAGCGGGTGGGTCCGTTCGCGTCGCCAAGAACAGGCTCGCCAAGATCGCCCTGGAAGGAAAGCCCTGCGCAAGCCTGGCCACTCTTCTGACGGGCATGACCGTTCTGACCTATTCCGAGGACCCCGTGGCTGCTGCCAAGGTCGCGGAAGGTTTCGCCAAGGACAACTCGAAATTCGAGATCCTCGGCGGCTCCATGGGTGAGACGGCCCTGGACCGGGCCGGTGTCAAGGCAGTGTCCGAAATGCCGTCGCGCGAGGAGCTTATCGCTTCGATCGCCGGCTGCATCGGTGCACCCGCCGCGAACATCGCCGGTGCGATTGGCGCGCCCGCTTCCAACATCGCGAGCATCCTCTCGACCATCGAGGAGCGTGCGGAAGCCGCTTGAGCAACTTGTGATCCCGCGTGAAGGGCAGATGCCTCGCGTTGGAACAGACAATGTGAAAGAACGGAACAGAACATGGCTGATCTGAAAAAACTCGCCGAAGAGATCGTGAACCTCACGCTTCTCGAGGCCCAGGAACTGAAAACCATCCTGAAAGACGAATACGGCATCGAGCCCGCCGCCGGCGGCGCCGTGATGATGGCCGGCCCGGCTGCCGGTGGCGAAGCCGCCGCTGCCGAAGAGCAGACCGAATTCGACGTCATCCTGAAATCGGCTGGCGCGAACAAGATCAACGTCATCAAGGAAGTCCGCGCGATCACCGGTCTTGGCCTGAAAGAAGCCAAGGACCTGGTCGAGGCCGGCGGCAAGGCCGTCAAGGAAGGCGTCGACAAGGCCGAAGCCGAGGACATCAAAGGCAAACTCGAAGCGGCTGGCGCCGAAGTCGAGCTCAAGTGATCGGGCTCGCGGGCGATGTGCCCGTGACCTGAAGAATGTTGGCTGGGTCCGGCGGTTTGTCCGGGCCCAGCCGAACCTGTCTTGGAAAGGGCTTGCTTTCTAAAGCCCTTTCCAAGGTGCGGTTCGAGGTTCGGGAGCGGCCGGTGGGACGGACCGCAGGAATGGAACCTTACCCCCCTCATCGCGAGCGGCGCGCCACCGGGGCCCGACGGTGGATGCGCCCGCGACAGACGAAAGGCGAGACCACAGATGGCGCAGAGCTACGTTGGCCACAAACGACTCCGCAAATACTACGGCAAGATCCACGAAGTTCTGGAGATGCCGAACCTCATCGAGGTCCAGAAATCCTCTTACGACCTGTTCCTGAATTCCGGCGACGGGCCTGTGCCCGCCGATGGAGAGGGCATCCAGGGGGTGTTCCAGTCGGTCTTCCCGATCAAGGACTTCAATGAGACGGCCGTGCTCGAATTCGTGCGTTACGAGCTCGAGAAACCGAAATACGATGTCGAGGAATGCCAGCAGCGCGACATGACCTTCTCGGCGCCGCTCAAGGTGACGCTGCGTCTGATCGTGTTCGATGTCGACGAGGATACCGGCGCCAAGTCGGTGAAGGACATCAAGGAGCAGGACGTGTTCATGGGCGACATGCCGCTCATGACCCAGAACGGGACGTTCATCGTGAACGGGACCGAACGGGTGATCGTGTCCCAGATGCACCGGAGCCCGGGCGTCTTCTTCGACCATGACAAGGGCAAGACCCATTCCTCGGGCAAGCTGCTCTTCGCCTGCCGGATCATTCCCTATCGCGGCTCCTGGCTCGACTTCGAATTCGACGCCAAGGACATCGTCTTCGCGCGTATCGACCGCCGCCGGAAGCTGCCGGTGACGACCCTGCTCTACGCGCTGGGGCTGGACCAGGAAGGCATCATGGATGCCTATTACGATACCGTGTCGTTCCGGCTGGAACGCAATCGCGGCTGGGTCACCAGGTTCTTCCCCGAACGCGTGCGCGGCACCCGTCCGACCTATGATCTGGTCGATGCCGATACCGGCGAGGTGATCTGCAAGGCGGGCGACAAGGTCACGCCGCGTCAGGTCAAGAAGCTGATCGAGGAAGGCCGGGTCACCGAGCTGATGGTGCCGTTCGATCACATCGTCGGCCGGTATGTCGCCAAGGACATCATCAACGAAGAGACCGGCGCGATCTACGTCGAGGCTGGCGACGAACTGACCTGGATCGTCGACAAGGATGGCGAGGTCACCGGCGGCTCGCTGAAAGAGCTGCTGGATGCGGGCATCACCGACATCCCGGTGCTCGACATCGACAACATCAATGTCGGCCCCTACATCCGCAACACCATGGCGGCGGACAAGAACATGGGCCGCGATACCGCGCTCATGGACATCTACCGCGTGATGCGTCCGGGCGAGCCGCCGACCGTCGAGGCGGCGACCAACCTGTTCGAGTCGCTGTTCTTCGATTCCGAGCGCTACGACCTGTCGGCCGTCGGCCGGGTCAAGATGAACATGCGTCTGAACCTCGATGCGCCCGACACCCAACGGACGCTGCGCCGGGAAGACATCATCTCCTGCATCAAGGCGCTGGTGGAGCTCCGCGACGGCAAGGGCGAGGTCGATGACATCGACCACCTCGGCAACCGCCGGGTCCGTTCCGTCGGCGAGCTGATGGAGAACCAGTACCGCGTCGGCCTGCTGCGGATGGAACGCGCCATCAAGGAGCGGATGTCTTCGGTCGAGATCGACACGGTGATGCCGCAGGATCTGATCAACGCCAAACCGGCCGCTGCCGCCGTGCGCGAATTCTTCGGCTCGTCGCAGCTGTCGCAGTTCATGGACCAGACCAACCCGCTGTCGGAAGTCACCCACAAGCGCCGTCTTTCGGCGCTCGGGCCGGGCGGTCTGACCCGCGAGCGTGCGGGCTTCGAGGTCCGCGACGTTCACCCGACCCATTATGGCCGGATGTGCCCGATCGAGACGCCGGAAGGCCCGAATATCGGTCTGATCAACAGCCTTGCCACCTATGCGCGGGTGAACAAGTACGGCTTCATCGAGACCCCCTATCGCCGGGTCGAGGACGGGCAGGTGACCGATGATGTCCACTACATGTCCGCGACCGAGGAGATGCGGCATACCGTGGCCCAGGCCAACGCCAATCTCGACGGCGAGGGCAAGTTCATCAACGATCTGGTGAACACCCGCCAGGCCGGCGAATACACCATGGCGCCGCGCGAAAGCGTCGACCTGATCGACGTGTCGCCGAAACAGCTGGTGTCGGTCGGGGCCTCGCTCATTCCCTTCCTCGAGAATGACGACGCCAACCGCGCGCTGATGGGCGCGAACATGCAGCGTCAGGCGGTGCCGCTTCTGCAGGCCGATGCGCCTTTCGTCGGCACCGGCATCGAGCAGGTGGTGGCGCAGGACTCGGGCGCCGCGATCATGGCGCGCCGCGGCGGGATCATCGACCAGGTCGATGCCCAGCGGATCGTGATCCGGGCCACCGAGGATCTCGAACCCGGCGATCCGGGCGTCGACATCTACCGTCTGCGCAAGTTCCAGCGGTCGAACCAGAATACCTGCATCAACCAGCGTCCGCTGGTGAAGGTGGGCGATACCGTCCAGAAGGGCGAGGTCGTCGCCGACGGTCCCTCGACCGACATGGGCGAGCTGGCGCTCGGCAAGAACGTGATCGTCGCGTTCATGCCCTGGAACGGCTACAACTACGAGGACTCGATCCTGATCTCGGAGCGCATCGCGCGCGATGACGTCTTCACCTCGATCCATATCGAGGAATTCGAGGTCGCGGCCCGCGATACCAAGCTCGGGCCGGAAGAGATCACCCGCGACATCCCGAATGTCGGCGAGGAAGCCCTGCGCAACCTCGACGAGGCGGGCATCGTCTATATCGGCGCCGAAGTGGGGCCGGGCGACATCCTTGTCGGCAAGATCACTCCGAAGGGCGAAAGCCCGATGACCCCCGAAGAAAAGCTTCTGCGGGCCATCTTCGGCGAAAAGGCCTCGGACGTGCGCGACACCTCGCTGCGTCTGCCCCCGGGCGATTACGGCACGGTGGTCGAGGTCCGGGTCTTCAACCGGCACGGCGTCGACAAGGACGAGCGTGCGCTGCAGATCGAGCGCGAAGAGGTCGAGCGTCTGGCCCGTGACCGGGATGACGAGCAGGTGATCCTCGAGCGCAACATCTATGCGCGTCTCAAGTCGATGGTCCTCGGCAGAGTCGCGGTGAAGGGTCCGAAGGGCGTGAAGCCGAATTCGGAAATCACCGAAGAGCTGCTCGAGACCCTGTCCAAGGGGCAATGGTGGCAACTGGCGCTGGAGGACGAGGCCGATGCCGGTCAGGTCGAGGCGCTGAACGCCCAGTTCGAGGCGCAGAAACGCGCGCTCGAGCACCGCTTCGAGGACAAGGTCGAGAAGGTCCGCCGCGGCGACGATCTGCCTCCGGGCGTGATGAAGATGGTCAAGGTCTTCATCGCGGTGAAGCGCAAGCTTCAGCCCGGCGACAAGATGGCCGGTCGGCACGGCAACAAGGGGGTCGTCTCCCGCGTGGTGCCGATGGAGGACATGCCCTTCCTGGCCGACGGCACGCCTGTCGATCTGGTGATGAACCCGCTCGGTGTGCCGTCGCGGATGAACGTGGGGCAGATCCTCGAGACCCATATGGGCTGGGCCGCGCGTGGCCTGGGACAGCAGGTCGAGGAGGCGCTTCATGAATATAAGCGCTCGGGCGATCTGACGCCGGTGCGGGATGCGATGCATCACGCCTATGGCGACGATGTCTATGACGAGGCGATCCGCGACATGGACGAGGCCCATCTGGTCGAATCCGCGTCCTCGGTCACCCGCGGCGTGCCGATCGCGACGCCGGTCTTCGACGGTGCCAAGGAGCAGGACATCAACGATGCACTGATCCGCGCGGGCTTTGACACCTCGGGCCAGTCCGAGCTTTTCGACGGCAGGACCGGCGAGCGTTTCGCCCGGAAGGTCACCGTGGGGGTCAAGTATCTGCTGAAGCTGCACCACCTCGTGGACGACAAGATCCACGCGCGCTCGACGGGGCCCTACAGTCTCGTCACCCAGCAGCCCCTGGGCGGCAAGGCGCAGTTCGGCGGTCAGCGTTTCGGGGAGATGGAGGTCTGGGCGCTCGAAGCCTACGGTGCCGCCTATACCCTGCAGGAGATGCTGACGGTGAAGTCGGACGATGTGGCGGGCCGGACCAAGGTCTACGAGTCGATCGTCAAGGGCGAGGACAATTTCGAGGCCGGCGTACCGGAATCCTTCAACGTTCTGGTGAAGGAAGTCCGCGGCCTCGGGCTGAACATGGAACTCCTGGACGCGGAGGACGAGGAGTAGGGGAGAATGAATTTTCGCGGAAAATTCGTGACGATTTTTCCGCGAAAAATCGCGCCCTTGCCCATCCCTTTGCGCTGATTTGAAGGACTTCAAGATGAACCAGGAACTGACCACCAACCCGTTCAACCCGCTGGCTTCGCCCAAGCAGTTCGACGAGATCAAGGTGTCGCTGGCCTCGCCCGAACGGATCCTTTCGTGGTCCTATGGCGAGATCAAGAAACCCGAGACCATCAACTACCGGACGTTCAAGCCCGAGCGTGATGGTCTCTTCTGTGCGCGGATCTTCGGGCCGATCAAGGACTACGAGTGCCTTTGCGGTAAGTACAAGCGCATGAAATATCGCGGCGTGGTCTGCGAGAAATGCGGTGTCGAGGTGACGCTGCAGAAGGTCCGCCGCGAGCGGATGGGCCATATCGAGCTGGCGGCGCCTGTCGCGCATATCTGGTTCCTCAAGTCGCTGCCGTCGCGCATCGGCCTGATGCTGGACATGACGCTCCGCGATCTGGAACGCGTGCTCTATTTCGAGAACTACGTGGTGATCGAGCCCGGTCTGACCGATCTGAGCTACGGCCAGATGCTGACCGAGGAAGAGTATCTCGACGCGCAGGACCAGTTCGGGACCGATGCCTTCACCGCCGGGATCGGCGCCGAGGCGATCCGCGAGATGCTGTCGCAGATCGATCTCGAGGCCGAGGCAGAGCGGTTGCGCGAGGAGCTGAAGGAAGCCACCGGCGAGCTGAAGCCGAAAAAGATCATCAAGCGGCTGAAGGTCGTCGAAAGCTTCATCGAATCCGGCAACCGTCCGGAATGGATGGTGCTGACCGTGATCCCGGTCATCCCGCCGGAATTGCGGCCGCTGGTGCCGCTCGATGGCGGCCGGTTCGCGACCTCGGACCTGAACGACCTCTACCGCCGGGTGATCAACCGGAACAACCGTCTGAAGCGGCTGATCGAGCTGCGGGCGCCCGACATCATCGTCCGCAACGAAAAGCGGATGCTGCAGGAATCGGTCGATGCGCTGTTCGACAATGGTCGCCGCGGCCGGGTCATCACCGGCGCCAACAAGCGGCCGCTGAAATCGCTCAGCGACATGCTCAAGGGCAAGCAGGGCCGGTTCCGCCAGAACCTTCTGGGCAAACGGGTCGACTTCTCGGGCCGTTCGGTGATCGTGACCGGCCCCGAACTCAAGCTGCACCAGTGCGGGCTGCCGAAGAAGATGGCGCTCGAGCTGTTCAAGCCGTTCATCTATTCGCGGCTTGAGGCCAAGGGGCTTTCCTCGACCGTCAAGCAGGCCAAGAAGCTGGTCGAGAAGGAACGTCCCGAGGTCTGGGACATCCTCGACGAGGTGATCCGCGAGCACCCGGTGATGCTGAACCGGGCGCCGACGCTGCACCGTCTGGGCATCCAGGCGTTCGAGCCGACGCTGATCGAAGGCAAGGCGATCCAGCTGCACCCTCTGGTCTGCTCGGCCTTCAACGCCGACTTCGACGGCGACCAGATGGCCGTGCACGTTCCGCTGAGCCTCGAGGCCCAGCTGGAAGCGCGGGTCCTGATGATGTCGACCAACAACGTGCTGTCGCCCGCCAACGGCGCGCCGATCATCGTGCCGTCGCAGGACATGATCCTCGGGCTCTATTACATCACGATGGAGCGCAAGGGCATGAAGGGCGAGGGCATGGCCTTTGCCGATGTCGAAGAGGTGCAGCACGCGCTCGACGCGGGCGAGGTGCATCTGCATGCCAAGATCATCGCGCGGATCAAGCAGATCGACGAGCATGGAAACGAGGTGCTCCAGCGCTTCGAGACCACGCCGGGCCGGGTCCGGCTGGGCGCGCTCCTGCCGATGAATGCCAAGGCGCCGTTCGAACTGGTCAACCGGCTGCTGCGGAAGAAAGAGGTGCAGCAGGTCATCGACACCGTCTATCGCTATTGCGGCCAGAAGGAGTCAGTCATCTTCTGTGACCAGATCATGGGGCTCGGGTTCCGCGAGGCGTTCAAGGCCGGGATCTCCTTCGGCAAGGACGACATGGTCATTCCCGAGCGGAAATGGACGATCGTCGAGGGCGTGCGCCAGCAGGTCAAGGAATTCGAACAGCAGTACATGGACGGCCTGATCACTCAGGGCGAAAAGTACAACAAGGTTGTCGATGCCTGGTCGAAATGCTCGGACGAAGTCGCCGCTGCGATGATGTCCGAGATCTCGGCCGTCCGCGTCGACGATGCCGGGGCCGAGATGGAGCCGAACTCGGTCTACATGATGGCCCACTCGGGCGCCCGGGGCTCGCCGGCGCAGATGAAGCAGCTGGGCGGCATGCGCGGCCTGATGGCCAAGCCCTCGGGCGAGATCATCGAGACCCCGATCATCTCGAACTTCAAGGAAGGTCTGACCGTGCTCGAGTACTTCAACTCGACCCACGGTGCCCGGAAGGGTCTGGCCGATACCGCGCTGAAAACGGCGAACTCGGGGTACCTCACCCGGCGTCTGGTGGACGTCGCTCAGGACTGCATCGTGCGCCGCGACGATTGCGGCACCGAGAACGCCATCACCTGCGAAGCGGCGATCAACGACGGCGAGGTCGTGGCGACCCTGGCGGAACGGCTGCTTGGCCGTGTCGCGGCCGATGACGTGCTGAAACCCGGCACCGACGAGGTTCTGGTCACCCGCAACGAGCTGATCGACGAACGCAAGGCGGATGCGATCGAGAAGGCCGGTGTCGCCACCGTCCGGATCCGGTCGCCGCTGACCTGCGAGGCCGAAGAGGGCGTCTGCGCGGCCTGCTACGGCCGTGACCTGGCGCGCGGCACCAAGGTGAATATCGGCGAGGCTGTCGGCATCATCGCCGCGCAGTCGATCGGCGAGCCCGGCACGCAGCTGACGATGCGGACCTTCCACATCGGCGGTATCGCCCAAGGGGGCCAGCAGTCCTTCCAGGAGACCAGCCAGGAGGGCCGGATCGAGTTCCGCAACGCCAACCTGCTGACCAATGCGGCGGGCGATCAGATCGTCATGGGCCGGAACATGCAGCTGGCCATCATCGACGATAACGATGTCGAGCGGGCGAGCTTCAAGCTGGGCTATGGTACCAAGGTCTTCGTGGCCGAGGGGGCCCGGGTGGCACGGGGCGACAAGCTGTTCGAATGGGACCCCTACACCCTGCCGATCATCGCCGAGAAGGCAGGGCGCGCCAGGCTCGTGGACCTCGTGACCGGGATCTCGGTCCGCGAGGATACCGACGATGCCACCGGTATGACCCAGAAGATCGTGTCCGACTGGCGCACCGCGCCCAAGGGCAACGAGCTGAAGCCCGAGATCATCATCGTCGATCCCGAAACCGGCGAGCCGGTCCGCAACGAAGCGGGCAATCCGGTCACCTATCCGATGTCGGTGGATGCGATCCTCTCGGTCGAGGATCAGCAGGAAATCCGGGCCGGTGACGTGGTGGCGCGGATCCCGCGCGAAGGTGCCAAGACCAAGGACATCACCGGCGGTCTGCCGCGGGTGGCGGAACTGTTCGAGGCCCGGCGTCCGAAGGATCACGCCATCATCGCCGAAATCGACGGCTATGTCCGGTTCGGCCGCGACTACAAGAACAAGCGGCGGATCACCATCGAGCCGGCGGACGAGACCATCCAGCCGGTCGAATACATGGTGCCCAAGGGCAAGCACATCCCGGTGCAGGAAGGCGACTTCGTGCAGAAGGGCGACTACATCATGGACGGCAACCCGGCGCCGCATGACATCCTCGCCATCATGGGTGTCGAGGCGCTGGCGAACTACATGATCGACGAGGTGCAGGACGTCTACCGGCTGCAGGGCGTGAAGATCAACGACAAGCATATCGAGGTGATCGTCCGGCAGATGCTGCAGAAATGGGAGATCTCGGATTCGGGTGACACCACGCTTCTGAAGGGCGAGCATGTCGACAAGGCCGAGTTCGACGAGGCCAATGACAAGGTGCTGGCGCGCGGCGGGCGTCCCGCAGAGGGTCAGCCGATCCTGCTGGGGATCACCAAGGCCTCGCTGCAGACCCGGTCCTTCATCTCGGCGGCTTCGTTCCAGGAGACGACGCGGGTGCTGACCGAGGCCTCGGTCCAGGGCAAGCGCGACAAGCTGGTCGGCCTGAAGGAAAACGTCATTGTCGGCCGGTTGATCCCGGCGGGCACCGGCGGGGCCAGCCAGCGCGTGCGCCGCATCGCGGCCGAGCGCGACCAGAAGGTCATCGACGCCCGTCAGGCCGAGGCGGTCTCGGCCGCGGCTCTTGCGGCTCCGATGGAAGACTTCGGCGCGTCCGACGATGACGATCTGGGGCTGGTGGAAACGCCCGAAAGCCGCGAATAAGCGAAGCCAGGACCCAAGGTCACAAGATCGCCCCCGCCCGTCATGGGCGGGGGCGTTTTCGTCGGGGCTCTGTCTCCGGCCGAAATGCCGAAGCCATGCAGAGCAAGCCGTTTGAAAAAGAATGGCGAAAATGCGCCAAGATCGGTGCGGGGGGCGCAAGCGGAGCGCGGCCCGCCGCTCTGGCGACGCAAGGCGTCTGTATCCTGCCCCTGTCCGACGCTGGCCCTGTCTGCGAGGTTGGTGTCGCGCATGGCCCGACGCGGCTTGCAGCGCCCTCCTGATCGGTCCTGCGCGCCATGCTCGGTCTGCGCCCCGCGTGGACGGCCTTGGCGGACCGGCGCAGGGGCGTCCTTGGCATGTCGGGCGATATGACGACGATCCTCCAGGTGATCGGGTCCTCCGGCATGCGGTGGGATCGGCAGTCCATGGTCGCCCGTCTTCGCCGTGTCGGTCCGCAGGCGCGGATTGCGGCCGACTTTGTCATCCTACGGGACATCGACACCCGGGGCTTCGGCGGCGGTTGCTGTACTGGTTCTGCTTCTGCTTCTGCCGGCGGCCACAGTCCTTGGCGTGCGCTCCGGCGAGATGGCTCCGGGTGCTGCGAGAGGCCTGGCGGGAGCAAGCGTCCGTTGCTTGCGCGACCGGTTCATGCAGCTCCGCGCTTATCCTTCGGAGGGCTTTGTTCGGGGCAGGGGCGTCGGGGCGGACCGGGCTGGGCGCGGTCATCGCGGCGGCACGGCCGCTGCGGTGTTGACACCCCTCTCGACTCGACATATACCGCTGCCACTTCGGGCTGGCGAACCAACCTGCCGTGTCTGATACCGAAACTGATGTGGTCATGATCCGGGCCCTATGCCCCGATCCTCTGGAACTCCACCGCGTCGTTCCCGCGAATAGGGGAACGAATGCGGTTTTCGCGTTGCCGTAGACCATTGCGGGCGCACCGAAGAAGAGATTTGAACGGGTTGCAATACGGGGAACCGGGATGCCGACAATCCAACAGCTGATCCGCAAGCCGCGGCAGCCGAAAGTGAAACGCCAGAAGTCGCAGCACCTGCAGGCCTGCCCGCAGAAGCGCGGCGTCTGCACGCGCGTTTACACCACTACGCCGAAGAAGCCGAACTCGGCCATGCGGAAGGTCGCCAAGGTGCGCCTGACCAATGGTTTCGAGGTGATCAGCTACATCCCTGGCGAGAGCCACAACCTGCAGGAGCACTCGGTCGTGCTGATCCGCGGCGGCCGGGTGAAAGACCTTCCCGGTGTCCGCTATCACATCCTCCGCGGTGTGCTGGACACCCAGGGCGTCAAAGACCGTAAGCAGCGCCGCTCGAAATACGGCGCGAAGCGTCCGAAGTAAGGAGAGACGTAGATGTCCCGCCGTCACGCTGCCGAGAAGCGCGAAATCCTGCCCGACGCCAAGTTTGGCGATCGTGTGCTGACGAAATTCATGAACAACCTGATGGTCGACGGCAAGAAATCTGCCGCCGAAAGCATCGTCTACAACGCGCTGGACCGCGTCGAGGGCCGTCTCAAGCGGGCCCCGGTCGAGGTGTTCCACGAGGCGCTCGACAACGTGAAACCCGCCGTCGAGGTTCGCTCGCGCCGGGTCGGCGGTGCCACCTATCAGGTGCCGGTCGAAGTGCGCCCCGAGCGCCGTGAGGCCCTTGCGATCCGCTGGCTGATCGATGCCAGCCGCAAGCGCAACGAGAACACCATGGAAGAGCGGCTCGCCGGCGAACTGATGGACGCCGTGCAGTCCCGTGGCACCGCGGTGAAGAAACGCGAAGACACCCACAAGATGGCCGACGCCAACAAAGCGTTCAGCCATTATCGCTGGTAACAAAACTTTAGCCTTAGGACCCTCCAATGGCCCGCGCTTATCCTCTTCAACGCTACCGGAACTTCGGGATCATGGCCCACATCGATGCGGGCAAGACCACGACGACCGAGCGCATCCTCTTTTACACCGGCAAGTCCCACAAGCTCGGCGAAGTCCATGACGGCGCCGCGACCATGGACTGGATGGAACAGGAGCAGGAGCGGGGGATCACCATCACTTCGGCTGCGACCACGACTTTCTGGCAGCGTCAGGAAGATCCGACGGCGGAAGGGACCTCCGACACCAAATACCGCTTCAACATCATCGACACCCCCGGCCACGTCGACTTCACCATCGAAGTCGAGCGGTCGCTGGCCGTGCTCGACGGCGCGATCTGCCTTCTCGATGCCAATGCCGGCGTCGAGCCGCAGACCGAGACCGTCTGGCGTCAGGCCGACCGTTACAAGGTTCCGCGCATCGTCTTCGTCAACAAGATGGACAAGATCGGCGCCGACTTCTTCAACTGCGTGAAGATGATCAAGGACCGCACCGGCGCCACCCCCTGCCCGATCGCGCTGCCGATCGGTGCCGAGGACAAGCTGGAAGGCATCATCGATCTCGTCTCCATGGAAGAATGGACCTGGAAGGGCGAGGACCTCGGGGCCTCCTGGACCCGTCAGGAGATCCGTGCCGAGCTGAAGGATGTGGCCGACGAGTGGCGGTCGAACCTGGTCGAGCTTGCCGTCGAGCAGGACGACGAGGCGATGGAAGCCTATCTCGAAGGCAACGAACCCGACACCGATACCCTGCACCAGTTGATCCGCAAGGGCACGCTGGCGCTGGCCTTCGTGCCGGTGACCGCCGGGTCGTCCTTCAAGAACAAGGGCGTGCAGCCGCTGCTGAACGCCGTGATCGACTATCTTCCCTCGCCGCTGGACGTGCCCGCCTATATGGGCTTCGCGCCGGATGACGAAACCGAAGAGCGCAACATCGCCCGTCACGCCAATGACGACGAGCCGTTCTCGGCGCTTGCGTTCAAGATCATGAACGACCCCTTCGTCGGCTCGCTGACCTTTACCCGGATCTATTCCGGCGTGATGAAGAAGGGTGAATCGATCCTGAACGCGACCAAGGGCAAGAAAGAGCGCGTCGGTCGGATGATGATGATGCACTCGAACAACCGCGAGGAAATCGACGAGGCCTTCGCGGGCGACATCATCGCGCTTGCCGGTCTGAAGGAAACCACCACGGGCGACACCCTGTGCGATGCCTCCAAGCCGGTGGTTCTGGAAACCATGAGCTTCCCCGATCCGGTGATCGAGATCGCCGTCGAGCCGAAATCGAAGGCCGACCAGGAGAAGATGGCTCTGGCGCTGCAGCGTCTTGCGGCCGAGGATCCGTCCTTCCGCGTCGAGACCAACATCGAATCCGGTCAGACCATCATGAAGGGCATGGGCGAACTTCACCTCGACATCCTGGTCGACCGCATGAAGCGGGAGTTCAAGGTCGAGGCGAATATCGGCGCCCCGCAGGTGGCCTATCGCGAGACCATCAGCCACAAGGCCGATGTCGACTACACCCACAAGAAGCAGACCGGCGGCACGGGCCAGTTCGCCCGCGTCAAGCTCGAGATCATGCCGACCGAGCCGGGCGAGGGCTACTCGTTCGAAAGCCGGATCGTCGGTGGTGCGGTGCCGAAGGAATACATCCCCGGCGTCGAGAAGGGCATCAAGTCGGTCATGGATTCGGGCCCGCTGGCCGGCTTCCCGGTAATCGACCTCAAGGTGGCCCTGGTCGACGGTGCCTTCCACGACGTCGACTCGTCGGTCCTGGCCTTCGAGATCGCGACCCGCGCGGGGATGCGCGAAGGCCTCAAGAAGGCCGGCGCCAAGCTGCTCGAGCCGATCATGAAGGTCGAGGTGGTGACGCCCGAGGAATATACCGGCAGCATCATCGGCGACCTGACCAGCCGTCGCGGCATGGTGCAGGGCCAGGATACCCGCGGGAATGCCAACGTGATCAGCGCCATGGTGCCGCTGGCCAACATGTTCGGTTACATCAACACGCTGCGCTCGATGTCCTCGGGCCGCGCCGTGTTCACGATGCAGTTCGACCATTACGAGCCGGTTCCGCAGAACATCAGCGATGAAATCCAGGCGAAATACGCCTGAACGTGACACGGTCCGGGCGCGCGCTGCGCGGCGACGCCCGGCATCAAGGAACTAGAGGAGACGACCATGGGTAAGGCAAAGTTCGAACGGACGAAACCGCACGTTAACATCGGCACGATCGGCCACGTTGACCACGGCAAGACGACGCTGACGGCTGCGATCACGAAGTATTTCGGCGACTTCAGGGCCTATGACCAGATCGACGGTGCGCCCGAGGAAAAAGCGCGCGGGATCACGATCTCGACGGCGCATGTGGAATACGAGACCGAGGCCCGTCACTACGCCCACGTCGACTGCCCCGGCCACGCCGACTACGTGAAGAACATGATCACGGGTGCGGCCCAGATGGACGGCGCGATCCTGGTGGTGAACGCGGCCGACGGCCCGATGCCGCAGACCCGCGAGCACATCCTGCTGGCGCGGCAGGTCGGCGTTCCGGCGCTGGTCGTGTTCATGAACAAGGTCGACCAGGTGGACGACGCCGAGCTTCTGGAACTCGTCGAGATGGAGATCCGCGAGCTTCTGTCGAGCTACGACTTCCCCGGCGACGACATCCCGATCATCGCCGGCTCGGCGCTGGCGGCGATGGAAGGCCGCGACCCGGAAATCGGCGAGAACAAGATCCGCGAGCTGATGGCGGCGGTCGACGAGTTCATCCCGACCCCGGAACGTCCGGTCGACCTGCCCTTCCTGATGCCGATCGAGGACGTGTTCTCGATCTCGGGCCGCGGCACCGTGGTGACCGGCCGTGTCGAGCGTGGCGTGGTGAATGTGGGCGACGAGCTTGAGATCGTGGGTATCCGCGACACCAAGAAGACCACCTGCACCGGTGTCGAGATGTTCCGCAAGCTGCTTGACCGCGGCGAGGCCGGCGACAATATCGGCGCGCTGCTGCGCGGCATCGACCGCGACCAGGTCGAGCGTGGCCAGGTCCTGTGCAAACCGGGCTCGGTGACGCCGCATACGGTGTTCGAGGCCGAGGCCTACATCCTGACCAAGGAAGAGGGTGGCCGTCACACTCCGTTCTTCGCGAACTACCGTCCGCAGTTCTACTTCCGCACGACGGACGTGACCGGGACGGTCGAGCTTCCCGAAGGCACCGAGATGGTGATGCCGGGCGACAACCTGAAGTTCAAGGTCGAGCTGATCGCGCCGATCGCGATGGAAGAGAAGCTCCGCTTCGCCATCCGCGAAGGCGGCCGCACCGTCGGCGCCGGCGTCGTCGCCAAGATCATCAAGTAACGCAAAAGGCCCGGGCGGGTCAGTTTGACCCGCCCTTCAGCCTGAGGGCAAAAAAACATGCAAAGTCAGAATATCCGCATTCGGCTGAAGGCCTTCGACTACCGCGTTCTGGATGCCAGCACGCAGGAGATCGTGAATACCGCCAAGCGGACCGGCGCCCAGGTGCGCGGGCCCATTCCGCTGCCGAACAAGATCGAGAAATTCACGGTTCTTCGTGGCCCCCACATCGACAAGAAGTCCCGTGACCAGTGGGAAATCCGCACGCACAAGCGGCTTCTCGACATCATCGACCCGACCCCCCAGACCGTGGACGCGCTCATGAAGCTCGACCTCGCCGCGGGTGTCGACGTCGAGATCAAGGTTTGAGGAGGGCACCCAGGATGCGCTCTGGTGTGATTGCAAAGAAGCTGGGCATGACCCGGCTGTTCATGGACGACGGACGTCAGGTGCCCGTCACCGTCCTGCAGCTTGACGGCTGCCAGGTGGTGGCCCAGCGGACCGTCGAAACCGATGGCTACACGGCTGTTCAGCTCGGCTCGGGCTCGGCCAAGGCCAAGCGGGTCTCGGCAGCGATGCGCGGCCATTTCGCCAAGGCCAGCGTGGCGCCGAAGCGGAAGGTCGCGGAATTCCGCGTGGCCCCCGAGAACCTGATCGGTGTCGGTGAGGAAATCACCGCCGATCATTACTTCGAAGGCCAGTTCGTCGATGTCTCGGGCACCTCGATCGGCAAGGGCTTTGCCGGTGCGATGAAACGGCACAATTTCGGCGGTCTGCGCGCCTCACACGGCGTGTCGATCAGCCACCGGTCGCATGGTTCGACCGGTCAGTGTCAGGACCCGGGCCGCGTGTTCAAGGGCAAGAAGATGGCCGGCCACATGGGCGCAGCCCGCGTGACCACGCAGAACCTGCAGGTCGTCAAGACCGATGCCGATCGTGGCCTGATCATGATCAAGGGTGCGGTTCCCGGCGCCAAGGGCGGCTGGGTGACGATCAAGGACGCGGTCAAGAAGGCGACCCCGGACAATCTGGTCCTGCCGGCTGCTCTGAAATCGGCCCAGGCCGAGGCGACCGCTGCCGAAGCGCCCGCCGAAGGAGGCGAAGAATGAAACTCGACGTGATCAAACTGGACGGCGCCAAGGCCGGCACCGTCGATCTCGGCGACGAGATCTTCGGCCTCGAGCCCCGTACCGACATCCTGCACCGCGTGGTGCGCTGGCAGCGCGCCCGTGCGCAGGCCGGCACCCACAAGGTCAAGACCCGGTCCGAGACCAGCTACTCGACCAAGAAGATCTATCGCCAGAAGGGCACCGGCGGCGCACGCCACGGTGACCGGAATGCGCCGATCTTCCGCAAGGGTGGCGTCTACAAGGGGCCGACCCCGCGCAGCCATGCCCACGACCTGCCGAAGAAATTCCGTAAGCTGGGTCTCAAGCACGCGCTCAGCGCCAAGCTGAAGGCGGGCGAGCTGATCGTTCTGGAGACGGCCGATATGGCCGCGCCCAAGACCTCGGAACTGGCCAAATCGGTCAAGAACCTGGGCTGGAAGCGCGTGCTGATCATCGATGGCGCCGAGGTGAACGAGAACTTCGCCATGGCGGCGCGCAACATCGAGGGTCTCGATGTGCTGCCGTCGATGGGCGCCAACGTCTATGACATCCTCCGCCGTGACACCCTCGTGCTCACCAAGGCGGGTGTCGAAGCCCTGGAGGCTCGACTGAAATGAGCGTGAAGCCGGAACATTACGACGTGATCCGCAAGCCGATCATCACCGAGAAAGCGACGATGGCCTCCGAGGCCAATGCCGTGGTCTTCGAAGTGGCGATGGATGCGAACAAGCCCGAGATCAAGGAAGCGGTCGAAAACCTCTTCGGCGTGAAGGTGAAGGCGGTCAACACCACCATCACCAAGGGCAAGGTCAAGCGGTTCAAGGGGATCCTCGGTCGCCGCAAGAACGTCAAGAAGGCCTATGTGACCCTCGAGGAGGGGAACACTATCGACGTGACCACGGGTCTCTGATAGAAGGCAACGAATCTTCGGCCCCGGCTTTAACCGGGGCCGGATTTTTTCCATCAAGGCGGGGTCTTCGGATCCCTGACGACAACCGGACCATTCTGGTCCGAAGCTGACGGAAGACAGAAAGCATGGCACTCAAGTCGTACAAGCCGACGACGCCGGGCCAGCGTGGGCTGGTTCTGATCGACCGTTCCGAGCTTTGGAAAGGCCGCCCGGTCAAGACCCTCACCGAGGGTCTGACCAAATCGGGTGGCCGGAACAATGCCGGGCGGATCACGGCACGCCGCCGGGGCGGCGGGGCGAAACGCCTCTACCGCATCGTGGATTTCAAGCGCACGAAGCTCGACGTGGGCGGAGCCGTCGAACGGATCGAATACGACCCGAACCGGACCGCCTTCATCGCCCTGATCCGCTACGAGGATGGCGAGCTGGCCTATATCCTGGCGCCGCAGCGCCTGGCCGTGGGTGACAAGGTCGTCGCCTCGAAGAAAGCCGACGTGAAGCCCGGCAACGCGATGCCCTTCACCGGCCTGCCGATCGGCACGATCGTCCACAATGTCGAGCTGAAGCCCGGCAAGGGCGGCCAGATCGCGCGCGCCGCGGGCACCTATGCCCAGTTCGTCGGTCGTGATGGCGGCTATGCCCAGATCCGCCTCTCCTCGGGCGAGCTGCGGCTGGTGCGTCAGGAATGCATGGCCACCGTCGGTGCCGTGTCGAACCCCGACAATTCGAACCAGAACATCGGCAAGGCCGGCCGCAACCGCCATCTCGGCAAGCGTCCGTCGGTCCGCGGTGTGGTCATGAACCCGATCGATCACCCCCATGGCGGCGGTGAAGGCCGGACTTCGGGCGGCCGTCATCCGGTCACCCCCTGGGGCAAGCCGACCAAGGGCGCCAAGACGCGCCGCAACAAGACGACCGACAAGTACATTCTCCGGTCCCGTCACGCGCGCAAGAAGGGTCGTTAAGCCATGTCTCGTTCTGTCTGGAAAGGCCCCTTCGTCGACTCTTATGTCCTCAAGAAGGCCGAGAAAGCCCGGGAATCGGGCCGCAACGAGGTCATCAAGATCTGGTCGCGCCGTTCCACCATCCTGCCCCAGTTCGTGGGGCTCACCTTTGGCGTCTATAACGGCCACAAGCACATCCCCGTGTCGGTGTCCGAAGATATGATCGGCCAGAAATTCGGTGAATACTCGCCGACCCGGACCTATTACGGTCACGCGGCCGACAAAAAAGCGAAGAAGAGGTAAGCGTCATGGGCAAGGCAAAGAACCCCCGCCGCGTGGCCGAGAATGAGGCGATGGCCAAGACGCGCATGCTTCGCACCTCTCCGCAGAAGCTGAACCTGGTCGCTGCGATGATCCGGGGCAAGAAGGTCGACCGTGCGCTTTCGGACCTGACCTTCTCGAAGAAGCGGATCGCCGACGATGTGAAGAAGTGCCTTCAGTCCGCGATCGCCAACGCCGAGAACAACCACAACCTCGACGTCGACGAACTGATCGTGGCCGAGGCCTATGTGGGCAAGAACCTGACGCTGAAGCGCGGTCGTCCGCGCGCCCGTGGCCGGTTCGGCAAGATCATGAAGCCGTTCTCGGAACTCACCATCAAGGTCCGCCAGGTCGAGGAGCAAGCCTAATGGGTCACAAGGTCAATCCGATCGGCATGCGCCTCCAGGTCAACCGGACCTGGGATAGCCGCTGGTACGCCGACACCAAGGATTACGGCGATCTTCTGCTCGAAGACGTCAAGATGCGCGACTTCATCCGCGCCGAGTGCAAGCAGGCCGGCGTCAGCCGCATCATCATCGAGCGTCCGCACAAGAAATGCCGGGTGACGATCCACACGGCGCGTCCGGGTGTGATCATCGGCAAGAAAGGCGCGGATATCGAGACGCTGCGCAAGAAGCTTGCCAACATGACCAAGAGCGAGCTGCATCTCAACATCGTCGAGGTCCGCAAGCCCGAGCTCGACGGTCAGCTGGTGGCGGAATCGATCGCCCAGCAGCTGGAACGCCGGGTCAGCTTCCGCCGCGCGATGAAACGCTCGGTGCAAAACGCCATGCGCATGGGGGCGCTGGGTATCCGGGTCAACGTGTCGGGCCGCCTCGGCGGCGCCGAGATCGCCCGGACGGAATGGTATCGCGAAGGTCGGGTGCCGCTGCACACGCTGCGCGCCGACATCGACTATGCCACCGCCGAAGCCACGACGCCCTACGGCATCATCGGCATCAAGGTCTGGATCTTCAAAGGCGAGATCATGGAGCACGATCCCAGTGCCCGCGACCGTCGTCAGGCAGAGCTCCAGGAGGGCGGGAGCGGCCCGTCCCGTCCGCGCCGCTGAGCCCTGAAGGAGAACAGAGATGCTGCAACCCAAGCGCACGAAATTCCGCAAGATGCACAAGGGCCGGATTCACGGCCAGGCAAAAGGCGGATTCGAGCTCAACTTCGGCCATTTCGGCCTGAAGGCGACTGAGCCCGAGCGAGTGACCGCGCGTCAGATCGAGGCTGCCCGCCGCGCCCTGACCCGCCACATGAAACGTCAGGGCCGGGTCTGGATCCGGATCTTCCCCGACACCCCCGTCTCGTCGAAACCGACCGAGGTCCGGATGGGTAAAGGGAAGGGCTCCGTCGATTTCTGGGCCGCGAAGATCAAGCCGGGCCGGATCATGTTCGAGATCGACGGTGTCAACGAGGCCATCGCCCGCGAGGCGCTGCGTCTTGCGGCCATGAAGCTGCCGATCAAGACCCGGATCGTCGAACGCGAAGACTGGTAATCCCGGTCGCTTGAAATCACGAAGGGCCCCCGCGCCAAGGCGGGGGCCTTTTCTTTCCGGTGGTTCCCGACGCGCTGCCCGGACGGGCGGATGCGATCGGGGCTTGCTTTATTCGGGTTTGGGGCTTATGCGGGCCTCTCATCCGCGAACCTCCATCGGAATCAGGGTGACCCTCGCGAGAGGCTTGGGGCCCTCCGTTGATGTTGAAAGGACGATACAGGCGATGAACGCCCAGGAACTGCGAGACAAAACGCCCGACCAGCTGCGCGAAGCGCTGGCGAGCCTGAAGAAAGAGGCCTTCAACCTGCGCTTCCAGCAGGCCACGAATGCGCTCGAGAACACCGCCCGCTTCCGCGAAGTCCGCCGCGACGTCGCGCGCGTGAAGACGGTGCTGAACGAAAAAGCCGCCAAGGCGTCGGAATAAGGGGAGCCTGACAGATGCCCAAACGTATCCTGCAAGGCACCGTGACCAGCGATCTGAACGATCAGACCGTCACCGTCCTGGTCGAACGCCGTTTCACGCACCCCGTGCTGAAGAAGACCATTCGTAAGTCCAAGAAATACCGGGCTCACGACGAGAACAACACCTTCAAGGTGGGCGACCGTGTGCGCATTCAGGAATGTGCGCCGAAGTCGAAGACGAAACGCTGGGAGGTGGTGCAGGCCTGACCTGTACCGCCTTTCGGTTTGAGCGAAACCCTGGGACTCGGTCCCAAAGGTCGGGAGTAACCCAATGATCCAGATGCAGACCAATCTGGATGTCGCTGACAACTCCGGCGCACGCCGGGTTCAGTGCATCAAGGTCCTCGGTGGGTCCAAGCGGAAATACGCTTCTGTCGGCGACATCATCGTCGTCTCGGTAAAGGAAGCCATTCCGCGTGGCCGCGTCAAGAAAGGCGATGTCCGCAAGGCTGTCGTCGTGCGCACCGCCAAGGAAGTCCGTCGCGAAGACGGAACCGCGATCCGCTTTGATCGCAACGCCGCCGTGATCCTCAACAACAACAACGAGCCCGTCGGCACCCGGATCTTCGGGCCCGTCGTGCGCGAGCTTCGTGCCAAGAGCTTCATGAAGATCATCTCGCTGGCTCCGGAGGTGCTCTGATGGCTGCCAAGCTTAAGAAGGACGACAAGGTCGTCGTGCTCGCGGGCAAGGACAAGGGCCGCGAAGGCACCATCCTCTCGGTCGATCCCAAGGCCGGCAAGGCCGTCGTCGAGGGCCTGAACATGGCGGTGCGTCACCAGCGCCAGACCCAGAACAGCCAGGGCGGCCGCGTGCCGAAAGCCATGCCGATCGACCTGTCCAACCTGGCCATCGTCGATCCCAAGGAAGGTGGCCCGACCCGCGTCGGCTTCCGCGTGGAAGACGGCAAGAAGGTTCGCTTTGCCAAGAAATCGGGGGAAGTGATCGATGCTTGATGCTGCCACCTATACCCCGCGTCTCAAGTCGCTCTACCGGGAAACCATCCGGGCCGCTCTGAAGGAAGAGTTCGGCTACAAGAACGACATGATGATCCCGCGGCTCGACAAGATCGTGCTCAACATCGGCTGCGGTGCCGAGGCTGTGCGCGATTCGAAGAAGTCGAAATCGGCGCAGGAAGATCTGAGCCAGATCGCCGGTCAGAAAGCCGTCGTCACCAAGGCCAAGAAGTCGATCGCCGGCTTCCGCGTCCGCGAGGACATGCCGCTGGGGACCAAGGTCACGCTTCGCGGCGACCGGATGTACGAATTCCTCGACCGCCTGATCACCATTGCGATGCCGCGTATCCGGGACTTCCGGGGCGTTTCGGGCAAGGCCTTCGACGGCCGCGGCAACTACGCGATGGGCCTGAAAGAGCACATCGTGTTCCCCGAGATCGAGTACGACAAAGTCGACGAGGT
The DNA here is from genome assembly GCF_001633165.1 of Rhodovulum sulfidophilum DSM 1374. Lineage (NCBI taxonomy): Bacteria > Pseudomonadati > Pseudomonadota > Alphaproteobacteria > Rhodobacterales > Paracoccaceae > Rhodovulum > Rhodovulum sulfidophilum. Next base: position 231,820 of record NZ_CP015418.1, on the reverse strand, counting down.
CTGGGGCATGGACATCGTCATTGCCACGACCGCGAGCACCGACGCGGAAGCGAAGGCGCTGTTGAAGCACTTCAACATGCCGTTCAACAGCTGATCGCGGGAGGGAGAACACTACATGGCTAAGAAATCTATGGTTCAGCGCGAGCTCAAGCGTCAGCGCCTGGTCGAGAAATACGCGACCAAGCGTGCGAAGCTGAAAGAGATCGCGACCAACGAGGATCTTCCGATGGAAGAGCGGTTCAAGGCGCGGCTCAAGCTTGCCAAGCTGCCGCGCAACTCCTCGGCTACCCGGCTGCACAACCGCTGCCAGCTCACCGGGCGTCCGCACGCCTATTACCGCAAGTTGAAAATCTCGCGGATCATGCTGCGCGATCTGGGCTCGATGGGCCAGATCCCCGGCATGGTGAAGTCGAGCTGGTAAGGAGGGGAAGAGATGTCCGTGAACGATCCTCTCGGCGATATGCTGACCCGCATCCGCAACGCGCAGATGCGTGGCAAATCGACGGTGCGTACACCCGCCTCCAGGCTCCGTGCCTGGGTGCTCGACGTGCTGAAGGATGAAGGCTACATCCGCGGCTATGAGGCCACGACCGGCAAGACCGGCCTGCCCGAGCTGGAAGTCAGCCTGAAATACTATGAAGGCCAGCCGGTCATTCGCGAAGTCAAGCGCGTCTCGACCCCCGGCCGTCGTGTCTACATGAGCGTGAAGGACCTGCCCTCGGTGCGCCAGGGTCTGGGTGTCTCGATCGTGTCGACGTCCAAGGGCGTGATGTCGGATGCGTCTGCGCGGTCGGCGAATGTCGGCGGCGAAGTGCTCTGCACGGTGTTCTGAGGAGGGAAGGCAATGTCTCGTATTGGTAAGAAACCGGTCGAGCTGCCGTCGGGTGTTTCCGCATCCGTCTCCGGCCAGACCGTCGAAGTGAAGGGGCCCAAGGGCACCCGCATCTTCACCGCGACCGACGATGTCACCATCGCGGTCGAGGATAACACCGTCAGCATCACGCCGCGCGGTACGTCCAAGCGTGCCCGCCAGCAGTGGGGCATGTCCCGCAGCATGGTCGCGAACCTCGTCAAGGGGGTGAGCGATGGTTTCAAGCGCGAGCTTGAGATCCAGGGTGTGGGCTATCGTGCCGCGATGCAGGGCAACGTGCTCAAGCTCAACCTCGGCTACTCGCATGATGTCAATTTCGAGGTCCCTCAGGGCGTCACCGTGACCGCCCCGAAACCGACCGAGATCGTGGTGGAAGGCATCGACCAGCAACAGGTCGGGCAGGTCGCCGCGAACATCCGCGAGTGGCGCGGCCCCGAGCCCTACAAGGGCAAGGGCATCCGCTACAAGGGTGAGTTCATCTTCCGCAAGGAAGGCAAGAAGAAGTAAGGGCGCGACAGATGGCAAACAGCAAAAGACACCTGTTCCTGAAACGCCGCCTGCGCGTTCGGAACAAGCTTCGCAAGATGAATGCCGGGCGGCTTCGCCTGTCGGTTCATCGCAGCAACAAGAACATCAGCGTGCAGCTGATCGACGACGTTCAGGGCACGACCCTGGCCGCGGCGTCCTCGCTCGAGAAAGAGCTGGGCGTTATCGGCAAGAACAATGTCGAGGCGGCTGCCAAGGTGGGCTCGGTGATCGCCGAGCGCGCCAAGAAAGCCGGTGTCGAAGAGTGCTACTTCGACCGTGGTGGCTTCCTCTTTCACGGGAGTGTCAAGGCTTTGGCCGACGCCGCCCGTGAAGGCGGCCTGAAGTTCTAAGGAGACGACATATGGCAGAACGTGAGCACCGCCGGGACCGCCGCGACCGCGACGAGAACCCGGAATTCGCCGATCGTCTCGTGGCGATCAACCGGGTGTCCAAGACCGTGAAAGGGGGCAAGCGCTTCGGCTTTGCCGCTCTCGTGGTCGTGGGCGACCAGAAGGGTCGTGTCGGCTTCGGCAAGGGCAAGGCCAAGGAAGTGCCGGAGGCGATCCGCAAGGCGACCGAGCAGGCCAAGCGCAGCCTGATGCGCGTGCCGCTGCGCGAAGGCCGCACCCTGCACCATGACATCGAGGGCCGCCATGGCGCGGGCCGCGTGGTGATGCGTACCGCCCCGCAAGGGACCGGGATCATCGCCGGTGGTCCGATGCGTGCCGTGTTCGAGATGCTGGGCGTGCAGGACGTGGTCGCGAAGTCGGTCGGTTCGCAGAACCCCTACAACATGATCCGCGCGACGCTGGACGGGCTCTCCCGTGAAAGCTCGCCGCGTCAGGTTGCGCAACGCCGTGGCAAGAAGGTCGCTGAAATCCTGAAGAAGGATGATGCGCCGGTTGCCGAAGCGGCTGAAGCGTAAGGAGACCCGAGCATGGCCAAGACCATCGTCGTCAAGCAGATCGGCTCGCCGATCCGCCGCCCCGACATCCAGCGCCGGACCCTGATCGGTCTGGGGCTGAACAAGATGCACAAGACCCGGGAACTGGAAGACACCCCCGCGATCCGCGGCATGGTTTCCAAGATCCCGCACCTGGTCGAGATCATCGAAGAGCGCGGCTGATCGTCCGCTCTCGGCTTTGAAAGGCGCTCCGGTCCTCCGGGGCGCCTTTTTCATTTCCTGAACGATGGCCGGGCAGGGTGGCAGGCCCGCGACTTGCGAATCCCTTGCTTCCGCGCGGTCCGGCGTCTATACGCCACCGGTGGCCCGTCAGGGCCGCCTCAGCCAGTCAAGAAACGCCGTGGCCGCCCAACTCGCTTCGGGGGCGCGTCCGGCCAAGGAGAAGCGACATGAAACTGAACGAACTGCGCGACAATGACGGCGCCGCCAAGAAAGCCAAGCGGATCGGCCGCGGCCCGGGCTCGGGCAAGGGCAAGATGGGTGGCCGTGGTATCAAGGGTCAGAAATCCCGCTCGGGTGTGGCGATCAACGGGTATGAAGGCGGCCAGATGCCGCTCTACCAACGTCTGCCCAAGCGCGGCTTCAACAAGCCGAACCGCAAGTCCTATGCGGTGGTGAACCTGGGCCTGATCCAGAAATTCGTCGAAGCCGGCAAGCTCGACGCTTCGGCGCCGATCACCGAAGATGCGCTGCTGGCCTCGGGGCTGGTGCGCCGCAAGCTCGACGGCGTCCGCGTGCTGGCGAAAGGCGAGGTGACCTCGAAGCTTTCGATCGAAGTCACCGGTGCGTCGAAAGCCGCGATCGAGGCGGTCGAGAAGGCCGGCGGATCGCTCAAGGTCGCGACCGTCGCGGCCGAGGCCGCGTAAGGCTTCGAATTAAGGGATTGTGGGCGGCGTCCGCGCCGCTTAAATCTCCCCTAGTTTTCCAATGCGCCGCCGGAGCCGGAAGACGGCCCGGCGGCGCTGTCCTTGAAAGAGGCTCAGCATGGCATCAGCAGCAGAGCAAATGGCGGCGAACATGAGCTGGGGGGCCTTCGGCAAGGCCACCGAGCTGCGCCAGAGGATCCTGTTCACCCTGGGGCTTCTGATCGTCTACCGGCTTGGCACCTACATCCCCGTTCCCGGCATCGACGGGGCGGCGCTTCGCGACTTCATGGAACGCGCCTCGACCGGGCTCGGCGGCATCCTGTCGATGTTCACCGGCGGCGCGCTGGGGCGGATGGGGATCTTCGCTCTGGGGATCATGCCCTATATCTCGGCCTCGATCATCGTCCAGCTTCTGGCGGCGATGGTCCCGCAGCTCGAGGCGCTCAAGAAAGAGGGCGAACAGGGCCGCAAGAAGATCAACCAGTATACCCGCTACGGCACCGTCTTCCTGGCGGCGTTCCAGGCCTATGGTCTGGCGGTCAGCCTCGAGGCGGGCAGCCTTGCGACCGATCCGGGCTGGTTCTTCCGGGCCTCTACCGTGATCACCATCGTCGGCGGCACCATGTTCCTGATGTGGCTGGGCGAACAGATCACCGCCCGCGGCGTCGGCAACGGCATCTCTCTGATCATCTTCGTGGGGATCATCGCCCAGGCGCCTGCGGCGCTGGCGCAATTCCTCAGCCAGGGGCGGTCGGGGGCGATCCATCCCGGCGTCATCATCGGCGTGCTGATCATGGTCGTGGCGGTGATCGCCTTCGTGGTCTTCATGGAACGCGCGCTGCGCAAGATCCATATCCAGTATCCGCGGCGTCAGGTCGGCATGAAGATGTATGACGGCGGGTCCAGCCACCTGCCCGTCAAGGTGAACCCCGCGGGCGTGATCCCGGCGATCTTCGCCTCGTCGCTTCTGCTGCTGCCGACGACGATCTCGACCTTCTCGGGCGCCCAGACCGGGCCGGTGATGTCGGTGATCCTGGCCTATTTCGGGCCCGGCCAACCGCTTTACCTGCTGTTCTTCTCGGCCATGATCGTGTTCTTCACCTATTTCTACACGTTCAACGTGGCCTTCAAGACCGAGGATGTGGCCGACAACCTGAAGAACCAGAACGGTTTCGTTCCGGGCATCCGGCCCGGCAAGCGGACCCAGGATTATCTCGATTACGTGGTCAACCGGGTGCTTGTGCTGGGCTCTGCCTATCTGGCGCTGGTGTGTCTGCTGCCCGAGATCCTGCGTTCGCAGCTTTCCATTCCGTTCTATTTCGGCGGCACGTCCGTCCTGATCGTGGTCTCGGTGACGATGGACACGATCCAACAGATCCAGTCCCACCTGCTGGCGCATCAGTACGAGGGGCTGATTGAAAAATCGCAACTCAGGCGCAAGCGCAAAGGCGCAAGAAAAGGGACAGCTCGCAGATGAATATCATCCTTCTGGGCCCCCCCGGAGCCGGCAAGGGCACGCAGGCCCGTCGGCTCGTGGAGGAACGGGGCATGACCCAGCTTTCCACCGGCGACATGCTGCGCGAGGCGCGCAGCTCGGGGACCGAGATGGGAAGGAAGGTGGCCGAGGTCATGGATCGCGGCGAATTGGTGACCGACGAGATCGTGATCGGTCTGATCGCCGAGAAGCTCGCGGGGGATGCCGGGGGTGGCTTCATCTTCGACGGGTTCCCGCGGACGCTGGGCCAGGCCGATGCGCTGGGTGCGCTGCTGGACCGGATGGGGCAGAAGCTCGATGCCGTGATCGAGATGCGGGTCGATGACGAGGCTCTGGTGGCGCGGATCACCGCGCGCTCGACCTGCGGCAATTGCGGCGAGGTCTATAACGACCTGACCAAGCCGATCCCGGCCGATGGCAAATGCAGCAAATGCGGCGGCACCGAGTTCAAGCGTCGCGCCGACGACAATGAAGACAGCCTGCGTCAGCGGCTGATGGAATATTACAAGAAGACCTCGCCGCTGATCGGCTATTACTACGCCAAGGGCGATCTGACCGGCGTGGACGGTCTGGGCGAGATCGACGAGGTGTCGGGCGCCATCAAGGCGGTTCTCGACGCCTGAACATTTCGGCCGGACGGTCGTGCCGTCCGGCCGGTCCCGCTTTCTGTGTCCGGGCCGTCTTGAGTGCAGGGCAGGCCGAGCTGGACCGGAAGGCGGATCGCCCCACCGCCGTTGGTTTCGTCCGGTCTTTTGGGACTGGACTGCCGGGCCTGGTTGGGTTGGATTTTGCCGCGGATGGGCTGCAAATCCGCGAGGCGGATCTTGACACGGTATTAATCCCCTTGACGGAGTGCCGGAATCGCCCTAGGCACAGCCTCTCGAATGAGAATCGACCAAATGCCGCAGGGGTGAAGCTGACCCGGCCCGGCGGTCATTCAAGGCGGCCCGGAGGCGACAGGCTTTCGGGCCATAGTTGTGAAAAAAGGTTCTGGAGCGACGGAACCGCAACGAAAGGAAGATAGCGCGTGGCACGTATTGCTGGCGTCAACATCCCCACCGGAAAACGGGTGCCGATCGCCCTGACCTATATCCATGGCATCGGGCATTCCGCCGCCGAGGCCATCTGCGAGGCCGTGGGCATCGAAAAAGGCCGCCGGGTCAATGAGCTCTCGGATGCCGAAGTTCTGTCGATCCGCGAACATATCGACGCCAACCTGACTGTCGAAGGCGACCTGCGCCGCGAGATTCAGATGAACATCAAGCGTCTGATGGATCTTGGCTGCTATCGCGGTCTGCGGCACCGCCGCAACCTGCCGGTGCGCGGCCAGCGGACGCACACCAACGCCCGTACCCGCAAGGGTCCGGCGAAACCCATCGCCGGCAAGAAGAAATAAGGGAGGGCTCGATATATGGCACGCGATAAAACCCGGGTCCGCCGCAAGGAACGCAAGAACATCGCCGCAGGCGTGGCGCATGTGAACTCGTCCTTCAACAACACCAAGATCCTGATCTCGGACGTGCAGGGCAACGCGATCTCGTGGTCGTCCGCCGGCACCATGGGCTTCAAGGGGTCGCGCAAGTCGACGCCCTATGCCGCCCAGATGGCCGCCGAGGATGCCGGCCGCAAGGCTCAGGAACATGGCGTCAAGACCCTTGAAGTCGAAGTTCAGGGCCCCGGCTCCGGTCGTGAAAGCGCGCTGCGCGCGCTGGCGGCTGTCGGCTTCAACATCACGTCGATTCGCGACGTGACCCCGATCGCGCATAACGGCTGCCGTCCGCCGAAGCGCCGCCGGGTCTGATCCCGCATCTTTCGCTCGGGCTGCGCGGTTGCCGCGTGGCCCGAGCCTGTCTTCATTGACCTCGGGCGTCTGCTGCTTCTGGACATGGGCTGCGGGCAGGAATTGAGGAGACACGCATGATCCATAAGAACTGGCAGGAACTCATCAAGCCGACCCAGCTCGAGATCAAGCCTGGCAACGATCCGGCACGGCAGGCGACGGTCGTCGCCGAACCGCTGGAACGGGGCTTCGGTCTGACGCTCGGGAACGCCTTGCGCCGGGTGCTGATGAGCTCGCTGCAGGGCGCGGCCATCACCTCCGTGCAGATCGACAACGTGCTGCACGAGTTCTCCTCGGTGGCGGGGGTCCGCGAGGACGTGACCGACATCGTGCTGAACCTCAAGGGCGTCGCGCTGCGGATGGATGTCGAGGGTCCGAAACGGCTGTCGATCTCTGCCAAGGGGCCGGGCGTGGTCACCGCGGGCGAAATCTCGGAAAGCGCCGGCATCGAGGTTCTGAACCGCGAACACGTGATCTGCCACCTCGACGAGGGCGCAGATCTGTTCATGGAACTGACCGTCAATACCGGCAAGGGCTATGTCGCCGCCGACAAGAACCGGCCCGAGGATGCGCCGATCGGTCTCATCCCGATCGATGCGATCTATTCGCCGGTCAAGAAGGTGGCCTATGACGTGCAGCCGACCCGTGAGGGTCAGGTGCTGGACTATGACAAGCTGGTCCTGAAGATCGAGACCGACGGGTCGGTCTCGCCCGACGATGCCGTGGCCTTCGCCGCGCGCATTCTGCAGGATCAGTTGTCGATCTTCGTCAACTTCGACGAACCGGAATCGGCCAGCCGCGAGGCGGACGATGACGGGCTCGAATTCAACCCGCTTCTGCTGAAGAAGGTGGATGAGCTCGAGCTGTCGGTCCGGTCGGCGAACTGCCTGAAGAACGACAACATCGTCTATATCGGCGACCTGATCCAGAAGACCGAGGCCGAAATGTTGCGGACCCCGAACTTCGGCCGCAAGTCGCTGAACGAGATCAAGGAAGTGCTTTCCGGCATGGGTCTTCACCTCGGCATGGATGTCGAGGAATGGCCGCCGGAGAACATCGAGGAACTGGCCAAGAAATTCGAGGACCAGTTCTGAGATCGGAAGTCGGGGCCGGGCGGCACGCCGTCCGGTCCCATCTGCCCCGGGCAATCCCGCCCCAAGGAGAGTGGTCCCTAACGCAGGGCCGCCGGACAAAGCAAAAGCCAGGAGACTGAAACATGCGTCACGCTCGCGGATACCGCCGCCTCAACCGCACCCATGAACACCGCAAGGCGCTGTTCGCCAACATGGCCGGCTCGCTGATCGAGCACGAGCAGATCAAGACCACTCTGCCCAAGGCCAAGGAACTCAAGCGCATCGCCGACAAGCTGATCACGCTGGGCAAGCGCGGCGACCTGCATGCCCGCCGCCAGGCCGCGTCGCGCCTGAAACAGGACGCCCATGTGGCGAAACTGTTCGATGTGCTGGGCCCGCGCTACGCTGAACGCCAGGGCGGCTATGTCCGCGTTCTGAAGGCCGGCTTCCGCTATGGCGACATGGCGCCGATGGCCATCGTCGAATTCGTCGACCGCGATGTCGATGCGAAAGGGGCCGCCGACCGGTCGCGTCTCGAAGCCGAGGACTCGGCCGAAGACTGAGCCGGTCAGACTGTTTGCCCAAAAATAAGGGGTCCTGCCAACCTGCAGGACCCCTTTCACTTTCTTCGCCACCCCTGGTTCTGAAAGTTTTTTGAAAGCCTCAGGCGGCGTGCAGCCGCCCGGTCAGACAAGTCCCGGTTCCGGTCTGACCCTCTTTCTCAATCAGAGCGCATATGTCGTCGAGCAGGGACTTGATCTGGCCGTCCGCCAGACTGGCTGCACCCGCATATTCCAGCACCTCGCTTCTAAGCGAGCGGGGCAAGCGCATGACACGATTGAATAAAATCGGATGCATCTGCCGCACTGGATAGTCCGTCACACTCGTAAAACACGTCACCTAACCGGGGCTAATTTAAGGTTGACGGGATCTCGGGCAACTTGTCTAAAAAGTCATGTTCGAAAAGTTGATCTTCGACCGGGAGTTGCGGATCCTCGATGCGCTTGCGCCTCAAGGATACAATATCGGCTTGCATATCCGCTTTACCTCGCCACTGATCGCGTTCCAGACCTATGCGGCCGAATGGCTGGCGCATTATACCGAACACGGCTACCTCCTGCGTGACCCCACGGTCGCCTGGGGTTTTTCAACCACCGGCGCGACACGGTGGAGCAATGACAGGATTCCCGACCCTTTCGGCATCTTCCTCAATGCCGCGCGGTTCGGTCTCAAGTACGGCGCAACGATCTCCTGGGGACCCATCACCTCCAGGACCATTGCGAGTGTGGCAAGAGCAGATCGGGAATTCGAGGATGCCGAGATCGCCCAGGTCGAAGCCCTCGTACGTCGTCTTCACGACATGACCGAGCCACCGCAGGAGCTGACCAAGGCTCAGATCGAAGCGCTGAAATGCATTGCGGACGGCGATCGCCACGCAGCTGCTGCCTGCAAGCTGGGAATCTCGGAAAGTGCGCTCAAGGCCAGGCTGTCCTCTGCCCGTCAGAGGCTGATGGCGCGCACCACGGCCGAAGCGATTCAGCGCGCAAAGGACTACAGGCTGCTTTGAACGCAGTCGCCCTCCGCACGGTTTTTACTCACCACCAAACCTGCAGGAGGCACCTATGCAGACCACGACTCTGTCTTTCGAGAACATCCACAACCATGGCGAACTTTTCGCAAACATGCTTCGCGCGAGAAGGGATCTTTTCATCGAGCGCAACAAATGGGATCTGCCCGAAGCGCTGGGGATGGAATACGACCAGTACGACACGCCGGCCAGCCGCTGGGTGGTCGTGCATGACGAACTGGGGCATGTCCTCGCCGGCAACCGGCTGACCCCCACCACGGCGCGTTGCGGCATCTATTCCTACATGATCCGCGACGCCCAGAAGGGGCTTCTGGACACGATCCCGTCGGAGCTCCTCTATGACGAGGCGCCGGTGGGCGAAACCGTCTGGGAAAGCTCGCGCGGCTTCGTCACCCAGAAGGTCCCGCTGCATCAGCGTCGGCCGATCTATTTCAACCTGGTCCAGGAACTGGCGCGCGCGGCGCGGAGCCTGGGCGCCAGCCAGTGTCTGGCATTGCTGAATGCCAATTGGCCGCTCTGGAACAAGCGGGTCGGGATCGACATGACCGCGATGGGCCCGGTGATGGAGATCGACGGGATCCGGAACCAGGTGATTTCCATGAACTTCGCCACCAACCTGCACTAGAGCATCCGGACCGGAAAGGGGGCGGGGCGCGCGTTCGAGACGGGCGCGCCCCGCCCGCGCCGCATCTGGCCGACGTTGAACTCGGGCGCTTGCGGTCGCATATGATCGGCCATGCCGCCGATCCGGAGCGTTCCGATGCCACGTCTTGCCACCCTTCTTTGCCTTCTTCTGATCGCCGGACCGCTTGCGGCCGAAAACCGTCTTCCCGAGAGCCGGGCCGAGATCCAGCTGAGTTTTTCGCCCGTGGTGCGCGAGGCCGCTCCGGCGGTCGTCAACGTTTTCACCAGCCGCGTGGTTGCCGACAGGCCGACGCCCTTCGCGGCCGACCCGTTCTTTTCCGACCTCTTCCGCAATTTCGGCCGGGCCCAGCCGAGGGTCGAGAATGCCTTGGGATCGGGGGTGATCGTGTCACCCGACGGGATGGTGGTGTCGAATTACCATGTCGTGGGTCGTGCCGATCAGATCCGGGTGGTGCTGGCCGATCGGCGCGAATTCGAGGCCGAGGTGCTGCTGGCCGACGAGGAATCCGACCTGGCGGTGCTGCGTCTCGAGGGCGCCCACGACCTGCCCTCCTTGCCGCTGCGGGATTCGGACGAGATCGAGGTCGGCGATCTGGTGCTGGCCATCGGCAACCCGTTCGGGATCGGCCAGACCGTCAGCTCGGGCATCGTCTCGGGGCTGGCCCGCTCGGGCCTCTCGATCGGGGGCGGGCGCGGTTATTTCATCCAGACCGATGCGGCGATCAATCCCGGCAATTCGGGCGGGGCGCTGGTCGACATGGCCGGGCGGCTGGTCGGCATCAATACCGCGATCCTGTCGCGTTCGGGCGGCTCGAACGGTATCGGCTTCGCCATTCCCGCCAATCTGGTCTCGCGTTTCATCGAACAGGCCGAGGCCGGGGCACGGCGGTTCCAGCGGCCCTGGGCCGGGCTTTCGGGCCAGCCGGTCGATGCGGCCCTGGCCGAGGCGCTGGGGATGGACAGCCCGCGGGGCGTGGTGCTGAACGCGCTGCATCCCGAAAGCCCGTTCCGGGCCGCCGGGCTCGGTGTCGGCGATGTCGTCCTGGCGCTGGGGGGCGATCCGGTCAACACCCCGCAGGAAATGCTGTTCCGGCTCTCGGCCGAGGGGATCGGGCGGCAGATCGAGGTCAGCTACCGTCATCGCGGCGCGGCCCGCCCGCAGACGGCCTCGGTCGATCTGGTGGCGCCGCCGGAAACGCCGCCGCGCGACCCGCTGACGATACGCAGGCAAAGCGTGCTGGCCGGGCTGTCTGTGGTGAATCTCAATCCGGCGGTGGTGCAGGAAAACGCACTTCCGGCCGGGCTGAGCGGTGTGCTTGTCACCGATCCGGGCGCGATCGGCGGCCGGGGCGGGCTTGCCCCGGGCGACATCCTGCTGCAGATCAATGATCGCGAGATCCGCTCGACGGCGGATGTGGCGGCGGCGGCGCGCAAGGGCGGGCGCCGCTGGTATGTCGAATATCTGCGCAACGGCCGCCGCGGCGTCTTGCGCTTTCGTGTCTGAGCGCTCTGGCATAGGCTGCCCCGATGACTGATCTTTTCGACCGCACCCCATCTGCCGCTTCCGACCGCGCCGGGCCGCGCCCGCTGGCTGACCGGCTGCGCCCGAGGCGGCTGGCCGAGGTGATCGGTCAGGAACATGTGCTGGGCCCCGAGGCGCCCCTTGGCGTGATGTTGGCGGCCGGTACGCTGTCCTCCCTGATTTTCTGGGGGCCGCCGGGCGTCGGCAAGACCACCATCGCGCGGCTTCTGGCCGACGAGACCGATCTGGCCTTCGTGCAGATCAGTGCGATCTTCTCAGGCGTGGCCGAGCTGAAAAAGGTGTTCGAGGCCGCAAGGCTGCGCCATGCCAACGGGCAGGGCACGCTTCTCTTCGTCGACGAGATCCACCGCTTCAACAAGGCCCAGCAGGACGGCTTCCTGCCGCATATGGAGGATGGCACCATCCTGCTGGTCGGCGCGACCACCGAAAACCCCAGCTTCGAGCTGAACGCGGCGCTTCTGTCGCGGTCGCAGGTGCTGGTGCTGGAACGGCTGGACCCCGCGCATCTGGAGCTTCTGGCGCAGCGGGCCGAACACGAGCTTGGCCGCCCGCTGCCCCTGACCGGCGAGGCCCGGGACGATCTGATCGCCATGGCCGATGGCGACGGCCGGGCGCTTCTGAACCTGATCGAGCAGCTCATGGCCTGGAAGGTGACGGGGCCGCTGGCGCCCGCCGATCTGGCCCGGCGGCTGCAGAAACGCGCGGCGCAATATGACAAGAGCGGCGACGGCCATTACAACCTGATCTCGGCGCTGCACAAGTCGGTCCGGGGCTCGGACCCGGATGCGGCACTGTACTGGCTGACGAGGATGCTCGAAGGCGGCGAGGACCCGCGCTTTCTGGCCCGGCGGATCGTGCGCATGAGCGTCGAGGATATCGGGCTTGCCGATCCGCAGGCGCAGACCGTCTGTCTTGACGCATGGTCGGTCTATGAGAGGCTGGGCTCGCCCGAGGGGGAGCTCGCGCTGGCCCAGGCGGTGGTCTATCTCGCGCTCGCGCCGAAATCGAATGCGGGTTACAGCGCCTACAAGGCGGCGCGGCAGGCCGCGCAGAAGACCGGCTCGGAGCCGCCGCCCAGGCATATCCTGAACGCGCCGACCCGGCTGATGAAGGAACAGGGCTTCGGCGCGGGCTATCAGTACGACCACGATGCCGAAGACGCCTTCTCGGGCCAGAACTACTTTCCCGAAAGCATGAAGCGGGGCGTCTACTACACCCCCGTCGAGCGCGGTTTCGAGCGCGAGCTGAAACGGCGGCTGGACTATTTCTCAAAGCTGCGCGAGCGGCGGCAGGACGGTTGACAAGCCCGCCCGGCGGGGCGATGGGAAGCCCATGACAGGCGCGACACTTCTGCAGGTGGCCCTCGGGGGCGCGATCGGCTCCGTGGGCCGGTATCTTTCCGGTGTGGCGGCCACGTCGCTCCTGGGGCGTGGCTTTCCCTGGGGCACGATCCTCGTCAATGTTCTGGGCTCGTTCCTGATGGGGGTGCTGATCGTGGTTCTGGCAAAAAAGGGCGGCACGTCCTTCGCGCCGTTCTTCCAGATCGGCCTTCTGGGCGGCTTCACCACATTCTCGTCCTTCTCGCTCGATGCGATGACGCTGTTCGAGCGCGGCCAGGCCGAGCTGGCGATCGCCTATGTGGCGGGCTCGCTGATCCTTTCCCTGAGCGCCATCGCGCTCGCCTTCTGGTCGATGCGGAGCCTGCTGGCATGAGTGGCGTTCAAACCCTGACAGTCGCGCGCGGCGATGGCGACCAGCGGCTGGACCGCTGGTTCCGCCGGCTGTTCCCCCATGTCTCGCAGGGCCGGATCGAGAAGCTTTGCCGCAAGGGCGAGATCCGGGTCGATGGCGGCCGGGTCAAGCCCGCGACCCGGCTGGAAGAGGGCCAGCAGGTGCGGGTGCCGCCACTGCCCGATCCGGGCGAGATCGAGGCCGCGCCCAAACCCAAGGTGTCCGAGGCCGATGCCGAGATGATCCGCAGCTGCGTGATCTTTCGCGACGCCCATGTCATCGCGCTGAACAAGCCGCCGGGGCTGCCGGTGCAGGGCGGCAGCGGACAGGCGCGCCATGTCGACGGCATGGGCGAGGCGCTGCGCTTTGGCTATGACGAGAACCCGCGGCTGGTGCACCGGCTCGACCGCGACACCTCGGGCGTGCTGATCCTCGCGCGGACCCGCGCCGTCGCCAGGGATCTGACCGCTGCCTTCCGCGCCCGCGAGACCCGCAAGATCTACTGGGCCGTGGTGGCGGGTGTGCCGCATCCGCGCATGGGCACGATCCGCTTCGGGCTGGTCAAGGCGCCGGGGCATGGCAGCAAGGGCGAGGGCGAGAAGATGCTTTGCATCCATCCCGCCAAGGTCGATCAGACCGAGGGTGCCAAGCGCGCCACCTCGGATTACGCGGTGCTCTCGGCGCTGGGAACGCGGGCCAGCTGGTGCGCGCTGGTGCCGGTCACCGGCCGGACCCATCAGCTGCGCGCGCATATGGCCGAGATCGGCCATCCCATCGTCGGCGACGGCAAATACGGTGGCTCGGGGCAGGAGAATCTGGGCGAGGGCTGGGGCGCGCAGCTGGGCGGCGAGATCAGCCGCAAGCTGCATCTGCATGCCCGCCACCTGTCGCTGACCCATCCGGTGACCGGCGCGCAGCTGAAGCTGACCGCGCCGTTGCCGCCGCATATGAAACGCACCTGGGACATGCTCGGCTGGTCCGAGGCCGATGTGCCGCTTGACCCGTTCGAGGATCTGGAATGACTGCCCGCCGCCTTGCGATCTTCGATGTCGATGGCACGCTCATCGACAGTCAGGCCCATATCGCGGGCGCGATGGAGGCAGCCTTCGCCGCCGAGGGGCTGCCGGTGCCGGCCCATGCCGAGGTTCTTGGCGTCGTCGGCCTGTCGCTGCCGCTGGCGCTCGGGGCGCTGGCCCCCGACGCCCCCGCCGAGCGGCTCGACCGCATGGTCGAGGCCTATCGGCAGGCCTTCTTTTCGCTGAGGGTGGGGCAGGCGGCCTCGCCGCTCTTTCCCGGCGCGGCCGAGGCGCTCGATGCGCTTCTGGCGGTCGACGGCATGGAGCTGGGCATCGCCACCGGCAAGTCCCGGCGCGGGCTCGACGCGATTCTCGCCTCGCATGAGCTCGGGGGGTATTTCGCGACCCGGCAGGTGTCGGACGACCATCCCTCGAAGCCGCATCCCTCGATGGTGCTGGCCGCGCTGGCCGAGACCGGCGTCGCGCCGGAACGGGCGGTGATGATCGGCGATACCGAATTCGACATGGAGATGGGCCGCGCCGCGGGCGTGCGTACGCTGGCCGTGGCCTGGGGCTATCACCCGGCCGAACGGCTGGGCGCGGCCGACGCGGTGGTCGAGCGTTTCGCGGACCTGCCCGCGGCGGTGCTGGCGCTGGTGGGAGAGACGGCATGAGCGAATGGGCGCTGAAACGGTTCTGGACCGAGGCGGGCGTTGCCCCGGCCGAGGATGGCTTTGCCGTCCTGCTCGACGGGCGTCCGGTCAAGACCCCCGCCAAGCGCTCGCTTGCGGTGCCGACCCGCGCCATGGCCGAGGCCGTGGCGGCCGAATGGGATGCGCAGGAAGATCAGGTTGCGCCGCTGAGCATGCCGGTCACCCGGGCGGCCAATGCCGCCATCGACAAGGTCATGGAACAGCGTGCCGAAGTGGCCGAACTGATTGCCGCCTATGGCGAAAGCGACCTGCTTTGCCATCGCGCCGAGAGCCCTGCGGAACTGGTCCGCCGCCAGGCCGAGAGCTGGGACCCGCTGCTGGCCTGGGCCGCCTCGACGCTGGGAGCGCCGTTGGAGCCCACCCCGGGTGTGATCCCGAGGCCGCAGCCCCCCGAGAGCCTGTCGCGGTTGCGGAGCCGGGTTGCCGGGCTCGATGCGTTCGAACTGACCGCTCTGCACGATCTGGTCGGGCTGTCCGGCTCGCTGGTGATCGGGCTTGCCGCGGCCGAGGGGCTCGAGCCGCCCGAACGGCTCTGGGAGCTGTCGCGGATCGACGAGACCTGGCAGCAGGAGCAATGGGGCCTCGATGACGAGGCCGCCGAGGTCGCCGCGGCCCGGCAGCGCGACTTCCTGCAGGCACGCCATTTCCTCGATCTTGCGCGGGCAGCGCTCTGATCCCCGCACCGTGTTCCGCACTGCTTAAATCGTGAGCAGGCGGCGCCGGCCGCACCCCGATGGTTGTGCGAGAGGCGCGAAATCTCCTGTGCACTTGACCTGACGGCGGTATTTTGCCCAGACTTGAGGCGCTGAGGGGGTTGGGTTCTCTCATTGTCATGCCCCTGCCGTGCCGGGGGACCTTAAAGCCGTAAGAACGGACTGATATTCAGGAAGAGGTGAAAATGAAGAAATCCATTATTCCCGGCGCGCTGACCATGGTGGCCTGCGCCGCGGCGTCAGCGGGCGCGGCAACGCTTGACGATGTCAAGGCGCGCGGCAAGCTGAACTGCGGCACCAATACGGGCCTCGTCGGTTTCGCGGCGCCGGATGCGAATGGCGACTGGCAGGGCTTCGACGTGGCGGTCTGTCGCGCGGTGGCCGCCGCCGTGCTGGGGGATTCCTCGGCCGTCGAATTCGTCCCCACCACTGGCAAGACCCGGTTCACCGCCCTCGCCTCGGGCGAGATCGACATGCTGGTGCGCAACACCACCTGGACCTTTTCGCGCGATGTCGACCTCAAGTTCACCTTCGTCGGCGTCAATTATTACGACGGTCAGGGCTTCATGGTGCCGAAGGCGCTGGGCGTCAGCTCGGCCAAGGAACTCGACGGCGCGACCGTCTGCATACAGACCGGGACCACGACTGAACTGAACCTCGCGGATTTCTTCCGCGTCAACAATATCAGCTACGAGCCGGTCCCGATCGAGACTAACGAGCAGGCCCAGCAGCAATATCTGGCCGGGGCCTGCGACGTCTACACCACCGATGCCTCGGGTCTGGCCGCGACGCGCGCCACCTTCGAGGATCCCTCGGCGCATGTGGTCCTGCCCGAGATCATCTCGAAAGAGCCGCTGGGCCCGCTGGTGCGCCATGGCGACGATGAATGGGCCGATATCGTCCGCTGGACGCTGAACGCGCTGATCGCCGCCGAGGAATACGGCGTGACCTCGGCCAATATCGACGAGCTGACCGCGACGGTCACCACCAATCCCGAGGTCAACCGTCTGCTCGGCACCGAGGGCGCCCTCGGAGGGATGCTCGGCCTGTCGCCCGACTGGGCGGTCAAGGCGATCAAGGCCGGTGGAAATTACGGCGAGCTGTTCGAGAAATATATCGGCCAGAACACCCCCATCGGCCTGGCGCGGGGGCTGAACGCGCAATGGACCGATGGCGGGCTGATGTACGCACCGCCCTTCCGGTAAGGCAGTTTCGAAGGGCGCGGCAAACTCCGCGCCCTTCGCGTATCCGGACCAGATAAAACAGGAATCCCGGTAAGGATCCAGGGAGGAGGCGCGGCCATGTCGGTCGGCGCAGGGTCGCGCTTTGCCGGGAGGGAGCTACAGGGAGCGCCCGCATGACCAGCCATCCGGACCTACCGCGCGAGACGTTCCGTCTGCGCATGCTGATCTTCGATACCCGCTACAGGTCGCTGACGATCCAGATCGTCACGCTGGCCGGTTTCATGCTGCTGGTGAGCTGGATGATCAGCAATACCGTGCAGAACCTCGCCGAGCTTGGCAAGCCGATCGAGTTCGGCTTCCTCGGGAACCAGGCGCAATATGACATCAACCAGACGCTGATCGCCTATACCAGCCGCGACACCCATCTCAGGGCGGCCGTGGTGGGGCTTCTGAACACGCTGCTGGTGGCCTTTCTCGGCTGCGCCCTCGCCACCGTCATGGGCGTGACGATCGGGGTGCTGCGGCTGTCGCGCAACTGGCTCGTCGCGCGGCTGATGACCGTCTATGTCGAGATCTTCCGCAATGTGCCGGTCCTGCTCTGGATCCTGTTCTTCATGGCGATCCTGATCGAGAGCCTGCCGCCGCCCAATGCCTTTCGCGGCGAGGATGCCACCGCCTCGATGCTCTTGGGCGACAGCGTGGCGCTGACCAATCGCGGCTTCTATATCCCCGAGCCGCTGTTCTCGCGCAGCCTCGGCGACCTGTCGGTCTTCGGCGCCTTCGAGATCAGCCTGGATCTGGTGGCGTTCCTTGCGGTTCTGGCGGCCGGGCTCTGGGTCTCGGCGCGGATCCGGGCGCGGGCCGACCGGATCCAGAACCGGACCGGGCTTCGGCCCACGACCTGGTATCTGCGCCTTGGCGTGGTCGTGCTGCCGCTCTTGATCCTGCTGGCGGCGCTGGGCTTCCATCTGGGCTATCCCGAACTGAGGGGCTTCAACTTCCGCGGCGGGATCTACATGCGGAATTCGCTGATCGCGCTTTGGCTGGCTCTCAGCTTCTATACCGCGGCCTTCATTGCCGAGATCGTCCGTGGGGGGATCCTCGCGATCTCGAAGGGCCAGACCGAGGCTGCGGCGGCGCTGGGGCTTCGGCCGAACCGGATCATGTCGCTGGTGATCCTGCCGCAGGCGCTCAGGGTCATCATCCCGCCGCTGATCTCGCAATATCTGAACCTGACCAAGAACTCGTCGCTGGCGATCGCGGTGGGCTACATGGACATCACCGGCACGCTGGGCGGCATCACCATGGGTCAGACCGGGCGCGAGCTGGAATGCGTGCTGCTGATGATGCTGTTCTATCTGGCGATCTCGCTGGTCATCTCGACGGCGATGAACTGGTACGATGCCAGGGTCCGGCTGGTGGAGCGGTGAGATGAGCGACGCCCCGTCCCACGACACCGCCTTCGTCCGCGACGCGATGCTGCCGCCCGCGCCCGCGCCCGCCAGTTCGGTCGGCCCGCTCGGATGGCTGCGCCGGAACCTGTTCTCGTCCTGGCTGAACGCGGCGCTGACCCTGCTTTCGCTGGCTCTGGTTGCCTGGCTTCTGGCCGCGGTCCTGCCCTGGATCGTCCATTCCAGCTGGACCGCCAGTTCGCTTTCCGAATGCCGCGCGCAGATCAAGGAGGCCTACGGTCCCGAGGCCAGCGGCGCCTGCTGGGCGGTGATCCGCGAACGCTGGGCGCAACTGATCTTCGGCTTCTACCCGTCCGAGCTCTACTGGCGCCCGATCCTGGCCTTCGGCATCGCGCTGGGCGGGATGGCGCCGGTGCTGTTTCCCGGGTTTCCGCGCAAGGTGCTTTACCTGTCGGGGGCGGCGCCCTTTCTGGTGCCCTGGCTGCTCTGGGGCGGGACGGTCTGGCTGCCGGTAGCGGTCGCTCTGGGCTTCGTGCTGGGCTATGCCGCCTTCCGGCTGGTGACGCCGTTCGGCGGCGCGATCCTCGGCACCATCGCGGCCGCGCTTGTGCCGGTCATGTGGTGGTTCTGGCTGGCGGGCCCGGCCTCGGGGCAGCTGCAGGCCGTTCTGCCCTTGGGGATCGAGCCGGTCTCGAGCCGCAGTTTCGGCGGCTTCATGCTGTCGATCACCATCGGCGTGACGGCGATCACCCTGTCGCTGCCTTTCGGCATCCTGCTGGCGCTGGGCCGGCAATCGCGGATGCTCATCGTCAAGTCGATCTGCGTCGGGGTCATCGAGTTCGTCCGCGGCGTGCCGCTGATCACGCTGCTTTTCGTGGCCTGGCTTCTGCTGAACTATTTCATGCCGCCGGATACCAATTTCGACATCGTGCTGCGCGTCATCATCATGGTGACGCTGTTCGCCTCGGCCTATGTCGCCGAGGTGATCCGGGGCGGGCTGGCGGCCTTGCCCCGGGGCCAGTACGAGGCGGCCGACGCGCTCGGGCTCGATTACTGGAAGGCGCAGCGGCTGATCATCATGCCACAGGCGCTGAAGATCTCGATCCCCGGGATCGTCTCGACCTTCATCGGCGTCTTCAAGGATACCACGCTGGTCTCGATCATCGGTCTGCTCGATCCGGTCGGCTTCTCGAACTCGATCCGGGCCGATGTCAACTGGAACGGCATCGTCTGGGAGCTTTACGGCTTCATCGCGGCGCTGTTCTTCGTCTTCTGTTTCTCCATGTCCCGCTACTCGATGTATCTGGAGCGCAGGCTCCGGACCGAGCACCGCTGAGGAGGTCCCGCCATGTCCGACCCTGTCATCGACCCGTCCCGGCCGGCCGTTTCGGAGGAGGTCGCCATCGACATCCTTGGCATGAACAAGTGGTACGGGGCCTTCCATGTGCTGCGCGACATCAACCTGACGATCTACAAGGGCGAACGCATCGTCGTCTGCGGCCCCTCGGGCTCGGGCAAGTCGACCCTGATCCGCTGCATCAACCGGCTGGAGGACCACCAGGCGGGCAGGATCGTCGTCGAGGGGATCGAGCTGACCAGTGACCTGAAGCATATCGATCAGGTCCGCTCCGAGGTCGGGATGGTGTTCCAGCAGTTCAACCTGTTCCCGCATCTGACGATCCTGGAAAACTGCACGCTGGCGCCGATCTGGGTGCGCAAGGTGCCGAGAAGGGAAGCAGTGGACATCGCCATGTCCTATCTCGAAAAGGTCCGGATCCCCGAACAGGCCAATAAATATCCGGGCCAGCTGTCGGGCGGCCAGCAGCAGCGGGTCGCCATCGCGCGGGCGCTGTGCATGCGGCCCAACATCATGCTGTTCGACGAGCCGACCTCGGCACTCGACCCCGAGATGATCAAGGAGGTGCTCGACACCATGATAGCGCTTGCCGAAGAGGGCATGACGATGATCTGCGTCACTCATGAGATGGGATTTGCCCGGCAGGTGGCGAACCGGGTGATCTTCATGGATCAGGGCCAGATCGTCGAGCAGAACGCGCCCGAGGCCTTCTTCAACGCGCCGCGCTCCGAGCGAACCAGACTGTTTCTCAGCCAGATCCTCGGTCACTGAGACGAACGGGCAGGAACGGCGCGGGAGAGCGATCTCCCGCGCCGCGCTCCGTGTCAGGCTTCCCGCCGCAGCCGCAAGGTCTCGAAGGGCAGCCCCTCGTCGTCATCGGGCCGGCGCGAGACCTCGACGAAGCCGAGCCCGCGATAGAAGGCGCAGGCCCGGGCATTGGCGCTGTAGACCTCAAGTTCCAGCCGGCCCTTCAGCCCGGCCGCATGGGCGACAAGCGCACGGCCGATGCCCTGGCCCTGCTGTTCGGGGGCCACGAAAAGCCCGCCGATGAACGCCCCCAGAAGGCCGATGAAACCCACGGGCCGGTCCTGCCGACAGGCAAGCCAGAGCTCGGAGCCGGGCAGGTATTGCGTCTCGATGAGCTTGCGCTGGGCGCGCAGCCTGTCCTCGCCGAGAAAACCATGGGCCTCGCGCGAGGCGGCGTACCAGATTGCCGAAAGCCGGGCATGGTCGCCCGGCCGCGGCGCGCGGATGAGAATGTCGGATTGTGTCATCTGTTTTTCCGAAAGTTGGATATGCGTCTTGATCGGGCCCGCTTGCCGGGCGCCGGGGCGAACCGCGTCCTGCGGTGTCACGACTGATCGCTGCGCATATCTCTCCTTCTTCCGTCAGGGCCGATCATCGCCCCTTCGCCGTCCGGGCGCAAGGCCTGGCCCCGGGCCTGTCGGCTTTGCCCGACAGCCCTGTCGTCTTCCGCACATGCCGCCGGGGAATGACGCGGTTTCAACGGGCTGGCCGTGGCACGGAACCTGCTTCCCATCTGGTGGAGACGTGCGACCGGTTCGAACCGACATCCGCCTTCCGCCCTTTCGCGGGGCGGCGGGCCCAAGCCAAGGACGTATACGACATGGCGATCATCACCTTTACCTCTCCGCAGATGCACAAGGACAAGACGGTCTATGGCGTGGCGGGAGATACCAAGACGATCCTCGCGCTGGCCGAGGACAACAGGATCCCGATCCCCTTCGACTGCCGCGACGGGAATTGCGGTTCCTGCCTGATCGAGGTCAGCTATGACAATCCCGCCGACAAGAAGGCGATCATGCTGACCGAGAAGGAAAAGCAGAAGCTCAAGGAACTCGGCAAGCTGACCCAGCAGGAAATCGACGATGCCGAGGTGCGCGACATGCCGCCGCGCTATCGTCTGGCCTGCCAGTTCATCGCCCGCGACGAGGATGTCACCGTCAGCTTCTCGGGCATGCCGGGAGGGTCCGACTGATCCGGGCGGCCAAGGCCGCGGCGGCGCCTTGCCGTCGCCGCGGGATCAGCCGTCGAGCTGCTTGGGCGTGATGAAATCGACCAGCCGGCCGGTTCCGAAGTCGACCTCGGTCCAGTCGTCCAGGTCGAATTCCGCGACGAGCGTGGCGCAGGTGGGAAAGTTTGCAAAACGCGGCAGTTCGGGCGGGGCTTCCAGCAGGCGGGCCGCGAAATCGGCGATGCCGGGATTGTGGCCCAGCAACAAAACCGGCGATGCCGCGCAATTGTTCAGGGTCTCCAGCATCCGCTCGGCCGGTGCGTGGTAAAGCCCGGGATCGCGCCGCATGACGCTGGACTCGCCCAGCAAAGGCGCCATCCGGTCCCAGGTTTCCAGCGTGCGGCAGGAGGTCGAGCTGACCACTTCGGCCGGCACATGGTCGCGCTCGGCCAGCCAGCGACCGATTTTCGGCGCCGCCTCGCGGCCGCGCGCGTTCAGCGGACGGTCATGATCGTCCTGGCTCGGGTCGTCCCAACTCGATTTCGCATGTCGGACGAGGATCAGGCGCAAACTCATCGGCAGGCCGCTTTGCTTGTCGCGGGTCGGGGGCATCCTGTCACAGCCTGTCGCTCCGGGCCAGCAGGTTCGCTGCGTCAGGGACGCGGCGCGCGGATCAGCGAGCCCGCCCCGTGATCGGTGAAAAGCTCCAGAAGGCAGGCATTGGGCGCGCGACCGTCGAGGATGACCACCGCGCGCACGCCGCCCTCGATCGCCGACAGCGCGGTTTCGGTCTTCGGGATCATGCCGCCCGCGATCACGCCCGAGGCGGTCATCTCGCGGATATTGTCGGGGGTCAGCTCGGTCATGACGCGGCCCGAGGCATCCTTGACGCCGGAGACATCGGTCAGCAGCAGCAGCCGGTCGGCCTTCAGCGCCGCCGCGATGGCGCCCGCCGCGGTATCGCCGTTGATGTTGAAGGTCTCGCCCGCGCGCCCGGCGCCAAGCGGGGCCACGACCGGGATCATTCCCGCGGCAAAGAGCTGGTGCAGCACCTCGGGGTTCACCTCGGTGGGCGCCCCGACGAATCCCAGCGACGGATCGGCCTGGTCGCAGACGATCAGCCCCGCATCCTTGCCCGAGAGCCCGACCGCCTTGCCGCCCTGATCGTTGATCGCCTGGGCAATGCGCTTGTTGACCCGTCCCGAAAGCACCATCTCGACCACCTCGACGGTGGCGGCATCGGTCACCCGCTTGCCCTTGACGAATTCCGACACCACGCCGAGCTTGGCCAGCATCTCGTTGATCATCGGCCCGCCGCCATGGACGATCACCGGGTTCACGCCGACCTGCCGCATCAGCACGACATCGCGGGCGAAGCTCTCCATCTCGGCATCGTCGCCCATGGCATGGCCGCCGAACTTTATGACGACGATGGCGCCGGTATAGCGCTGAAGATAGGGCAGCGCCGCGGACAATGTCCGGGCGGTGGCGATCCAGTCGCGATTCATGGCGGTCTGTCTTCTCATTCTGCGGGTCCGTCCAATGACCGTCTGTTAGCGCCTGCGCGTCCTCAGGCCAAGGGTGATTGTCTTTTGGCGCGCCGGGCTTACGTTGATCAGGCCGCAGAACGGGAAAGGTGCGATGGAACAGAGGGTAATGTTGCTGACCGGAGCGAGCCGGGGTATCGGGCATGCGACGGTCAAGCGCTTTTCGGCCGAAGGCTGGCGGGTTCTGACCTGTTCGCGCCATCCCTTCGACTCGCGCTGTCCCTGGCCCGGCGGGGCCGAGAACCATGTCCAGATCGATCTGGCCGATCCGGCCATGACCAAACGCGCCATCGAGGTGGTGCGCGGCAAGCTGACCGGGGGCAAGCTGCATGCGCTGGTCAACAATGCCGGGATCTCGCCCAAGACCGAGGAGGGCGGGCGGCTCAATACGCTGGAAACCGACATGCGGACCTGGGGGCAGGTCTTCAACGTGAACTTCTTCGCCTCCATCGTGCTGGCACGCGGGCTGCAGGACGAACTGGCCGCGGCCCGGGGCGCCATCGTCAATGTCACCTCGATCGCGGGCAGCCGCGTGCATCCCTTCGCGGGCGCGGCCTATTCCACCTCGAAAGCCGCGTTGGCTGCGCTGACCCGCGAGATGGCGCATGATTTCGGCCCGCTGGGTGTCCGGGTGAACGCGATCGCGCCCGGAGAGGTCGAAACCTCGATCCTGAGCCCCGGCACCGAGAAGATCGTCGAAGGTCTGCCGCTGCGCCGTCTGGGCCAGCCCGAGGAAGTGGCCAGCGTGATCCATTTCCTCTGTTCGGAGGAGGCAAGCTACGTCACCGGCACCGAGATCGAGGTCAACGCGGGCCAGCACGTCTGAGCCGCCCGCGAGGCGGGCCTTACAAGACGGGGCGTTGTCCTAGGCGATGCCCTCGACGGTCGCGCGCAGGGTGGGGATCCCGTCGCCCTTCTCGGACGAGCTCAGAATGATCTCGGGGAAGGCGGCGGGGTGACGCGCCAGCGAGGCCCGGACCTGGTCCAGCACCTTGTCGCGCTCGGCGACCTTCACCTTGTCGGCCTTGGTCAGCACCGTCTGGAAGGTCACCGCGGCGCCGTCGAGCAGCTTCATGATCTCGTCATCGACCGGCTTCACCCCGTGGCGCGCATCGATCAGCACGAAGGCCCGGCGCAGCGTCTGACGCCCGGCCAGATAGGCCTTGAGCAGGCGCTGCCATTTCTCGACCACCTTCAGCGGCGCCTCGGCATAGCCATAGCCCGGCAGGTCGACGAGGTAATGGCTTTCGCCCAGGGTGAAATAGTTGATCTCCTGGGTCCGCCCGGGCGTGTTCGAGGCCCGCGCTAGCGCCTTGCGCCCGGTCAGCGCGTTGATCAGGCTCGACTTGCCCACGTTGGACCGCCCGGCAAAGCAGATCTCGGGCCGGTCGGCGGGCGGCAGCCCGTCCATCGCGACCACGCCTTTCAGGAATTCGACGGGGCCCGCGAACAGCTTGCGTCCGCGTTCGGCGGCCTCGGCATCGGGTTCGGGCGTCAGCGGGAAGGGAAGGGGGGTCATAGCGCCTCCAGAGCGTCGCCAAGGGCTACGCGGCCGCCCTCGATCACCTCGGCATAGACGCCGAATTGCTTGTGCCCCCAGCCGGCCTGCAGCGCGCCCAGCGTGTCGGCGTCGCGTTCGCCGGTTTCGGGGTTGGCGGCCGTCGCCATGCAGCGGGTGATGCGCTCGCGCACCTCGATCACCGCCCGGCCCAGTCGGATCTTGCGTCCGACCCAGTCGAATTCGGCGAAGGGGGTGAGCCCCTCGATCCAGAAATTGCCGCGGAAGCGCAGCGGCGACAGCGCCTGGCCGAGCTGTCCGGACAGGGCCTCGAGCGACGCCAGCCCCAGGAGGCTGACCGAGGGAAAGGCGCTGTCGGTCATGCCGCGCCCCGGGGCCCGGACGATCCGGGTCGAGGCGGCGCGGTCTGCGGGCATCAGCGGGGCGACCCAGTCGATCAGGGCGGCGGCCTCGCTGTCGGGAGAAAAGCTCAGCTCGGGCCGGTCGGGATGGGTCAGGGTCACTTGCCCCGCCGCCTCGTCCAGCTGCGCGCCGATGGCCATAAGCTGCGGCGCCTTCGCCCCGCGCGAGAAATTCGCACAGGGCGCCCAGCCGGTTCCGTCCGCCCGCGACGCCTCATGCGCCACGGCCCAGGTGCGGTCCCAGGGAAGGGTGCGGCCGGCCTGAAGATCCACCGCCTCCAGCGCCTCGGCGCCGTGGCCCTTGATCGGGTGGCGATAGATCCGGGCCAGCCGTGCCGTCATTTGTGCTCCGGTTCCGGCTTCTTCTTGCGGAAGCTCGACCTGATATTGCCCAGCACGTCGGGGTGGAAGCCGTGGATGCGCATGATCACATATTGCTGGATGAAGGTGATCGTGTTGTTGCAGATCCAGTACAGCACCAGCCCGCTGGCGAAGTTGCCCAGCATGAACATGAACACCCAGGGCAGCCAGGCGAAGACCATGGCCTGGGTCGCATCGGTGGGGGTCGGGTTCAGCTTCTGCTGCAGCCACATCGAGATCCCGAGCAGGATCGGTAGCACACCGAGCGACAGGATCGCGAAGAACGAGCCCGGTTCCGGCGGCGCATAGGGCAGCAGGCCGAACAGGTTAAGGATCGAGGACGGATCGGGCGCCGAGAGGTCATGGATCCAGCCGATCCACGGCGCATGGCGCAGCTCGATGGTGACGAAGATCACCTTGTAGAGCGAGAAGAAGATCGGGATCTGCACGAAGAGCGGCAGACAGCCCGCGGCGGGGTTCACCTTCTCTTTCTTGTAGAGCGTCATCATCTCCTGCTGCAGCTTCTGGCGGTCGTCGCCGCAGCGTTCCTTCAGCTCTTCCATCTTGGGCTGAAGTTCCTTCATCTTCGCCATCGAGCTGTAGGACTTGTAGGCCAGGGGCAGGACGATCGCCTTGATGATGACGGTCAGGAGGATGATCGACCAGCCCATCGAGCCCGGCACGCCAAGGCCCGACATCGCCCCGTTCAGCCAGTGCAGCACGCGGAAGATCGGTTTGGTGAAGAAGAAGAACCAGCCCCAGTCGATCGAGTCGATGAAGCGGAAGATGCCGTCATCCTTCTGGTAATGGTGGATCGTCTCCCATTCCTTGGCGCCCGCGAACAGCATGGTCGAAGTGCTCTCGGTGGCACCGGCGGCCACGTCCACGACCGGCAGCCGCGCCTCGACCTGATAGATGTCGGGCCCCTGGACGTATTTGGCGACCGAGGTGAAGGGCTGACCCGGCTCGGGGATCAGCGTGGTCATCCAGTATTTGTCGGTGAAGCCGATCCAGCCGTTCTCCTGAACGTCGGTGACCTCGGCATTGGCCCTTTCGCGCTCGACATAATCCATGTCGGGCATCTTCTTGTACTTGATCTCTTCCAGCTCGCTGTCGGTCTGCCGGACCACGCCCTCGTGCAGGATGTAGAAGCGGCTGCCCTCGGGCTGGCCATGGCGCGCGACGATGCCGTAGGGCGCAAGGCGCACGGTCTCGCCGGTGGCGTTCTCGACGCTTTGCTCGACCGTGAACATGTAGTTCTCGTCGATGCTGATGGTGCGATGGAAGGTCAGACCCTTGCCATTGTTCCAATGCATCGAGACGGGGCTGTCGACCGACAGCGCGTCGTTGCCGTCGAGGGTCCAGAGCGTGTTGGCCCCGGGGACGTCCTCATAGCCAAGGCTGCCCGCGGGCGCCCAGCCATAAAGCGCGTAATAGGGCCGCTCGGTCCCGACCGGCTCAAGCAGCGAGACAAGCGGCGAGTCCGGATCGAGCGTCTCGTGATAGTCTTTCAGCGACAGCCGGTCGATGCGTCCGCCCAGAAGCGAGATCGACCCGGTCAGGCGCGGCGTCTCGATCGAGAGCCGGGGCGCCTCGGCGGCCAGCGAGGGGGCGGCGGTTTCGGGCGTGCTGGCCGCGCCGCTGCCCTGAGGCGCCGGAGGGGCCACGGCCAGGTCGGGCGCGGTCGCGCCGCTGCCGGTCTGCTCGGTCGTCGTGACGGCGTCCTGTTCCTCGACCGGTGCCTGCTGTTCCGGCGGGAATAACAGGAACCACCCGAGGATCACCAGGAAGCTGAGCGCCGTTGCGAGTATGAGATTCTTGTTCTGATCGTCCATGGCAGACCGCCACCCCGTCCTTTGAAAGGTGTGGCTGCTTCAACAGATTGAGGCCGGTGAGGTCAAGTCGTTTTGCCGACGCACGGCATATGAGGGCAGTGCCCGCCTTTGGCATCTGTCCGCACTCGCCCCCGCCGATCGCCCTTTTTGGACGCTCCGTCGGGGTATTTGGACCAAGAAGAAGACACATGCCTGCTTCTTCTTGGAAAAATACCCAAATTCCCGGCCTCGCAACGGGCGAGCGGCCGGGGGATCGTCAGCCCTCTGGGGGCTCGCCGGGCGCGATGTCGGAGGGAGCGCCGGTTTCCCGCAGGAGTCCCGCGAAGTCGAAGAGCGTCGGGTCAAGCAGATGTGAGGGGCGCACATGCATCAGCGCGCGAAACATCTTCTGGCGGCGCCCGGGATGGTTGGTCTCCCACTGGTCGAGCATCGCCTTGACCTGCATGCGCTGCAGCCCGTCCTGGCTGCCGCAGAGATCGCAGGGTATGATCGGATAATCCATCGCCCGGGCGAAGCGCGCGCAATCGGCCTCGGCCACATGGGCGAGCGGGCGGTAGACGAAAAGATCGCCCTCCTCGTTCACAAGCTTCGGCGGCATCGTCGCCAGTCGTCCGCCGTGGAACAGGTTCAGCAGGAAGGTTTCCAGGATGTCGTCGCGGTGATGGCCCAGCACCACGGCCGAGCAGCCCTCCTCGCGGGCGATGCGGTAGAGATTGCCCCGCCGGAGCCGCGAGCAGAGCGCGCAATAGGTCCGGCCCTGGGGCACCTTGTCCATCACGATGGAATAGGTGTCCTGATACTCGATCCGGTGCGGGACCCCCATTCGCTCCAGGAATGCGGGCAGCACCGTGGCCGGAAAGCCGGGCTGCCCTTGGTCGAGATTGCAGGCCAGCAGCTCGACCGGCAGCAGCCCGCGCCATTTCAATTCGTAAAGCGCGGCAAGCAGCGTGTAGCTGTCCTTGCCGCCCGAGAGGCAGACCAGCCAGCGCGCGCCGCGCTCGATCATCCCGTATTGTTCGATGGCCTCGCGGGTGTCGCGGATGATCCGCTTGCGCAGCTTCTTGAACTCGGTTGTCGAGGGGGCGCCGTGGAACAGCGGGTGGATATCGTCGGTCTCGTCAGACATGGCCGGGCCTATGCCAGATTGCCCGCCGCCGGGGAAGCGGAAAGGCGCTTTGTCTTTCGCGGTCTAGCGCTTCGGGTCGGGCTTCGGCGGTACCGGGTCGTAGCCGCAGCCGCCCCAGGGATTGCAGCGCAGGATGCGCCAGAGCGCCAGGGCACCGCCGCGAAGGGCGCCATGCGTTTCAAGCGCTTCCAGCGCATAGGCCGAGCAGGTCGGCTGATAGCGGCAGTTGAACCCGATCCAGGGCGACAGCACGATACGGTAGGCGCGGATCGGCAGGGCAAGCAGGCGGGCGAGCGGGCTCATGACCGGTCCGCATGCAGGCGTTCGAGCGCCCGGCGCAGGTCGGCACGCAGGGCCGCGAAATCGCGGCTTGCCGTCGTGACCGGTCGTCCGATCAGCACATAATCCCAACCCGGGCGGCCATGGACAGGCAGCTCGGTCCGGGCGATCTCGCGCAGGCGGCGCTTGGCGCGGTTGCGCGCGACAGCATTGCCCACCTTCTTCGAGCAGGTGAAGCCGATCCGGATGCCGCCCTCGGGCGCCTCGGTCCGGCGCCGGGCCTGCAGCGTGAAGGCGGGGGCCGATTGCCGTCTTGCCCGCGCCGCGAGCAGGAAGTCTGCGCGGCGGGAGAGGACCGTCAGGCATGACGAAACCGCCGGAGAAGCTTTGACGCTCTCCGATGTTTCGGAGGCGCCGTTCATCCCCGGCGGCATCATGTCGTCATCGCCCTCAGGCGTGCTCTCAGGCGCAAAGGCTCTTGCGGCCACGGGCACGGCGGGCGTTCAGAATCTTGCGGCCAGCCTTGGTCGCCATGCGGGCACGGAAGCCGTGGCGCTTCTTGCGGACCAGATTCGAAGGTTGATAGGTGCGTTTCATCGCGCGTCGCTCCGTCGAGATGGACCCAAACCGCGTGCGGATTCGAAGGCCCTATGGTGTTCGAAGCCCGTCCTTTAGGGGCTTGACGCGGGCAAGTCAATTCTTCCCGCACGGGAAATGCCGCAATCGACGGTCTCCGGGCGGCGGCGGCCGTCCTTTCGGCCCGGAGGCGGGGCGTTTTTCTTCGTCACCGCCGATCAATGCGGCGTGAGCGGGCTGTCCAGGCCGGTCCGGGCCGTGCATGGTTCGCAAGGCGGAAATCCGGATCGGACCCGAAGATGGTGAGCGGCACAACAGACATGTCCCGGACAAGACAGCAGAAGCCAAGACGGCGGGGCCTTGCCCGCTACCTGCTTCTGGCAGCGATTGCCGCCGTGGCGCTGATCGGTGCCGTGACGCTGAACGACCGGCTGAGCTTCGAGGCGCTGGCGGCGCATCGCGAGGCGCTGATCGCGCTGCGCGACGCCAATTATGCCCTGGCGGTGCTGGGCTTCATGCTGGCCTATGTGCTGATCGTCGCCTTCTCGTTGCCGGGGGCGACGGTGGCGACGCTGACCGGCGGTTTCCTTTTCGGGCTCTTTCCGGGCGTGTTCTTCAATGTCACGGCCGCCACGCTGGGGGCACTTCTGATCTTTCTGGCGGCGCGCTGGGGGCTCGGCGACCGGCTCTCGGCCCGGCTCGATGCCGGCGAGGGACGTATCGCGGCCTGTCGCGACGGCCTCCGCGAGAACGAGATCCCGGTATTGTTCCTGATCCGGCTGGTCCCGGCCGTGCCGTTCTTCGTGGCCAACCTGCTGCCCGCGATGGTGGGGGTCCGGGCCGGGCGCTTCGTCTTCACCACCTTTTTCGGCATCATGCCGGGCGCGCTGGTCTATACATGGGTCGGCGCCGGGCTGGGCGAGGTCTTCGCGCGTGGCGCGCGGCCCGATCTCGGCATCATCTTCGCACCCTATGTTCTGGGGCCGCTCTTGGGGCTGGCCGCGCTGGCGGCCCTGCCGATCGCGATCCGGGTCGCGCGGCGGAAGGGCTGACCGATGGCGCCGATGAAAACCGATCTCTGCATCATCGGTGGCGGTGCCGCCGGGCTGTCGCTGGCGGCAGGCGCGGCGCAGATGGGCGCGCGGGTCGTGCTGGTCGAGGGTCACAGGATGGGGGGCGATTGCCTCAATTATGGTTGTGTGCCCTCGAAGGCGCTGCTGGCGGCCGCGGCCCGGGCGCAGGCGATGCGCGAGGGCGGCTGCGGCATTGCCGGTGTCGCGCCCAAGATCGACCATGCCGCGGTGATGGCCCATGTGCGGGGCGCGATTGCCGCCATCGCCCCGCATGACAGCGTCGAGCGGTTCGAGGGGCTCGGGGTGCGGGTGATCCGGGACTGGGCGCGCTTCGTCTCGCCGCGCGAGATCCAAGCGGGCGGAGAGACCATCCGGGCGCGCCGCTTCGTGATCGCGACCGGCTCGCGCCCGGCGGTGCCGCCCGTGCCGGGGCTCGATAGGGTGCCGTATCTCACCAACGAGACCCTGTTCGAGCTGGATGCGCGGCCCGACCGGCTTCTGATCCTTGGCGGCGGTCCGATCGGCATCGAGATGGCGCAGGCCCATCGCCGGCTCGGGGCAGAGGTCACCGTGATCGAGGCGAAGCGGGCGCTGGCCCGGGAGGACCCGGAGGCGGCGGCGCTGGTGCTCGACCGGCTGAGGGCCGAGGGCGTCGAGCTCTTCGAGCATGCCGAGGTGCGGCGGGTCGCCGGCCGGGCGGGCGCGATCACGGTCGAGACCGCGGATGGTGTGCTTGAGGGCAGCCATCTTCTGGTCGCGGCGGGCCGTCACCCGGCGCTCGAGAGGCTGGATCTGCCCGCGGCCGGGGTCGAGGCCGATGCCGCCGGGGTGCGGGTCGATGCCGGCCTGCGCAGCACGAATCGCCGGATCTATGCCATTGGCGATGCGGCGGGGCAGGGGCAGTTCACCCATCTGGCGGGCTATCATGCCGGGCTGGTGATCCGGCCGATCCTGCTGGGCCTGCCCGCCCGGGTTCGCCGCGATCACATGCCCCGCGTCACCTATTCAGACCCAGAACTTGCGCAGATCGGCCCGACCGAGGCCGAGGCCCGCGCCGCGCATGGTGATGCAATCGAGGTCGTGCGCGCCGATTATGCAGGAAACGACCGCGCCGTGATCGGCGGCAGGACCGCGGGATTCGTCAAGGTCGTGCTGCGCCGGGGGCGCCCTCTCGGGGCGACGCTGGTCGGTGCCGAGGCCGGCGAACTGGTCGGTCCCTGGGCCCTGGCTATCGCCAGCGGTCAGCGGATGACCGCCATGGCCGGGATGATTTTGCCCTATCCGACGCTGGGTGAACTTAACAAGCGGGTGGCGGGAGCCTATTTTTCACCCAAACTGTTCGAGAATCCCTGGCTCAAGCGGGGGGTGAAGGCGATTCAGCGCCTTTTGCCCTGACCGGTTCACCGGGGGCCGGGGGCGCCACGCATGTTCCTCAATTCCCTGTCGGGCCGCTTCCTGCTGCTGACGATCGTCTTTGTCATGCTGGCCGAGGTGCTGATCTTCGTGCCCTCGGTGGCGCGGTTCCGCGTCGATTTCCTGCTGGCCCGGCTGGAACGCTCGCAGATCGCCTCGCTTGCGCTGCTGGCCAGCGACGGCATGATCGGCGACGAGCTCGAACGCGAGCTGTTGCAGAATGCGGGCGTCTACAATGTCGTGCTCAGGCGCGATCAGGCCCGGGAACTCGCGCTGTCCTCGCCGATCCCCGAGCCGGTCTATCGCAGCTTCGACCTGCGTGACGCCAGCGTGCTCGCCCTCATCCCCGACGCACTGATCCGGCTGGTCGACCCGAAGACGCGCGTGATCCGGGTGATCGGCCAGCCGGTGCAGCGCGCGGGCCTCCTGATCGAGATCACCATGAGCACGGCCGAGCTGCGCAAGGCCATGATCGATTACGGCCTTCGGATCCTGGTGCTGTCGGCGGTGATCTCGGTGCTGTCGGCGCTGCTGCTTTTCCTTGCCGCGCGGCGCCTGCTGGTGGTGCCGATCCGGCACGTGGTGCGCGCGATCAAGCTTTATGCCGAGGCTCCCGAGGATAATCGCCGGATCATTACGCCCTCGGCCCGGGTGGGCGAGCTTTACGAGGCCGAGACCGCGCTGCGGGTGCTGCAGGAAGAGCTGACCGGCGCGCTGCGCCAGAAGGACCGCCTGGCCCAGCTTGGCGCGGCGGTCGCCAAGATCAGCCACGATCTGCGCAACATCCTGACGACGGCCCAGCTTTTCGCCGACCGGATGGAGGCGAGCGACGATCCGGCGGTCAAGCGCGCCGCGCCCAAGATCGTGGGCGCGATCAGCCGGGCCGTGCATCTGTGCGAATCGACTTTGGCCTTCGGCCGGGCGCAGGAGCCGCCGCCCCGGCTTGAACGGGTGGCGCTGGCGCCCATCGTCAACGAGGTCGTCGACGGCGAGCGGCTGGCGGCGGGCGACTACGATATCAGCTTTTCCGAGGACGTGCCGGCGGGGCTGACACTGCGCGCCGATGTCGAACAGCTGATGCGGGTTCTGACCAATCTGGTGCGCAACGCGCGCCAGGCCATCCTCGCCTCGGGCAAACCCGGCGAGATCGGCATTCGTGCCGACGAGACCGAGCAGGATTGGGTTATCCAGGTGACCGATACCGGCCCGGGCCTGCCGCCCAAGGCGCGCGAACATCTGTTCCAGCCCTTCCATGGCGGGACCCGCAAGGACGGGACCGGCCTCGGGCTTGCAATTTCGATGGAGCTGATCCGCGGTCATGGCGGCGCGCTGGAACTCAGTCGCAGCGATGCCGAGGGCACCGCTTTCGAGATCCGTCTGCCGAAGGCCGCCGCGGCGCTTCCGGGCGAGGACGGGATCCCGAACTGAGCCGGTTTCGCGGGGTGCGAAAAAACTGTGCCGAAATGCTCGGTTTGCCCCTTGCGTTGCCCTGCGGGGGGCGTTACATCCCCAACCCACGCGCTGGTAGCTCAGTTGGATAGAGTACTTGACTACGAATCAAGGGGTCGGGGGTTCGAATCCTCCCCAGCGCGCCACTTCCAAGATATCCAACTGAAAACTCAAGACTTTTTCGGAAATGTTGCAACTTGCGCGGCATGCGTTGCAACGTTCTGTTCTTGTTCTTCCCCCATGACAGCCCGTCGCCGACTCGCTTGCCGGGTATAATGCTCGGCTTCCTTGAGGGTCTGATGGCCCAGCCAGGACATGATCTGGTGCGCCGAAGCTCCGGCCTCGGCGAGAGCAACGCCTCGGGTCTTGCGAAGCCCGTGGGCGCTTTTCTCGATGCCCGCTTCCGCGGCTGCGGCCCGGATCATGTTGCCGAGGCCCTTTTCGGATCTCGGGGCGCCCGCGGCCGTCGCGAGGAAGGTCATGTGGCGTGAACCGAGCGCGGCCAGCGCGTCGTGCATCGCGTCCCGATCCCCGGCATAGCATTCCGCATAGGCGGGCAGCCTGGCCGTCCAGGGCACGAAGGCGGGCTGCTTCCCCTTGCTTTGCGTGTAGATCAGCACCCCGGCGCGATCCACATGGCCCGGGCCGATCATCACGGCATCGCCGATCCGAAATCCGGTCCAGTGCAGCAGCTCGAAGGCGGCGCGCTTGCTGGTGCCGATGGGCCACCGGGTCCGGAAGGCGTCGATATCGGCAGCAGTCCATGCCGGGTGCCCGATTGTCTTGGGGGCACGGGGCAGCGTCACGGTGAGCGACGGGTCGGCCTCCAGGAGGCCCGCATCCACGCCGAACGCACAGAGGAACCGCCAGGCCTTGCGCCTGTCGACCGGGCTCTCGGCCGTGGCGACATTGGCGCGGATATGGCGATCCCGGAGCCCCTTGGCCGGTGCCTCGCCCCCGTCTCGGCGGATGGCCTCGAAATGGCGGCGCAGGGTCGCCCGGTAGACGGCGCTCCGCGACAGGAACCGGTCAGAGTGCACCGTCGCCTCGATCAGCGCCCCCAAGGTGCCGGGCGGCAGGCGCAGGGGTCGCGTCGCGGCCTCGGCGGCCTTTCTCGCCGCGGCATAAGCGGCAAGAAAATCGGGATGGTCGTGCGGCAGGTCAGGGAGCCGAACCAGCTTCTGCCCCTTCTTTCGGAAATACCAATCGGTGCGGTTGCCGCGCCGAACCGGCATGAGGTTCGTCAGGGTCACCGTGGTCCCCCGAATGCCGCGTCGCATTGTGCCTCGTCCCCGTCGATCTCCTCGAAGGATACGGGCAGGCGGGACGGACCGGCAAGGATCCTGATCGTGCCCCGGGTGATCTCGATATCGGCCCCGGCGGCGCGCGCCACATTGACGGCCCGGCGCAACTCGGCCTCGGTGAAACGGGGCGCGCCCATCACTCTTTCTCCTTATCCCGGAAATCGCCGCAGCCTGCAGAAGACGCTGTCGGCTGCAATTGGCCTGTTCTCCCGCATCTCGGGCAGTTCGGACGGGCCGGTGCCTCGGCCGACCCGCCTTCCAGCTTGCTGGCGTGGGCTTGCAGCTCGGCTGTCAGCCCGGGCAGTTCGTCGCAATTATGCCGGGCGAGGCTCTCGATCTCTTCGATCCGGTCGGGCGTGGTCTTTGGCATCAGGCGGCCTCCTTTCTTGCGTTTTCGCCCCATTGGTCCGCAGCGGCGGCGGCGATGCCCTCGAAGGTGCGGGATCTGACCTTCCAGCGGTTGGGTCCGGGCGGGGCCCGGTGGACCGCGCTACAGCGCTTGTGCGCCTCGGTGCCGGGCGCGGGCGGGGTCAGGCGGTCGGTGGCGCTCAGCGGCGCGAGGCCGCGCAGATAGAGCCCCGTCGCCTTGAAGAAGGGCTCGCCGAACCACCATGGCTGGACGATCTGCGGTTTGGGCAGGTCGCCGGGCAGGCGGGCGCGGCCATGCGGGTGCATCACCGGGTTCTCGACCGCGACGCGCGGGATCGGAGCGCGCCAGCAGGCCGAGAACAGCGCAGCGCCCTCGTCAAGCAGGCGCCACATGATGGCGCGGCGGGTGTCCTCGGGCAGATCCGGCCAGGCGGCGCGTTCGTCCGGGCGTGCCTCGGCCGGGGCGTTGGTCGGCGGCACATGCAGCCAGCGCACGCCCGAATTGCACAGCCGGGTGCAAGGCGGGTGCATGACGGCGAGCAGGTCCCAGCCGAGGTGAAGCACCTCGCGGATATCGCAGATCATGTGCCGGTTGGTGGCGTCCTCGGCCGGAAGCAGGTCGCAGGACCAGACGTCATGGCCCCGCGCGGCGAAGGCCCGCCGCATGACACCCGAGGTCTCGCAGCCGATCAGGACGCGCATGGCTCAGCCTCCTGGGCTTTAATCGGGGTCGGTGTGATCTCTGCAAAAACAGGCATAGTCTTTCCTCGCGGTCGTCTGCCTTCCGTCGCTGGCCCCTCTTCCGAAGGGCCAGAAAGAGAGGTCAGGCCACGCGCATTTGCGGGATGGGATGGGCGGCGCCGAGGGCGTGTTCGCACCGCTCGAATGCCGTCCGTTCGACCTGTTGCTTGTCGTGGATCTCGAAGGAGAAGGTCAGGCGCGCTTCATCAATCCGGTATTTCAGCCGGACCGGGATGCGGTCGGGCTCCATTCCCTCGAAGACGGGCACCAGGAGCGTGACGCGCTCGGGAATGGCGACGGCCCCGCGCACTTCGTCCTCGGTCGTGTAGATGAATTGCACCGTACCGTTCTGCAGCTTCTGCGACTGCTTGAAGTTGACCTTCCGCAGCGCATCGAACTGCATCACCATGTCCATCAGCGTGGCCGGATCCGGCTCGGCCAGGTCGACGGCGCGCTCCTCGAGGAATTCGCCGGCCGCCTTCTGGCCGATCCACTGGCCGTGTTTCGCGGCCCATGCCTCGTACTGCGGCGACTTGATCGCCCGGAAAGCGGCGACGTGTTCGCCCCAGCGCGGCCGGATCGCGGCCGGTTCCCCGCCTTCGTGGTAGTCCAGAACGCACTTGATCGTCGCGGCATCCGGGTCCGAGAAGGCGAGCGAGTGATCGTCGGCAAAGCGATCCAGATAGGCGGCCAGCGAAGCCACATCGCGGAACGTGGTGCTGCGCCGGATGCGGGCCGGGTTCTCGCGATAGGCATCGAGGCTTTCGATATGCTGCCCGTTCGGGATGGCCATGAAGGGCTCGAAGCCGTCGATCTTGTTCGGGACGGCCGCCGCAGCCTCTGCGAGGTGTTTCAGGGCTTCGATTTCGGTGAGATCAGCCATTGAAGGCCTCCGCTTTCAGCAGCGATTGCTGGACATAGTTGGGGGCCTCGCGGGTCAGATCGCCGTCGCGGCCCATGAAGAAGAAGGATTGCCCGAACTGCAGTTGCGGCGCGGTGGCCTTCACCCTGGCGGTCACGGCAAAGCCGGTTTCGCCGTTCGGGTTGACCTCAAGGGTCACGGTTACGGTGCCCTTTTTGCCGGTCCGGTTGACTGCCGAGATCACCTCGCGCAGCTGCTCGTCGGCAACCTCGATGGCGTGCCCGCCGTCGACCCTGCCGAGTGCCATCAGGAAATGGCTGTTTCCGTCGCTCAAATCGTGTTCTCCTCTTCCTTGTGGAGCCGGTCCTCGGCCCACGAAATCCAGTCGGTGTCGTTGCCATAGAGCCGCCGCCAGCGGCTCGGGGCCTGGTGCAGGGCGAGCTTCGAGCCATCGAGCAGGCCCTGGTGGTGCCCCTCGCAGAGCGGGATCGCCATGCAGTCGGGAGCGCGGCGCGCGCTGAACCGGCCATGGATGCAGTGATGCGCCTGCGTGGGTGAAAGCTGCGGCAGGCCCCATTCGGCGCAGATGCAGCAGGGCAGTGCGCGGATGCGGTCGAGGTGGCCCGGGTCATCCGGCACGCGCGGCGCCTTGAGCCCGAGCGGGCCGCGTGCGGACAGATCGGTCATGCGTCAGCCCTTTCCGGCTCCGTCCAGCGCACACCGTGCCGGTCCCCGTATTCGGCAATGAAGGTGATAAGGTCGGCCATCTGGCGGACGGTCAGCCGCGAGGACCGGAACCCGATCGGGAATGGCTCTCCGCTCAGCCCCATTTCGAAGCGTGTCTCGTGGCCGAGCGCGTGCATGAAGAGCGCTTTCCAGACTTCCGGCGTATGGCGCCGACCCTCGGGCTTGGCGCGCGAGACATCCGACAGCATCGCCCACATGCGCGCGTTTTGGTCGTTGTTTCGAGCCGCTTCGCTGATCCGCACCACCCCATCTTGCGGAGCGGCGTCGATCATCTGCTTGGCAAACTGGCGTTGGCCCGGCCCGCGGAGGATGACGGTTTGGGTCATCAGCACGCCCCCAGCCCGACCCAGGAGGCCCGCACGACTTCCGCGATCTCGGCCGCGGAAAGCGCATGGTCCTCGGCCATTTCCGCGAAGATCATTTCGGGATCGGCGCCCCCGGCAAGCCCGCCCGCAGCGCGCTCGCGGCGTTCATACTCTCGGGCCAGCTCGGCCAGCGTGTTGCGGGTCATTGGCGGTATTCCTCGGCTCGGCGGATCAGGCGCTCGACATCGGTGAGCGCCTGGTGGACGGGGCGCATGTCGAGCAGTCGGCGCATCTCGGACCCCTCGCCCGCGTCCAGCGTGGAGAGGATCGAGGCGCGCAGGTCTTCCAGGGCGGCGGGGAGAGGATCAGCGGCGGCCATTAGTATGCCTCCTTCTCTTCCCAGACGCGGACGCCTGCGATCACCCGGTCCTTGTGGTGGCGGCGCACATAGCCCTCGACGAAATCCGTGAGGGCGTCGCGGTCGTTCTTGGCGATGTCGTGCAGGGCGGCCTTGTGGCTCTCGATCTCGTACCGGGTGACGGTGCGGACCCCTTTCACCCGATCCTTGCCGGCCGCGCTGGCGGCCTTCCGGGCGGCCTTCGCCTCGGCCTGCGCCTGGGCGGCGGCGCGCTGCGCCTCGATGTCGCCCGCTGCGGCCGTCCGGGTCGCTTCCTCGGCCTCCCGGCGCTTGCGGTCGGCTTCGGCCCGGGCCTTCCGGGCGGCCTCGTCCTGCTCGGCCTTGAGCCTGACCTTGAAGGCGCTCACCAGAGCGGCGAGCCCTTTCTTGATCCGGTCGAGGTCTTCCAGCGTCGGTTTCCAGCGCGCGATTTCGGCCTGCCATGCCGCATGGAGCGGCTTCGTCGCCGCGTCCCGGGCCGTGCTGACGGCCTTTTCGGCCGCCTTGATCTCCTTCGCCAGATCGTCGACCGCCTTCATCTGGGCCGCGGTCGTGACCTGCGTTCCGTCAAGCCAGCCCTCGGCCTCGGTGATGAAATCGCCATAGGGGGCCAGCGCCTCGTCCAGCGGATCGGGCGGAGCGTTCCCGCCGATCACGGCGCGCGGGTTCGCGCCCTCCTTCGAGGAGGTCGGGGTCATGTCGTTCATGGGATCTGCCTCAATACGGGATTTCGTCGTCGCCAATGTCGGAGGCGGCGCGCGTCAGGGTCAGCTTCCGGGCGTCCTTGCTGCGCTCGAGCTCGGAATAGAGGCCGGGCTCGGCCGCCTTGATGTCCTTGAGAACGGGGGTTTCGTGCATCCAGACCGCGCCGAGGTCGTCCAGCGAGGCCGCCCGTTCCAGCGATCTGCGGATCCGTCCGGCTGCGGCCCGCGGGTCAAACCGTGGGGGCTCGCGATCCTCGGCCGCCCGCCCGGCGCCCTGGGCGTCGTCGTCCTTCGCGGCCGAGAGCCCCAGCGCGAGCTTGAGCGTGTATCGCTGCAGGTAGGTCGCGGCGCTGCCGATGGCCTGATAGGCGTTCTTGTTGCCGCTCTGGTCGGGCGGGCCGCTGAGGGTCGTTTCCTCGCTGTAGCCGTCGCAATGGGCAACGATGCAGGTCACGGCCAGCCCGCCGCGGTCGCTCTGCCGGGAGCGGAAGCGATAGGAAAGGCCGTGCTGGGCGAGGATCGGGTCGACCTCGCGCGCAATCGCGTCGAGGGTCTCATAGGAGTAATTGGTCCGGTCGCCCGACTTCTTGCTCTCGTAATCGACCGTCGAGCCCTTCACGATGGGCTTGATTTCAGCCCGGGCCGCCGAGATCGCGGCGTCGAATGCCTTCCGGGCGCGCCCGGATTCCCAGCGTTCATGCAGGGCGATCAGCCGCTCGACAGTCTCGATGCTCGCGCCGTTCGCGACGGCCTGCGAAATCATCCCCATGGGGGTGATCGCGCCGAAGCTGGCCGGGGTCGCGGCGTCCTCCTGCGGGATCTTCGTCAGTTCGCCCATTGGCTTACCTCGCGTCCGTGCATGTCGTGGATCACCTGCCCGATGGCCTTGTCGGCGACGTGGCCGATCAGACCGATCACAAGCAGGCCAAGGGAGGTCCAGGCCAGCCAGCGCGCGGCCCGGGCCGCTTCGCGCAGGATCGCCCGGCGGCGGTCGCGGGCCTCGGCCCGGCCCTGCGGCGTGCTGATCGGGTCCAGCGCCTCGGCGGTGCGGAGAGGGCCGATCATGCCGCCATCCCCGCGAGGCGGCCCTCGAGCCCGCGCCACGCTTCGTCCGTGACCTCGGTCATGGCCGGGGTGTTGAAGTCGAGGCGGAAGACCCGGGCGAGCCGGTCCTCGTCAGCAGCGGCAGCGAGCTGGTCCAGCGCGTCGTCCCATGTCGCAGCGGGATCGGGTGCACCGACGCCAAGGGGGCCGAAATCGGTCATCACCAGCCAGTGGGGTCCATTCAGCGCCAGCATCACAGTGCCCCCCGCAGGGTTGCGAGGAAATGGAAGGCCGCGGCGATCAACCCGAGCTGGGTCCCGGCGATGAACAGCGCGAGGGCGAAGCCGCGCCAGATGGGGGTGGTGGATGTGTCGTGCATGGGGTGTCCCCTTGCTGTGGTTGCAAGGAGGCAATATACGGTAAAATTACCGCAGTCAAGATTAATGCGGTAATAAAACCGTACTTAGCCTAGCGCTTGACCCCGCCTAGCACTATCCCCTCACCATCAGCCCCGGGCTGACGGCATGAAAACCCCCGCACAGGCGGTCCCGCGTTACTAGCCGCGCTCTGCCGATAGCGGACTTTCGGAGTTGCCTGCATCACCCGTCGGCACCCGCGCAAAGCGGACATTGACTTGGCCGATGCACCTGATCTCAACCAAAGCAGCAGATGGCGCTGCTCAGCCTTTCGTCTTAGGCGCAACAGACGGCGGCTTGCGGCCCATGCTTAAACAAGCGATCTTCTTGCTACAGCCAAACCTTCAGGTTTGGCTGTATGACTTCATCACAGAACCGCCGGAAGGTCAGAACGTTCGCGCGTCCGGCGTATTCGGTCTCTTTGGCGTCCATAAGGCTTTCGGGGATCACCAGTTGCACGCCGATGCCTTCCATATCCTGAATGGCATTGCCTGCGATATTTTCGTCGACCGTTGTCAGATAGAGCCTGCGCTCGCCCTTCTCCCGCTCAACCTGTTTCCAGCGTTCGCGCAGGGTGGTTTTGGCGCTCAAGATCAGGCCCTTCGCGGCTGTGGCTTCGCCACTGCTGATGAAAGCTAGTGAGGGAAGGATGAAGTCGGGACGCTTTTTCGCCTCGATGACCACCTGTTTTTCGAACGGGATCTTCCCGCCGCTCAGCATGGCTTCGATATGGTGTTCGTAGGAATAGCCCGCCCGAGATTTCCGTTGCTGGCTCGCTGAGAGCATCAGCGCGTCAATCCGGGGCAGCTCATTGATAAGCTGACGGATGAATTCTGCGACGGTCATGTCGCGTGGTGCGTCACCCAAGACGATGCGTACCAGTTCGACGGCCCGCTCACGGCGCTGGAAGTCACGGAACATATCCCATTCGATGCTGCGGCTTATCTCACGAAGCGCATCACCGGGGCGCTCGATAGCGAAAGGATCGAGGCAGTCCAGGCCGTGGGTTTCGAGGTAACGGGTACGCGCCAGCCCGGCCAGTTCCTCAGTTTTCGGCATGGCCGCACGGAAGCGGCCGAATTCGACGATCGTGCCTGCCTTCCAGGCTGCGATCAGCTCTTCTGCAAAATCCAGAACCCGGTTTTGTTCCTTCGCCCGGACCTCAGCGGGCTCAAACTCACCGATCAGAAAATCCGGCGTGATATCGAGTTGCGTCAGAAGCAGGTCGGCTTCATCGCTGGCGGAATCGATAGTCAGGCATTCGTAGACAGTGTTTTCGCCCTGCCTATACCGCCCCATCATTAGGAAAGAGGCCGGTGAGAGCTGCTCAAAGCACTCTTTCGGCAGGCGCGTCATATGCGTCTCGGGGCCCTTACTCGTGTAATGTACGATCCGGCTGCGTTTGGATCGCGCGCCGCCCGAAGCCTCCGGCCAGAGTGTATCGAACCAGGCTTCCCGGATCGGGGCGGCATCCGGGTCTTTGCGCACCTTGACCTCCAGCGGCGGAAAGAACCCGCCCTCGCGCTGTTCGGCGGGAATATAGACCCCGGCCTGGTGCTTGTTGTCGTAGCGTGCCCAGTCCCGGTCATTGTTCGAAAGCTTTTTGACCAGAACCCGCTCGGCCCGGCTCAGAAGGTCCGTCAGAAGCCCGGCATGACCGCCGCCTTCACCTGCAAAATCGAAAATACCCTGCTCGTTCAAATCAGGCCGCCTGTTTCTGTGTGCAGGCCTTCGAGATTCAGCCTTTGGTCACCAGAACATATCCATCGGGAGAGGGAGTCAATCACCGCCTCCGGCGATAACCTGCCGCGCCCTTTCAACGCACATTCCCAGACCGTCGCAACACGCCAGCCGGAGGCGAGCAGCATACCGATATTCCGGGCATCTCTCTCCATGTTGCCGGTGATCTTTGCGCGCCAGAACTCCTGCCGTGTTGCAGGCCATCGAAAGAGGGGACAGTCGTGACCATGCCAGAAGCAGCCATTGACGAAAATCACAGAACAGTGCTTTGGTAGCACGATGTCCGGCTTCCCCGGTAGTTTCCGGTCATGGAGGCGATAGCGGAAGCCACTGGCATGAAGCCCGCGCCGGATCAGCATTTCCGGTTTGGTGTCAGCGCCCCGGATCGCCGCCATGTTGCGGCTGCGGGTCTTGTTGTCGTGAACGTCAGCCAACTTTCTTGAGCGGTTCAGCTTTTGTCAGTGACAGGATGTGCGGCGCCATGACTTTTGCCACCTCGGCGAAGACAGGCACGGCCACCGAATTGCCGAACTGTTTGTAGGCCTGGGTATCAGACACCGGGATCCGGAAGTCATCCGGGTAGCCCATCAGCCGTGCGCATTCGCGCGGCGTCAGGCGGCGTGGGTTGTTCCCTTCGCCCCGACTGACCAGAATTTCAGAGCCGTCCTTGTAATAGCGGGCCGACAACGTGCGTGAGATACTGTCACCGTCCACCATACCAAAGCCGAAACCATTCCCCTTGGCCTTATGCTTCGCGGCATAGCCTTGCAGATAAGCCCAGAGCTTGTCGGTCAAGGTGTATTTGTCGCTGACCGCGGCGTCCGGCCCAACGGTGAAATGGCCCTCGGGCTGTTCCGTGCCATTTTCGGGGTGCAGAATATGGCGCATCCGTTTGGTGCCGTAAGCAGGGAGATGCACATCATCGAAGCTGAACCCGGTCGCCACGCGGAAGCCGACCATCACAATCCGCTCACGGTGCTGTGGTACGAAATGCCCCGCGTCGATGATCCGGGTTTCCAGCGTGTAGCCCAGCTCCTCCGTCAGCTTACGGCGGATCACCTCGAAGGTCCGGCCTTTATCGTGGCTTTTCAGGTTCTTGACGTTCTCCAGCATGAAACCCGCAGGGCGGTGATGCATCAGGATGCGCAGCACATCGAAGAACAGCGTTCCCTGGGTTTCATCCTCAAAACCATGCGCGCGGCCGAGCGCGTTCTTCTTGGATACCCCGGCGATTGAGAAGGGTTGGCAGGGAAAGCCCGCGACCAGCACGTCATGTGCGGGGATATCCTCGGCCTCGACCTCCCGGATATCGCCTACCGGAAGCCGGTTGTCGGGAAAGTTCGCCATATAGGTCTGCTGGGCGTATTTGTCCCTCTCCGAAGTGAAGATGCAGCGTCCGCCCGCGCTCTCCATTGCCCGCCGCAGCCCACCGATCCCGGCGAAGAGGTCAATGAAGGTAAAGGCCTTTTCCGCATCGCCAGCATCGCGACGCCGCTCGATCTCCATGTTCAGCAGGCGAATCACGCTTTCACGAGGGATTTCTTCGCCGCGCTTCCAGCGATAGATATGGCCTTCAGAATAGCCAAGCAGGCGCGCTGCCTCTGGCACAGTGTATCCGGCCTGCGCCAGGAGCGTCGAAAAGTCAGCCTGCATGTGTCAGCCCCACTCTGGGAATTTTTCTGACATAATGTCTATCTGAATCACTTTAATCAAGAACAAACGACGAAGTCAGACGACTTCACCATGCGTCCGGTGGGGCACGCCGTTCCTCTGAGGAATGTGCCCCGCCAGACGGGTTAGCGCTGCGAAAGACAGCGGTTTCATGTCCTTCCATTGAAGATATAGGCTGCCGCCTCCCACCTTTCCCTGCCCTGTTGGGGGGTGTGCAACAGCAGCCGGAAAACCTACTTGATCGAGACGTCAAGTATCGAGCGATTGTAAGTGCGCCAGTGGATCAACGCGCTTAGGTCCGCTTTTGCGCAATCGCCGCGGTTCGCCCAAGGCGCAGCGAACGTCCGGTTCCCGCCCATCGGCACCAACGCCTAGACCCTGCGCGCCAGCTCCGCCGGCCAATGGAGCTTGATCGGTGCCGCCCATTTGAGCCGGACCCCGTACATCACTGGCGTTTGGTCGTTGAAGCTGTGCAGGTCGAACAGCCCAGGCTCGCGGCCCTGGCGAACAACCTTCACCCAGCCTAGCCCCTCTTCGCACTCGCAAACGCATCGCTTGCCTACGGCCTCGCTGGGCACGCTTCCGTCCGACCAGCGCGTGTAGAACAGCAGATCGCCGGCTGAATAGACCGGCTCCATGCTGTCGCCC
Organism: Rhodovulum sulfidophilum DSM 1374; assembly: GCF_001633165.1. Classification (NCBI taxonomy): domain Bacteria; kingdom Pseudomonadati; phylum Pseudomonadota; class Alphaproteobacteria; order Rhodobacterales; family Paracoccaceae; genus Rhodovulum; species Rhodovulum sulfidophilum. Next base: position 187,780 of record NZ_CP015418.1, on the reverse strand, counting down.
TCGATTTCGACAGCAACGATATTGTGCGGCGACAGGCCGGGTGGGCACTCCACCTGTGGGCCGTCACCCTTCTCGTAGGCGTCGAAGACCGGCACACGTGCCCCGGCGCCGACTGCGCCTGCTATTGCGATGGTCGGAGTGTCTGGGCCGTCTCCGATTCCATGAATTAGCCACGTCTCGGAGACGCTAAGGGCGCGTGCCACTCCGGCGAGCGCGGATATGGTGGCTCCTGCTGCGTCTTCCCCTTTTTCAAGGCGGCGCCGCCAGTTGCGGATTCCGTCACGAGACAAGCCTGCCTGAAGGGACAGCGCCCCCTCGGATATGCCGAGTTTCTCGCGTTGCTGCGTGATGCGGTCGAGGATGTCTTGCAGTGCCATGCGGTTATTCTGCCGCACGCTTTGGTGTTGAGTTAGCGGTAAGATAACCGTTGACGGTGCGGTAATAAAACCGCATACGTCAGGCATGCAAACCATCGAACATCTTCTTCGGCTGGCCGATGCCTATAAGCTGGCCGCGGGTGTCGCGGAAGACACCACGGTATCTTACCGGGTCTTTGGCGACACCAAGAAACTCGCCGCGCTGAGGGCGGGGGGCGACATCACTACGCGCCGCTTCAACGCAGCGATTGCTTGGTTCGGGGAAAATTGGCCGAACGTAGCCGATGCGCACCCCACGCCGCAAATTTCCGGGGACGCCGCCTGATGCCGCGCCCCCGGTCCCCCATTCCTCAAATGAACGATGAAAATGGCTTTGCTCCATGCGCCGAGAGTGCGTGCGGGGCGGCTGAACAGCAATCGAAATAGACCCGAGGTTTTTCGGCATGGCCCGCAACAACCCCCACGACAGTATCCAAGATGCGGTCTACCGTGCCTACGAGGCGGCGGGCGGCCTGAAAACGTCGTCGAGCATTCTCAACCTGGCCATGTCGACGCTTTCCTCTTTCAGCGAGTTGCCCCGCAGCGGAAAGCGGTCTGGCGGTCTCGGGCTCAACTACGCCCACGCGCTTTCGGAGGCCCGCCCCGAGGCCGCCGCCGTCTTCGCGCACCATTTCGCGGCGCTGGCGGGCGGAGTGTTCCAGCCGATCCATGCCGATCCGAAGGTCACCAGCTTGCTTTCCCATTGCAGCATCGTCGCGAAGGAATGCGGCGAGGCACCCCGAGGTGCGCAGCTTCCAGAGCGGCGGCAAGATCTGCAACCTGCGGATCGCCACTTCCGAGACCTGGAAGGACCGCAACACCGGCGAGCGTCGCGAGCGCACCGAATGGCATTCGGTCTCGATCTGGGCCGAGGGCTTGGTCCGGGTCGCGGAGCAATACCTGCGCAAGGGCTCCAAGGTCTACGTCGAGGGCAAGCTCGAAACACGCAAGTGGCAGGATCAGACCGGGCAGGATCGCTACACGACCGAAATCGCCGTGCGCCCGTTCGCCGGGGAAATCGCGTTCCTGGATCGCCGGGAGAGTGGCGGAGGCGACGGGGGCGGCTCGGGGGCAGGGGGCCATGGCTACGGCCAAGGTCCGTCAGGCGGCCCCGCGGGCGGATATGGCGGCCCCGATCTCGACGACGAAATCCCCTTCTGAGCGCGGCCCGATGAGCATTCATGAGATCAAGGGCAAAGGCGTGAACCGGGCGCGGGTGGTCTGTGATGGCTGCGGGCGCGAGGAGGTCGTGACCTGCAACTACCTGCATCGACCCGGCCGGGTCTGGGTGCCGGATGCGGGGCAGATAAACCGGAAGATGACCGGGCAAGGCTGGGCCGAGGTGAAGGGCAAGCTCCACTGCCCGGCCTGCGAAGCGAAACGAAAGGCGACAGGCATGACGAAGACGACGACGGCTCCGGCCGCGAAACCCGCCGAGGCGTTGCGCCAGCCCTCCCGGGAACAGCGCCGGGAGATCGTGGATATGCTGCGGGAGGTCTATGACCCCGAGGCGGAACGCTACCGGCGGAACGACACCGATGCGACGGTTGCCGATGTGCTGGGTGTGATGCCCGGCTGGGTGGCCGAGATCCGGGAGGCCTTCTTCGGCCCCGATGGGGGCAACGAAGGCATCGAGGCCGCGACCGAGAAGCTGGCCGCTCTCGAGCACGAGATCCGCGCGATCTCGGATCTGGCCGGAAAGCAGCAGGAGGCCGCATCGAAAAAGCTGGCCGAGGTCTCGGCGATGCGCGCGGAGCTGGGGCGGATCAAGGGCGCCGTCGGGCCCCGCGCCCTGCGGGCCGCCGGTGTGAAATAAGGGACAGGACATGGGCAAGGGCAGCAAGACCCGCGCGCGGGCAGTGAAACTGGCGAAGAAGGCCGAGCTGGCGGGCGTGCCGGGACTGGCGCCGGTCGAGAGGCGCGAGAAGGACGGGCGGATCCGGCGATCGACAAAGCCGGGCTACGAGCGCACCGAGGCCGATGTCGCGTTGCGGGCGCGGTGCCGCCAGATGGGATGGAAGGCGAGGCCGGAGGACATGGCCAAGGCGCGGGCGCAGAGCCTCGAATGCGATGCGGGCCGGGTACTGCACCTGTTGTGCGACAGGCCCGACGAGGTCGCCCGCCTCTGGTCCGCGTTCGCCGGGCTCTGCGGGGCACATGCGGCCTATGCGAGGCGCTACCTCGGCGTCCGGCTCCACCCGAAGACGGCCAAGATCGAGATGCTGATCGAGCGTTTCGAGATCAGCGGCGACGATGACCTGGACCTGCGGAGCGAGGAGGAAAAGGCCCACGCTGCGGTCACCAACTGGATGCGCTGGCAAGGCTACCTCGGCCACCTCGACCGCTGGCAGCAGGCGGAGATCTGGGGCGCCGTGCGCGAGCAGACCGCCCTGATCCGGGACCGCCTGGCAACGGACGAAGGGCGGGGCTACGTGCAGGCTTTGCGCAAGCTGGCCGATGTGGTGGAGCGCCGATAGCGGGCGGCATCACCTCGGGCGGCAGTATCCCGGCATGGCTCCCCGATAGCGCCCGGCATGCCTCTGGGCTTTGACATAGGTCCGCTGGGGGTCGTACCGGGCGCAGCGGCCGCAATATCCTTCGGAGATCAGGATCTCGGCAATGTCGCGCCCATCCGGAAGATAGCAGCGCCCGACCTGCCGGTCGTAGGTGGTTTCCCCGTTCAAGACGCAGGTCAGGTGTTGCCTTCCGATGATATCCCAAAGGCGCGCCGTGGCCCGATCTCCCATCTGGGAGCCGCGTTCGTCGCAGGTCAGCCCGCTGAGGCGGACCGGGACGCCACCAACCACCGGCGTGTCGCCGTCGCGGAGGCGCACTGAGCCCGAGATTTGGGTCTGCATAGCAGATGCAGGCTCAGCCAAAGTGGCCGCGAGCAAGGCGGCGATCAGAATGCGGCGGGGGAGTCTTCGGCTCATGCGGGGACCTTCTCGTTGCTGACGTCTCAAGGCGTGAAGTTGCCAGAACGTACCCGCTATGTTCTAAACGGGACGTTGCTCAACGTGCTTCGGATTTTTTGGGGAAGTCGAGACAAGCACGCAGAAGCGGCCAGCGGCCGAGGGTCGCAGAACGCGTGAATATTGGGGCCTGTAGAGAGGTCGGTGGCAGGCACTGTTGCCGCCGAATGCATCCTAGCCATGGCCGCATCGCTCTTCCGCGATAGCAGGGCTTGGTGGTGTTTCAGTTAGAAATTCGGGGGGATTGGCGACGCGGCGGAAACGAACCATCCACCTAGCGTTAACCTGCGACGCAGCAGGATGTGATGGTACGATCCCTACTTTTGCAGCGATAGTAACCCATGTAAAGGCTATGGTCAAATCACCCGAGGCCGTGCCATCCTCTTGGCAAGCTTGGGACACGGCGGGCGGAGACAGGAGAGCCAACATGCCGCAAGGACCACAGGGGGAGAAGAGCCCTGCGGACGTGAGCGGCAACGCGTTGTATATCGTGAAGATCGCGATTGGCGAAATCGAAGAGACGACCTTGAAGCAACCGGCGAAGCGCCCGAACTGCTTGGCTGATGCGAAGGTTTACGCCGACAGGCTTTCAAAAGTTGACCGCCGTGAAGTCGTGAAACTGGTAACAGAGGCCCGCTGGAAGAAATGAGCCTTGATCTTTTTGACCGATCCATATTCGATCTTGTAAACAAGAGAGCCGAAGCTCTTGAGGATCGCTTGAAAGCAGATGTGCTCTTCTACAGCGGCGGAATACAGCCAAACTTCTTCCGCAACTTCCGCGATTATGTGGAGGAGATGAAGTTAAAAAGCTCGCGAACCGACGATGCTGTGGCTGTTTTCATACGGACTGGTGGCGGATCGGCGGAAACAGCGGAGCGCATGGTCGCTGTGCTTAGAAAACATTACGGGCTCGTCTATTTCGTTGTACCTGATATATCAATGTCAGCTGGCACTATACTTTGCATGGCAGGTGACAAGATATACATGGATTATTCGTCGAGCCTTGGTCCAATTGACCCGCAGGTTCCAGCCCCAGATACTGGAGAGTATGTGCCTGCCATGGGGTACTTAGATAAGGTTAAAGAAATCACCGAGAAGGGTGATTTGGCCCCCGCTGATGTAGTGTTGCTGAGAAGTATGGATCTGGGGAAGCTTGCGCTCTTTGAGCAGGCGAGGGACTTGTCCAAAGACCTTCTGAAAAAATGGCTCGTAGAGTTCAAATTCAAAGATTGGACGCACCACCGTACTAACAATCCCGGCACTCCAGTCACGCATGAGGAAAAGGAGAATCGGGCCGAGGAGATCGCGACCGCTCTTGGCAATCATACGCTTTGGCGGTCGCATGGACGTAGCATAGATTTGCCAAAATTAGAGGCAATGCGCATCCAGATCGACGATTACTCGGACGACATAGAATTCCGAACGCTAATTCGAGAATACAACGATCCACTCACTGGCTTCATCGACCGCATGGGGTTGGGCTTCTTCATGCACAACCACCGAGTCGGTCTCTAATGGGGAAAAGCAAATGACACTTGTAGCGCAAGTCGAAAAAAGACTCTCTGATCTGGAGGAACTAGACGCTCAGAAGGCTGATGCAATCCGCCGGGCCGAAGAACTTGATGATCGGTTCGCATATATCAGGCCTAAGACTGACGTTCCTACCCCGGAGCGATACTTTGGTCTTCCTGTGTTTTCAAAGTGAGTCACTACCCAATGCCTTGACTGAAGACCGTCGGCGTGCCAGATTGGCATCATCGTCAGGGGTTTGCGGAAACGCGAGCCCCTGTTTTCGTTTCGGGGCCTCGACTCGTTCCGCTATCACGTCCTCTTGCGGCGGACCTTCTCCCTCTCAGGTATGATGCACGTGCGCGGCCCGGCCCGCGCCCATCCCATAGCTCGCCCACCGTCCCCCTCATTCCGAAGGGCGAACGGGCCAGTCCCGCGCAGGGGCTGGCCACCAGATCAAGCTCCCGGCACATCCATTTTCAACGGAGCGCGCTGGAAGATCGGAGGACGTGACCCAAGGCGAAGGCGGCTCGACATGGCAAACACGCTCGATGTGCGGATCACGCTGCCTTGGTGGCGGATGGCAATGGCTTACGGGGCTGCCCACATGGTCGGGACGGTGTCCTCGCAGGTGCCACCCCGTTGGGTCGAGGCGATGATCGCCGCTCTGGCGCGTTGGGGCTCGCGCGGGGCGACAGTGCGCATGGTGCAGTGATGGCCCTTTTTCGCGACCGGGTGCTGGAAGTCGGGTCGCAATGCCCGTGCGGGGATTGGGCCCGCTGGTATGGCTACGGGCTGTTCCGCAAGCGGTTTCGCCTCGAATGCATCTGCGGTCACTGTGGTCCTTGGCGATCCAGCACCAGCGACGATCCTCGCATGCTCGTGGGCGACTGGTCGCCCTCTGGGGACAGCAGGTCGCCACGCTCTCTCAGCCCGATGGATACCACGCCTCCAGCGAAGAAATGACAGGAGAGACGACATGGCCGATCCGTTCCAGGGAATGATCGCGGGATCGACCAGCCCCGCCGGGGCCCCGTATCCCGTGCGGCCGGTTCGCGTGAAGGCCACCGGCGCCAGGACCCGACTCCGACGTAGTTGTCGTAGTTCGTGTACGCCTTGAACCGAGGCAGCCGTGGCTGGTCGACGATGCCGGTAGCGTTGTCGACGCTCAGCCCGTCGAAGAAGGTGCTGCCGTCGGTGGAGACCGCGAGGCGGAATCGGTCGGAGCCAAAGAGGCCCACCAGCGCCTTGGTCACGAAGCCGGTCTGCAGCGTCAGCCCGAGATCGTCGCCCGCAGCCTCCTTGTTCATAGTGTAGAAAAGATCGCCGGTGCCGCCCTCGGCCACCGTCTTCGCGGTCCAGAGCGCGGCGTTGAGCTTGGCCGAGAACGGGTTCGACGCATCCGCCGTCGTCCCCAGCCCGAGCAGCGCGAGGTTCTGCAGCGCCGCCGGTGTGGTCCCGACCCAGCCTGCGCCATCGTAGACCAGAAGCAGGCCCGCGTCCTCGACCCACGCCCGCCAGCCGGTCCGGGGCGGCAGGCGCAGCCAGGTGCCATCGGTCCACAGGGCGACGTTGAGATCCCAGCCCGCCCAGTCGCCGGTCGCGCCCGAGCGGCCACAGCGCGCCCACGGGCGCCGACGAGGCGCAGAGCGCAGAGCCCCCGCAAGACACCCCCGCCGAGGCCGACCCCGCGCCCAAGGCGCGCACACCGCGCACGGGCACGAAGCAGGCGAAGCTGATCGAGATGCTCCGCGCCGAGGGCGGCGCGACCATCGACGAGATCGTCGCCGAAACGGGATGGCAGCCGCACACGGTCCGCGGGGCATTCGCCGGCGCGCTCAGCGCCCAGATCCGCTGCGCCTTGCGCCGGACGGCCAGCTCGTCGGGATCCTTTTCCCAATGGGTGCCGGTCCAGACGAACCAGCCGACCCGGGGCACGAAGGTCAGATCCTGCCCGAAATGGATGCAGAAGCGCTGGCCGTTGCCATAGTCGTTCAGCGGCTGTCCGGCCGCCGCCCGGATCGGCCCGAGCGGATCTTCGGAGGCGGTTCCGTCAGGGGGGTGCGGGGGCTCCGCGCCGCCGTCCGGGGCGTCGCCCGGATCGTCCGGGACGTCGTCGGGGGCCGGGATGTCCCCCATATCCACGTCCTCGGCCGCCGCGAATGTGGCGCGGACGCGGTCCAGCGGGTCGTCAGTCATTCTTCGCCTTCCCCCATCAGTACATCGTTGAGATCGCGGCCCTCGCCTGCATGGACGATGGAGATCCGCGTGACGGACGGCACCCGGGCGCGCGCCCGGCGCAGCCCCGAGAGGAGCTGGGCGCGGGTGCTGCGCGGCTCGGAATCGCCGTCCTGGATAAAGACCAGGTGCTCGACGCCCGCAGGCGGCAGCCAGGCCTGGAGATCGTCGAGATCGGGCACGCCCGCGAAGCGCATGCCCTTGCCGCGGGTGATCCGGCGGCCCGCCATGTTGCCAAGCGAGATCCCGGCCCAATAGGCGGCGCCGGGCAGGGCGCGGGCGGCCAGCGCCGAGAAGGTGGTCTCGATGCCTTCGCCCATCACCATGGCGCGGGTGCCGCTGGACCGGGCCAGCCGGATCGCGCCGCCCTTGACCGAGCCCAGCGTCTTCTTGGCGGCGAGGGTCTCGCCCTCATGGGCGATCACCGCCTTGCCCTTGGGCTGGCCGAGGTCGAGCCAGGTGCGGTGGATGCCGCTGCCCCGGCCGCCCGGCGCCTGCACCAGGGCGACCATGGCCGGGCCGCGATGGATCTCGCGCCAGCGGCCCCGGTTGCCCTCGGCGGGCACCATGTAGGGCAGGTCCGGATGGAAGCGGAGGCAGGCGGGCAGCTCGGGCAGCCGCGCGCGGGTGAGGCCGCGCCGGGCGAGATAATCGCGCACCGGGCTGTCCTCGGCCGGGCGGGAGTCGTGCCAGATGGCGCGGGCCTGGGCGATGGCGTTGCGCCGCGCGGCCTCGGCCTGCCGGATGCGCTGGCGCGCCTCTTTCTCGCGGGCGGCCTTGCGCCGGGCCAGCTCGGCGGGGTCGGTTTCCAGCTCGCGCGTGCCCATCAGCCAGTCGAGCGCGGCGCGGAAATCGCAGCCCTTGACCAGCCCGACCAGCGCGATGGCATCGCCGCCGCCGCAATGGCGGCAGTTATAGACGTTGCGGGCGGAGTTGATGCCGAAGCGGTCACGGCCGCCGCAGACGGGGCAGGGGCCGACGCGCTCGATGGCCTGCGGCGGTTTCAGCCCGGCGATGCCGAGCCGCTCGGCCACTTCGCCGATGGGCAGCGCGCGGGCCTCGGCCAGTCGGGGATCCTCGCGCGGGGGCATGGCGCTCACGCCTTGCCGGTTTCCCGGCGCCAGCGCTCATGGGCATGGGCCGCGCGGGTCTCGAAGAAGCGGGCGACGGCGCTGCGCAGCCGCCAGTGGCAGTCGGAAAAGGTCGGGCCATCCCCGGCCCGCCGCGCGCGATCCATCGCCTCGATCTCGAAGGCGAGCCCGCAAGTCGGGCCGTCCGGAGCGACATGCGGGATGACGTCGAGCGCCATCGCCATCCGCCGCGCGGTCAGGTCGCGATCCATCACCGGCGGCACCGCCAGCGCGGCGGCGGCCGCGATCAGCACCTGATCGGCGCGGGTGAGCGGGGCCTCAGCCATCGAGATCGGCCCTGTCCTGCCAGGCGTGGCGGGTAGGGGCGGCCGTGCAGCGCCGCAGGATCGTCTCCTGCAGGGCGGCTCCGGCGGCGGCGGGGGCCGTATCGTGATCGGCCAGAAAGCGTGCGATGGCCGCGCGCAATTCCTCGTCGCCCGAGCCGAGCCCTGCCAGCGCGAGGCGCAGGCGGTCCCGGATCGACACCGGGCGCTGCCGGGACTGCATGGCAAGCGCTGTCGCCTGGAACTCGGCCGCGACCTCGGCCCGGACAGTCATGCCCGGCCCCCCTTGAAACGTGCCAAAAACTTTTCGGCCCGCGCCTCGAAGACGCGGGCGGCGGCGCGGGCTCTGCCCGCGCGCACCTGGTTGAAGCGTCCGGCGATACGCCAGTAGATCCGAGTTGCCAGTGTCATGCCGTTTGCTCCGGGTCGAAGAGTTCGAAGACTGTCTCGGCGCCCGCGAGCGCCAGCACCGCCACGACGTAATGCAGCCCCGGCGCGTTCTCGGAACGCAGCCAGTTCCGCACCGTGCGCGGGTTCACAGGCCGATGCGCCGTGTTCAGCGCCTCGGCCACAAGATCCGCCAGCTGGGCCTCGCTGGTCGCTTCGGGGAATGACCGCCAAAGCAGCGAGGCGAACCATTTCCGCTCCCGCTCCTGCGGGTCGCGGAACTTCTGGAAGGACTTTTGCATGACGGCCCCCGTATGGTTGATCCGTGCGAAAGGGTTTGGGTTTGAAATCGGAGGGGTGGACGTCGTCAGCATCGGGCGGCGTCCTCGGGGATCGCGGGGGCGGGATTGGTCCGCATGTGATCGCGCAGCTTGTCGGCGACGCGCATCGTCGGGCTGGCCTGGCCGGACTTCCATGCCTCCCACTGCCCCCAGCTCGCGCCTATGGCGTCGCGCAGGACCTTCTGCGGGGATTTCGACCAAGCAGCCGCGTAGGCTTCAATTTCTGCGATGAGCTGTTCCATGGCATCGCATGATGGGTATTTATACCTACGTTGGCAAGGGAATTTTTGCCCATCGCGAATGCGGCCCGCACATGGGAATATATCCCCATGACAGAGGATCCATTCATTGCAGGGCTCAGGAAGGTCTTCGAGGCTGACCCGCAGCTGCGGCCCGCAACCATAAGCGCGAAGGCTGGCCTCGATAAGTCGACGATCCGCAGAATGTTCGAAGGGGCAATCCAATCGCCACGGCGAACAACCACTGCGAAGATCGCGAATGCGCTCGGAATGTCTGTGGAAGAGATCGAGAATGGAGCCCCCAGAACGGCGGACGCACCCACCATCGCCATCGCTGGCAAGGTGGGCGCCGGGGCTCGTGTGCCGGTCTTCGATGTCTACGAAAAGGGCGATGGACCGCAGGTCGAGTGCCCGCCCGGCCTCTCCCCGCACAACATCGTTGCAGTCGAGATCGAGGGCGACAGCATGGAGCCGGTCTATTCGGCCGGGGACCTGCTGTTCTATACTCGCTGGTCAGCCGAGGGCGTCCCGAGCGAAGCCATCGGCAAGCGATGTGTTTGCGAGTGCGAAGATGGCTTCGGCTGGGTCAAGCTGATCCGCCAGGGGCGGGAGCCCGGGCTTTTCGATCTGCACAGCTTCAACGATCAAACGCCGCCGATGTACGGCGTCAAGCTCAAATGGGCCGCCCCCATCAAGCTGCACTGGCCTGCAGAGCTGGCGCGACGGGTCTGATCCTGGGGGCAACGAAATAAGGCCTCTAGAGGCCCGCCGCCTTCCTCAAAGCCTCATCAATTCGGCTCTGCCAGCCCGGCCCACCCGCCTTGAAATACTCGATGACCTCGGGGCTCAGGCGGATCGTGGTGCTGATCTTCGTCTTTTCGGCCTTCGGGCGCCCCCGCCGGACCTTGGCAGCAGCGAACTTCTGCTGCCATTCCGGAGCGGACAGATCGGGAGCGTCGTCACTCAAATCGGGGGCCGTATGCTTTTTGCTCTCTGCCATTGGCTTTCCTCATGCTGATGATGCGGCGCGCTCTGCCGCGTTCGGTCCAGACCAACACGACCATTCGGCCCGACATGAACCCGATGGTGATGAACCGGGCCTCGCCGTAGGCGATGCGGTCGTCCTCGACCGTCATGTGCGGCCCGTCGAACACTTCCGCAGCATCGGCCATATCGAGGCCTCGGGCTTCCAGGGTGCTGTCGCGCTTGGACTGGTCGAACTCGATACGCATGAATTAACGTTACTACATAAAATCGCGATTGTGCAATAACGTAGTAACAAAAAATCTCCGCCTCACCCACCTTTTTGTGCGGTTGTTTTAGGGTCTCACAGATCAGGGGGCGATACTAAGGACAAGAGCGGCACGTGTGGGGTGGGAATTTACTCCCACAATGTTCTTGACGTGGGCATAAATTCCCACAATGATCCCGTCGCACACCAAGCAAAGGGGATCACCATGAAGACCATCCTAACCGCCAGCGCACTGGCCCTGCTGGCCGCGCCCGTGCTTGCCGCGACCGGCACCACGGAAGACCAGGCGACCGCCGTGTCGCCTGCCTCCGCCCCGGATTGCTTCGCCCCGATCCAGGGCACCAACGCCTTCCAGCGCAGCAACGCGCCGGGCTGCGTCTATTACACCGCCCCCACCGGCAATGACCGCGACCCCGCCGCGACCGGTGAGGGAGATGGCTCCGGCGAAGGCGAGGGCGGCGAAAGCTCCGACGCCTGAGCATCGGTGCCCCGCCCCGCGCGGGCGGGCATCCCATGCCCAGACCCGGAGGACACCATGCCCCGCATCCCCAAAATCCCAGACCTTCCTGCAACTTACGGCTTCGGCACCTGGCGCGATGCGCTGCTCGGCCTGTTCATCGGCCTTGCCTTCATCGGCTCGGCCGGGGGCGGGCTCATGCTGGCCCGGATCGCGAAGGCCAGCCTCTGATGGCCGCGATCCTCACCATCGCCCCGCAGATCGCCGACCGGCTCGCGGCCGAGGCTGCCGCCGCCCGCGCGCAAGCCAATACCGCCCGCGTCGCCGCGAAATCGAGCGCGCGGGACGGCAAGCCGCTGCTGGCCCGCGCCGCCTTCGCCCGGGCCGAGCGGCTGCAGGGCCGTGCCGTCACCCTCGGCGCCCTGGCCGCGCAGGCCCGGGCAGGGGGTGACGCATGAGCATCATGGACGCCATCGCCCCGCCGCCCGACGCACTGGCCGAGTTCGTTGTCGAATGGCGTGGCGCATCGCCCGAGGTCCGCCTCGCCGCGATCCGCGGTGCGCTCCGCCGTCACGGGATCGAGATCCCGGCGCTGCCGGGCCGGGTGGCGTTCTACGAGATCCAGCTGTTCGGACTGGTCGCCACCGGCCGCGACGAGGCCGAGGCCGCGCAAAACTGGATGGAGGCGGCCATCCGCCTCTGTCCCTTCGACTGATGCATCCCCTCCGGATCCTGATCGGCTGCGAAACCTCGGGCGTGATGCGCCGGGCCTTCGCCGCGCGTGGCCATGATGTCTGGTCCTGCGACCTGCTTCCGGCCGAGGATGCCACCAACCGGCACATGATCTGCGATATCCGCGAGGTGCTTCACCTCGGCTGGGATCTGCTCGCGGTGATGCATCCGCCCTGCACCCGGCTCTGCAATTCGGGCGTGCGCTGGCTGCATGTGCCGCCGACCAACGCCCCGGCCGAGGCGCGCCCGGACGAACGCTCCGCCTGGCCGGATCTGCCCGAGGACACCCGCCGCGCGATCATGTGGCGGCTGCTCGACGAGGGCGCCGCGCTGTTCTCGGCCTGCTGGCGCGCCCCGATCCCGCGCGTCGCGGTCGAGAACCCGGTGATGCACCGGCACGGGCGCGCGCGGCTGCCGGCCGATCTGCCGAAGCCGCAGATCGTGCAGCCCTGGTGGTTCGGCGAGCCGGTTTTCAAGGCGACCGGGCTCTATCTGCGCGGCCTCGCGCCGCTGAACGCTACCAACCGCCTGACCCCGCCCGCGCCCGGCACCGAGGCGCACAAGCGCTGGAGCGCGGTCCACCGGGCCCCGCTCGGACCCGACCGCTGGAAGATCAGATCCCGCACCTTCGAAGGCCTCGCCGCTGCTGCGGCGGACCAATGGGGCGAAAACGCAAGAAAGGAGGCCGCATGATGGCCGAGACCTTCACCCGCAGCTTCGGCCGGTTCAATGCCGAGGTGACCCCGGCCGAGGCCCGGCTGATCATTCGCGATGACTGCAAGGACATGATCCGGCTCTTCGGTCGCGACCTGGTCCGCAGCTCGCTTCTGGGCGGCAGCTGGACGCCCGACATCGAGCGCGCGCTGCGCTGGGGGCTCGACCGGATCGAGGCCGAGCTCGGCGAGGATCTGCGCTACCGCGCGGGCGTGATGGCCGCTGTCAATCTCTGCTGGCGCCTGCGCCTGGCCAACGATCCGCGCCGCGCGGAGCGGCTTCTGCTGGGCGATCCGGAGGCCGGGCAACCGCCAGTCGAGCCCCGGATCTGCTCCGCCTGCGGCGAGCTGGTGACTGACAGCCTGGGATGCGGCGGCGGTATCTGCTGGGCCTCAGCCGCCTTTCCGAAGCCGGTCGAAGAGCCCGCCGACAAGGCTTTCCGCGAAGCCGTCGCCGAGCTGGTCGATTGCGCCATGAAGGAAGGAAAGGTCGATGGCGAGGCGTGGGGCGGGATGCCAGATGCGCACGCGTGATATTCAGTTCGCCCCGCGACTGCTTCCCGCACCTGAAGCAGCGCACTATCTCGGGGTCAGCACCAGCACACTGCGCAGCCTGAACATCCCGCGTCGCCAGCTTGGCGCGAAGCGCCTATATGACAGGCTTGACCTTGACGCATTTGCTTCCGGGCTCCCAACTGAAGGGAACCTTTCAGGAGATTCGGAATGCGACAGCCTGTTTGGGGTGTCCAGTTGAAGGGGGTCAGGCGTCAAAGACGTGGTGATCGCGTCGTGAAATACCATCGCGCGACAGGAATTCGCCTTCCCGACCTGCCGGAAACACATCCGGATTTCGTTGCTGCGTGGGCCGCTGCGGAAGCCGGAGGCGCCGACCCTCTGGCTAAGGCTGCCCGCGTCGCGCCGGTGGCCATTGGCTCCCTGTCCGCATCCATCCGCGCCGAACAAGCGGGCAGGGACTGGAAGTCCCTTTCCGCAGTATATCGCAGCGCGATGAAGCGCGAATTCGATGCGATGTCGGAAGCCTATGGAAAAGCGCAAACCAAGGCGATCAGACCGAAGCACATTGAGGCCGATCTGGCCAAACTGTCAGACGGAAAGGCAAACACGCGGCTGAAAGCGTGGCGGCGCGTGATGGCCGGGGCCAAGAGGCGCGGCGAAATCGAAGTCGACCCATCCATTCAGGTCAAGCGGCGGATCGTGAAGTCAGAAGGCTTTCCCGCGTGGAGCGCGGCCGAAATTGCCTTTTACCGCGAGCGTTGGCCGATTGGAACGACCGCCCGCGCAGCCTTTGAGCTGGTGTTCTGGACGGCCGCCAGGACGATTGACGCGGTGACGCTTGGGCCGCGCAACATCGACCATGATGGCGTTCTGATCTATCGGCAAAGCAAGGTGGGCAAGCCCGCACATGTGCCATGGAATAGCGCGCTTCCGGCGTTTGCAAGTGGATGGGCTGTGGAACTGAGCCAGGTGAAAGATGCCCTGCAGGTCACATCTGGCGGGTTCACCTTCCTGGAGGCAAACGGCAAGGTCCGGTCGGTGAAGGGGCTTGGCAACCTTATCGCAGAATCAGCCCGGACCGCAGGCATCAGCAAGTCTGCACACGGCCTTCGAAAATCGCGACTGACAGCCATCGCTGAAGCGGGCGGAACTGCGCATGCGATTATGGCATGGGGTGGTCACCAGACCCTTCAGGAGGCCGAGCGTTACACGCGCGCGGCGCAGCTGAAAAAGCTGGTCATGGGTGATGAACATATAGAGAACAGTGTATCACTTGAAATTCGTGATACAAAAACAGCGAAAACATAAATAATTTCAGAGCTGTTTCGCACGAGTGGCAGCCCGTAGGGGAGTCGAACCCCTCTTTCCAGGTTGAAAACCTGGCGTCCTAACCGATAGACGAACGGGCCAGCTCGGTGCGTGGCGCGGTAATTAGGCAAATCACCGGAGCGGCGCAAGAGGTTTTTGCGTCTTCCCGCAAAGTTTCTTCGCCACGCGGCCCGAGGCGGTTCAGATCGCCCGCGCGGCATCCTCCAGACGCAGCTGGACCGACTGCCGTCCGTTCCAGGAATTGATCTCGAGCCGCCCCGCGAGGTGGAAGCGGGCGCCGCCATGGGCCTCGATCAGCGGGCCGAGCGGGCCGTCGAAGGCGCCGAAGGCGATGGCATCGATGCGCGCGCCGAGACCGTCGCCGAAGCTCAGCTTGAGATGGGCGTCGCCGACCCGGCGGACATGCAGGATGGTGCAGTCGGGGAAGGCGAAGCGGGGGGCAGGAGCGCCGGCACCGAAAGGACCCGCGCGCTCGATCTCGTCGATCAGCTCGACCGTGGCCGCGCCCGGCATCAACAGCGCGTCGAGCCGCAGATCGGCCGGACCCATCGTTCCCGCGCCCTGCCGCGCCAGCAGCTCGCCCAGCCGCGCCATGGCGGGCTCCAGCCGGTCGCGGGCAACGGTCAGCCCGGCAGCCATGCGGTGGCCGCCGCCCTTCAGCAGCAGCCCCTCGGAGGCCAGCCGCTGGATCGCGGCGCCCAGATCGACCCCCGAGACAGACCGGCCCGAGCCCTTGCCCTCGTCGCCGTCGAAGCCGATCACCACCGCGGGGCGGTTGGTGGCCTCCTTCAGGCGGCTCGCGACGATGCCGACGACGCCCGGATGCCAGCCCTCGCCGGCGGCCCAGACCAGCGGCCCGTCAGTGCCGCGCTCTTCGGCCTGGGCAAGGGCCGCGGCGCGCACGGCGGCCTCGATCTCGCGGCGTTCGGTGTTGAGCTGGTCGAGCCGTTCGGCCAGCGAGGCGGCCTCGTCCGGGTCGGCCGTGGACAGCAGCCGCGCGCCCAGATCGGCCTTGCCGATCCGGCCTCCGGCATTGACCCGGGGCCCCAGCAGGAAGCCCAGATGATAGGGGGTGGGGGCGCTGTCCATGCGCGCCACGTCGGAAAGCGCCACCAGCCCGGGGCGCTGGCGCCGGGCCATGATCTTCAGCCCTTGGCGCACCAGCGCGCGGTTGACCCCGATCAGCGGCGCCACATCGGCCACGGTGGCCAGCGCCACCAGATCCAGCGATTGCAGAAGGTCCGGGCCGCGCATCCCGGCATCGCGCATCTGCCGGTTGATCTCGACCAGCAGCAGGAACACGACGCCCGCCGCGCAGAGATGGCCGAGGCTGCCATCCTCGTCCTGCCGGTTGGGGTTCACCACGGCCAGCGCGGGCGGCAGGGTCTCGGCGCCCAGGTGGTGGTCCAGCACCACGACATCGGCGCCCGTCGCGGCGGCGATCGCGTCATGGCTGAGGGTGCCGCAATCGACGCAGACGATCAGGTCGTGGTCGCGGGCCAGGGCCTGCATCGCGGGGATGTTGGGCCCGTAGCCCTCGTCGATGCGGTCGGGGATATAAAGCGTGGCGCGGTGGCCCATGGCCCGCAGCCAGTCCAGCAGCAGCGCCGCCGAGGCGCCGCCATCGACATCGTAATCGGCAAAGACCGCGATCCGCTGGCGCCCGGTCAGCGCCTTGAGGATGCGTTCGCCCGCCCGCCCCATGTCGCGCAGCGCGCGCGGGTCGGGCAGGAGGTCCTTGAGGGTCGGGTCCAGGAAACCGGCGGCCGTTTCGGCCGTCACTTCCCGGCGGGCCAGCACGGCGGCGACGGCGGCGGGCAACAGGGTGGATTGCGCCAGAGCCTCGGCCTGGCGCATCTCTTCCTCTGAGGGTCCGACCCAGCGCCGCCCGGTTGCCGAAGTCTCGACCCCGAGATACGCGCGCGTCATGCCTTACTTGGTGGGGTTGCGGTAGAACATCCGCCGCACCGACCCGGTCTTCGAGCGCATCAGAAGCGTTTCCGAGGTCAGGTAGCCCACCTCGCGCTTGATCCCCGGCAGAAGCGAGCCGTCGGTCACCCCGGTCGCGGCGAAGATCACGTCGGCCCGAACCAGGTCGTCGCGGGCATAGACCCGGTCCAGATCGGTGATCCCGGCCTTGGCCGCGCGGCCGCGCTCGTCGTCGTTGCGGAACAGGAGCTTGCCCCACATCTGCCCGCCCATGCATTTCAGCGCGGCGGCGGCCAGAACGCCTTCGGGGGCGCCGCCCGAGCCCATGTACATGTCGATGCCGGTGCGGCCGCGATCGGCGCAATGCATGATGCCCGCGACGTCGCCATCGGTGATCAGCCGGATCGCGGCGCCGGTCGCGCGGACCTCGTCGATCAGGTCTTCATGGCGCGGCCGCTCGAGGATGCAGACGGTGATGTCGTCGGCGCCGCCGCCCTTGGCTTCGGCCAGAACCCTGACCCGTTCCGTGGGCGACATGTCCAGCGTGACCAGATTCTCGGGATAGCCCGGCCCGATCGCCAGCTTTTCCATGTAGACATCGGGGGCGTGCAGCATGGTGCCGCGCGGGCCCATCGCGACCACGGCCAGCGCGTTCGGCATGTCCTTGGCGGTCAGCGTGGTGCCTTCCAGCGGATCGAGCGCGATGTCGACCGCCGGGCCCTCGCCCGAGCCGACCTCCTCGCCGATGAACAGCATCGGTGCCTCGTCGCGCTCGCCCTCGCCGATGACCACGACGCCCTTGATGTCGAGTTCGTTCAGCCGCCGCCGCATCGCGTCCACTGCCGCCTGGTCGGCGGCCTTCTCGTCGCCATGGCCGATCAGTTTGGCCGAGGCCATGGCGGCGGCTTCCGACACCCGGGCAAGCCCGAGAGAGAGCATCCGGTCGTTGAAATCGACAGGGGGGTTCTTGGTCATGGCAAAGCCTTTTGGGACAGGAAAAACGGTCGCGCCCATCTAGCCCCCGGTGCTTTGCAAGGGCAAGGGGGGGCACCGACGCGGTCGGCTGGGTTGCGCCCAGCGCGCGGCTGTTGACAGCCTGCGCCTACCGCGCCTTCCATGGCGCATGTGCGGACGGTTCGCGATCACGATGCCGGCAGAGGCGATGGCCGAGCCTTTCGAAGCGGTGCCCGGCAATGATCTGCCGGGCGGCCCCGACTTCAACATCTGTCCGACCGACATGGTGGCGGCCGTGACCTCGGCCGGAGGGCTGCGCCGGCTGCGTCCGATGCGCTGGGGCTTCCTGCCGCATTGGTACAAGACCCCGAGTGACGGGCCGCTTCTGATCAATGCCCGGGCAGATACGCTGGCGCACAAACCCGCCTTCGCCGCCGCCGCGCGCCAGCGGCGCTGCCTGATCCCGGCCTCGGGCTTCTACGAATGGCAGAGGGGTCCGCAGGGCGCGCGGCTGCCCTGGTACATATCCCGCAGCGACGGCGCGCCCCTGGCCTTCGCCGCGATCTGGCAGGACTGGGAACGCGACGGCCACAGCCTGACGACCTGCGCCATCGTCACCACCGGGGCCAATGCGCGGATGGCAGAGATCCATACCCGGATGCCGGTGATCCTGGAGCCCGCCGACTGGCCGCTTTGGCTTGGCGAGGCGGGGCATGGCGCGGCACTGCTGATGCGCCCGGCCGATGAGGGGGTAGTGCAGCTGCACCGTGTCGGAACGGCGGTCAATTCGACTCGCGCCGACGGCCCCGAGCTGATCGAGCCGATCTAGGCCCGGACGTTTGTCCCGCCGTTTCATGCCCTGCACCGGTCCATCTCGTCGAAACGCCCCCTGATGCTGTGCCTCTCGGGGCGGGTCTCGTCGCTGATCCCGGCGGCAAGACCGGCGACCGTCCGGAACAGGGCCGCGCCCGGTTAGCCATCGCCATCGCTCTGCGGTATCGCGGCGGCGAGGTCCCTCCGGTCGCGCTGGGCCCCGGCGGGCAACGGGTCGAGCCGGTTCCCGGTGTCGGTCACCTGCATGGCGCGCGCCGACTGCGTCGGGGGCCGTCTCGAAGACGTCGCGCGAGCCCCGGGGCCGCGGGCAAGTTGCGCGATTGCCCCGGGCCTCGCGCGCTAAAGCCAGGTCGCCCCGGGGATCGGCCCGAACCGGCTCCGGTCGACCTGGCCCAGCGCATGGGCCTTGTTGGCGGTCAGCGGCGCGCCGCTGAAATGCAGCCCCGCCACCGCGGGCGTCGCGGTGAACTGCACCAGGACCGAGCCGGAATTGCCGCCGAGCGTGGTGCAGTCATGGCTGGCGGCCCAGCCTTCGCTGTCGCCCGGAAGCCGGCCCGGCCCCTGCATGACGTGGCCCGGCGCCACGTATTTGCGGCCGTAATCGGTGCCGAAGATCTCGCGCAGCCGGGTGCCGATTTCGCGGCTGATCGCCCCGGTCGCCGGATCGACAAAGGCCGATGTCCCGGGCCGGGCCGGGTAGCCGATCACCACCATCTCGGCCGCATCGTCAAGCTGCCGGGCCAAGGGCAGCGCGCGCGGCAGGCCGGGCGCGGCCGCATCGAGGCTCAGGAGCGCCATGTCGAGATGGCCGAGCCGCTCGACGCCGCCGATCGGGTCGGGCCCGGCCATGACCACGCCGGTCAGCGCATGGCACTGGCTGCCATCGGCGGTCTCGGAAAAGTCGATGGTGACGGCGCCGCGGCCGAACCGCCAGAGCGTCCCGCCCGGCCCCGTCAGCTCGTCGGCACAGGCCTCCAGCACATGGCGGTTGGTCATCACCTGGCCGCCCCCGATCAGGAAGCCGCTGCCGATATGGATACCGTCGAGGTCGATCCGGCCGACCGAGCGGGTCCAGTCCGGCAAATTGGCCACCAGCCCGAGAAAAGGCGCCCAGTCGCCTGCCAGCGGATCGTCGATATCGACGCTGTCGCCCGTGACCCGAAAGGCCGGACGGTCCTGGATCCGGACCAGCGCCTCGAGCGCGATCCGGCCGGGCAGGTCGAGCTGGTGCAGCCGGTCCTCGGCGGCCATGCGGATTACGCCCTCGGCGCCCTCCAGTACCCGGGCCTGGGCGTTGCGATCGCCGAGCCCGCAAGCCTGAAGCCGGTCGAAACAGGTGCGGGTCTTGGCCATCAGCCGTCCGGCGCCCTCGCCGGAAAGCCGCGCCCGCGCCTCGGGTTCGCTGAGCTTCGCGCTCGATTCCGCGGTGCCGGGCTGGCCCGCCGCCAGCAGCCTGGCATATTGCGCCGAGGGGCCCGTGGCCGAGATCAGCGGCGGGGTGAAGGCGCCCGCATCCCGCCGCGCCGCCAGGCCGCGCATCACCGGCTCGGGCATCGCGCGGACCAGCCCCGGGCTCGGGCGCGGGCAGGCGGTGGTCTCGACCGGCACCCCGGCGGCGCGGTTCTCGCGCAGCCAGGCATCGCCCAGCAGATAGATCACCTCGGCCCCGATCCGGGGCCAGTCGTCCGCGCCGGTCTCGATCTGCTCATAGCTTTCGTCAAGCGCGGCAAGGATCGCGTCTTCCGGTGGCGGTGCGGCGCTTTCGGGGGCCGACAGCGGCTGGATGCGCGACAGCTCGAGCCGCAACAGCGCATCGGCATCGACGATGCCCGCTCCCATGCCCGATGGCCAGTCCGCGGGCCGCCGCGCCGAGGCTTTCAGCGCGGTGCGGAACAGGTCGTTGACGGTGATGCCGATCCGCGCCGCCTCGTCGCGCAGATGCTGGCGGCCATGATGCTCGATCCAGAGCGCCGCGACCCCTGCGGTCAGCGCCGCGGCGAAAGACGTGCCCTGGCTGGGCCCGGTCGTGCCCTGGCCCTGGTCGTCGGGCCGGCGCCGCGCGACCCGCACATTCTCGGCCGGGGCGGCGGCGGCGATCCGGCTGCCGCGACTGGTGCCCTTCCAGGGCTGGTCCAGATGGTTGGTTCCGGCCATCCCGACCGCGTTCGGGTCGCGGGCCGGATAGACCGTGATCGGCTGCAGGCAATTGCCCGCCGCCGAGACGATCACGATCCCGGCCGCGGCCGCGCGTTCCAGCGCCGCCGCCATCGCCCGCGAATAAAGCACCCCGCCCAGCGACATCGAGATCACGTCGGCGCCGATATGCACCGCATGCAGGATCGCCCGCGCGACCGGGGTCGGATCGAGCCTCAGCACCACCGCGTCGATGCAGCGGATCGGCACCACCTCGGCCCCCGGGGCGGCGCCGAACACCCGGCCCGGCGCCCGGCTGGCCAGGGTCGAGGAGGTCGCGGTGCCATGGCCCGGGCTGCTCATGTCGGCCGAAAGCGGGTCGGTCGGGTCGGCCGTGGCCGTCAGCGTGTTCCAGGCCTGGCCGAGATCGAGCATGCCCGCCAGTTCGGGATGATCCGCCACGCCGGTATCGGGCTGGGCCACCAGCACGCCCCGCCCGGTGATGCCGCGCGCCCAGACCGGTTTGACGTTGATGGCGTCGATCGCCCAGTCATCGGCCAGCGTCTCGTCGGGCGCGACCAGGCAGGTCAGGTCCAGAAAGGCATCGGCCACGCTTTCGCTGCGCCCGGAGGCGTCGGGGGCGTCGGGGGCGACGACGAAGCTTGCGCCTATATCTGGCACCGCCGAGACCAGCCCCATCTCCTCGGCCAGCGCACCGGCCGCCGCGAACAGGCTCTCGGGCGCCATCCGTCGCCGGACACCGGGAAATTGCAGGACCAGGAAGCAGGGCAGCAGATCGTCGAGCGGCTCGAGGCTGAAGCGCTCGCCCTTCAGAAGCTTGGCCATGCGCCCGCGCTCGACCGTGCAATCGGGCGGGGACCGGTATTCGAGGGTCAGTCTCAGGCGATCCGGCGGCAGGCCGGGGTCTGGTTCGGCGGCGGCAATGGAAGCGGCCGCGACAAGCAGGTCCAATGACATGAAAAACGCCTCGCTGGAAAAATTCTCCCGAAAAATGCCTTCCTGTTAAACTCTGCCTGAGGACGGTCCGAAAACCAAGCTTTGCTGCCGGGCGGAAGCGTGTCCCCTTGCGGGGCGGCGCGGCTTTTGATACCGCGCCGGGCTTCGCCCCAGGAAGGATCCCCGCCATGTCCAGCCCCTCCGCCATGCTTGCCGTCGATTTCGGAACCTCCAATTCGGCCGCGGCGGTGCTGGACGGGGGACAGGTGCGCAGGCTGGCCATCGAGCCCGGCGCCCAGACCCTGCCCACCGCCGTGTTCTTTCCCGACGAGCGGGGGGCGCCGCTCCGGATCGGCTCGGCCGCGGCCGAGGCGCTGATCGCGGGCGAGGAGGGGCGCTACATGCGGGCGCTGAAAAGCGTGCTGGGCACCGCGCTCTTTCATGAGGCGCGCCCGATCGGCGGCAGGCGGCGGACGCTGGCCGAGATCGTCACCGGCTTTCTGGCCGAGCTGAAGGCCCGGGCCGAGGCCGATGCGGGCACCCGTTTCGATCGCGTCCTGTCGGGGCGCCCGGTGCATTTCCACAGCGCCGATCCGGCCCGCGATGCCGCCGCCGAGGCCGATCTGCGCGGCTGTTACGAGGCGGCGGGCTTTCGCGAGGTGGGCTTCCGCTTCGAGCCCGAGGCCGCGGCGCTGGCCGCCCGCGCCGATGCCCGGTCGGACGAGCTGGGTCTGATCGTCGATATCGGCGGCGGCACCTCGGATTTCTCGGTCTTCCGCGCGGCGCCCGGCGGCATCGAGATCCTGGCAAGCCATGGTATCCGGCTTGGCGGCACCGATTTCGACCATGCGGTCTCGATGGCCCATGCGATGCCTCTGCTGGGGCTTGGCGGCGAGCTGCGCCGGAGCTTCGGCGAGGGGCTGCTGCCGGTGCCGAAGGCGCTCTATGTCGATCTTTCGACCTGGGCGATGATCCCCTTCCTCTACACCCGCGAGACCGAGCGGGCGGTGGCCGACATGGAACGCCACGCGGTCGACCGGGCGGCGATGGAACGGCTCGGCCATGTGATCGGCGCGCGGCTCGGGCATGAACTGGCCTTCGCGGTCGAGGCGGGCAAGATCGCCGCCAATGGCGGTGGGGCGCGTGCCCGGATCGAGATGGGGCAGATCGGGCCCGGCCTCGGGGCGCCGATCACCGCGGGCTCGCTGAACGCGGCGCTTGCGCCCTATCGCGAGGCGCTGCGGATGGCGATCTACGAGACCTTGATGCTGGCCCAGGCCGGTCCCGACCGGATCGGCGCGGTGGTGCTGGTCGGCGGCTCGAGCCTGATGGGGCTGGTCGAGACCGAGGCCCGTGCGGTCTGTCCTGCCGCCGCGATCCGCCGCTCGGAGGCTTTCACCGCGGTGGTCGACGGGCTGGCCCTCGCCACCGCCGATGCCTGACTGACCCAAAGCCTGACTGACCCGGCCGCCGCTGCGGTCCCGAAGCTAGCGCGACCCGGGCAGGGTAAAGCGTGCCTCGAACCCGTCGCTCCGGCCCGGGCGCGGCGAGACCAGCTCGATCCGGCTGGAACTCCGCTCGGCGATGGTGCGCACGATGGCCAGCCCCAGCCCGGCCCCCTCGGTGCCGCCATTCGACCGGGCAAAGCGCGCCGTCAGCCGGGCGAGGTCCGCGGCCGGGACCGGATCGCCGCCATTGGCGACCGACAGCACGCCCCGGGCGTCCAGCGTGACATCGACGGTGCCCCTGCCATGTTTCAGCGCGTTCTCGATCAGGTTGCGGCAGAGGATGCCGAAGGCATCGGGGTCGAGATCGGACAGGACCGGCCCCTCGGGCAGCGACAGCGCGATGCGTCCGCCCCGGCCCAGCCGTTCGAGATCACCGGCCACGATTTCCAGCACCGGCCGCAGGTCCGAGGGCTCGGTCGCCGTCAGCCGCGCACCCTCGGCCCGGGCCAGCTGCATCAGCTTTTCCGACAGGCTGTTCAGCCGCTTCAGCGTCGCCTCGATCTCGCTTGCGCGGGCGGCGGCGGCGCTGTCGGTGGTTTCGGCGCGCAGGCGCTGGGCCTGGGCGATGGCGCCCGCGACCGGGGTGCGCAGCTCATGCGCGGCATTGGCGGCAAAGCTGCGTTCGGCCTCGAAGGCGGCGCGCAGCCGGGTTAGCAGGTCGTTGATGCTGCCGACAATCGGGCGCAGCTCGGTCGGCAGCGCGCCCTCGCCAAGCGCCGAGAGATTGCGCGCGCCGCGTTCGGCCAGCGACTGGCGCAATGCCCGTACCGGCCGCAGGCTGGTGCCGACCGCGATCACGATGGCCAGCAGGCTGAGCGGGATCACCACCACCAGCGGCAGCGCCAGATTGGCGGCGATCTCGCGCGCGACCTCGGCCCGGTGCGACAGCGGCTCGGCCACGGCGATGGTCACATCCTCGTCGCGCGCCCGGTCGTAATAGAGCCGGTGGGTCGCGGTCCGGCGGAAACCTTTCTTGCGGAAGGCCGGAAAATCCTCCGGATCGGCATCGTCCGAGATCAGCAGAACCGTGCCGTCGCGGTCGCGCACCACATAGCTCAGATCCTCGACCTCGCCGTCGAACTGGCGGATGCGTTCGGACCAGTCGCGCGCATGCCGGATACGGCGGCCGTCATGCCGGTCGTCGTCGCGGTGCCGGCCCTCATGGGCGCGCACCGCCAGCGGCAGCAGCCGGTGGGCGGCGTCGCGGAGCGCGCTGTCGAAGACCTCGTCCATCTCGTGGCGCAGTTCGCGCAGCGTCGCGCCTGCCGCGGCGATCCAGAGCACGGTCACCGCCAGCCCCACGGCCAGCGCCAGCCGCCCCTGCAGCGAGCGCGGCGCCCTCACGGGCTGCCCAGCCGGTAGCCGAGCCCGCGTTCGGTGTCGATCACGCTGCGGCCCAGCTTCTTGCGCAGACGGCTGACATGGACCTCGATGGTGTTGCTCTCGATGCTGTCATCGAAGGAATAGAGCCGTTCCTCGAGCTGCGCCTTGGACAGCAGCCGCCCCGGCGCCTGCACGAAGGCCTCGAACAGCGCCCATTCGCGATGGGTCAGCGTCACAGGCCGCCCGTCGCGCCGCACCGCCTTGGCGGCAAGGTCGATTTCCAGCGGTCCCAGATGGATCAGCGGGTTCGGGTTGCCCGAATAGCGCCGCGCCACCGATCCGATCCGGGCCGACAGCTCGTCGAGATCGAAGGGTTTCACCATATAGTCGTCGGCGCCCGCATTCAGCCCCTCGATCCGGTCCGAGACCTGATCGAGCGCGGTCAGTATGATGACCGGGGTCGCGTCGCCCCGCGCCCGCATCGCCCTCAGGAAGGGAATGCCGCGCCCGTCGGGCAGCATCAGGTCGAGCAGCACCAGATCGAAGGCACCCACCGCCAGCGTGTCGGCAGCCTCGTCGAGCCGCTTCGCCCAGTCGGCGCCATGGCCATCGGCGCGCAGCTGGTCGGCCACCGCCGCCCCCAGCACGCCGTCGTCCTCGATCAGCAGGATGCGCATCGCTTCGTCCTTGTCCTGGCTCGAACTTATAGCGTGCCCCGGCTGACGGGAAGCTGAAGCGGTTTTCGCCGCGCTGTCAGGTGACGATCAGGCGCAAGGCCGAAAACCGGGCCATCGACCGATACCACCCTTCGAAAAGGAGACCGACATGGCCCGCATTTCGCTTCCGCTTCTGGCCGCCTGCCTTGCCCTCGGGCTTTCCAGCGCGGCCGTCGCGCAATCCGCCGGATCCGCCCCGACCGTCTCTGGCCCCACCAGCTCCGGCCCGTCCCGGATCATGGCCCAGCAGGCGGGGTCGGGCGGTTGCCTGCCGCAGAGCGGTCGGCATGACCGCCATCGCGACCTGTCTCGCCGGGGCGGCGACCATCACGGCCGGGGCGGCGGCTACCGGGATGACGGCTGGCGCCAGGATCGGAGCCGGGACCGGAGCGCCGCTTGCAGCCGTGAGTGCGACAGGCGCAGCGGCGGCGGTCAGGCGCTGCGGGCGCCAGCGCCCGGCACGGCGCCCGCCAACGGGTTTTTCGACAATGGCACCGCGCCGCGCGCCCTGACCAATTGAGCGCGACCGGGCAGGAGGGCAAGAGGTGAGGACGCCGCCGACCGTCCTCGCCGTGGCACGGCCCTGACCGCTCCGTGCCCGGTCCTCGGCGACGAGGAGACCTTAAGCACGAAAATGGCCGATTGCGGCGGCGACAGCGCCGAGTTGGAGGGCATCCCCGGCGCCAGCGTCGGTGCGGGCCGGACCCTGACCGTCAGTCTCGATTTGGCCGAGGCGCTGTTCGATGCGGGCTATGAGCTGCATAACGACGCCGCCGTCGAGGATCTGCGCGACAGCCCCTCCGAGATCGTGTTGCCGCTGGGCACTAAGGGCTTGAGCCGTCCGGTCGCGGGGGGGGGGATATATCGCCAGCTTCGCTTGCGAAATGTGAGGATTCCGCTCGCCTGACGATGGTCCTGGCAGTGCCCGTGGCGGGCGTCGAGGCCGAGATGTCGGTGCGCCGGCCCGACAGCGACCTGATGTGGCTGAACCAGGCGCGGGGTGGCATCCGGGGCGATCGTCCCGCGGGGCTGGTCATGGTTCTGAGGACGGGGCTGGCACTCGATCCCGCGAACCGGCGAGCGCGCAAGCATGGGGCGCTTGCGCTCGATCTTTCCGGTATCGCCAAGTGCATGGCGTCGACCGTTTGGCCGAAGTGGCGCACGGCTTCGGGGCCGAAAACGCGCTTCAGGCTCTTGAGGCCTGGCCGGTGGCGCGCTCGGTCGGTTAGCGGCATCGGATCGATCTCGGCGGGCGGCGGCGCATAGCATGGATCAGAGGCGTCGCGCGCCGCTGGCTGACAGCCCGACATCGGTCACGGTGCTGGTGCCGCGCCGCAATCGAGGCCGATGCCAAGGCGTCGGCTGCGGCTTTCTGCGCTCTTTCTCAGGCGTGACGGCGGGGAGATCCGCGAAACTCCGGTCGGGCCGGGCTTCGCCGGGGCCAGAGCCGCCGGGCAGGGGAAAGGCCCGCCCCGGGCCGGGCGGGCCTTTCGCAGATGTTGCGGGCGTTCAGCGCGGCGGGTCGATCAGAATCCGTGCAAGCGCCATCGGAGACTTGCCCGAGGCGCGCGCGATCTCGCTCAGCGGCCGGGCCGGATCTGTCACCGCGAAGCCCGCAGCGGCAAGCCGGGCGGTCAGCTCCTCGGCGGTGGTCCCAAGGGCAGGGGCCACGGTGGCGGGCGGCTGCGCCATCACCTGCATCGCCAGCCCGAAGGCCGGAGGCCGTCCGCCGCCCTTGCCGCCTGCTGGAAGGAAGAAGAAGGCGGCCGAGGCCAGGAGCGTGATCACCAGCGACAGGGCCAGCGGGCGCCCCTTCATGTAGTGCAGCATCGGTCGCCAGTTGCGCCAGAGATGCAGGCCGAAGGCAAGGATCAGAACCATGCTGAGCCATTCGTGGATGCCATGAAAGGCGGAAGGGCCGACATGGAAGAAAAGGGCGACCCCGGTGATCAGCGAGACCAGGAAAAGCCCGATCGTCGACGGGGTGGCATATCGCATGAGAATGCTGCGCATGTTCGTTCGTCCTCTGGAGCGTTGCGCCGGCCGCGGTGTCAGGCCGGTCGGTGCAGAAAACGCCTTCAGCCTGACGCCAGACTGAAGCCCGCAAGAAATATGCATTTAATTAACATGTTTTTGCGGGAACTTCCTGCCGGGGAATCGTGTTGAGGCGACGGGTCGATTCGGGGCGAAATGCCGCCTTCTGCGCGGCCGGGCCGGGCGCGAACCTGCCGAAATCAGGGGGGAACCCTGCCGGTTCGGCGATGTCTGGCTGTCGACATGGCCTGACAAGGGGCAAGCCCCGCGTATCAGAGTCGCAGGCGGCGACAAAAGGCTGCCATCATGCGCTCTGTTGGGTATGGTCCCGAATGGCGGCCAAGGGACGCCGGAATGCCCTTTGGCGCTCTGGCGGTTCGTCTGGCCGATGCGGGAGGCATCAGGGGCCCCCGTCGGAACCCGCAGGATGACGTCCTGCCGCGGACGGGGTGGTCCCGGCCGTCGGCAGCGGAACGAAAAAAGGATGAACCATGTCCAATAATTCGCAGAACCTGATCCGGCTGATCGTCGCCGCGCCGGCGCTTGGCATCGCGATCGCGGCCGTCGGCTTCGGCGGCGGCAAGGAAACCAAGAACGAGCCCGTGATCGAGACGCCGGTCGCCGAGCCTTCCGCTGCCGAAGCCGCCGCGCCGGCCGAAGAGGCCGTTTCGGAAGAGGCCGTTTCGGAAGAGGCTGCGGCCGAGGCGCCTGCCACTGACGCCACCGAAGCTGCCGACGCGCCGGCCGCCGAGGAAGCCGCTGCCGAGGAACCGGCCGCCGAAGCTGCCGACGCGCCCGCTGCCGAAGATGCCGTCGAGGATGCCGCCGCGACCCAGGAAGCTGTCGCCGCCGCGCCCGCTGCCGAGGAAGCTGCCGCCGAGGAACCGGCCGCCGAGGAACCTGCTGCCGAAGCCGCTGAAGCGCCCGCTGCCGAGGCTGCCGCCCCGACCGAGGAGGCTGCTGCCGCCGCCCCCGCCGCCGAAGAGGACACCGCCGAAGAGCCGGCTGCTGCCGAGGAACCGGCCGCCGAAGACGCCGCCGCTGCGGATGACGCCGTCGAGGCGCCTGCGGTCGACACCCCCGAGGCGGTTGCCTCGGCGATGACCCTGGCCGAGCAGGCCTCTGCGCTTGCCGCCGAATATGCCGATCTCGCCGAGCGCGCCGCTGCCCTGGCCGGCAAGTCCTCGGCCCTCACCGCGGCGACCGAAGCGGCCGCCGAAGCGCCGGAAAGCGTCGAGGAGCTGTTCGGCAACATCGCCGCCGCCGCGACCGAGGAAACCACCGAGGAAACCGAGGAACCGGCTGCCGAGGCACCGGCCGCTGAAGAGCCTGCTGCCGAAGAGCCGACTATCGCCGAGAAGGCCGCCGATGCCGCGACCGCTGCCGTCGAGACTGCCGAGGACGCGGCCGACAGCGCGGGCGAGGCCGTGACCGAGGCGGTGCAGGACACCCGCGAGGCGATCACCGGCAGCGAAGAGCCCGTGATCGGTGGCGATGCGCCCGAGAAAGCCGCCGCCGAACCGGCCGCGACCGAGGAAGCTGCCGCCGAACCTGCTGCGGAAGAACCGGCCGCCGAGGAGCCTGCCGCTGAAGAACCGGCTGCTGCCGAGGAACCTGCCGCGGCCCCGGCCGCCGTGGTTACCGGCGATGCCGCCAAGGGCGAAAAGGCCTTCATCCAGTGCGCCACCTGCCACAGCGTCGTCAGCCCTTCGGGCGAGACGCTGGCCGGTCGCGGTCTGAAGGTCGGCCCGAACCTCTATGGCATGCCGGGCCGCACCGCCGGAACGCTGGAAGGCTTCCGCTATTCCAAGTCGATGAAGGCCGCCGGTGAAGCCGGTCTGGTCTGGGACGAGGACAAGGTCTCGATCTATGCCGAAGATCCGACCGCCTACCTGCGTGACTATCTCGACGATCCCCGGGCGCGCGGTCTGATGACCTACAACGCCCGCGACCCGCAAGAGGTCAAGGACGTCTACGCCTATATCTCGAAGCTCTCCGAAGAGTAATCGTCGTCCGGGGGGCTGTCCTCCGCGACACGCGCCAAAGCCCCGTCCCGGCCGCCTGCCGGGGCGGGGTTTCTCTTTCGGGCATGGCTCAGGCCTGAAGCAGGGGCGCGAGCGCCTCCAATAGCGGCCCGGGTGAAACCGGCCTGCCGCCCTCTTCCCAGGCCGCCTGGAATTCGGCGATCTCGAGCCCCGGAAGGCGGTGCTCGGCGATGACCCGGGCGCAGGCGTTCAGCTCGTCCAGCGACAGCCCGCCCTCGACGGCATATCCGGTCGGGAGGATGCCGGGGCGCAGCGCGTCGCAATCGAGATGCACATGGACCGGACGTCCGGCAATGGCGGATCGCAGCGCCGCGGCCATGTCGGCGCCGGGCGGTATGACGGGGATGGCGTGCCGCCGGGTCAGGTCCCGTTCGGCCGGGTCGAGATCGCGGCTGCCCGCAAGGATGATCTGCCCGGGGCAAAGCCCGGCGCCGAGGCCCGTCTTCCAAAGCCCCGCGGGACCGCTCAGCGCCATCCGGCCCAGATCGCCCGAGCCGCTGGTTTCGGGCGTGTTCAGATCGCCATGGGCGTCGAGCCAGAGAATGCAGGCGCCGGGATGATGCCGCGCGACGACGGGCAGGGTGGCAAGCGAGGCGGCACAGCGGCCGGTTGCGGCGACCGAGACGGCGCCGCCCGCCAGAACGGCGTCGATCCGCGCCTGAAGCTGGCCGAGGGCAGGCCGCGCGGCGGCAAGCTCTGTTCTTCAGCCGGCGTTCAGCGCGGGCTGGCTCGTGCCGAACGGGACCGGGACAGTGCCGCTTTGGCGGGCGAGGGCCGCGCCGATGGCCTGCGCCCCGGCCAAGCCGAGCGCATTGCGGTCGCCCAGGCGGCCCTGAAAGACGGTATAGGCCGTGGGACGGGTCAATCTCTCGCTTCGGTTCCGGTCAGTTCCCTCCGGCCTTGTCGCGGCCTGCCGAAGCGTGGGCAAAGTCGGAGCCGAAGGAAGGGCGCGGCAGCCACAACGCGTCCGATTGTCGATGCCACGGCGGTCGGAAAGGCCCTGCCATGCCGGAAGACGCTCCCTGTTCCGCGCCCATTGCGCTTCGTTCGGGGCGCTTGCTCAAGATCGTCTCTGTTTTCGATCTTTAACCAAACCTCAGCCGATATGGGGACCCGCCGACTGCCGACAGGCCCTTGCGGTCTGCCGGGGCGCGACGGCAAGGCGCGGGCAGGCCAGGACGCTACCGCGTCAGGCCCGCGTAAAGCTGGGGCAGGCGTTCGGGCAGGCGCGCGATGTTTTCCAGCACCAGGAAGTTCCGCTGTCCGAAGATCTGCGCGACATAGCGATCTGCGCGCGGATCGAGGGTCAGGCAGAACGGGATGACGCCTGTCTTGGCCACCTCCTGCACCGCCGCGCGGGCGTCCTGGCGCAGATATTGCGGGTCGCGCTCGTCGATGTCGGACGGCGCGCCGTCGGTGATCACCAGCATCAGCTTCTTCGCCGCCGCCACCTTGCCCAGATGCGCGCCCGCATGGCGGATTGCGGCCCCCATGCGGGTCGAGAGATGTCCCTCCATCCCCGCCAGCCGGGCCTTCGGAACCTCGCCCCATGGCTGGTCGAAATCCTTGTAGCGGGCATAGAAGACATTGTGCCGCCCGTCGGAACAGAAACCGTGCAGGGCGAAGGCGTCGCCCACTTTCGCGATGGCCTCGGCCAGCAGGACGGTCGCCGTCCGGGTCAGGTCCAGCACCGTTCGGTCCTGCCCCGCAACCGGGTCATTGGTCGATTCCGACAGGTCCAAGAGCGCCATCACCGCGATGTCGCGGGTCTTGCGGACCGAGCGCATCATCACCCGCGGATCGGGTTGCCGCCCCATGCGGATGTCGATCAGGGCCTGGGTCGCGGCGTTCAGGTCGATCTCGTCGCCGTCCTCGAGCCTGCGGATGCGCTGAACGCCCTGCGGCTGCATCGCGTCCAGCAGATGCCGCATCCGTTGGGTCAGCTTGCGGTTTTCGGTCAGGATGGTCTCGATATCGGCCGGATCGCCGAGGCGCGGGCGCTTTTCCTGCACCGTGGCCCAGGCGGGCCGGTGCATCTGGATCCGGTAGTCGAACTCGTCATAGGGGACGGGCGGCGCGGCGGGCGCCTTGCCCTCCTTCTCGTTGAACGAGACGCCGTCATCGTCGAACAGCTCGGTCTCGGCGACCCAGATCTCCTCGGCGTCGTCACCGGCGGTCTCGACCTCGACCTCGTTCACCATTTCCGAGACCGAGACATGTTTGCGGACCTGCTGTTCGGGCGCGACGCCCTTTTCCCAGTCGACCGTTTCCTCGAATTCCCAGATATAGCGGTTGTCGTCGCGATAGGGCGCAGCCTGCCCGTCGCGCCAGGCGGAATAGGGCTCGTTCCGCAGCCGGTGGGCAAGCTGCAGGCCCAGATCGAAGGAGGTCCGGGCGGTTGCCATATCGGCCCCGGCAAAGGCTGTGCGGGCCCAATCCGCAATCTCGTCGCCAGTCGGGGCGGCGGGGTCCAGCAGCGCCAGTGAGATCCGGCCGAAACGCGCGGTCATCGAGCCGTCCTCGGTGGGGCGGTGGAATTGCCGCCACAGATCGCGCAGGCGCGGGAAGCGGGCGATGGCCAGCGCCTCGATACGGGCATCCTCGATCAGGCCGATGCAGGCGCGTTGCAGCGCGTTCAGCTCGTCGCCCTTGAGCGGTTCGGTCGTGGCCATGACATGGGCGGCGGCATGGGCGGCGGCGGCGCGGTAAAGGTCCAGCCCTGGTACGCCCTCCCAGTCGTCATAGGCATCGGGCAGGTGCAGGAAATACTCGGCGATATGGGGACGCACGCCCTCGCGGGCCTCGAAATCGCCGGCCGTCGGACGCATCAGGAAATCGCGGCCCCAGAGCGCGCGCAGATACATCCCGATCCGGCGGTGGATGTCGACGAACAGCGTGCCCTTGCGTTCGCGCTGCAGGATCGCCTGCGACTCGGCGCTTTCGAGGCCGAAATAGCGGGTCAGCTCCTCGTAATCGGTGCGATGCGCCTCGGCGCCCCAGCTGGCCCAGCGGCGGAGCCCCCCCAGCGTCAGCACCCCCAGAAGCTCTTCAAGATGGTCCAGCATCGGCCGCAGCCCGCGCGGGGCCTGGGCCAGAAGCTGGTTCAGAAGCTGAAGATAGGCGCGGAAAAGATCGGGGTCGGACAGGCGGCGCGAGGCGACGGGGGCGGTTGCCAGAACCCGCTCGATCACCGCGCCCGAGGTGCGCGAGGCAAAGCCCAGACAGGCCTGCGCCAGGTCCGGGATGATATCCTCGCCCAGATCGCGGGCAACGGCGGGCACGGTCTCGATCCAGGTCCGGACGATGTGATCGCCGCGGCCCATATGCGACAGCGCGGCGGTGCCCTTCAGCCAGTTGTCGAGCCCGCGCGGGCTGAGCAGGCGCACCGTCTCGGGCCAGGCCTGCTCCAGTGTCTCGCGCTGCGGGGCGTCGAGATCTTCCAGCAGTTCCGCGTAATCGGCGAGCGTCGCCATGGCGGTCAGAAATAGGTGGCGACGGCGGCGTCGAGCGCGTCGCGCATGTCGGGATCGTCGGTGATCGGGCGCACCAGCGCCATGCGGCAGGCGGCGGGCGCCTCGATCCCGCGCGCCATCAGGCTTCCTGCATGGATCAGCATCCGGGTGGAGATGCCTTCGTCCAGCCCGTGGCCCTTGAGGTTGCGGGCGCGCTCGGCGATCGAGACCAGCTTGTCCGCATCCGTCGCATCGACGCCCGCCTCATGGGTGACGATCTCGACCTCGGTCGCATGGTCGGGATAGCTGAAATCCAACGCGCCGAAGCGCTGCTTGGTGGACTGTTTCAGGTCCTTCATCAGGCTCTGATAGCCGGGGTTGTAGGAGATCACGAGGTTGAAATCCTCATGCGCGCGCAAGAGTTCCCCTTTCTTTTCAAGGGGCAGGACACGGCGGTTGTCGGTCAGCGGGTGGATGACGACGGTGGTGTCCTGACGGGCCTCGACGATCTCGTCGAGATAGCAGATCGCGCCGTGGCGCGCGGCGAAGGCCAGCGGGCCGTCCTGCCAGCGCGTGCCCTCGGCATCCAGCAGGTAGCGCCCCACGATATCCGAGGCGGTCATGTCCTCGTTGCAGGCGACCGTGACCAGCGGCTTGCCCAGCCGCCAGGCCATGTGCTCGACGAAGCGGGTCTTGCCGCAGCCGGTCGGGCCCTTCAACATCACCGGCATCCTGGCGGCATAGGCTGCCTCGTAAAGCGCGACCTCGTCGGCGACGGGCCGGTAATAGGGCTCGTCCGCAACGCGGTACTGGTCGAGCAAGTCCTTCATGGTCCGTCCTCTCCCGGGGATGATGCGGCACTGGTCGGGACCGCGCCCGGTCAGGGCGCGGTGTGCTGTTTCAAGGGCGGCCGGTCAGACCGGCGTGCCGCGATAGACGACCATGTTGGCGCCCTGGCTCTGGCTGTAATTGTTGTAGCCGATCAGGCGGACATGGTTGTCGGGGTTCGCGTCGTGGCAGGCCTTCAGTTCTGCCAGGATCGCGTCGACATCGGTTTCCCCGAACATCGGCAGCTTCCACATGTACCAGTAGTTGGACTTGGCGAATTGCGGCTCGGTATGTTCGATGGCCGGGTTCCAGCCATGTTTCACGATCCATTCCACCTGCTTGCGGATCTGCGCGTCATCCATCTCGGGCAGGTAGGAAAAGGTGCCCATCCGGCGGCTCGCGGGGTCCGACAGCCGCGAGGTGTAGTCCTGAACCTTGCTCATTCTCTCTCTCCCTCCGGGCGCTCAGCGGTGCTGGGTGTCGAGCTTGTCGACGGTGTCGAATTCGAACTTGATCTCTTTCCAGGTCTCCATGGCGACCTTCAGCTCGGGGCTGTGTTTCGCGGCCTCGGTCAGGATCTCCTTGCCCTCCTTTTCCAGCTCGCGGCCCTCGTTGCGGGCCTGCACGCAGGCCTCGAGCGCGACCCGGTT
Source organism: Rhodovulum sulfidophilum DSM 1374 (assembly GCF_001633165.1). Lineage (NCBI taxonomy): Bacteria > Pseudomonadati > Pseudomonadota > Alphaproteobacteria > Rhodobacterales > Paracoccaceae > Rhodovulum > Rhodovulum sulfidophilum. The sequence continues at coordinate 153,902 of NZ_CP015418.1, read as the reverse complement.
CGCAGCGGCCCCGGCCGCGTTGCCCCAGGGGTGGCCGAGCGTGCCGCCCCCGAATTGCAGGACCGAGTCATTGCCGAAGATCGAGACCAGCGCCGGCATGTGCCAGACATGGATGCCGCCCGAGGCGACCGGGAAGACCCCCGGCATCGCGCCCCAGTCCTGATCGAAGAAGATCCCGCGCGAGCGGTCCTCCTTGATATGGCGGTCGCGCAGAAGGTCGATCCAGCCCAGCGTCGCCGCCCGGTCGCCTTCGAGCTTGCCGACCACGGTGCCCGAATGCAGGTGATCGCCGCCGAGCAACCGCAGCATCTTGGCCAGAACCCGGAAGTTGATGCCGTGATTGGGGTTGCGGTCCAGCACCGCGTGCATGGCGCGGTGGACATGCAGAAGCAGCCCGTTGTCACGGCACCATTTCGACAGCGAGTTATGCGCGGCCCAGCCCAGCGTCAGGTAATCCGACATGATGATCGGCGTGCCCAGCTCCTTGGCGAATTCGGCGCGCTTGTAGACCTCTTCCATGGTGGGCGCGGTCACGTTCATGTAGTGCCCCTTGCGCTCGCCGGTCTCGGCCTCGGCCTTGTCGATGGCCTCCTGGCAGAACAGGAACCGGTCGCGCCAGCGCATGAAGGGCTGGCTGTTGACGTTCTCGTCATCCTTGGTGAAGTCCAGCCCGCCCCGCAGGCATTCATAGACCGCGCGGCCATAGTTCTTGGCCGACAGCCCCAGCTTGGGCTTGATGGTGCAGCCCAGAAGGGGGCGGCCATACTTGTCCATCTTGTCGCGCTCGACCTGGATGCCATGGGGCGGGCCGAAGCAGGTGGCGACGAACCACAGCGGAAAGCGCACGTCCTCGAGGCGCAGCGAGCGCACCGCCTTGAAGCCGAAGACATTGCCCACGATCGAGGTGAAGACGTTGACGACCGAGCCTTCCTCGAACAGGTCCATCGGATAGGCGATGAAGGCATAGAAGGCCTCGTCGCTGCCCGGCACGTCCTCGATGGCGTAGGCGCGGCCCTTGTAATAGTCGAGATCGGTCAGAAGATCGGTCCAGACCGTGGTCCAGGTCCCGGTCGAGCTTTCGGCGGCGACGGCGGCCGCGGCTTCCTCGCGCGAGACGCCGGGCTGCGGGATCACCTTGAAGACAGCGAGGATGTCGCTGTCCTTCAGCGTGTAATCGGGCTCCCAATAGGTCGACCGGTACTCCTTGACACCGGCGTCATAGGTCTTGGCCATCTGTGCTCCTCCGACGGGATGTTGTCGTTGGCCGGAACTATGGGCGCTTGAGTTATATTACAAAACTGAATAGTTTTTAGGTTAAAGATAGGGAATTGCATATTATGCGGATCAGCCTGCGCCAATTATCGGTATTCCTGTCGGTGGCCCGGCATCAAAGCTATACCCGCGCCGCCGAAGAGCTGAACCTGACCCAGCCCGCGGTCTTCACCCAGGTCAAGCAGCTGGAGGAAAGCCTTGGCGTGCCGCTGCTGGACCGGATCGGCAAGCGGATGCAGCCGACCGAGGCGGGGCGCGTGGTGGTCGAGGGCGCGCGCGAGACGCTGGATGCGGTCGGGCGGATGGAGATGCGGCTTGCCGACATGCGGGGCCTGCGCGAGGGGCGGCTGACGCTGGCCATCGTCTCGACCGCGCAATATTTCCTGCCGCGCCTGCTGGGTCAGTTCTGCGACGCCAATCCCGGCATCGAGGTGGCGCTGACGGTCACCAACCGGCAGGCGGTGCTGGCCCGGCTCGCGGCGGGCGAGGACGATCTGTGCATCCTCGGCACGCCGCCCGAGGGGCTGGACGTGGTCGCGGCGGCCATTGCCGACAATCCGCTGGTCATCATCGCCCGGCCCGACCACCCGCTGGCTTCCGAGATAGAGATCCCGCCCGAGCGGGTCGCCGAGGAAGCCTTCATCCTGCGCGAACGCGGCTCGGGTACCCGGCTGGCGGTCGAGCGTTTCTTCCGGGCGCGCGGTCTCACCCTGCCGGTGCGGATGGAGCTGGGCTCGAACGAGGCGATCAAGCAGGCGGTGATCGGCGGGCTGGGGCTGGCGGCGCTGTCGCGGGACACGCTGGCGCTGGAAGGCGCGGTGGGGATCGTGCGGGTGCTGGACGTCGCGGGCTTTCCGCTCTTGCGGCAGTGGCAGGCGGCCTATCCGCGCGGCAAGCACCTGTCGGTGGCGGCCGAGGCGTTCCTCGATCACCTCGCGGCCCATGCCCGGGACGCGGTGCGCGACAGCGGACGGGTGCTGCCCGGCCGGACCGGTGCCGCGATGGCGGGCAGCGAGGGCCCGCTGCGGGAAACGTGATGCAATCTGCGAGTGTGCCGCAAGAACCGGCTGTTGCCGCACGCGGCGCGGGCCTGTATCACGTCCTGAAAGGCCGGGTCCGGTCCCGGCTTCAGGCAGAAGGATGTCAGAGATGCTTCAGGTCTTTGTGCTGTATCTCGTCTTCTCGCTGGGGGTCTTGCTCGGCGCGGCCGAACTGGAGCGGCGTGCCATCGTCGCCCGTCGGCTGGGGCCGAACGGCCGCGCGATGCTGGTGGCGCTGGCGGCGTCGGCGCTGGGCGCGCTGGTCGTCGTGGTGATCTCGACCTTTGCCGAGGGCTGGATCTACATGCTGCACGTTCTGGGCGGCGCGATCCTCTATCACGGCTTCATGGGCGCCTTCCTGGTGCATGGCCTGCAGGAAGTCTCGGCCCGGGCCGCGGGTCACGACATCGGCTGAACCTTCCCCGCAGGGAAGGTGCCAGGCGCCCGGGGCTCAGGCCACCGGTTCGACCTCGGGCAGCTTGAGCGCCGCCATCAGGTCGCGCAGTTCCTGCCGCGCCGCGACGTTCGAGATGTTCAGGCTGGTCACGCCGGTATCCTTCAGATCCAGAAGCGTCAGCCCGTTCGGGAACAGTTCGCGGAAAATCACCCGCTCCGAGAAGCCGGGCGCGACGCGGAACCCGATCCGGCGCGACAGATTCTTCAGCGCCTCGCCCATCTTGCGCTTGTTGTGCATCTGCTGGGCCCCCAGGCGGTTGCGCAGAACCACCCAGTCGATCGGCTTCAGCCCCGCCTGGGCCCGCATCTGCCGCGCATTCCACACCATTTCCGAATAGATCGACGGGCCGAGGATCTTGCCCGTCGCCCCGTCATGGCGGGCCAGCAGGTCGAAGTCGATGAAGCTGTCATTCAGCGGCGTGATCAGCGTGTCGGCCAGCGTGTGGGCGACCTGGCTGAGGCGCGTATGCGAGCCGGGGCAGTCGATCAGGATGAAGTCCTTCTCGCGTTCGAGCTCGGCGATGGCGGTCGACAGGCGCCGGTCATGCAGGTTCTCGCCCTCGTCGAGCGCACCGGGGTCGATCTCGGGCAATTCGCGGAATTCGGGCGAGGCCAGGTTGACGCCGCTCTGGGCGACATAGCCGGCGCGGTTGTCGAAGAAGCGGCCAAGGGACCGCTGCCGCACGTCGAGATCGAGCGCACCGACCCGGAAACCCTGACGGGCCAGGGCCGTCGCCACATGCATGGACACGGTGGATTTTCCCGCGCCGCCCTTTTCGTTGCCGACGACGATGATATGCGCCACTGTCAACCTCGCTTCTTGACCGGTCTTTCCCCGGAAAGACCCGCGCTCACTTTAGGGTGAGGGGGGAGGGATTGGAAGCCGCTGCGGGGCCTTGCCGGGCTGTCTTCAGGCGGCATTGCCGCGAAGCGGCCTCGGTCGGTATCCCGGCGATCTTCCATCTGGAATGCCGCTCGGCTCGGCGCGCGAAGGCCGCCCGGCCGACCCCGATCCGGCGGCGCTTTCCCCATTGCAGGATGCGGGCGGTGCTGAACGCGGAAGGGGTGCCTTATGCCGGGAGCCGTAAGAATGCGAATGAACCGTCGCGGCAACAGCTGGCGCTGCAAGCATGAGGCCAATGCAGCAGTTTTGCGTCAATGGCCGGGTTCTGTTCTCGATGTGGCGCAGAGGGGCCGGTCCGGGCTGATCATAGGCCGGGGAGGGCGCCCGGGCTCGGCTCCGGGGGCGGGCCCAGAAACGAAAACGCCGCCCCCGGGGGACGGCGTTTCGCGATGCGTCTTGCAGGGCGGCTCAGAAGCCGAGGCCCTCGTATTTCTTCTTGAACTTCGACACGCGGCCGCCGGTATCCATCAGGCGCGAGCTGCCGCCGGTCCAGGCCGGGTGCACGCTGGGGTCGATGTCGAGCGACAGCGTGTCGCCTTCCTTGCCGTAGGTCGACTTCATGGTGACCACGGTACCATCGGTCAGCTTGACCTCGATGGCGTGGTAATCGGGGTGGATGTCCTTGCGCATGGGGCCGCTCCTTACGCCTTGGGTTTGTAGTTGCTGTTTTCGGCGATACGGGCCGATTTGCCCCGGCGCGAGCGCAGATAGTAAAGCTTGGCCCGGCGGACGCGACCACGGCGGACGACCTCGATCGAGTCGATATTGGTCGAGAACAGCGGGAACACCCGTTCCACGCCCTCGCCGAAGGAGATCTTGCGCACGGTGAACGAGCCGGCGATGCCATGGCCGTTCTTGCGCGAGATGCACACGCCTTCGTAATTCTGCACACGGGTGCGGGTGCCCTCGGTCACCTTGTAGCCCACCCGGACGGTGTCGCCCGGCTTGAAGTCGGGAATGGTCTTGCCGAGCGCGGCGATCTGCTCGGCTTCCAGTTGCGCGATCAGGTTCATCGCATGGTCTCCGGTTTCTCTCGCGGTTTGGATCCGCGAAGTTCTGATGCCGCCTCAGAGCTCTGTGCCTTCGTCCGGGTCCGCCTTCGTCCCATTCGGGGGCGCCCGCCAGAGATCAGGTTGCGTTTCCTGTATGGTGATCCTTTCCCCGGGCCCGGGCCGCGTCGAAGAAACGCGAGGCCAATAAGGAAAGGGTCCGGCCGACTCGTGAAAGCCCCGGACGGACGGTGTATAGTCAAGGCAGAGCCGCCGATCAAGCCGTTTGAGGCCCCGTGATGCGTGGGGCGTGATGCGTGGGGCGCGCGCTAGTCGGTTCCGCGGCGATAGGCGGCCCAGAGATCGGGGCGGCGGGCCTCGGTCAGGCGCTCGGCCATCTCGCGGCGCCAGCGCTCGACTGCGCCGTGATTGCCCGACAGCAGCACCTCGGGGATGGCCCGGCCGCGCCACTCGGCGGGGCGGGTGTAGTGGGGATGTTCCAGAAGGCCGCCCGAATGGCTTTCCTCCTCGGTCGAGGCGGCATTGCCCAAAACGCCCGGCAAGAGCCGCACGGTGGCGTCGATCATCGCCTCGGCCGCGATCTCGCCGCCGGTCAGGACGAAATCGCCCAGCGACACTTCCTCGACCCCGTATTCCTCGAGCACCCGCTCGTCGACCCCCTCGAACCGGCCGCAAAGCACGGTCAGGCCTTCGGCCGCGGCGAAGCGGCGGGCGGTTGCCTGGGTAAAGGGCGCGCCGCGGGGCGAGACGTAGATCACCGGCCAGCGGCTGCGGTCCCCGGGCGTGCCGAGCGCGGCCTGATCGAGGGCCTTCGCCACCACATCGGCCCGCAGCACCATGCCGGCGCCGCCGCCCGCGGGCGTGTCGTCGACATTGCGATGCTTGCCCTCGCCGAAGGGGCGCAGGTCGATGGGGTCGAGCGCCCAGAGCCCCTGATCGAGCGCCTTGCCGGTCAGGGACAGGCCGAGGATGCCCGGGAAGGCGTCGGGGAAAAGCGTGATGACCCGCGCGGTCCAGGCGCCCTTGAGGCGCGGCCGGTCGGTCATCAGCTCGCCGGGGCGAAGGCTGGCCGAGATCGAAAGCCGCCCATGGGATTTGGGTCTGTCCGTCATGGGCGGTCTCCAGCGGGTTTCGCGAGCCGGCGGAAGGCTCAGGCTTTCGGGCCGGGCTTCATGCCGGCGGCCAGCGCCCCGGCACAGCCGATGGCCGAGACGATCAGCGGCACCAGAACCGGCAGGGCGACGATGCGGCCACCGAAGGGCCAGGCGACGCCCAGACCGATCAGGAAGGCGAGGTTGGTCCAGATCACCTGGTTGACGACGATCATCGGCAGGGCCTTGGTCAGGGTCTTGCCTTCGTCTGCGCGTTTTTGCCTGGCGGTGGGGTCGAAGACATTGGCGACAACCGCCAGGGCGGCGATCACGACGATGACCCAGGCATCGATCCCGGCGGCGCCGGCGAGGAAGGCGCCGAACAGGATCACGGCGTAAAGGATCTGTGGCAGGTTCATGGGCTGGACGCTCCTGGTCAGCGGATTGGGGTCGGGCTCAGGGGAACACCCCTTCGGGCGGATCCGCAATGAGACGCCCCGCCGCAAGATCGACGGTCGGCACGCAGGCATCGGTGAAGGGCAGCAGCACGGTCGAGGTCAGTCCCGGGCCGTGGATCTCCAGGAGATCGCCCGCGCCATGGTCATGGACGGCGCGCACCGTGCCCAGCACCTTGCCGCCCGGATCGACCACGGTCAGCCCGATCAGGTCGGCATGGTAGAATTCGTCATCGGGCAGCGAGGGCAGCCGGTCGCGGTCGGCGTAAAGCCGAACGCCCTTCAGCGCATCCGCCTCTTCCTTGCTGTCGATCCCGGACATCCTTGCGGCAAAGCCCTCCTTCACCGCGCGGGTGATCTGCAGCCCGAAGCTGCGGCTGCCATCCTCGGTGTATAGCGGCGCGTAATCGGCAATGGCCTCGGGATCGGCGCAGAAGCTTTTCAGCCGCACCTCGCCCCGGACCCCGAACGCCCCGGAAATCGCACCGACGCAGACCCTGTCGGTCATGTCCTAGCGCTCCTCGACGATCAGGCCGGCGGCGCGGGATTCCCAGCCGACCTCTTCCAGTTCGGGGCTGTCGCGTTCGACCTCGGGCCAGCCGAGGCAAAGATAGGCGACGAGGCTCCAGCCTTCGGGCGCGCCCAGATCGCGGGCCAGCCGGTCGGGGGCGAGCACCGACACCCAGCCGAGCCCCAGCCCCTCGGCCCGCACGGCAAGCCAGAACATCGAGATCGCGGCGACCACCGAATAGCGCCGCATCTCGGGCATGGTCGCGGCACCGAGGCCCGCGCCCTGCTCCGTGGTCTCGTCGCAGAAGACCGCAAGCTGGACCGGCGCGCGGTCCATGCCGGACAGTTTCAGCCGCGGGTAAAGCGCGGCCTTCTCGCCCTCATAGCCCTTGAGGGCCGCGGCATTCGCATCCTCGAAATTGGCGCGCGCGGCAGCACGCGCGGCCGGGCTTTCGACCCGGATCAGCCGCCAGGGTTCCGACAGGCCCACGGACGGGGCCAGCCGGAACGCCGAAAGGCAGCGGTCGAGCAGCGCGGGCGCGACCGGATCGGTGCGGAAATGGCGCACGTCGCGCCGCCACCGCATCAGCTCGAAGAGCTCGTCGCGGAAGGCGGGCGCGAACCGGTCGGCCCGTGCTGTCCCGGAGGCCATGGCTTATTCGGCCTCGGTGGCTTCAGCGGCCTTGGCGGCCTTCTCTTCGGCGCGTTTCTTGGCCTTGTCGCCGGGCTCGCCCTTCTTGGGGTTGCTGCGCTCGGTCTTGGTCAGGACGCCGGCGGCTTCCAGCATCCGGGCGACGCGGTCGGTCGGCTGGGCGCCCTGGCCGATCCAATACTGGGCGCGCTCGATATCCATCTTCACGCGCTCTTCGCTGTCCTTGGCCAGGAGCGGGTTGTAGAGGCCCAGCTTCTCGATGAAGCGGCCGTCGCGGGGCATGCGGCTGTCGGTGACGACGATCCGGTAGAAGGGACGTTTTTTCGAGCCGCCGCGGGCGAGACGAAGTTTCAGAGCCATGTCAGTTTCTCCTGTTCGTTGGCTTGGTCGGCAGGGGGCTGCCTATTTCTGGTGTTCGATGTGGTGACGGATGACTTCCTGAATGATGAAGTTCAGGAATTTCTTGGCGAATTCCGGATCGAGATCGGCCTGGTGGGCCAGATCCTCGAGCCGCGCGATCTGCTGGTCCTCGCGCGCCGGGTCCGAGGGCGCGAGGCCATGGGCGGCCTTCAGCCGTCCCACCGCCTGGGTGTGCTTGAACCGCTCGCCCAGGGTGTAGACGAGGATGGCGTCGAGCCTGTCGATGCTGGCCCGGTGCTCCTTGAGAAGCTCGGCGGCACGGCTTGCGTCGTCAGTCAAGGGGCGCTCCTTTCGGCTGGCACGAGGGGTCGATATGCCCGGCCAGCTCGGCCTCGATCCGGGCGACGAGCGGCGTGGCCCGAAGCTCGGCAGGCGCGGGATGGCGATAGACGATGTCGTGGCTGTCAATGTTGCGGGCGCTGTCGTCGCGCCGCGCTCCCAGCCGTTCGCAGAGCCGGACCGAGCTGACATTCTTCGGGTCGACATAGGTCACGGCGGTGTCCCAGCCGAGCCGGTCATAGCACCAGCCGCGCGCGGCATGGACGGCCTCGAGCGCGATGCCCCGGCCCTCGACCCGGGGCCAGATCACCCAGGCGATCTCGCGTTCGGGCCAGCCCTTGGGATACCAGCCCCCGGCCATGCCCAGCGTCGCGTCGGTGTCGCGGTCGTGGATCATCCACATGCCGAAGCCGTGGATCTGCCAATGCCCGATCTCGGCGGCGTACAGCATCCAGGATTCGTATTCGCTGAGCGGCCCGCCCATGAAGCGGGCGCGGAAGCTGGTGAAGGTCGCCTCGAAATTCGGATAATCCTCGGGGGCGGGGCCCTTCAGCACCAGCCGCTCGGTTTCCAGGACGGGGATCGCGGAATGGGCCATCAGCGGCAGGCCTCCGGGGCCGGATGGCGGTATATGCCGATGGCGCCATAGGTCTCGTGGCTGACCTCGCCCTCATAGACCGCGCCCAGCCGTTCGGCGACCCGGGCCGAGGCCGCATTGGCGGGATCGACCAGGCTGATCGCCGTGGACCAGCCGAGCGCGCCATAGGCGTGGTCGCGGGCGGCGCGGGCGGCCTCGGTGGCATAGCCCTTGCCCTCGAAGCCCTCGAACAGGTCCCAGGCGACCTCGGGTTCGGGCCAGCCCTCGGGGTTCCAGAGCCCGACCATGCCGACGGTCCGGCCGCTGGCCCTTTCGGTGACGATCCAGCGCCCGTAGCCGCGCAGCGCCCAATGGCCGATCTCGGCGGCAAGCTGGCGCCAGGCGCCTTCGGGGCTTTTCGGCCCGCCGACGAAGCCCGACCGTTCCGAGGCATAGAAGGCCCGCAGCGCCTCGAAATCGCGCAGCTCGGGGCCGCGCAGGGCAAGGCGCTCGGTCATCAGTGCGGGGATGACGGGCATCACGCTCATGCGATGGCCTCCGGTCCCGGATGGCGGTAGACCACGCAGTCTTCCTCGAACGGGTGGGGCACCGAGGGATCGAGGCTGCAGCCAAGCCGTTCGGCCAGCGCCCGCGAGCGGTCGTTCCGGGTGTCGATATAGCTGATCGCGGTGGTCCAGCCGAGCGTGTCATAGGCAAAGCGGCGGCAGGCCAGCGCGGCCTCGCGCGCCACGCCCTGACCCTCGGCGCCGGGATAGAGGATCCAGCCCAGTTCCGGTTCCGCCCAGCCTTCGGGGAAATGCGGCCCGATCACGCCGATGGCCTCGTCCGAGCCCTTCCGGGTGACGGTGAACATGCCATAGCCATGGAGCGCCCAATGGCCCCAGCGCGAGGCGAATTTCGTCCAGGCGTCGCGCCGCGAGAACGGCCCGCCGATATAGCGCGCGCGCTCGGACCCGGCGAAGGCGGCATGGGCCTCCCAGTCGGATGCCTTGGGGCCGCGCAGGATCAGACGCTCGGTCTCGATCTCGGGGCAGTCGATCGTGATCTTCATGCCGCTGCCTCCGGGCGCGGGTGGCGATAGGCCAGATCGCCCTCATCGGGCCGGTCGGCGGTTGCGTCGGGCCTTGCCCCGAGCCGTTCGGCCAGCGCGACCGAGCGGCGGTTTTCGGGCGAGACATAGCTGACCAGCGTGCCGAAGCCGAGCGCGCCGAAAGCGTGGTCGCGGGCAGCCTCTGCGGCCTCGGTGGCATAGCCGCGGCCCTCATGGCCGTCGAAGACCAGCCAGCCCAGTTCGCGCTCGGGGAAATGGTCGGGCTTGTTCAGCGCCAGCTGTCCCACCGCCACGCCATCCTCGCGGCGCTCGACGCCCCAGGCGCCGAAGCCCATCAGCGCCCATTGTCCGCTATCGGCGGCAAAGACCTGCCAGGCCTGGCGGCGCGACAGCGGCCCGCCCATGAAGCGCGCGCGTTCCGAAGCGAACAGCGCCGCATAGGGGCCGAAATCCTCGACCCGGTGCGGGCGCAGGCGAAGCCGCGCGGTGTCTATGATGGGCGCTGCGGTCACGTCACTTCTTCTTGCCGAACCCGCCAAGCCCGCCGAGCCCCGGGGGCAGGCCCATGCCGCCACCCATGCCGCCCATGCCGCCCATGCCGCCCATTCCACCGGGCAGGCCCGCGCCCATCTTGCGCGCGGCTTCTTCCATCTGGGCCTGATCCATATTGGCCATGTCGGGCATGCCGCCCTTGCCGAACATCCCGCCCATGGCCTTTTTCAGCATGGCGCGGCCGCCCTTCTGGCCGAGCTTCTTCATCATGTCCGACATCTGCCGGTGCATCTTGAGAAGCTTGTTCAGTTCCGGCACCTCGAGCCCGGCACCCGCCGCGATCCGCTTCTTGCGGCTGGCCTGCAAAAGCTGCGGATTGGCGCGTTCCCTCTTGGTCATCGAGTTGATCAGCGCGATCTGGCGGCGCAGCACGGAATCGTCGAAGCCGGCCTCGGCGGCCTGCTTCTGCATCTTGCCCATGCCGGGCATCATGCCCATGATGCCTTCCATCCCGCCCATCTTCAGCATCTGTTCAAGCTGCATCTTCAGGTCGTTCATGTTGAACTGACCCTTCTGCATGCGCTTCATCATCCGCTCGGCCTGCTCGGCCTCGATGGTCGCCTGCGCCTTTTCCACCAGCGAAACGATGTCGCCCATGCCGAGGATGCGGCCCGCGATCCGTTCGGGGTGGAATTCCTCGATCGCGTCGAGCTTCTCGCCCAGACCCACATATTTGATCGGCTTGCCGGTAACCGCGCGCATCGACAGCGCCGCGCCGCCGCGGCCGTCGCCATCCATCCGGGTCAGCACGACGCCGGTGATGCCGATCCGCTCGTCGAAATTCTCGGCGGTGTGGACGGCGTCCTGACCGGTGAGGCCATCGACCACCAGCAGCGTCTCGCGCGGCGTCGCGACATCGCGGACGGCCTCGACCTCGGCCATCAGCTCGTCGTCGATGGACAGGCGGCCGGCGGTGTCCAGCATGTAGATGTCATAGCCGCCCATCGCCGCCTGCTGCTTGGCGCGCTTGGCGATGTCGACGGGCTTCTGGCCCTTGACGATGGGCAGGGTGTCGACACCGATCTGGGTGCCGAGAACGGCAAGCTGTTCCATCGCGGCCGGGCGGTTCACGTCGAGCGAGGCCATCAGCACCCGCTTGCCGTTGATCTCTTTCAGACGCTTGGCGAGCTTGGCGGTGGTGGTGGTCTTGCCGCCGCCCTGCAGGCCGACCATCAGGATCGGCGCGGGCGGGTTGTCGATCTTGAGGTAACCCGGTTCGCCCTCGCCGGTCAGCACATCGACCAGCGCGTCATGGACGATCTTGACGACCTGCTGGCCCGGGGTGACCGACTTGGTGACCTCCTGGCCGGTGGCCTTCTCCTGCACCGACTTGACGAAATCGCGCGCCACCGGCAGCGACACGTCGGCTTCCAGAAGCGCGACGCGGACCTCGCGCAGCGCGGTTGCGACATCCTCCTCGCTCAGCGCCCCTTGCCTGGTCAGCCGGTCGAATACGCCGGAAAGGCGGTCGGAAAGACTTTCGAACATGGCCCTGGCCCTCCTTCGACCGTTCTGCCTGTCCCCGCAGTCTGGCCGGGACAGAGCGATTTGTCAGCGCCTCGCGATGCGCCAAACGCGATCTGCCCCCGTGGGCGAAACCTCGCTGACGGGGGGCGATCCCGGCGAAAGGCCGGGACCGGACGGGCTTGCACCGATCCGGAATTACGCCGCTTAAGCCATGAATGGCGCTCCGAGTCAAGACGCGGTCCAGCCGGCAGCAGATGCCGCGGATCTTCGCAAGTTGGGCCTTGCTTCGGCCCGGCCAATTGCCCAGCATCCCGGGGAATTGTGAATTTATGCACAGGTGATGCCTCCGTCATGGATGTCGACAACTGGGATGAGATCCGTACCGCCTTTCACGTGGCGCGACTGGGCACGGTGAGCGGTGCGGCCGAGGCGCTCGGGGTGCATCATGCGACCGTGATCCGCCATGTCGACGCGCTGGAGGACAGGCTGGGGGTCAAGCTGTTCCAGCGCCATGCCCGCGGCTATACCCCGACCGAGGCGGGCGAGGAGCTTTTGCGGGTGGCCCAGGTCACCGCCGATCAGTTCAGCCAGCTCGCCGGGCGGCTGCGCGGCCGCGGCGCGGCGATGACCGGCGAGCTGACAGTGACGACGGTCGACAGCCTGACGCCGCTGCTGGTGCCGGTTCTGTCGGGCTTCCAGGCCGAACATCCCGAGCTGACCCTGCGCCTGATGGCCGATTCCCGGCTCTATCGTCTGGAATATGGCGAGGCCCATGTCGCGGTGCGCGCCGGATCGCAGCCCGACGAGCCCGACAATATCGTGCAAAGGCTCTATACGCTCCGCTACGCGCTTTACGCCAATGCCGGCTATGTCGCCGCGCATGGCCGACTGGGCGAGGACCTCGCCGCGCATTGCTACGTGGGTCCGTCCGACGAGGATCACCGCGCGCCCTTCAACCGCTGGCTCAAGGCCAATGTCCCGGCCGGGCGGGTGGGCTTCCGTGCCTCGGACGCGCGGGCGCAGGTCGAGGCGGTGGCGGCGGGGGCCGGCATCGGTTTCGTGCCGGTCTGGTGGGCCGAGCGGCTGCCCGGGCTCGAACAGATGCACCCGCCGCTGGCCGAATGGGACGTGCCGCTCTGGCTCGTGACCCATGTCGACCTGCACCGCACCGCCAAGGTGCAGTCCCTGACGACCCGGCTGAAGGATGCGGCGAAGGAATGGCCCTGAGCCTGGCTGCGGTCCCGCGCGGCGAGGTGTTGCGGGGCCATCTGGCGATGCTGAGCGTCTCGGCCCTGGTGGCGGGCTCTTTCAGCTTCGGCAGCCTGATTGCCAACGATATCGACCCGGTGGCGCTGACCGCGCTGCGCTTCCTGCTGGCCGGAGTGCTGATCGGGGTGGCGGCGGCGCTGGGCCCGGGGCTGAGGCGGCACCAGTTCCGCGCGCCCTGGCGCTTTGTGCTGCTGGGCGCGATCTTCGCGCTGTATTTCGTTCTGATGTTCGAGGGGCTGAAGACCGCGGCACCGGTGCCGACGGCGGCGGTCTTCACCCTGACGCCCATGCTTTCGGCGCTGTTCGGCTGGCTGTTGCTGCGCCAGCGGGTCACGCCCCGGATCGCCGCGGCGCTGGCGCTTGGCGGGGCAGGGGCGCTTTGGGTGATCTTCCGGGGCGATCCGGGGGCGTTCCTGCGTTTCGAGCCCGGGCGGGGCGAGGCGATCTTCTTCATCGGCTGCGTCGCCCATGCGGCCTATACGCCGCTGGTGCGCAAGCTGAACCGGGGCGAGCCCGCGCTGGTCTTCACCTTCGGCATGATGCTGGCAGCGCTTGCGGTGCTGACGCTTTACGGCGCGCCTGCGCTGGTCGCGACCGACTGGGGTGCGCTGGTCGCGACCGACTGGGGTGCGCTGCCGCCGCTGGTCTGGGCGGTGCTGGCCTATCTGGCACTCTGCGCCAGCGCGATGACCTTCGTGCTGCTGCAATATGCGGCGCTCCGGCTGCCCGCGGCCCGGGTGATGGCCTATACCTACCTGACGCCGTCCTGGGTGATCCTGTGGGAAATCGCGCTTGGGCACGGCGCGCCGCGGGCGCTGGTGCTGGGCGGGGTCGCGCTGAGCGTGCTGGCGCTGGCGATCCTGTTGAAGGACGGGTAGGGCGGCCGGCCTCAGCCGTTCAGCTCGGCGGCGAGGAAGCGTTCGAAGGCGTCGAGATTGACCGCCTCGAACTGGCCGAAGCCCTGCATCCAGATCGAGGCATCCTTCAGCGCGTCGGGTTCGAGCTTGCACCATTTCACCCGGCCGCGCTTTTCCTGGCTGATCAGTCCCGCCCGGGTCAGGATCGCCAGATGCTTCGAGATCGCCGCCAGCGACATCTCGAACGGCTCGGCCACGTCGGTCACCGCCATGTCATCTTCCAGCAGCATCGCGAGGATCGCCCGCCGGGTCGGGTCGGCGAGGGCGGAAAAGACGATGTCGAGCCGGTCTTGCATCGCCGCAGGATGCGCCTGTCCCGGCGCGATCGTCAACCGTCCGGTTGAATATGGCAATGCTGTGCCGGGGCCGGGTTCTGCGCGGTAGTATTCGGCAAAAGCACGGTTTTTCAATGACTTGATCTCGGCGCAATCCGCTTGACTCAGTCCCCCCTGCTGACTAGCTTCGCCGCGACTGTCCGAGGGGGACGTTCGCATGATGGACCCGGCCGAAAAGGAACGGCTCGCCCGGCTGGAAGCCCGGCTTGCCGAACTGAGAAAGGCCGAGGCCGCGCCCGAGCGCTCTCACATGGACTCGCATTACTCCCAGGCACAGCTGGCCTGGCGCATGGTGATCGAACTGGTCTCCGGTTTGGGGATCGGTTTCGGCATCGGGTACGGGCTCGATTCCTGGCTGGGAACCAAGCCGATTTTCCTGGTGCTGTTCATATTGTTGGGCCTCGCGGCGGGCATCCGGGTGATGCTGCGCACCGCGCAGGAGGTCCAGGGCCAACAGGCGGCGGCCGCCGCTGAGGACGAGAAGAGGGATTGAACGTGGCGAGCGAAGACGCGACCGGCGGAGTGAATATCGATACCATGCACCAGTTCATGGTGACGCCTCTCTTCGGCGATGGCGCCGTGCACTGGTACACCCCCACCAATGTGACGCTCTGGATGGGCATCGCGGTGCTCTGCACCGTGCTTCTGCTGGTGATGGGCACCCGGGGCCGCGCCATCGTGCCCTCGCGCATCCAGTCGGTGGCCGAGCTTGCCTATGGCTTCGTCTACAAGATGGTCGAGGACGTGTCGGGCCGCGAGGGGCTGAAATACTTCCCCTACATCATGTCGCTCTTCATCTTCATCGTCTTCGCCAACTTCCTCGGCCTGATCCCGGGCGCCTTCACCACCACCTCGCATCTGGCGGTTACCGCGACCATGGCGCTGGCGGTGTTCTTCGGCGTCACGATCCTCGGCTTCGTCAAGCATGGCGCGAGCTTCCTCAGCCTGTTCTGGATCACCGCCGCGCCGCTGGCGCTGCGCCCGATCCTGGCCATGATCGAGGTCATTTCCTACTTCGTCCGTCCGGTCAGCCACTCGATCCGGCTTATGGGCAACATGATGGCCGGCCACGCCGTGATGAAGGTGTTCGCGGGCTTTGCCGGCGTGCTCGGCGTCGGCGCCGTGTTCCCGGTCGTGGCGATCGGCGCGATCTACGCGCTCGAATTTCTGGTGGCCTTCATCCAGGCCTATGTCTTCGCGATCCTGACCTGCGTCTACCTGCGCGATGCCCTGCATCCGCATCACTGACGCCCGGTCCCGGATCACATCCTGAATCTGCCAATTCCAACGTAAGGAGAAATCGACATGGAAGGCGATATCGTTCAAATGGGTGCCTATATCGGTGCTGGTCTGGCCTGTACCGGCATGGGCGGCGCCTCCGTCGGCATCGGCCACGTCGTCGGCAACTACATCTCCGGCGCCCTGCGCAACCCCTCGGCGGCTGCCTCGCAAACCGCCACCATGTTCATCGGTATCGCGTTCGCCGAAGCGCTGGGGATCTTCTCGTTCCTCGTCGCGCTTCTGCTGATGTTCGCCGTCTGATCTCCGACTGAACCGATCCTTACGGCCGGGTGGGGCCTGACCACAGGCACCCACCCGGTGTGATCCGGGGTTCCAGGGGGACGACATGGCAACAGAACTAGAGGCCGCAGAAGCTGCCGGGCACGCCGCCGACGCCGTCGGCATGCCGCAGCTCGACTTCTCGACCTATCCGAACCAGATCTTCTGGCTCGTCGTCACGCTGTTCGCGATCTATTTCGTGCTGTCGCGCATTGCGCTGCCGCGGATCGGGGCTGTTCTGGCCGAGCGCCAGGGCACGATCTCGAACGACATCGCCGTCGCCGAAGAACTGAAGCTGCAGGCCCAGGAGGCCGAACGCGCCTATGAGAAGGCGCTGGCGGATGCGCGCGCCGAGGCGCAGCGGATCGTCGCCGAGGCCAAGGCCGAGATCAAGGCCGACCTCGACGCAGCCACTGCCAAGGCGGATGCGGAAATCGCGGCACGCTCGGCCGAGGCCGAGGCACAGATCGCCGAGATCCGGGCGGGCGCGCTGGAAAGTGTGACCGAGGTGGCCAGGACGACCGCCGTCGACGTGGTGGCCGCGATGGGCTTCCGGGCCGATGCGGGCACGATCGAAGCCGCCGTCGACAGCAAGCTGAAAGGGTGAGACCGATGAAGAAACTCGCAGTCGCCCTGACCTTCGTGGCGTCTCCGGCGCTGGCGGCGGAAGGCCCGTTCTTCTCGCTGCACAACGCCGAATTCGTCGTCACGATCAGCTTCATCGCCTTCCTCGCGCTGCTCGTCTACCTGCGGGTGCCGGGCAAGCTGATGGCGATGCTCGACAAGCGTGCGGCCGGCATCAAGGCCGATCTCGACGAGGCGCGGGCGCTGCGCGAAGAGGCGCAGACCGTTCTTGCCTCCTACGAGCGCAAGCAGAAGGAAGTCCAGGTTCAGGCAGAGCGGATCGTCGAAACCGCCAAGGCCGAGGCCGAGACGGCCGCTGCCAAGGCCAAGGACGATCTCAAGGTCGCGATTGCGCGCCGTCTGGCCGCCGCCGACGATCAGATCGAATCGGCCAAGGCAGGCGCGGTCAAGGAAGTGCGCGACCGGGCGATTGCCGTTGCTGTCGAGGCCGCGCGCGACGTGATCGTTCGGCAGATGACCGAGCAGACCAGCGACAAGCTCGTCCAGGACGCCATCGGCGAGGTCCGCGGCAAGCTGCACCTGCACTGATCCGGAAGGCTGCCGGCGGCATGCCGGAGCGCCTTTCCGAAGTCAGAACCCCGGCCCCGCGGCCGGGGTTTTGCCGTTTAGGCCACGGGCCGCCGCGCCTCGCCGCCCCCCCCCCGGCAGGATCTGCGCGCGATCCGGTATTTCCGCCCCGTATTTCGCGCGAATTCCGGGTTCCGGGCATCGCCTTGCCACAATTGCGGGCTCTAATGCTGCGGCGTGGGGACGGTCCCTGACGCCGTTTCGAAGGGAGCCCCGTGATGATCGCCGCCCTTGTCCTTGCCCCGATGACCTTCGCGTCGCTGGCCGGAATACTCGTCCTGATCTGCCTCTCCTCTGCTGGAAAACTGGCGCTCCGCTCACGTCCTGTCCCGGTTCGGGTGCCGGTCCGGTCGCCTGTCCGAGGGCGCAGAGAGGGGTAACAAGGCGGCGCCATTTCCGCGCGGTCCCGCCCCGGTTTTCGGAGAGAATGATGCCCGGCCCGTCCCAGAGCTCTTCTGATCGCGGTCCAGCCCGATGGACTGTCTCTGCCCGGCGACCTATGCCCGGGGAGGCCAAGCCCGCGTCTTCGTCTTCGCCCGAGACCCGGGCGCTGTTTCGTCCGCGCACCTTCTCGGCGCTGCTGCTGGGGAGTGGGCTTGTCGCCTTGCTGGCGCTGACCGGTGTCGGCCCGGCCCGTCGTCTTCTGGAAAATCACAGCGAGGGCATCCGCGCCGCGCAGCACGCCGCCGCCATCGAGGCAGTGATGGCCGAGGATCCGCGCAGGCAGCGCCGTCAGGATCTGACCGAGCGGGCGCGCCGCCATGCGGGCGACGCGGTCGAGGCGGGGTTCTTCGTGCGCACGCCGACCGATGAAAAGCTGGCCTGCATCACCTTCCGGGGCGGCGACATGCATGCGCCCGAACCCTATCTGGTGCGGATCGATCTCGACACTTTGGGCCGGATGCTGGCGGTGCGGGACGAGCTCGATTTCACAACCTACTGGGCGCTTTACAAACGCTGCCGGACCCATGCCAACCTGACCAACAGCGTGAATTGAGGGCGCTCAATCCCTGTTCAGCCCCCGGTTCACCCCTTGTTCAGCGCCTGTTCCAGCCGTTGGCGGGCGACCGCCTCGTTGCGCTCGACATTCTGATCGGCCCGGAGCGCCTCGACCACATAATCGAGATGCCGCTCGACCGCGGCACGTGTGGCGGCGCCGTCGCGGGCCTGCAGGGCGGTATTGATGGCGCGGTGCTGGTCCAGCAGCATGCGCCTCGTTGTACGCTGGCGGAACATGATCTGCCGGTTGTAGAACACCCCCTCGCGCAGAAGATCGAACATCGCCCGCATCATGTGGGTCATCACCACATTGTGGCTGGCCTCGATGATCGAGAGATGGAATTCGGCGTCAAGCCGCGCCTCCTCGGCCGGGCTGCGCCTGGCATGGGCGGCCTCCATCCGGGTGAAAAGCGTGTCGACGACGGCAAGGTCGGTATCCGATCCGGTACGGGCGGCGCGGTCTGCGGCCAGCCCCTCGAGGTCGCGGCGGAAGGCGATATAGTCGAACAGCGCCTCGTCATGGGTGGCGAAAAGCCGGACCAGCGCATCCGAGAAGGCCGCGCCCAGCATCTCGGCCACGAAGACACCCGCGCCCGCGCGCCTGACCAGCAGACCGCGCGCCTCAAGCGACTCGATCGCCTCGCGGAGCGATGGCCGCGACACGCCCAGCCTCTCGGAGAGGTCGCGTTCGGCCGGCAGCCGGTCGCCGGGGCGCAGCACGCCGCGCAGGATCAGAAGCTCGATCTGGCGGACGACGGCGGCAGAGAGCTTCTCGGGCTGGACTTTCTGGAAGGGCATGGCGCGGCGGGGGCCTCCGTTGAACCGGTCGCAAGATATGGCCCCGGATGCCGGGCGGCAATGGGCGCGCGCAGGCGGATGCCGCGCGCGCCCGGAAGGTTCCGGGTTAGGACACCGGACGGATGACGATCTCGACCCGGCGGTTCTGCGCCCGGCCCTCGGGCGAGAGGTTCGAGGCGATGGGCTGTTCCTCGCCGCGGCCATAGGCGCGGACGCGGCTCGAATTGACGCCGGCGCCGGTCAGCACCGAGGCCACCGCGCTGGCGCGGCGGGTGGAAAGCTGCTGGTTGTAGCTGGCCGAGCCGGTATTGTCGGTATGGCCGATGACATCGACGGTGGTGTCCGGATAGTCGTTCAGGCTGTAGGCCAGGGTTTGCAGATCGGCCCGAAGCCCGGACTGGATCGCGGCGCTGTCGGTGGCGAACAGGATGTCCTGGGGCATGGTCACGACCAGCGCATTGCCGGTATTGACCACGCCGATCCGGTTGCTGTCGAAATTCTGCCGCAGCTCGGCGGCCTGCTTGTCGAGATTGTTGCCGATGGCGGCCCCTGCGGCGGCGCCGACAGCGGCCCCGATCAGCGCGCTCTTGGCATCGTTGCCGCCCCGGTTCGAGGCGATCAGCCCGGTCACCGCGCCGAGGCCCGCACCGATGGCGGCGCCTTCCTTGGTGCGTTGCCGCGCGTCGCCGGTCTGGACCGACGGATCGGTACAGGCGCCGAGCGCCAGAACGGCCGCGATGGTCAGGAGAAGGGGTTTGCTCGGTCGGATCATGACTGCCTCTTTGCTTGCGCCACGTTCGGGGGCGGTTGCCCGTTCAGCCCCGTTCCGGGGGCTTTGCGACGAATATAGTCGCATGGCGGCCGTCTTCGAGGGGGGATCATCAGGTCGGGGCGGCTTGCTGGCGGTAAAAGGCCGATTGCGCCGCGCCGCAGATGCGCCGCCTGCGGACCGCTCAACCGGCCCGGGTATCTGCCCCGCTAGCGGCATCGGCCCGGGCTGCTTCCCAGCCAAGAAGGGCACGCTTGACCGGCAGGCCCCAGTGATAGCCGCCCAGCGCGCCGGTCTTGCGCAGCGCCCGGTGGCAGGGGATCAGATAGCCGATCGGGTTGCGTCCGACGGCGGTGCCGACCGCGCGCACCGCCCGCGGATGGCCGATGGCGCGGGCGATTTCGGAATAGGTCGTGACCTGGCCCGGCGGCACGCTCAGCAGCGCCTCCCAGACCTTGATCTGGAACGGGGCCCCGATCAGGTGCAGCCGCGCCTCGCCACCTCGCCGCCCGAAGGCGGCTTTACCGTCCTGCCGCCCGAAGGCGGCTTCGGCCCAGGGCGCAAGGGCTGCCGGATCCTCGACGAAGCTGGCATGCGGCCAGCGCGATGTCAGGTCGGCCATGACCGCGTCCGATCCGGTCTCGGCGGCAAATCCGATGCCGCAGATCCCGCGTGCCGTGGCCATCACCAGCGCCGGGCCGAACGGGCTGTCGACCCAGCCCCAGTGGATCTCCAGCCCGGCGCCGCCCTTGGCGTAATCGCCCGGGCTCATCGCCTCCCAGCGCAGGAACATGTCGTGCAGCCGCCCCGCGCCCGACAGCCCCAGCGCACCCGCGGTCTCAAGCGTGGTGAAGCGCTCGCGCATCAAGGTCCGGGCATGGCCCAGCGTCAGGTATTGCTGATAGCGCTTGGGCGAGACCCCGGCCCAGCGCGAGAAGACGCGCTGGAAATGCGCCGGGCTCATGTTCATCTCGGCCGCCAGGGTTTCAAGCGGCAGGCTCTCGCCGCCGGCCGCGTCGATCCTGTCGATGGCGCGCCGGATCACCGCGAAATGATAGGCTTGGTTCTCGTCGCGGTCGGTATCCTTCGGCATGGCGCGTCCCTTTGCTGGCGTCGGAACGAGGATAGGGCAGCGCGCAGGCCCGTGCGACCCGGAACCTGCGCCAAAAGGCGGCCCCGCTGCGGCCTTGCCTCTGCCCCGCCGCGCGGGCATAGGAAGGCCGATGGCCCAGGCATTGCCCTATCATACGATCCACGAGATCTTTTCCCGCTTTCAGGCGACCGAGCCCGAGCCGAAGGGCGAGCTCGAACATGTCAACGCCTATACCCTGCTGGTCGCGGTGGCGCTGTCGGCGCAGGCGACCGATGCCGGGGTGAACCGGGCGACGCGGGCGCTCTTCGCCCGGGTCGACACGCCCGAGAAGATGCTGGCTTTGGGCGAGGAGGGGCTGATCGAGCATATCCGCACGATCGGGCTTTTTCGCAACAAGGCGAAGAATGTGATCAAGCTGAGCCGGATCCTCGTCGAGGAATATGGCGGCGAGGTGCCCTCCTCGCGCGCGGCGCTGCAGGCGCTGCCCGGGGTCGGGCGCAAGACCGCGAATGTGGTTCTGAACATGTGGTGGGGGCTGCCCGCCCAGGCCGTCGACACCCATATCTTCCGGGTCGGCAACCGCACCCTGATCGCGCCCGGCAAGACCGTCGAGGCGGTCGAGCGCGCCATCGAGGACAATGTGCCGGCCGAATTCCAGCGCCATGCGCATCACTGGCTGATCCTGCACGGCCGTTACCTGTGCAAGGCGCGCAAGCCGATCTGCGGGACCTGCCCGATCCGGGATCTCTGCCCATACGAGGACAAGACAGTATGACCAAGACCTATCACGTCGTCGGCATCGGCAATGCGCTGGTCGACGTTCTGGCCCATGCCGGTGAGGATTTCCTGGCCGAGCATGGCGTCGAGAAGGGCATCATGCAGCTGATCGACACCGAGCGCGCCGTCGAGCTTTACGGCCGGATCGGTCCGGCGCAGGAGATCTCGGGCGGCTCGGCCGCGAACACGATCGCGGGCATCGCCCATCTGGGCGGACGCACCGCCTATGTCGGCAAGGTCAAGGACGATCAGCTGGGCACGATCTTCGCCCATGACCTGCGCGCCCAGGGCGCCGATTTCGCCACGCCGATGGCCCCGGGAGCGGATGAGGGCGAGACCGGGCGCTGCATCATTCTGGTCACGCCAGATGGCGAGCGTTCGATGAACACCTATCTGGGGCTGTCCGAGCGGCTTTCCGCGGCCGATATCGACGCGGCGCAGATCGCCGATGCCGAATGGATCTATCTCGAGGGCTACCGCTTCGACGGGGACGAAAGCCATGCCGCCTTCGCCAAGGCCATCGCCGCCGCGAAGGCCGCGGGCGGCAAGGTGGCGCTGACCCTGTCGGATCCGTTCTGCGTGGACCGGCACCGCGATGCCTTCCGCCGGATGATCCGCGAGGATGTGGACCTTCTGTTCGCGAACCGGGCCGAGATGCTGTCGATGTACCAGACCGAGGTCTTCGACGAGGCGCTGGCCCAGGCCGCGGCCGAGATCGAGCTGGTGGCCTGCACCGACAGCGCCGATGGCGCGCATGTCCTTTCGGGCGAGGGCCGCTGGCATGCGCCGGCGGTGGCCACCCGGGTGGTCGATGCGACCGGCGCGGGCGATCTCTTCGCCGGGGCGTTTCTCTGGGGGCTGACCCAGGGCCACGATCTGGAAAGCTGCGGCCGGATGGGCTGCGTGGCGGCAAGCGAGATCATCAGCCATATCGGTGCCCGCGCCGAGGCCGATCTGAGCGCGCTTTTCCGCAGCCACGGGCTGATCTGAGGGGGCCGGGCGGGGGGGGCGCTCCCGCCCCCGGCCCGCACGGGGCTGCGCCCCGCTTGTCCGGCCTTGGGCCGGGCCGCGCGCAGGCGCGCGGTGCCTCCGGCGGGGGTATTTCGGCCAAGAAGAACAGATGTGGAGCTTGCTGCGGGCGGCGTCGGGCAGCAGATCTTGCTGTGGACGTTTCTGTCCGGGTGAGGCCGGTCCGGTATCGTTGCGGAATGAGCGCGGATTGCTTGGCGGAGCGTCGGCGGGGGCATTCGGAGCGATCAAGCCGGGAATTTCCTCTCAACCCATGCCGGAGATGCGGGGATGACGGATCCCTGTCGGGCTGTGACCGCAGGTCCTGTCTTGGGGCGAGGCGCGCGGACCGGGGAAGCAGGCGGTTCGGTGGCTGGGTTGTGTGCTTCTGCCGGGACCGTGGCTACCATGTCGGGCGGTATTGGGGCGCAGCCGGGGGCAAGCCCTGCGGCGTGCAGGGTTCCCGGCGGCGGCCTTGGGGGCGCCGATCTGGTTGCGGCCGAAGAGGTCACGATTCGGGCGCGCGGCCGAGCGTGACAGTGCCGGAGGGCCTCCGCCGATGCCGAAAAACGCCCGCGCGCCTTTGTCGGTGCGCTGTTGCCGGGCAGGGGGCTCTGCCTGCGGTGACTTATCTCTCGCGAGAGAGTAATAATCGAGAAACGTGCAAAAGGCGAAACTGCGGTCGCGCGGCCGTATATTCGGGGGACCGGGATGGCGACCATCGCCTATCTGTTGCTCTGTCGCGAGGGCCCCTCTGCTACCGTGGCCCTGGCCGAGCGGCTGAGCGCGGCGGGCGATCTGGTGGCCCTGCATGTGGACCGGCGGGCGCGGCCCGCCGATATCCGGGCGGCCGTCGCGGGCAATCCGTCTGTCGTCCTTGCGCGGCCGGTCCGCTGCGACCGGGGAGAGTGGTCGCGGGTGCAGGCCGTCCTGAATACCGCGCGCGCGGCCCTGGCCGCCTTTCCGCAGGCCACGCATCTTTACCTGTTGACGGACGAGTGCCTGCCGATCAAGTCCGCCGCGCGGCTGCGCGCCGCGCTCGATGCCGAGGACTGCGATCATATCGAAGGCCTCGATTTCCAAGCCATGGGCGGGGGCGGACAGATGGCGTTGCGGCCGATCCTTCGGCAGGACGTCGCTGCGCCTCGGCGCCGGGCGGGCATCCGGGCCGCGGTGGCGACAGGCAAACCGCCGGGGCGTGCGCCGCCCGGCGATCTGCGGGGGATGACCGGAAGCCGGTGGTGGTGCCTGCGCCGCGGCACTGTCGAGGCGGTTCTGGCCTTCCTTGCCGGGCGGCCGGATGTGCGGCGCTTTTTCCGGGCCGGCGGATGGGCCGAAGCGCCCTTGTCGGCGACCTTGTTTCAGACCCTTGTCCGCCATCTGGTGCCGGGTGACGAGATCCGGTCGCGGGCGCCCACCTTCGAGCTTGTCACCGAGAATGGACGACCGGTGACCTTCTACAACGATCACTTCGACCTGCTGACGGTGCAGGAGGGCTTCTTCGCCCACAGGATCTCGGC
This sequence comes from Rhodovulum sulfidophilum DSM 1374, assembly GCF_001633165.1. NCBI lineage: Bacteria > Pseudomonadati > Pseudomonadota > Alphaproteobacteria > Rhodobacterales > Paracoccaceae > Rhodovulum > Rhodovulum sulfidophilum. Next base: position 129,888 of record NZ_CP015418.1, on the reverse strand, counting down.
CGGGGCGGGACAGCTTCGGGCGCGATTGGAGGCGCTTCATGCGGCGCCCGGCCCGGGGCCCGCGGTCTCGGGTGGCGGTGCCGCGATATACCGCTTCCTGACCGGGCGCGGCCGGGTCGGGCAGCGCTTCGGCGACCGTGCCTGGGAGCGCGGGGCGTCTCTCGGGCCGGATCATGACCTGATGCTGGCCATCTGCAAGAAGCGGGGTGTCGCGCGGCGTCTGGCCGGGCGGGTGCGCCGTACGATCGGCATGCCCGCGGTCGAATTCCCGTTCGATGACGATGCGGCCGACCTGCCAGATCTGGGCGGAATAGAGCGTGGCCTGGCCAAGCGCAGCCGCCATCATGGCGCCTTTCTGCGGCTGGTCTTCGACAGTTACGGCACCGACCGGCTGCTGCTTTGCCTCGACCCCTCCGATCTGGATGTCATGACCGATCTTCATGGCGATGGCGCGCGCGTGAGGATGCTTGAAATCGCCTGTCCCTTCAGCCAGGCAGATCTTCTGGGCCATGCCCGCGGGCTGGGGCTCTTGTCGCAGAGCAGCCCGCCGGGGCTGGCGGCGCTGGTGCTGCCGGTGCTTGGACAGCAGATCAGGGAGGAAAGCGCGCGGCTGCGGGCTGCCGGATTTCCTGCCCTTTACCGGCTGGAACCGGGGCTGGCGCTGAGCGAGGCGGCGCTGGTGCTGGCGAAATTTCTCGAGATCCCCTATGACACGGCCCGCGGGATCGCCGATACGGCGACTCTCTTCGACGATTGAGGCCGGGAACGGCCCCGGGAACCGGGTGCCGGGGCCCGGCTCTTGAGTGAGGACCGACATGACTTACGCCTATGACGACCAGAATGTCTTTGCCCGGATCCTGCGCGGCGAAATTCCCAACGCCACGGTGCTGGAAACCGAGCACAGCCTTGCCTTCAACGACATCGCGCCGCAGGCGCCGGTCCATGTGCTGGTGATCCCGAAGGGGCCCTATGTCTGCTACGACCATTTCGCGGCCGAGGCCTCGGATGCCGAGATCGTCGATTTCACCCGCACCATCGCCAAGGTCTGCGAGATGAAGGAGCTGGCGGCCGACGGCTTCCGGATGATCTCGAATGCCGGAGCGCATGGCGTGCAGGAAGTGCCGCATCTGCATGTGCACATCCTCGGCGGGCGCGTGCTGGGGCGGATGCTGGAGAAGGCCTGAGGCGAAAGCCCGGCCCGGCTCAGACGATCCGCGGCGCCAGCTCCGACGGGGCGTCGAGTTCGACATTCCAGATGGCGCGGGCCTCGGGCGGCAGGCGCAACGCCCGGGCGGTTGCCTCGATGGCGTTGTCGGGGGCCGGTCGTGAAGCGGCCGCAGGGCTCTGGTCTTGGCGGTCAGGTCGGCGAAGGGCAGGGCGGGACGGTGACGTCCCGGCCCGCCACGAAAATCGCGCGCGGGTCCGCTGGCGAAATCGAGCCCTTCCTGCGCCGTCAACCGCCGGAATACCTGGACGGCAGCTGAAAACTCCGGCCTCGCCTTGTTGCGGAAGGGGCCGGCGCTTTTCCGCGGCCTGTCGCCGAGCTGATGACTGATCGCTGCGGATCACTTTTCAGCAGCCTGCCAGAAGACGCCGTCGACAGCCGTGTCGGCCATGATTCCGAAGAACGTGGCATCCGGTCCCGGGCGCGGTCGAAAAAGGCGCGGAACCCGCGCGAGGCATGGCGGCAGGTCCTGGGGCTCTGGCGGCGCGCTTTCGCGGGCGGGTCAGGCCGGGCGCCAGGTTCCCGTTTCGATCCCGTCCAGCGTCCAGTCGCCGACCCGGTAGCGGATCAGCCGCAGGGTGGGGTGGCCCACGGCGGCGGTCATGCGGCGGACCTGGCGGTTGCGGCCTTCGGAAATCGTCAGCTCGATCCAGCAATCGGGCACCGATTTGCGGACCCTGACCGGCGGGTCGCGCGGCCAGAGCCCCGGGGGCTCGTCGATCCGGCGAATGCGCGCGGGCCGGGTCGGGCCGTCCTTCAGGGTGACGCCGCGGGCCAGCGCCTCAAGCGCCGCGTCCGGAGGCAGGCCCTCGACCTGGGCCCAGTAGGTCTTTTCGGTCTTGGCCTTCGGGTTCGCGATGCGGGCCTGCAGGCGGCCGTCATCGGTCAGAACCAGAAGCCCCTCGCTGTCGCGGTCGAGCCGCCCGGTCGGGTAGACGCCGGGCCGGTCGATGAATTCGGCCAGGGTCCGGCGGTCGGGGCGCGGTGCGCCGTCATCGGTGAATTGCGACAGCACCCCCCAGGGCTTGTTGAAGAGAATGACCCGGCTCACGCGGCGGTCTTGCTGGAGGTGAGCGCGACGAAGACATCCTCGAGATTGGGTTCCTCGGTCGCCACGTCGCCGATCGAGATGCCCGCGTTCCGGACCGCCTCGATCACCGCGCCGGTGCCGATCTCGCTGCGGCGATAGGTAAAGCAGAGCGACCCGTCCGGGCGAAGGCAGCTTTCGACCGGGCCGGGCATCTCGGGCAGCGAGGCGACTTCGCCCTCGGGCTGGATCACCAGCGTCTTGGCATCCATCCGCCCGATCAGGGCCGAGGTCGAATCGCGCGCGATCAGCTCGCCATGGTTGATGATGGCGATCTCGCCGCACATTTCCTGCGCCTCTTCCAGGTAATGGGTGGTCAGGATGATGGTGGTGCCCATTTCCTCGTTCAGCCGCCGGATATTGGCCCAGAGCATCTGGCGCAGCTCGATATCGACACCCGCGGTGGGTTCGTCCAGCACCAGCACCTGCGGCCGGTGGACCAGCGCCTTGCCCAGCAGAAGCCGCCGCCGCATGCCGCCCGAAAGGTTCCTGGCATAGGCATCGGCCTTGTCCTCGAGCCCGATGGCCTTCAGCACCCGGTCGGTGATGCGCTGCGATTTCGGCACGCCGTAAAGCCCCGCCTGCACCTCGAGCGCCGCGCGCGGGGTGAAGAACGGGTCGATGTTCAACTCCTGCGGCATCACCCCGATCGAGGCGCGGGACTGGCGCGGGTTCACGTCCTGGTCGAAGCCCCAGATGCTGACCTTGCCGCGGGTCTTCAGCACCAGACCGGCCATGATGTTGATCAGCGTCGACTTGCCCGCGCCGTTCGGCCCCAGCAGCCCGAAGATCGAGCCCGCGGGGATGTCGAGGTCGATGCCCTTCAGCGCCTCCTTGGGCGGCTGGCTGCCGCTGGCGGCATAGGTCTTGGTCAGCCCTTCGATTTCGATCGCGTTCCCTGTCATTTCCTTGCCTCTGCCGCTTGCCCGTGCCGGTTCATTCGCTATCATGCCGCCCGACATAAGGCGACCCGGTCGCCCCGGCAACGAGCGGAGCGCAAACGCATGGCCCCTGACGCCCCCGGACAGGAAAAAGACACGACCCCTCCCGAAACCACCGTCACCGCCGAGTGGCGGGTCTGCTGCGATGGCAGCGGGCCGGGGCTTGGCCATCCGCGGGTCTGGCTCTCGATCCCGCGTGACAAGGGCTTTGTCGAATGCGGCTATTGCGACCGCAAATTCGTGCATGAGAGCTTTGCCGACAAGCTGAAGACCTGATCCTTCGGGGCCGGTCCCCGACCATGCCGTCCGGCCCAGCGGCCGGGCGCGTCTGTTGCCATGCCTGGGCATGAGGCTTTTGCATGCGGCGGGTCGCGCCTCGGCACTGGCAGAGCGCGCCGCTTCGTGGCAAGACCGGGGCGCGCGGGCTCAGGACGGGAGAAAGACATGACCGAAGGCTTCGGCAAGGGCTGCCATCTGCATCTGATCGACGGCTCGGCCTTCATCTTCCGCGCCTTTCACGCGCTGCCGCCCCTGACGCGGAAATCCGACGGGCTGCCGATCGGCGCGGTCGCGGGCTTCTGCAACATGATTCACAAATATGTGCAGGACAATCGCGGCCCCGACGCGCCGACCCATGTCGCGGTGATCTTCGACAAGGGCAGCCATACCTTCCGCAACGATCTCTACGATCTCTACAAGGCCAACCGGGACGAGATGCCCGAGAACCTGCGGCCGCAGATCCCGCTGACCCGCGAGGCCACGCGCGCCTTCAACATCGCCTGCATCGAGAAGGAGAATTACGAGGCCGATGACATCATCGCCACCTATGCGCGGCAGGCGGTCGAGAAGGGCGGGCGCGTCACCATCGTCAGCTCCGACAAGGACCTGATGCAGCTGGTCGGCAATGGCGTCGAGATGCTGGACGCGATGAAGAACAGGCGGATCGGCGTCGAGGAGGTCGAGGCCAAGTTCGGCGTCGGGCCCGGGCGGGTGGTCGACGTGCAGGCGCTGGCGGGCGATTCCGTCGACAACGTTCCCGGCGCGCCCGGGATCGGGATCAAGACCGCGGCCCAGCTCATCCAGGAATTCGGCGATCTGCAAACGCTTCTGGACCGCGCCGAGGAGATCAAGCAGCCCAAGCGCCGCCAGACCCTGATCGAGAACCGCGCCCAGATCGAGCTGTCGATGAAGCTGGTGACGCTCGATGCCGAAACGCCCCTGGACGAGACCATCGACGATCTCGAGGTGAAGGAGCCCGATGCCGAGACCCTGCTGGGGTTTCTTGCAGAGATGGAATTCCGCACCCTGCTGAAGCGGGTCGCCGACGGTCTGGGCGCCGAGCCGCCCGCGATCCCCGAGGCAAGCCCCGCCGCGGCCGATCCGGCCGATGGCACGGCACCGGCGGCGCTGCCCTTCGAGCCCGAGGCCTATGACTGCGTGCGCGACGCCGCCGCCCTCGAGGACTGGATCGGGCGCGCGCGGGCGCGGGGCTGGGTCGCGGTCGATACCGAGACCACCGGGCTCGACGAGATGCGGGTGGATCTGGTGGGTATCTCGCTGGCGGTCGAGCCGGGGCAGGCCTGCTACATCCCGCTTGGCCATCGCGAGGGCGAGGGCGATCTTTTCGGCTCGGCAGCGCTGGCCGAGGGGCAGATGCCGATGGACGAGGCGCTGGCCCTGCTCAAACCGCTCCTGGAAGATCCGGCGGTGATGAAGATCGGGCAGAACATGAAATACGATGCCAAGATCCTTGCCCGTCACGGCATCGCGGTGGCGCCGATCGACGACACGATGCTGATGTCCTACGCGATGCATGCGGGGCTGCATGGCCATTCGATGGATGCGCTGTCCGAACGTTATCTCGGGCACCAGCCGATCCCGATCAAGACGCTGCTGGGCTCGGGCAAGTCGCAGATCACCTTCGACAAGGTGCCGGTCGCCGAGGCGGTGAAATACGCCGCCGAGGATGCCGATGTGACGCTGCGGCTGGCGCAGCTCTTCAAGCCGCAACTGCACCGGGCGAAGGTCGCGACCGTCTACGAGACGCTCGAGCGCCCGCTGGTTCCGGTGCTGGCCGAGATGGAGATGACCGGCATCAAGGTCGACCGCGACACGCTTTCACGGATGTCGAATGCCTTTGCCCAGAAGATGGCCGCGCTCGAGGCCGAGATCCACGAACTGGCGGGCGAGAGCTTCAATGTCGGCAGCCCCAAGCAACTGGGCGAGATCCTGTTCGACAAGATGAGCCTGTCGGGCGGCAAGAAGGGCAAGACCGGCGCCTACGGCACCGGCGCCGACGTGCTGGAGGATCTGGCCGCCGAGGGCCATGACCTGCCCGCGCGGGTGCTGGACTGGCGCCAGCTTTCCAAGCTGAAATCGACCTATACGGATGCGCTGCAGGACCATATCAACCCCGAAACGGGGCGCGTTCACACCTCTTATGTGATCACCGGCGCGGTGACGGGGCGTCTGTCCTCGACCGATCCGAACCTGCAGAACATCCCCGTGCGCAGTGAAGAGGGGCGCCGCATCCGCGAGGCTTTCGTGGCCGAGGAGGGCAAGGTCCTGCTGAGCCTCGACTATTCGCAGATCGAGCTGCGCATCCTTGCCCATGTCGCCGGCATCGATGCGCTCAAGGCGGCGTTCCGCGAGGGTCAGGACATCCATGCCATGACCGCCTCCGAGATGTTCGACGTACCGATGGCGGAGATGACGCCCGAGATCCGCCGCCGCGCCAAGGCGATCAATTTCGGGGTGATCTACGGCATTTCCGGCTTCGGCCTCGCGCGCAACCTGCGAATTCCGCGCAGCGAGGCGCAGGGCTTCATCGACCGCTATTTCGAGCGTTTCCCGGGGATCCGCGACTACATGGAGGCGACCGTGGCTTTTGCCAAGCAGCACGGCCATGTTGAGACCCTGTTCGGGCGGCGCATCCACACCCCCGAGATCGGTGCCAAGGGGCCGCAGGCGGGCTTTGCCAAGCGCGCGGCGATCAACGCGCCGATCCAGGGCACCGCGGCCGACATCATCCGCCGCGCCATGATCCGGATGCCCGCCGCGATTGCGGGGCTTCCCGCCAAGATGTTGCTGCAGGTCCATGACGAACTGATCTTCGAGGTCGAGGCGGGCGCGGCGGAGGACGTCGCCACGCGCGTGCGCGAGGTCATGGAAGGGGCCGCCCTGCCCGTGGTCGCGCTCGATGTGCCGCTGGTCGTCGATGCGGGGCAGGGGCCGAACTGGGCCGCGGCGCATTGAACGCAATTCTTCTGCGAAGAATTGGGGCATGGCCGGACCGAAGCGCGCGCGGGCGGCCATGCCGGGGTCGTCGAGCCGGGAAGACGTGATCGGGTCTTCTTCTTGGCCTAAATACCCATGGCGCGATGGTGGCCAGGGGCGTGCGGCCGGGTCAGCTCAGCTCGGCGGCCGGGATCGCGGGAAAGAAGGCGCCTTGCGAACGGAAGCCGAACCAGTCCTGTCCCTCATGGGGCCGGGTCTCGCCGATTTCGGCCAGGCGGTAGAAGCTTTTCCGGTCGATCAGCGCCTCGAGACCGGCGCGGACATGAAGATAAGGCGTGGGCTCGCCGGTTTCGGGGTCGCGGCTGACCCTGATCTCGTGGTCCGGCCCGGCCGTGACGCGGTCGCCGACATTGGTGGTGAAGGTCAGGACGGGCTCGCCGGCCTCCTCGCCGCGCTCGAAATCCACGGCGACGAAGGGCGCGTCGTCGACGGTGATGCCGACCTTCTCGACCGGGGTCACCAGATAGAACCTTCCGCCTTCGTGCTTGAGGATGGTCGAGAACAGCCGCACCAGCGGCGCCCGGCCGATCGGCGTGCCGAGATAGAACCAGGTGCCGTCGCGGGCGATGCGCATGTCGATATCGCCGCAGAAGGGCGGGTCCCAAAGATGGACCGGCGGCAACCCCTTGCCCGAGGCGGCGCGGGCGGCTTCGGCGAGGCTTTCGGTAACGGGTTTCACGATCATTTGTCCGGACCGGTTTTTTGCCATTTGAGGTGAGGGGGATATCTGCCGATAATGCCCCATATAGGCGAACAGGAGAAAAGTCATGCCCGACGAGACCGAACTGGTGGCCGCGATCGAGGCGCTGGGCGAGAAGCTGGCCGAGGCCAAGGCCTCGATCACCAGGCGGTTCATCGGGCAGGAACGGGTCGTCGACCTGACGCTTTCGGCGCTGCTTTGCGGTGGGCACGGGCTGCTGATCGGCCTGCCGGGGCTTGGCAAGACCCGGCTGGTGAGCACGCTGTCGACGGTGATGGGGCTGAACGGCGCGCGGATCCAGTTCACGCCCGACCTGATGCCGGCCGATATTCTCGGCTCGGAGGTGCTGGAGACCGCGCCCGATGGCAGCCGCGCCTTCCGCTTCATCGAAGGGCCGATCTTCTGCCAGCTGCTGATGGCCGACGAGATCAACCGCGCCAGTCCGCGGACCCAGTCGGCGCTGTTGCAGGCGATGCAGGAGAAATCGGTGACCATCGCCGGCGAGGCGCATCCGCTGTCGCCGCCCTTCCATGTGCTCGCGACCCAGAACCCGATCGAGCAGGAGGGCACCTACCCGCTGCCCGAGGCCCAGCTCGACCGCTTCCTGGTGCGCATCGACGTGCCCTATCCCGACCGCCGGACCGAACATGACATCCTTCTGGCCACCACCGGGGTTGCCGAGGACGAGGCCCATGCAGTCTTCACCGCCGCCGAGCTGATCGCCGCGCAGAAGATCGTGCGTCGGATGCCGGTCGGAGAGGGCGTGGTCGAGATGATCCTCGATCTGGTGCGCGCCTGCCGTCCGGCCGAGTCCGAGGCGCCGCCGATCGTGCGCGAGGCCGTGGCCTGGGGGCCGGGGCCGCGCGCCGCGCAGGCGCTGATGCTGACGGTCCGGGCGCAGGCGCTGCTGGAAGGGCGGCTCGCGCCCTCGGCCGAGGATGTGCTGAAGATGGCCGGGCCGGTCCTGATCCACCGTATGGCGCTGAGCTTTGCGGCCCGTGCCCGGGGCGAGGACCTGCCCCGGATCATCGAGACCGTGGCGCGCGAGACCGTGCGGGTCGAGGCCGCCGCGTGATTTCCGCCGCCGCCCTCCGGGCCCATGCCGAGGGGCTGGCAGAGGCCTTGCCGCCGCTTCTGGCCGAGGCCGAGCATCTGGCCCAGGCCGTCCTGCTGGGAGAGCACGGGCGGCGCCGGGCGGGGCTTGGCGATGAGTTCTGGCAATACCGCCCGACCCATTCCGGCGACGAGGCCCGGATGATCGACTGGCGCCGTTCGGCCCGGTCGGATGCGCATTTCGTGCGCGAGAAGGAATGGCAGGCGGCGCAAAGCGTGCTGCTCTGGGTCGATGATGCAGCCTCGATGGGGTTCTCGGGCGCAAGCGACCATCCGCCCAAGGTGCAGCGCGCCCGGGTGCTGGCGCTGGCGCTGGCGGTGCTTCTGACCCGCGGCGGCGAGCGGGTGGGGCTTCTGGGCTCCGACCTGCCGCCCCGGCGCGGCCAGCACCAGATCCTCAGGCTGACCGAGGCGCTGGGGCGGGAGCTGTCGCCAAGCGATTACGGCGTGCCCGCGACCCGGGGCATGCCGCCCCATTCCCGCGCGGTCTTCCTGTCGGATTTCCTGGGCGATCTCGCCCCGATCGAGACCGCGCTGGCCGAGGCCGCCGATCGCGGTGTGAAGGGCGCCTTGGTGCAGGTGCTTGACCCGGCCGAGGAGGCCTTCCCCTTCGACGGGCGCACCATTTTCGAGAGCATGGGCGGCAGTCTCCGCCATGAAACGCTGAAGGCGGGCGATCTGCGCGGCCGCTATCTGGCGCGGCTGGCCGAGCGCAAGGCGCGGCTGGCCGATCTGGCGCGGGTGACCGGCTGGCATTATTCGGCGCATCACACCGGGGAGGGCGCACAGGGCGCGCTGTTGTGGATCTACCGAGCGCTGGAGCGCGGGCGCTGATGGCGGGTCTCGGAGCCCTTGGCTTTTCCGCGCCGCTGCTGCTCTGGGGGCTGGTCCTGCTGCCGACGCTGTGGTTCCTGCTGCGGGCGGTGCCGCCCGCGCCGATCCGGCGACGCTTTCCGGGGGTGGCTCTGCTTCTGGGGCTGGCCGATGACGAGGCGCAGGCCGACCGCACCCCCTGGTGGCTGTTGCTGTTGCGCATGCTGGCGGTGGCGGCGCTGATTTTGGGCTTTGCCGGGCCGGTCCTGAACCCGCAGGAGCGCACGCCCGGGCAGGGCCCGCTGCTGGTGCTGCTTGACGGAAGCTGGGCCGATGCCCGCGACTGGCCGCGCCGGATCGACCGGCTCGAGGCGGTTCTGGACGAGGCCGGGCGCGACGAGCGTCCGGTGGCGGTGGTTCTGGCGACCGATCTGCCCGGGGACGGGCTGCCGTTTCAGGCCGCCGAGCTTTGGGCCGCGCGGCTTGCCGGGGTGCAACCGGCCGCCTGGCTGCCCGACGCGGAGGCGATTGCGGCCTGGGCAGATGGGCTTGAAGGGCGGTTCGATACGGTCTGGCTGTCGGGCGGGCTCGACTGGCCGGGGCGCACCGCGCTGCTGTCGGCGCTGGAACGCCATGGCCGGGTCGGGGTTCTGGAAAGCCAGCGCCCGCTGATGGCGCTGCGCCCGGCCGCGTTCAGCGACGGGACCATTGCGCTTTCGGTGCTGAGGGCCCGGCCCGGCCCCGAGACCGAGGCGATGCTGGCGGCCGCCGGTCGCGACCCGGCCGGGGTCGAGCGGGTGCTGGCCCGCCTGCCGGTCACCTTCGCGCCGGGCGAGACCCGGGCCGGGGCCGAACTGGTCTTGCCGCCCGAACTGCGCAACCGGATTTCTCGCTTTGCGATCGAGGGGGTGCGTTCGGCCGGGGCGGTCAGCCTGACCGATGACAGCCTGAAGCGCCGCGAGGTGGCGCTGATCGCGGGCAACGAAAACCGCGAGGGCCTGCAACTGCTGTCGCCGCTGCATTACCTGCATCAGGCGCTTGCGCCCACCGCCGATCTGATCGAGGGCACGCTGGGCGATGTGGTGCTGGCGCATCCCGATGTGATCGTGCTGGCGGATGTCGCGACGCTGTCGCCTGCCGAATCCGAGGCCTTGCAGGGCTGGGTCGAGGCCGGCGGCATGTTGCTGCGCTTTGCCGGTCCGCGGCTTGCGGCCTCGGATGTCAGCCGCGCCGAGGAAGACCCCTTGATGCCGGTCCGGCTGCGGGCCGGCGGGCGCACCGTCGGCGGGGCGATGAGCTGGGGCGAGCCGAAGACGCTGCGCCCCTTCGGCGAGGCCTCGCCCTTCTTCGGGCTGCCGGTGCCCGACGATGTGCGGGTCAATGCGCAGGTGATGGCGCAGCCCGACCCCTCGCTGGCCGACCGCTCCATCGCGGCGCTCAGCGACGGCACGCCGCTGGTCACCCGCAAGAAGCTGGGAAAGGGCGAGGTGGTGCTGTTCCATGTCACCGCCAATGCCGAATGGTCGACCCTGCCGCTGTCGGGGCTGTTCGTGCAGATGCTTGAACGGCTTGCGGTGTCGACCCGGCCGGCCCGGCCCGACGCGGTCGAACTGGCGGGCACGACCTGGGTGCCCGAGACCGTGCTCGACGCCTTCGGGGCGCTGGGCGAGGCCGGAACCCTGCCCGGTGTGCCGGGCGAGGCGCTGGCCGGGGCGCGGCCCGGTCCCGGCCTGCCGCCCGGGCTTTACGCGGGCGAGGACCGGCGGCTTGCCGTGAACGTGATCGGCGCCGATACCGTGCTGAGCCCCGCCGCCTGGCCCGCCCGGATCGCCGTCGAAGGCTTTGCTGTGGCGCGCGAGACGGTTCTGAAGGGCTGGGTCCTGGCCCTGGCGCTGGCGCTGCTGGCGGTCGATATCCTGGCCTCGCTCTGGCTGTCGGGGCGGCTGCGCGGCGCGCGTGTGCCGTCCCGGGCGGGCGGGGCGATGGTGCTGGCCCTGGCGCTGCTGCTGCCGGGCGGGCTCCGCGCGGAAGAGGCGATGCCCGATGACGCGCTGGCGCTGAGGGCCACGAGCGAGGTCGTGCTGGCCCATGTCCGGACCGGCGATGCAGAGGTCGACCGGATCGCCGATGCCGGGCTCAGGGGGCTTTCGAGAAAACTCGCCGAGCGGACCTCGATCGAGCCCGCCGCGCCGATCGAGGTCGATCTGGAAACCGATGAGCTTTCGTTCTTTCCCTTCCTCTACTGGCCGGTGACCGCAAACCAGCCGATGCCCTCGCCCGCGGCCTATGCCCGGCTCAACCGGTATCTGAGGACCGGCGGCATGATCCTGTTCGACACCCGCGATGCCGATGTCGCGGGCTATGGCGGCGGCTCCTCCGAGGGGCGGCGGCTGCAGCAACTGGCGCGCCCGCTCGACATTCCGCCGCTGGAACCGATCCCCCCGGACCATGTGCTGACCCGCACCTTCTACCTGTTGCAGGATTTTCCCGGCCGCAATGCGGGCCGCGAGGTCTGGGTCGAGGCCGCCCCCGCCGATGCCGAGCGCGTCGATGGCATGCCGTTCCGCGACCTCAATGACGGGGTGACGCCGGTGGTGATCGGCGGCAATGACTGGGCCTCGGCCTGGGCCGTCGACGGCCAGGGCGTGGCGATGTTTCCGGTCGGGCGCGGCTATGCGGGCGAGCGCCAGCGCGAGATCGCCTTCCGCTTCGGGATCAACCTCATCATGCATGTGCTGACCGGCAACTACAAATCCGACCAGGTCCATGTGCCCGCGCTGCTCGACAGGCTCGGCCAATGACGGGCGAGGTGATCTTCGATCCGCTTTTGCCGCTGTCGCTGATCTGGGCGCTGGCGGTTCTGGCCGCGGGGATCGTAGGCTTTGCGCTTTGGCGCGGGCTGGCGGGCTGGTGGCTGAGGGGGCTTGCCGCGCTGGCGGTCCTGGCGGCGCTGGCCAATCCGTCGCTGCAGACCGAGCTGCGCACGCCCTTGTCCGATATCGTGGTGCTGGTGGTCGATGAAAGCGCCTCGCAGCGGCTGTCGGACCGGCCCGAACAGACCGCCCGCGCGGTCGAGCGGGTCCGGGCCGAGGTCGCGGCGCTCGACGATACCGAACTGCGCATCCTGCGCCTTGGCGATGGCGAGGGCGACGAGGGCACGCTGCTGATGACGGCGCTGTCCGAGGCGCTGGCCGAGGTGCCGCGGGCGCGGCTGGCGGGGGCGATCCTGCTGACCGACGGCCAGCTGCACGATCTCGATCGCGCGCCCGCGCTGCCCGCGCCGCTTCATGCGCTTCTGACCGGGCGAAAGGACGACTGGGACCGGCGGCTTCTGGTTCAGAACGCGCCCGCCTTCGCGATTCTCGGCGAAGAGGTCACCCTGACCCTGAAGATCGAGGATCAGGGCGCGGTGCCGAAGGCGATGGGCGACACGACCTCGGTCACGGTCTCGATCGATGGCGGCACGCCGCAAAGTTACCGGGTGCCGGTGGGGCAGACGCTCGACGTGCCGGTGGTGCTGGATCATGCCGGGCAGAACGTCATCCAGTTCTCGGTCGCGGCCGAGGAGGGCGAGCTGACCGAGCGCAACAATGCCGCTGTGGTCCAGATCAACGGCGTGCGCGACCGGCTGCGGGTGTTGCTGGTCTCGGGCGAGCCGCATCCGGGCGAGCGGACCTGGCGCAACCTGCTGAAATCGGACAGTTCCGTCGATCTGGTGCATTTCACAATCCTGCGCCCGCCGGACAAGCATGACGGCGTGCCGGTCTCGGAACTGTCGCTGATCGCCTTTCCGACCCGCGAGCTGTTTCTCGACAAGATCGACGAGTTCGACCTGATCATCTTCGACCGCTACAAGCGGCGCGGGATCCTGCCCTCGATCTATTTCGACAATGTGCGCAATTACGTCGAGAAGGGCGGCGCGCTTCTGATCGCGGCCGGGCCGGATTTCGCCGGGGCCGAGTCGATCTACCGCTCGCCGCTGGCCGATATCCTGCCCGCCGAACCGAGCGCGCGGGTGATCGAGCAGGGCTACCGGCCCGAGATCACCGATCTTGGCCGACGCCATCCGGTGACCGAGGGGCTGAAGGCCGAGGCGGGCGGCGCCTGGGGCCGCTGGTTCCGGCTGATCGATCTGCTGCCGAAGCAGGGCGAGGTGGTGATGAGCGGGATCGACGACCGCCCGCTGCTGGTGCTCGACCGCGTCGGCGAGGGACGGGTCGCGCTGCTGGCCTCCGACCATGCCTGGCTCTGGAGCCGGGGTTTCGAGGGCGGCGGGCCGCAGCTCGAGCTGCTGCGGCGGCTGGCGCATTGGATGATGAAGGAGCCAGAGCTGGAGGAAGAGGCGCTGAGCGCCACGGCCGAGGGTCAGGTGATGACGATTATCCGCCGCTCGCTTTCGCAAGAGCCGCGCAGCGTCGAGATCGCGCGCCCCGATGGCGGCACCGACCGGCTCGATCTGGTCGAGACCGCGCCGGGCCGGTTCGGCGCGACCTATGAAGGACCCGAGATGGGGCTTTACCGGCTGACGGACGGCACGCTCGAGACGGTGATCGCGCTGGGCCCGGCCGCGCCGCGCGAATTCGAGCAGACCATTGCCGATGGCGCCCGGCTCGAGGGGCCGGTCTCGGCCACGCGCGGCGGGATCGTGTCGCTGTCGGACGGGATGCCGGACCTGCGCCGGGTGCGTGAGGGGCGGACCGCGCATGGGCGCGGCTGGCTCGGGATCACCCCGCGCGCGGCCTATCTGACCAGCGACGTGACGATCAGGCCGCTGGCCCCTGCCTGGGTCTTCCTGCTGCTGGCCGCGTTGCTGAGCCTTGGCGGTTGGCTGCGCGAGGGACGGCGCTGAGCGGCCCATCGGGCAGACACGTCTTGCCAACGCGCCAAACCGGTAATATTTCTTTACCGGTTCAAGGGAGGAGAGCCGGACATGCAGATGCCCGCCCCGGATGCCCGGGTGATGGCGAAGAAGGATCAGGTGCTGCGGCGCCTGCAGGCGGTGCTGCCTGCCGGGGCCGTGATCCATGATCCGACCGAAACCCGCGCCTATGAATGCGATGCGCTGACCGCCTATCGCTGCCCGCCCCTGGCCGCCGTGCTGCCCGCCTCGACCGCCGAGGTCTCGGCCGTGCTGCGGATCTGCCATGAGGAGGGCGTGCCGGTGGTGCCGCGCGGTTCGGGCACGTCGCTGGCAGGGGGCGCGCTGCCCACCGCCGATTGCGTGATCCTCGGCGTGGCAAGGCTTAACGAGGTGCTGGAGGTCGACTACCCGAACCGGTTCATCCGGGTGCAGGCGGGGCGCACGAACCTGTCGGTCACCGCCGCGGTCGAGGGCGATGGCTGGTTCTATGCGCCCGATCCGTCCTCGCAGCTGGCCTGTGCCATCGCGGGCAATATCGCGATGAATTCGGGCGGTGCGCATTGCCTGAAATACGGGGTGACGACCAATAACCTGCTGGGCGTGACCCTGGTCCTGATGGACGGCACCGTGGTCGAGATCGGCGGCGCCCATCTCGATGCGGCGGGCTATGACTGGCTGGGCGTGATCTGCGGGTCCGAAGGCCAGCTTGGGGTGGTGACCGAGGCGACCTTGCGCATCCTGCCCAAGCCCGAGGGCGCGCGGCCGGTGCTGATGGGGTTCGGCTCGTCCGAGGTGGCGGGGGCCTGCGTCGCCGATATCATCCGGGCGGGCGTGCTGCCGGTGGCCATCGAGTTCATGGACCGGCCCTGCATCGAGGCGACCGAGGCCTTCGCGGGCGCGGGCTATCCCGATTGCGAGGCGCTTCTGATCGTCGAGGTCGAGGGCAGCCCGGCCGAGATCGACGAGCAGCTGGCGCTGATCCTGCGCATCGCGCGGGCGCATGACCCGGTCGAGCTACGCGAAAGCGGGTCGGCCGAGGAAAGCGCGCGGATCTGGCTGGGGCGCAAGTCGGCCTTCGGGGCGATGGGGCAGATGGGCGATTACATGTGCCTGGACGGCACCATCCCGGTCTCGGCCCTGCCCGATGTGCTGCGCCGGATCGGCGAGCTGTCGGCCGAGGTCGGGCTGAGGGTTGCGAACGTCTTTCATGCGGGCGACGGCAACATGCATCCGCTGATCCTGTTCGATGCCAATGCGCCGGGCGATCTGGAGCGTTGCGAGGCGCTGGGCGCCGAGATCCTGAAACTGTGTGTCGAGGCGGGCGGCTGTCTGACCGGCGAGCATGGCGTCGGTGTCGAGAAGCGCGACCTGATGGGGGTGCAATATGCGCCCGCCGATCTCGAGGCGCAGATGCGGGTGAAGGACGTGTTCGATCCGGGTTGGCTTCTGAACCCGGCCAAGGTGTTTCCGCTGCAGGCAAGTGCGGCGCGGCGCGCGGGGTGAAGGGGGCTGTCTGCCCCCCTCTTGTCCTGACGGACAATTCACCCCCCGAGGGTATTTGGACCAAGAAGAATGATGAGACCTGAGACAGAGGCCGAGCTGGCAGGGATGGTGGCTGCGGCCGAGGCGCCGCTTCGGATCGAGGGCGGCGGTACGCGCGGGCTTGGCGGCGAGGGGGCGGGGCTGAGCCTTTCGGCGCTGTCGGGCGTCGTGCTCTACGAGCCGGGCGCGCTGACGCTGGTGGTGAAGGCGGGCACGGCCCTGGCCGAGGTCGAGGCGGTGCTTGCGGCCGAGGGGCAGCGGCTGGCCTTCGAGCCGATGGATCACCGCAGGCTTCTGGGCCGCGAGGGCGTGCCGACCATCGGCGGGGTGGTGGCGGCGAATGTCTCTGGGCCGCGCCGGGTTCAGGCCGGGGCCTGCCGGGATGCGATGCTTGGGGTGCGTTTCGTCGACGGGCGCGGCGAGGTGATCCGGAATGGCGGGCGGGTGATGAAGAACGTCACCGGCTATGACCTGGTCAAGCTGATGGCGGGCAGCCGCGGCACGCTGGGGGTGTTGACCGAGATCGCCTTCAAGGTGCTGCCGGTGCCCGAGGCGGCGGCGACGCTGGTGCTGGAGGGGCTTTCCGACGATGCGGCGGTCGCGGCGATGGCGGCCGCGCTGGGGGCGCCTTTCGACGTTTCGGGCGCGGCGCATCTGCCGGAGACGGGCGAGACGCTGATCCGCATCGAGGGCTTTGCGGCCTCGGTGGACTATCGCGCCGGGCGGCTCGCGGAACTGCTGGGCCGGTTCGGCGGGGCGCGGATCGAGAGCGATCCGGTGGCCGGGGCGGCGCTTTGGCGCCGGGTGCGCGATGTCGAGGATTTCGCGGACCGGCCGGGCGATGTCTGGCGGATCTCGGTCCGGCCCTCGGACGGCCCGCGCGCGGCGCAGGCGGCCCGGGCCGAGGCCGCGGTCTATGACTGGGGCGGCGGGCTGGTCTGGGTTCTGGTGGGGGAGGGGCGCGACATCCGCCCCGATCTGGCCGGGATTTCGGGCCATGCGACACGGGTGCGGGGGGCGGGGCCTTTGGCGAGTGCCGAGCCCGCGCCGCTGGCGGCGATGGCGGCGCGGCTGAAGGCGGCCTTCGATCCGAAGGGCATTCTCAATCCGGGGGCGATGGGCTGAACCGATGCAGACGAATTTCACCGAGGCGCAGTTGCAGGACCCGGCGCTTGCCCGCGCCAACGAGATCCTCAGGGCCTGCGTTCATTGCGGCTTTTGCACCGCGACCTGTCCGACCTATCAGGTGCTTGGCGACGAGCTCGACAGTCCGCGCGGGCGGATCTACCTGATCAAGGACATGCTCGAGAGCGGCCGGCCCGCGGATGAGAAGACCGTGCGCCATGTCGATCGCTGCCTGTCCTGCCTTGCCTGCATGACGACCTGCCCCTCCGGCGTGCATTACATGCATCTGGTCGACCAGGCCCGCGCCCATATCGAGGCGACCTATCGGCGGCCCTGGCGCGACCGGGCTCTGCGTTGGCTGGTGGCGAAGACGCTGCCCTTTCCCGGGCGGTTCCGGGCCGCGCTGCGGCTGGCGCGGCTGGGGCGGCCGTTTGCGCGTTTCATGCCTGATCCGCGGCTTCGAGCCATGCTGCAGATGGCGCCGCCCGATCTGCGCCCGCCGGGCGAGAGCGACCGGCCGCAGGTTTTTCCGGCCCGGGGCGCGCGGCGGATGCGGGTCGCGCTTCTGACCGGCTGCGCGCAGAAGGCGCTCGACCCCGATATCAACGACGCCACGATTCGGGTGCTGACCCGGCACGGGGTCGAGGTGGTGGTGGCCCGCGACATGGGCTGCTGCGGGGCGCTGACCCATCATATGGGCCGCGCGGACGAGGCCCATGCCCAGGCGGCGCAAGCGATCCGGGCCTGGTCGGCCGAGATCGCGGGCGAGGGGCTCGATGCCATCGTCGTCAATACCAGCGGCTGCGGCACCACCGTGAAGGATTACGGCCACATGTTCCGCAATGACCCGCTGGCCGAGGAGGCGGCGGCTGTCGCGGCGCGGGCGGTGGACATTTCCGAACTGCTCGAGCGGCTGGAGTTGCCGCCGGGCCGGGGCGGGCTGCGCGTGGCCTATCATGCGGCCTGTTCGCTGCAGCATGGGCAGAAGGTCAAGGACGCGCCGAAGGCGGTGCTGCGCCGGGCCGGCTTCGAGGTGGTCGAGCCGGTCGATGCGCATCTGTGCTGCGGCTCGGCCGGGACCTACAATCTGCTTCAGCCCGAGATCGCCGGGCAGCTGAAGACGCGCAAGGTCCGGACATTGGAGGCCAAGGCCCCGGATGTCATTGCCGCGGGCAATATCGGCTGCATCGCGCAGATCGGCTCGGGCACCGGGGTGCCGGTTCTGCATACGGTCGAGCTGGTCGACTGGGCAACCGGCGGGCCGCGGCCGCGGGCGCTGGCGACAGGCTGAGTTCGGGGCGCGGCGTTTCCGGCCCGGAATGCGCCGCAATCCGGCCGCGAGCGGGTGCTAGCGCGGCAGGATGGGTCCGCGCCGTCCTTTACTGCACCGGTCTGCCGGTTTCCGCCGGGGCCCCGGTCTGCGTCTCCTGCGCCTCGGGGCGGCGGTGCTGGCCGGGCTGATGGTGGCGCTGGCCGCCGCGTCCGGGGGATCGGCCGGGACCGGCGCCGACCGGCCGCTGCACCCGCTTGTCACTGGCGATCAGTCACGGGGCTTGAAGGCGGTCGGGCGGCTGGAACTGGGCGGGGGCGGCTTCTGCACGGCCGCTCTGGTCGCGCCCGATCTGGTTCTGACCGCCGCGCATTGCCTCTTTGATGGGACCACTGGCGGGCGATTGCCGCTGGCGGGGCTGGAGTTCCGCGCGGGCTGGCGCAACGGTCGGGCCGAGGCCTTTCGCGGGATCCGGCGCGGCGCGGTGCATCCCGGTTACGCCCATGGCAAGGCGGCTTCGGTCGGTCGGGTGCGGCACGATCTGGCTTTGCTTCAGCTTGACCGGGCGATCCGGCTGCCGGGGATCGTGCCCTTCGGCATCGGCTCGCAGCCCGGGCGGGGCGATGCGGTGGGGGTGGTGTCCTATGCGCGCGACCGGTCGGATGTCGCCTCGCTGCAGGAGCTCTGCCATGTCCTGGCCGGGATCGACGGCGTGGTGATGCTGTCCTGCGAGGTCGATTTCGGAGCCTCCGGCGCGCCGGTCTTCCGGATCGAGGATGGCGTGCCGCGCATCCTGTCGGTGGTTTCGGCCAAGGCCGAGATGGGGACGCGGAAAGTGGCGCTGGGCACCGTCATCCATGACGGGCTGGAGGTTCTGCGCGCGCGGCTGGCAGCGGACGACCCCGGGGGAGCGATGCCCCGGTTGGGCCTGGGAATGGTGCGCAGCGCCGGCGCCAAGTTCCTGCGACCCTGATCCCGACAGGGCCGCAAAGGTGGTGAGGGCGATCTTCAGGGACGGTCCGGCCGACAGGCACGGGACCTGCGGCAGAGGGGCCGCAACGGGGGGCGGAGGGCTTGACACCGGCCCCGCGCATTCCCAGCTAGTTCATTGCGGGCGCCTTCGGGGTCCGCGAGACCGGCCCGTCCCGCATCGGGAGGGCCAGCATATAGACGACATCGCTCAATGGAGGATGCACCATGCGTCACTATGATTTTGCCCCGCTTTACCGCGCCACCGTCGGCTTCGACCGGGTCGCGGACCTGATGGACCGGGTGATGGCCAGCGACATGGCCCAGCCGACCTACCCGCCCTACAATATCGAGAAGACCTCGGATCAGGGCTACCGGATCTCGGTCGCCGTGGCCGGCTTTGCCGCCGATGAGCTGTCGGTCGAGGTCAAGGACAGCGCGCTGGTGATCGCCGCGCGCAAGGCGGCCGAGGAGGCCGAGCGGACCTTCCTGCATCGCGGCATCGCGACCCGCGCCTTCGAGCGCCGCTTCGCGCTGGCCGATCATGTCCGCGTGACCGGCGCGACCCATGCCGATGGCATGCTGCATGTCGATCTGGTGCGCGAGGTGCCCGAGGCGCTGAAACCCCGCCGGATCGAGATCTCGAGCGACGCGGCGCGCAGCATCGAGGCCCGCGAGGATGCCTCGCAGCCCGAGGGCACGGCGGTCTGAGCGACCGGATACGGAGCAGACGATCATGGGCGCGCGGGGCTTCCCGCGCGCCTTCTTGTGCCAATCCTGCGCGCAGAGGTCAGGCGGTCCACCAGGATGGCGGCGCGCAGGCCTGATCGGCGCAGTTCATCTTTCATTCGAAATATCTGCCGGTTTCCTGGCCCGCGTTGCTCGTGGCACGATGCGTGAGCGGCGACTATACGGGTATCACGCGGAGGAGTTTGGATGGGCCCCTCACCTCGTTTCAAAAAGACCCTGCAATCGACCTGGTCCTGGTATCTGGCGCAGTCGACTTTCGTCAGGGCAGTTCTTCTCGTTCCGATCGTCTGCGGCCTTTTGATGACAGTTCTGATCGGGAACATGGGCCTTGCCCTGATGGGAACGGCCTATGCCATCAATGCTTTCCTGGTGGGCTCGATCGGTGGCGCAATTGCCGTTGTCTTGGGCAGGGCGCTTCAGGTCATCGCCAGGGACGGTCGTCAATCGCGGTGATGTTCCGACGTGGCCCGGGGAGGGCGCCCCTGCGACTTCCCTCGTCGCTGGCCTGTCGAGGGACGGGCCGCGCCGCTGTCTGCGGCGGCCCGTCCGATCAGCTGAGGCGCAAGCGGTTCAGGCCAGCTCGGTGGCGCGGGCCTCGCGGATGCGCTCGGCATCCTTGCCGTGCAGCTCCTCGTAATGGTCGAAATGGCTTTCGAACCAGGCGGTGCCGTGGCTCAGACCGCCCAGTGCCTGGAAGAGTTCTTCCCTGGCCGCGGCCGGAAGCAGCGCCTGGAACACGTCCCAGCCACGTGCGCGGCCATGTGCCTCGAAGCCCAGAACCTGGCCCTTGAGGCTGCTGACCAGCGCCACCAGCGAGCCCGAATGGATGGTCGGCACATGGATCTCGACCCGCTCGATCGGCTGCAGCACGACCGTGCCGACCCGCTCCATCGCCTCGCGGACCCCGGCCCTGGCCGCGGTGCGGAAGGCATGGTCCGAGCTGTCGACCGCATGGGTCTTGCCGTCGAGCAGCGTCACCGCGACATCGACCACCGGAAAGCCGAGCGGCCCCCGCTCCATCGCCTCGCGCGCGCCGGCCTCGACTGCGGGAATGTAGTTGCGGGGCACGGTGCCGCCCTTGACGGTCTCGTCGAAGGCAAAGCCCGCGCCGCGGCCCTGCGGCCGGATCGTCAGCAGCACATCGGCGAACTGACCGGCCCCGCCCGATTGCTTGCGGTGGCGGTAATGGGTCTCGACCGGCCCGGTCACTGTCTCGCGGTAGATCCCCGAGACCGGCTGCTCGACCGCCTCGATGCCGAAATCCTCGGCCAGCTTGGCCAGTACCCGGCGCAGATGGATCGGGCCCTGCAGATGCACCACGGCATGGCCGGTCTCGCCATCCTGCGAGGTCTCCATGCCCGGATCGGCCGCCGCCATCCTGCCCAGCGCGGCCGAGAGGCGGGCATCGTCGCGTTCCTTCGCGGGCAGGAGCAGGCGCGGATAGGTCGGCGGACGGCCGCGGGTCCAGCGCGGCAGCGGCAGGCTGGCTTCGGCGCCATAGGCCATGCCCGGGTCGAGATGGTCGGACTTGACCGCAACCGCCAGCGCGCCGAGGGCGAGCGGTTCGGCCACAGCCTTGCCGTCGATCCCGGTCAGGGTGCCGAGCGCGGCCCCGGCCAGCGCCTCGCCATGGCGGATGCCCTGGCCCAGCGCCCGGATCAGGGTCGATTTGCCGACATGCTTGCGGGTGTCGGAGGCGACGCCCAGGGCCAGCGGCGCCTCGATCCCCAGCCGGAGCCCGATCGCCTCGCGCCCCGGCGCCTCGTGGCGCAGCGCCTTCATCAGCCTGCTCAGCCCGTTGCCATGGCTTGCGGCGCCCAGATAGGCCGCCATGATCGCATTGTCGCGATGGGCCTCGGCGAGGATGGTATAGACCTCTTCCGAGGCGGGGGCCCGGTCCTCGATCAGCTGTTCCATCAGGCCGTCGTCGAAATCGGCGAGATGTTCGAGCAACTCGCCCCGGGCCTCCTGTTCGCGGTCCTGGATCGCGGCCGGGATCTCGATCAGCTTGGAACTCTGGCCCTCGCGATACTGGAAGGCGCGCTCCGAGACCAGATCGACCGAGCCCGTCACATGGCCGCCGGCATCCCGCATCGGCACCTGGCGCAGGACGATATGGTGATTGGCATAGGTCTGCAGCGCGCCGACGATGTCGCGGATACGGGCCTCGTCCTGGTCCATCTTGTTGATGAAGATGAAGCAGGGCACGCCCGACTGTTCGATCAGCCGCAGATAGGGCGCGGCCAGAACCGCGGTGTCGGGGTCGGGCGGCACGCAGAGAATGGCGGCATCCGAGGCGGCCAGCGCCTCGCCGGCATGGCCGAGATGGTCGGGCCCGCCCGCGATGTCGAACCCGGCCCAGGGCTCGCCCAGATAGGAGAACTGGCTGACGGTGAGGGCGTCGGTGAAGGCGGCCGTGACCGGTCGGCCCTCGAGCTCGCCCAGGGCCTTGAGCAAGGTCGACTTGCCGGATTGCGTCGGGCCCAGGATGGTGAAGCAGCGCATGCGATGAAATCCTCCTGTCGGTGGCGTCGAACGGATCGATCCGCCGCCCCGAGGAGGTCCTGCGCCCGGGTCCGGCATCGGCAGGGGCCGGTCCCGGAGGTCGGGTGCGGCCGCCTGTGGCGTCGGGCCGCTGTCCCGTCTGGGCCCGATGTTCCGCCGATAAACGCTGCGGGGTCAAGGCGGAAATGACCGCAAGCGGGCGGGTTTGCTCTGCCCGCTTGCGGCTGTCGGCGATCTGCCCCCGCTGATCCTTTGCGGGATCTTTGCGGGGGCGTGCCGGTCTGGCTGCGGTCTCAGACCGACATGCAGATGTATTTCATCTCGAGATAGTCCTCGATGCCGTGGCGGCTGCCCTCGCGGCCGAGCCCGGATTGCTTGACGCCCCCGAAGGGCGCGACCTCGGTCGAGATGACGCCGGTATTGACGCCGACGATGCCATATTCCAACGCCTCGGCCACCTTGTAGACCCGCGACAGATCGCGGGCGTAGAAATACGAGGCCAGCCCGAAGATCGTGTCATTGGCCATGGCGATGACGTCATCCTCGGTCTCGAAGCGGAACAGCGGCGCCAGCGGGCCGAAGGTCTCGTCGGTGGCGAACTGCATCTCGCGGGTGGCGCCGGTGACGATGGTGGGTTCGAAGAAGGTGCCGCCGCGCTGATGCGGCTTGCCGCCGAGGATCACCCTCGCGCCTTTCGCGGTGGCATCGGCCAGATGGGTCTCGACCTTCTCGCGCGCGGCATCCGAGATCAGCGGACCGAGATCGGTGCCGTCCTCCATGCCGTCACCGACCCTGAGCTTGCCGACCGCCTCGGCCAGCTTGGCGGCGAAGGCGTCATAGACGCCCGACTGCACATAGATCCGGTTGGCGCAGACGCAGGTCTGGCCGTTATTGCGGAACTTGCAGGCGATGGCGCCCAGCACGGCGGCGTCGAGATCGGCATCGTCGAACACGATGAAGGGCGCGTTGCCGCCCAGCTCCATCGAGCATTTCTTGACCTGATCGGCGGCCTGGCGCAGCAGGATGCGGCCGACCCCGGTCGAGCCGGTGAAGGTGATCTTGCGCACGGTCGGGTTCTCGCTGAATTCGAGCCCGATATCGGGGGATTGGGTCGAGGTGACGACCGAGAACAGCCCCTTGGGCAGGCCCGCGCGCTCGGCCAGAACGGCCATGGCCAAGGCCGAAAGCGGGGTCTCGGCGGCGGGTTTGATGACGATGGCGCAGCCCGCGGCCAGGGCCGGCGCGGCCTTGCGGGTGATCATCGCATTGGGGAAGTTCCAGGGCGTGATCGCGGCCACCACGCCCACCGGCTGGCGGATCACGCTCAGGCGCTTGTCGGGCTGGTGGCCGGGAATGGTCTCGCCATAGATCCGCTTGGCCTCTTCGGCGAACCATTCGACGAAGGAGGCGCCATAGCCGATCTCGCCCTTGGCCTCGGCCAGCGGCTTGCCCATCTCGGCGGTCAGAATCATGGCCAGATCGTCCTGCGCGGCCATCATCAGATCGTACCATTTGCGCATTGCATTGGCGCGCTCTTTCGCGGTCTTCGCGGCCCAGCTCTTCTGCGCCGCCGCCGCGGCCTCGATGGCGCGCGCGGTCTCGGCACGGCCCATCTCGGGCACCTCGCAGATGGTCTCGCCATTGGCCGGGTTGGTCACCGCGAAGGTCGCGCCGTCATCGGCACCGGCCCAGTCGCCGGCCAGATAGGCCCGGGTTTCCAGCAGGTCCGGGTCCTTGAGCAGGCTCTTGAGGTCGGGTGCAGGCATCGATACGTCTCCCTTGGATGGTCTGAGACCCGTATTTGGAGGCGCGACAAATGGTCATGCAAGCGGAAACTGTCGACTGGGACGATGCCTATGCAAACGCGCCCTACATTCCCGATTCGGAAACCTATCCGGCGCGCCTCACCGCCGCGGCCGAGGCCTTCCGCGCGGCCGCCCCGGGAGAGCTTGACTGCCCCTACGGCGAGCATCCCCGCCAGCGTTTCGACCTGTTTCTGCCCGAGGCAGAGCCAAACGGGCTGATGGTCTTCGTCCATGGCGGCTACTGGATGCGGTTCGACAAGTCCTTCTGGTCGCATATGGCCGCAGCGGCGCTGGCGCGGGGCTTCGCAGCAGTTCTGCCCTCCTACCGGCTCGCGCCCGAGGTCACGATCTCCGAGATCACCGCGGATATCAGCGCCGCGGTCGCGGCGGCCGCTGCGCGGGTGCCCGAGGGGAAACTGGTGCTGGCCGGCCATTCGGCGGGGGGCCATCTGGTGGCGCGGATGCTTTGCGCCGACGCCGCGCCCGGTGCCGCCGCCGACCGGATCGCCCGGGTGATGCCGATTTCGCTGATCTCCGATCTGCGCCCGCTGCTGAAGACGCAGATGGCCGGGCCGCTCGGGCTCGACGCGGACAGTGCCGCGGCCGAAAGCCCGGCGCTGATGGCGCCGCGGGCCGATGTGCCGGTGCATGTCTGGGTCGGCGCCGACGAGCGCCCGGCCTTTGTCGATCAGGCGCGCTGGCTGGCCGAGGCCTGGACCGGGGCGGCGCTGACCGTGGATCCGGGGCATCATCATTTCAACGTGATCGACGGGCTTGCCCAAGCCGACAGCCCGCTGGCGACGGCGCTTTTCGACGGGCTCTAGGGCGTCTCAGGCGCCGAACCGGTCCTGCCAGCAGGGCTTCGGGTCGCCGGGGGCGGGGCGCGCCAGATAGACGCCGCGGGCGATGGCACGGGCCAGGCAGATGGCGGCGGCATGGCCCAGCCTGAGCGTCTCGAACCCGTCCCCGGGCAGCGGCTTCGCCCCGGTCGCGGCGGCAAAGACCAGATCGCCGTCGAAGGGCGTGTGGCTCGGCACCAGCGCGCGGGCCATGCCGTCATGGGCGGCAACCGCCATCCGCGTCGCCTGGGCCTGTGTCAGGGCCGCATCGGTCGCGACGATGGCGATGGTGGTCGACTGGCCCAGCGCCGCCTCGGGCCGCGGCTCGGCGCAGGGGTCGTGCCGGCCCACACCGCGCCCGCCGAATTCGGCCCCGATCTCGAAGGGCGCGGCCCAGAATTCCGGCCCGCCGCCCATCACCGCTGATCCCAGCGCATTGACCGCGACCAGCGCGCCGACGGTGATGCCGCTGTCCAGCACCATCGAGGCCGAGCCCAGCCCGCCCTTCAGATCGGCCGTGGTGGCGCCCAGCCCCGCGCCCGCGCTGCCCAGCTCGATCTCTTCGGAGGCCGCCGCCAGCGCCGCCCGGCCAAGCGCGCGATAGGGCGCCTCGTCCCAGTCCTTGTCGCCGCCATTGGCCAGATCGAACAGGATCGCGCCCGGCACGATCGGAACCCGCTGCCCGGCCACCTCGAAGCCCCGGCCCATCGCGCGCAGCCCCTCGGTCACGCCCGCCGCGGCATCGAGCCCGAAGGCCGAACCGCCCGAGAGCACCAGCGCATCGACCTCCTGCACCAGCCGGTCGGGCGCCAGCAGATCGGTCTCGCGGGTGCCGGGCGCGCCGCCCATCACATGCACCCCGGCCACGAAGGGCGCGTCGCCCAGCAAAACGGTCACGCCGGTCTTCACCCGCGCATCCCCGGCCTGCCCGACCCTCAGGCCGGCCACATCGGTCACAAGGTTCCGTGGTCCCGGCCGCATCGCGCTCCTTCCGTCTTCTTCTTGGCGAAAATACCCATGACACGCGGCCCGAAGGAAGCCCGGCGTCAGGACGGTGCCCGTCCGCCGCCCAGCACGTCCTCTAGCAGCGCCTTCAGCGGCGCATCGAAGTCGTCGCTGCCCGGCATCGTCAGCCGCACGCCGGATTTCCATCCGGTCGAAACCGCCGCGCAGTGCCAGTAACCGGCATCCTGCCGCAGGAAGCGGTGCTTGAACGGCAGCCGCTCGAGCCGGTGCACATCCCAGTTGAACCGGCCCGCAAGCCGTCCGGGCGCGACCGCGTATTTGATCGGGCAGGAGACGTTCTGTTCGGGCAGGACGAAATGGTCGGCATGCCGCAGCGGCGGCTCCGCGTCCGGACCCGGTACCCGCCAGCGTCCGCGAAAGGGCGCGAAACCAATGGGATGGGCCGCGGCCATGTCGAAGACGCTGCGGCCCTCCGACCAGATCAGCTCGTCGATATCGGAATTCAGAACGGCGCGCGCGCCATACAGATACCGCAGCCGGGCAAGGTTCATCATGGCCGAGCGGAAGAACTTGCCCCGGTGCGGGTTCGAGATGCCCCGGATCACGGGGCCATAGGGTACGGGCGCCGAGATCACATGGGCGGCAAGCCCGGTCTCCCCGATGACGCGCGCGATATCGCCGGGGGCATAGGCGTCCGATCCGTTATCGATGAACAGGATGGCCTCGGCCCCCTGCGTCTTGCGGTGGAACAGCGCATAATCGCGGACCCATTGCAGGTCATTGTTGCGCGAAATCGTCAACAGCACGTTGCGTCCGGCAAAGCGCTCGGGCCGTGTGCGTCCGACCGCCGCTTCAACCGCCCAGCCCTGGCCCTCGACGCGCAGAC
This sequence comes from Rhodovulum sulfidophilum DSM 1374, assembly GCF_001633165.1. Classification (NCBI taxonomy): domain Bacteria; kingdom Pseudomonadati; phylum Pseudomonadota; class Alphaproteobacteria; order Rhodobacterales; family Paracoccaceae; genus Rhodovulum; species Rhodovulum sulfidophilum. The sequence continues at coordinate 103,194 of NZ_CP015418.1, read as the reverse complement.
GCTCGGGGCGCGCGGGTGCGGGCAAGCGCCAGATCTCGTGGCGCTGGAACCGGCGGCGGCGCAACCTGACGGGGCGGCCGTCCAGCAGGATCCGGGCCTGCGACAGCGGCCGGGCCAGATTGAGAAGCAGGGGCGCGATCACCATTACCTCGCCGCGATCCTCGCGCCAGAACGCGTCGTACCACAAGGTGGTGCGGTCATAATTGGCCTCGTAGCGCGCATCGCGGGCCTCCGGCGGGGCCATGTGGTCGCGCAGAAGCGGCGTTTCCGACAGGTCGGCGGGGGTCAGCTCTGTCACCGAAACAGTCTCAGCCATGGCGCGCGGCCACCGTCTTCAGCACCGAAAAACCGTACAAAGCCTGAAATCCCTTCTCGCGGCCGTGCCCCGACAGGCCGATGCCGCCGAAGGGCAGTTCGACCCCGCCGCCCGCACCGTAATTGTTGAGATAGACCTGTCCCGCGCGCAGGTTCCGGGCCATCCGCATCTGCCGCGCGCCGTCGCGGGTCCAGACCGCGGCAACCAGCCCGTAGCCGGTGCCGTTGGCAATGGCCACGGCCTCGTCCTCGTCGCCGAACGGGATCACCACTTGCACCGGGCCGAAGATCTCTTCCTGCGCCAGCCGGTGCGTCTGCGGCACCCGGGTCAGCAGCCGCGGCGCCACGTAATAGCCGCCCGCCGGGGCATTGCCGATGATCCGGCCCTCGGCCGCGGTCTCGAGATCCTGACCCTTCTTCAGGTAATCCAGCACGATCTCCTTCCGCCGGGACGAGATCAGCGGCCCGAGATTGAGATCCTCGAGCGCGGGCCCGACCCAGAGCCCGCGATAGGCGCCGGCCATGCGCTCGACCAGCTCGTCATAGAGCCGCCGCTCGACCAGGATGCGCGACGAGGCCGAACAGGTCTGGCCCGCATTCTGCAGACCGCCATTGACCAGAAACGGCAGCGCCGCCTCGAGATCGGCATCGGCAAAGACGATCTGGGGCGACTTGCCGCCGAGTTCGAGCGTCACCGGGGCGACATGGCGCGCGGCCTCGGCCTGTACCTTGCGCCCGACCGAGAGCGAGCCCGTGAACGAGATATGATCGACCCCGGGATGCGAGGCGAGCGCCGCGCCCGCCTCGTCGCCGAGCCCGGGCACCACGTTCAGCGCGCCGTCGGGCAGGCCCGCCTCCTCGGCCAGCTTGGCAAAGGCCAGCGCGGTCAGGCAGGCCTCTTCGGCGGGCTTGAGCACGCAGGCATTGCCCATCGCCAGCGCCGCCCCGACCGAGCGCCCGATGATCTGCATCGGGTGGCTCCAGGGAACGATATGGCCGGTCACCCCATGCGGCTCGCGCAGGGTGTAGACGGTATAGCCCTCCATGTAGGGGATCGTCTCGCCCGTCACCTTGTCGGCGGCGCCGCCGTAGAATTCGAGATAGCGCGCCAGCGTCATCGCATCGCTGCGCGCCTGGGTCAGCGGCTTGCCGACATCGGTCGCCTCGATCCGCGCCAGCGTCTCGGCCCGGCCGCGCACGAACTGGCCGATCCGGGTCAGCACCCGCCCGCGCTCGGTCGCGGTCATCCGGCCCCAGGGGCCCTGGCGGGCCTCGTCTGCGGCGGTGACCGCAGCGTCGATATCGGCCACCTTGCCGCGCGCGATCGAGCCGATCGGCGCCCCTGTCGAGGGGTTCTCGACGGCGAGAAAATCCCGGCTGGCAGGGGGTTGCCAGACCCCGCCGATGAAGCAGCGGTCGGTTTCGAACCAAAGCTCGCGCATATGTGTCTAATCCGGTTCCTTCAGCTTCGGCGCGGCGGCCAACAACGCCTTGGTATAGGCATGTGCCGGGTCGTGCAGCACCTTTTCTGTCGCCCCCTCCTCTACGATCCTGCCGGCCTTCATCACAAGGACCCGTTCGGTGATCGACCTGACCACCGAGAGGTCGTGACTTATGAAAAGATAGGACAGGCCGAAACGCGCCCTGAGATCCGCCAGAAGGTCGAGGATCTGTGCCCTGACCCGAACGTCAAGCGCCGAGACCGCCTCGTCAAGCACGATCAGGTCGGGTCGGGCGATCAGGGCCCGGGCAATGGCGATCCGTTGCCGCTGGCCGCCCGAAAATTCATGGATGAAGCGCGTGCGGTCTGTCGGATCCAGCCCCACGGCCAGCAGCGCCTCGTCGATCCGGGCCGCGGCATCGGCCGGGCGACCGGTCAGATGGAACGGCTCGGCGATCAGCCGGGCGACGCTGTGGCGCGGATTGAAGCTGCCATAAGGGTCCTGGAAGACCGCGTTCATCCTGCGCCGGACCTGCCCGGGCACCGGCGATCCGGCCCGGATCGCGGTACCGTCAAGCCGGATCTCGCCGTCCTGAAGCGGTTCGAGCCCCAAGACGGCGCGCGCCAGGGTCGATTTGCCGCATCCCGATTCGCCCACGAGCCCGAGGCTTTCGCCGCGCGCGATCGCGAAGCTGACGCGGTCGACCGCGCGCTGCGGCGGGGTCCGGCCGATCAGGCCGCGACGCGGGCCGGGATAGGTTCGCACCGCGTCCCGGACCTCCAGCAGCGGCGGGCCGGGTGGCGGCGGGACGGTCGCAGGGCTGTGCGCCGAGGCGGCGACGAGCGCGCTTGTATAGGGGTGGCGGCGGGCGGTCAGCACGGTCGCGGCGGGGCCCTCCTCGACGATCTCGCCCGCGCGCATCACCGCCAGCCGGTGGGCCAGCCCCGAGATCACCGCCAGATCGTGGGTGATCAGCAGAAGCCCCATGCCGGTCTCGGCCACCAGCGCCTTCAGCAGATCGAGGATCCGCGCCTGGGTGGTGACATCGAGCGCGGTGGTCGGCTCGTCCGCGATCAGCAGCTGCGGGCGCAGCGCGATGGCCATGGCGATGCAGACCCGCTGGCGCTGGCCGCCCGACAACTCATGCGGGAAACGGCCGGGTGGAAACCGCTCGGGCGGCAGCCCGACCCGGTGCAGGAGCCGCGCGGCAGCGCGCCGGGCCTCGGCCCGGGTCGCCTCGCCATGCACGATCAGCGTCTCGGCGACCTGATCGCCGATCCTCTGCACCGGGTTCAGCGCGGTCATCGGCTCCTGGAAGATCATCGCCAGATCGCGGCCGCGCCGCCGGCACATCTGCTGTTCGGACAGATCCATCAGGTCGCGCCCGTCAAGCCGGATCCGGCCCTCGGCCCGCGCGCCCTCGGGCAGAAGCCGCATCAGCGCGAGCGCGGTCATCGACTTGCCCGAGCCGCTTTCGCCCGCGAGCCCCACGATTTCTCCCCGGCCGATCCCGAGCGAGACCTGCCGGAGCACCGGCATCCCCCCGATGCTGACGCTGAGCCGCTCGATCTCGATCACCGGGTCGTTCTCCTCAGCCGCGGGTCGAGCGCGTCGCGCAGCCCGTCGCCCAGCAGGTTCAGCCCCAGAACGGTCAGCACGATGGCCAGCCCCGGCAGGATCGCGAGCCGGGGCGCACTGTAGATCATGGTCTGCGCCTCGGCCAGCATCCGGCCCCAGCTGGGCGTCGGCGGCTGCGCCCCGAGCCCGACATAGGACAGCCCCGCCTCGGCGAGGATGCCGAGGCTGAACTGGATCGTGGCCTGCACGATCAGCAGGTTGACGATATTGGGCAGGACATGCTCGGCGCTGATCCGGACCCGGCCCTTGCCGGCCAGCTCGGCCGCGCGGATATAGTCGAGCGTCCAGAGGCTGAGCGCGGCGCCGCGCGTGACCCGGGCGAAGACCGGGATGTTGAAGATGCCGATGGCCAGGATCGCGTTCAGCGCCGAGGGGCCGAGAATGGCGGTGATCAGGATCGCGATCACCAGTGCCGGGAAGGCGAAGATCAGGTCGTTCATGCGCATGACCAGCTCGTCGAGCCAGCTGCCGCGGGCTGCCGCCGCCATCAGCCCAAGCGGCACACCCGCGCCCATGCCGATGCCGACCGCGACCAGTGCCACCGCGATCGAGGACCGCGCGCCCACCATCAGCATCGACAGCATGTCCCGGCCCAGATGGTCGGTTCCCAGCAGATGGGGGCCGCCGGGCGGGCGCAGCCGCTCGGCGATGTTCAGCGCGGCGACGTCATGCGGCACCCAGACCAGCGACAGCGCCGCCAGTGCCAGCACGGTGCCGCTGAGCACGCCGCCCGCGATCAGGTTCGGTCTTGCGCTCATCGGCGCCTCAGCCGCGGATCGACCGCGGCATAGGCCAGGTCGACGAGGAAGGTGACAAGGATCACCGCGAAGACCAGCAGCATCACCACGCTTTCGACCACGATCAGGTCGCGCTGGGTGATGGCCTGGAAGATCAGCCGCCCGAGCCCGGGCAGGAAGAACACGTTCTCGATGATGATGGCCCCCGCCAGCAGAAAGGAGAATTGCAGCCCGAGGATGGTCAGGACCGGGATCAGCGCGTTGCGGAAGGCATGGCGTCGCAGCGCCTGGGCCCGGCTCAGCCCCTTGGCCCGGGCGCTGCGGATATAGTCCTGCCCCAATGTCTCGATCAGCGCCGAGCGCATCACCCGGGCGAGGATCGCGGCCTGCGGCAGGGCCAGCGCCACGGCCGGAAGGGTCAGCGCCCTGATGCCGGTGCCCAGCCCCGCCTCCCAGCCCGGAAAGCCCCCCGCCGAGACCCAGCGCAGCTTGACCGCGAAGACCAGCACCAGCAGCATCGCGAACCAGAAATTCGGCACCGCGATGCCCAGCTGCGTCGCCGCCATGATCCCCAGATCGGCCGCCCGCCCGCGCCGCGCCGCGGCCCAGAGCCCGACCGGCAGCGCGATGGCGGTCGACAGCGCCAGCGCATAGGCCGCGAGCGGCAACGACACGGCGAGCCGCTCGGTCACCAGATCGGCGACCGGCACGCGATAGGTATAGGACAGCCCCATGTCGCCGGTCGCAAGCCCCGATATCCAGTCGAGATAACGCGTCCAGAGCGTGCCCGACAGCCCCAGCTCGTCGCGCAGCGCCGCCACCGTCTCGGGCGCCGCGTTCAGCCCCAGCATGTAGGCGGCCGGGTCGCCCGGGATCACCTCGATGGCCGCAAAGATCGCGAGACTGGCGGCGACCAGGCTCAGCGACAGCGACAGGAGGCGGGTCAGGGCATACCGCAGCATGGCGCCGAAACTAGGCCAAGGGGCGGGGGCCGCGCCAGTGCAATCGCTGTCGCGTCGGCCCCCTTGCCAGACCCTGCGGCGGCTGTATCCTCGCAATCGGGCGTCGCGCCGATGGCGTCGTGCGCGGGGGGCGTTTCGCCCCGATGCCCGGCGCTTGCCGCCTGTTCTCCTGTACGCCGGGAAGATCCGATGCCCCGGCCGCGTGCCGGGACACTTGCCGAGGGAGCTTTCATGACCCGATCCGATCCCCGCCCCGCCTTCTACCGTTTTCCCGGGGAAAAGAAGGCGCCGCTGCCATTCTCGTCCGAGGAATACGACACCCGCCTGATGGGGCTTCGCAGCGCGATGGACGCCACCGGCGCCGAGGTCGCGGTCCTGACCTCGATGCAGAACGTGGCCTATTATTCGGGCTTTCTCTATTGCAGCTTCGGCCGGCCCTATGCGCTGGTGGTGACCGCCTCGGGCTCGGTCCTGATCGGCGCGGGCATCGATGCGGGCCAGCCCTGGCGGCGCTGCCATGGCGAAGCGCTGACCTATACCGACTGGGCCCGCGACAATTTCTGGCGCGCGGTGGCCCATGTCGCGGGGCAGGGCCGTCGGCTCGGGATCGAGGCCGACCACCTGACGCTGGCCCGGCGGGAGGAGCTTGAGAGCTTCCTCGCGCCCGCGGCCATGGTCGACCTGGCGCCTGCGACCATGGAGCAGCGGATGCGCAAGAGCCCGGCCGAGCTCGACCTGATCCGGGCCGGGGCGGCGGTGGCCGATCTGGGCGGCCATGCCATCCGCGCGGCGGTGCGGGCGGGCACGCGCGAGATCGACGTGGCGATGGCGGGGCGCGATGCGATGGAACTGGAGATCGCGCGGCGTTTCCCCGAGGCCGAATATCGCGACACCTGGGTCTGGTTCCAGTCGGGGCCGAATACCGACGGCGCCCATACTCCTCTGACCGGTCGCGTTCTTCAGCGCGGAGACCTGCTGTCGCTGAACGCCTTCCCGATGATTTCGGGCTATTATACCGCGCTCGAGCGGACCATGGTTCTGGGCGAGCCCGACCCGGCTAAGCTCGCACTGTGGGAGGCCAATCTGGCGGCCCATGAATACGGCATGTCGCTGCTGAAACCGGGTGCCTCCTGTGCCGAGATCACCCATCGCATCAATGATTTCCTCGCCGAGAGCGACCTGCTGCAATATCGCAGCTTCGGCTATGGTCACAGTTTCGGGATCCTGTCGCATTACTATGGCCGCGAGGCCGGTCTGGAGCTGCGCGAGGATATCGAGACCGTGCTCGAACCGGGGATGGTGATCTCGATGGAGCCGATGCTGACCATTCCCGAGGGCCGCCCAGGCGCCGGTGGCTACCGCGAACATGACATCCTGATCGTCACCGGGGACGGGGCGGAAAACATCACCGGTTATCCCTACGGGCCCGGCTTCAACGTGATCGACTGAGGGGCGGGCTCACCGCGCGGTCGCTGAGGTTGCGTCATGGGTATTTGGACCAAGAAGAAGACATCTGCGGTTTCTTCTTGGATCAAATACCCGAAAGACCGCCTGCCCCGTCAGGGGCAGGCCAAAAGGCTTGCGCCGCAGGCGCTCGTTTTGATCAGTCGGTCCAATGCACGGCGGTCAGGTCGTTGGCCTGGGTCGGTGCGTTCTCCCATAGCCCCTCGAGCTTCGCATTGGCGACGCCGGTCTTGGCGAGTTGGAAGAGATAGACGTTGACGTAATCCTCGGCGATCATCCGTTGCGCCGCCTTCAGGATTTCCGAGCGCTCGGCCGGATCGGTGGCGCCTGCGAGCCGGTCCATCAGCGCCGGGAAGTCCGGCCGGTCATAGCCAAAATAATAGTCGGGCCGGGCATAGATGCCGATATCCATCGGCTCGGTATGGCTGACGATCGTCAGTTCGAAATCATGGCGCCGGAAGACCTGGTCGAGCCATTGCGCCCATTCCAGATTGACGATCTCGGTCTCGATCCCGACCGCGCGAAGCTCGGAGGCCACGATCTCGCCGCCGCGGCGGGCATAGCTGGGCGGGGGCAGCGCCAGGCGCAGGGTGAGGTCTGTCTGCCCCGCCTCGGCCAGAAGCGCGCGGGCCTTTTTCGGGTCGTGTCGCGACAGGTCGGTCAGGTCGACATAATCGGGATGATGCGGCGCGAAATGGGTTCCGATGGGCGTGCCATAGCCGAACATCGCGCCGTCGATAATGTCCTGCCGGTTGACGGCATGGGCAATGGCCTCGCGCACCCGGATATTGTCGAGCGGCGGGCGGCGGTTGTTGAGCGCGAGGATGGTTTCGCCCTCGGTCGTGCCGACGATCACCCGGAACCGCGGATCGGCCTCGAATTGCGGCAGCGTCTCGGGGGCTGGAAAATTGGGGAATGCGTCGACATCGCCCGCCATCATCGCCGCGAAGGCCGCGTTCGGATCGGGGATGAACTTGAAGGTGGCGCGGGCCAGGGCCGGGGCCGGGCCCCAGTAATCGGGGTTGCGCAGCAGTTCGACCCGGTCGCCATGGACCCAGCGCTCGAACCGGAACGGGCCGGTGCCGACCGGGGCGGAGGCCTCGGTTCCGGCGGTTTCGGGGGCGACGATCACCGCATCGCCCCAGGCCATCTTGAAGGGAAAGGCGCCGTCGGGCCGGGCAAGCGTCACCGTGACCGTCAGCGGGTCGGGTGCGGTGACGCTTTCGATGCCCTCGAACAGCGCCTTTTGGGCGTTGGTGCTGTCGGGTCCGCGCGCGTGATCGAGGGTGAAGACCACGTCGTCGGCCTCCATCGCGGTGCCGTCATGGAAGCGCACGCCCTCGCGCAGGTGGAAGGTGTAGACGGTAGCGGCCTCGTTCGCCTCCCAGCTGGCGGCGAGGCCCGGAACCACGGTGCCGTCGGGGGCAAAGCGGGTCAGCCCCTCGAAGAGATTGGCATAGACCACCTCGTCGATGGCTGCGGCAGCACCCGAGGTGGGGTCGAGATTGGGCGGCTCGAGCACCATGCCGATGGTGATCGTATCCGGCGGCGCGGCCTGCGCCGGCCCAGCGGTCGGGGCAATGGTAAGGGCCAGCGCGAAGGGCAGCGCGAGGGCGAGGTTCAGGGCGGTCGTCCAAATGGGGCGCATCCTGCGGTCTCCTTTCCGTTCCGGTCCCATCTGAGGTCGTGCGGGGGGGCAAGGCAAGGCCCGCGCGGCGCCGCCGGACTGGATTCTGCGCCGCGGCACGCTATAAGGCCCGCCAGGGGCAGGGCCAGGGAGGACAGGATGAGTGCAAGCGCCGAAAGCCGCCAGATGACGGTGGCCGCGGTTCGGGCGAGGAAGGGCGGCACGCCGCTGGTCTGCCTGACCGCCTATACGACGCCGATGGCCGAGGCGGTCGATGCCGCCTGCGATGTCGTTCTGATGGGCGACAGTGTGGGCATGGTGCTGCATGGGCTGCCATCGACGCTGGGCGTCACGATGGAGATGATGCTGATGCATGGCCGGGCCGTGGCGCGCGGGCTCGCGCATGCCCTGATGGTCGTCGACATGCCTTTCGGGAGCTACGAGGAAAGCCCCCAACAGGCGTTTCGCAATGCCGCGCGGCTGATGGCCGAGACCGGCTGCGGCGCGGTCAAGCTGGAAGGCGGGGCGGCGATGGCCGAGACGATCCGGTTCCTGACCGCGCGCGGCATTCCGGTGATGGGCCATGTCGGACTGACGCCGCAGGGGGTGATGGGCTTCGGCGGCTACAAGGTGCAGGGCCGGGGCGCGGATGGCGCAAGGGTGCTGGCCGAGGCGCAAGCGGTGGCCGAGGCCGGCGCCTTCGCGGTGGTGCTGGAAAAGGTGCCCGCGGCGCTGGCCGACCGCATCACCGCGGCGGTTCCGATCCCGACCATCGGCATCGGCGCCTCGGTGGGCTGCGACGGGCAGATCCTGGTGGTCGATGACATGCTGGGCGTCTTCACCGGCTTCCGGCCGAAATTCGTCAAGCGCTATGCCGAGCTGGGCGATGCCGCGCGCGCGGCGGTCGAGGCCTATGCCGAGGAGGTCCGGTCGCGGCGTTTCCCGGGGCCGGAGCATGTCTTTGCCGATGAGCTCGGAGGTGGCGCATGAGCGCGCCGATCCTGCGGAGCCTGGCCGAGCTGCGTGCGCTTCGGGCGGCGTGGCGGGCCGGGGGCGCCCGCGTGGCCGTGGTGCCGACCATGGGGGCGCTTCACGCCGGGCATCTGAGCCTTGCCGCGGCTGCGAAGGCCGCCGCCGATCGGGTGATCGTGACGATCTTCGTCAATCCGAGGCAATTCAACGATCCGGGCGATCTGGCGCGCTATCCGCGTACCGAGGCGCGCGATGCCGAGAAGCTGGCGCCGCTCGGGGTCGATGCGATCTACGTGCCCGCGCCCGATCAGATCTATCCGCCGGGTTTCGCGACCTCGATCTCGGTCACGGGCGTCAGCGAGGGGCTGTGCGGTGCCCACCGGCCGGGTCATTTCGACGGGGTGGCGACGGTCGTCACCAAGCTTTTGCTGCAGACCGGCGCCGATTGCGCCTTTTTCGGCGAGAAGGACTATCAGCAGCTGATGGTGGTGCGGCGGCTGGTGCGCGATCTCGACATTCCCGTCGAGATCGTCGGCTGCCCCACGGTGCGCGAACCCGACGGGCTGGCACTGTCCTCGCGGAACGCGCTTCTGCCCGGGGATGTGCGCGCCGTGGCGCCCGCGCTCTACCGCGCGCTTGCGGGAGCCGGGAAGGCGCTTGAGGCCGGGGCGGGGGCGGGCGAGGCCCTTGCCGGGGCCCGGGCCGCGATCCTGGACGCGGGCTTTGCCGAGGTCGAATATCTCGAGCTGCGCGCGGCCGCCGACCTGGCGCCGCTCGACGCCGCTGTCGTGCCTGCCCGGCTGCTGGTGGCGGCGCATCTCGGCGGGGTGCGGCTGATCGACAATATCCCGGTGGCGGCGGGCTGAGGCGGGCTCAGCCGCCCAGGAGATCGGACAGCGTCAGCGCCATCACCTGCGCGGCCTCGACCATGTCGTCGATGCCGACCCATTCATCGGGCTGATGCGCCAGATCGAGAATGCCGGGCCCATAGGCGATGCAGTTCCTGAGCCGCCCGATCCGGTCGATATGCTTCTGGTCATAGGTGCCGGGCGAGACCACGAAATCGGGGGCGGCGCCCAGCACCCGGCCGATCGCGCGCTCGACCGAACGCACCACCGGCGCGTCGCGCGCGGTCATGCTGGGCCGGACCTCGAACAGCTCTCGGATCTCGTAGTCGAAGCCCGGGCGGCGGGCCCGGACCCGCTCCATCAGCGCGCGGATCTCGCGCTTGACCTCCTCGGGATCCTCCTCGATCAGCACCCGGCGGTCGATGGTGATGCGGCAGCGGTCGGGCACGCAGGGCGCGGGCAGGCCGTCATAACCCTCCTCCTGCTCGGGCTCGCCGCCATGGACCGCGTTGATGTTGAGCGTCGCGGCGCGGGCGCCCGCGGGCACCACCGGCATCGCGGTGTGCCGCCCCGCCAGCAGCGGAAACAGCGTGGCCTCCATCTCGGCCAGCACCGCGCCCATGTGGCGGACCGCGCAATCGCCAAGGAACGGCATCGAGCCATGGGCGATCCGGCCCTTGGTCTCGATCTCGGCCCACCAGACGCCGCGATGGCCAAGACAAATCCGGTTCTTGTTCAGCGGTTCGGGGATGATGACATGCTGGACACGCTCGGGCGCGAACCAGCCGCGCTCGGCCAGCCAGGCGACGCCGCCGAAACCGCCCGATTCCTCGTCGGCGGTGGCGCTGATCTCGACCGCGCCGCGAAAGCCGGGGCAGGTCTCGACGAAGGTCTCGGCCGCCAGTACCGCCGCGGCGATCCCGCCCTTCATGTCGCAGGCGCCGCGGCCCCAGACCCGGCCGTCGCGGATCTCGCCGCCGAAGGGATCGACGCTCCAGCCATGGCCGACCTCGACCACGTCATGATGGCCGTTGAAATGGACGCAGTCCCCGCCCGGGCCGCCCTCATGCCGCGCGATCATGTTCCAGCGTGGATGGGCGTCGCTGTCGGCGGGCGCGCCGCGGGCCCGCACATAGCTGATGTCGAAGCCCTTCGCCGCCAGCCTGGCGCCAAGGAATTCGCATATTTCCAGATAGTTGCGCCCGGGCGGGTTCAGCGTGGGAATGCGGATCAGATCGCGGGTCAGCGCCGCCACCTCGTCGCGCCTGGCCGCGACCGCCCGTTCCAGACCATGTTCCAGAGATCCGTCCATGCCCGAGCCTAGCGTCTTGGCACGGCTGCGGCAATCGCGACCGGAGCGGGCCGCGATGCAGGGCGTGTCGTGCAAATCTCATCGGAGGCGCCTATATTGCCCCGGCAAGGGCGCGGCCTGCCCGGGTGGAGGGAACCATGTTCGCATTCCTGCGTTTCGCTCTCGCGGGGTTCGTGATCCTCACGGTGATCTATGTCGCCGTGTCGCTCTATTCCCGTGCGGTCAGGCGTGGCAAACTCGGACGGGAATGGGACGAGGAGGTCCGCATCGGCGACCGCCAGGCTTATGTCGACGAGGGGTTGAGGCAATATGACCGCTCGCTCCGGCGCAAGCTGATCCTCGGGATCTACGTCGTGCCGGCCATCGTCGTCGGCACGATCATCTATATCACGAATTACTTGTGAGGCTCGAATGGCATATGTCAAATGGACCATCGTTACGATCGTCATCCTGGTGATCGCGGGCTTCCTGCACTACACGCTGCCCCAGCATGACGTGGTGCGGATCACCGCGACCAAGGAACGTCAGATCAACTTCGGCGAGAACCGGATCTTCTTCGCCAGCAACGGCGCCGGGAACAGCGAAGGCGACAATACCCGCTTCGTCAATTTCATCGAGACGTTCAACCGCGACGGCAAGCCCATCGTCTTCCGCAACGAGGATACCAGCTGGGGCTGGCCGCCCTATTTCAAGTTCGACAGCTCGAACCTTCAGGCCAAGGCGAGCGACATGATCTCGGACAAGGAAAATCCGGAATGGGTGGTCGTGACCCATTACGGCTGGCGCAACGAATACCTGTCGATCTATCCGAACGCGGTCGAGCTTCGGCCGGTGGGCAGCCCGGATGACAGCCCCATCCCGTGGTTCAACATCCTCTTCCTCGGCGCGCTGGCCGCGCTGGTGATCTGGATCTGGCAGCTTTTGGCCCGGTTCAAGGAAGACCGGATCGAGCCGATGCTGGACGAGATGGGCGAGCAGTTCGACTCGGTGGGCGACCGCGCCGAAGGGTTCTGGCGCCGGGTGTTCTCGCGCTGAGCTTCGGGATCGGGCGCCGGGGCCTGGGCGGCTCAGGCGCCCCAGCTCAGCCGGAGGGTCTGACGCCGTCCGGCGGCAATCCGGAACAGATCGCTTGTGCCTCCGGGTCCGGTCCAGGTTTCGGAGGCGCCGTCTTCTGAAAGCCAGAGCGCCTTGCCGGTCGCGGCCGCCCGTGCGGGCAGGTCTTCCGGCAGATCCCCGGCGCCAAAGCACCAGAGCGCGTCGAGATCGACCCGGGCCGCAAGCGCGCAGGCCAGCGCCGCGCGCGGCCCCGAAACGATCCCCACCAGCCCCTTCGGCATCCCGGCCGCTTCGAGCGCGGCAATCAGCGCCTCTGCCTCGGCATTGGCGCCCGCGCCGGGGTATAGCAGCGCGCCATTGCCCGCCGCCAGAACCGGTCCGAGGATCGAGGCCATTGTCAGCATCGGCGCGGCCTGGCGGCAAATCTCCGGGCAAAGCACTGCGATCACGCCAAGCGGTCGGTGCCGGGTCAGGGTGGCGCGGCCCGGCGTTTCGGCCCAGGCGGCCGAGGCGGTGGCGGCTGCTCCGGCAGCGCTGGCCAAGCGGGCGGCCGCGGCCTCGGCGCTTTCCGCGAGACGGGTGGCGGCATGGATCAGGATCGCCGCCCGCTCGGTGGTGCTGCGCCCGGCCCAGCCGGATTGCGCGCGGCGGGCTGCCGTCAGCGCGGCCGAGGGGACCGCTGCGGCGGCCACGGGGCGGGCCACAGCTCGGGCCGGGGCAAGGCCCGCGGGCCTTTGCCACAGCTCCGGCGGATCCGGGGCAGGGTCGAGATCGGTGCCATTGACGCAGACCGTTCCGGCCTCGAGCGTGGTTGCGAGGTCGAGCGCGGTGCTCAGCGTTTCGCTCCAGAGACTGGTGGCCGGGGCAGGCGGGATGGCATTGGCCAGCCGGATCGCCTCGGCCGGGGGCCGGAAGGTCATTGACAAGAGCACCGGGCCGGGCAGGCCGGTTTCCATCTCGGGCATGGCCGGGGCGAGGCCGGTGATCAGGGCCGGGGCCATGAAGGCGCCGCGGTCGGGCAGGCGCGGCAGGGGCTGGATCGTGACGCCGCGGGTCTCGGCCAGCGCGGCGGTCAGCCGGTCGCGAAGTGCGGGTCCGGACAGCGGCCCCAGATCCGTGGCCGGATCGAGCGGGTCGCCGATGATCAGCCGGGCCATGCGTCCGGCAAGGCGGGCATGAACCCGCTCGGCGACCGATTCCTGCACCAAGAGCCAGTGACCGGCGGTCCCGGGCGGCGGATCGCCCAGCATGCCCGCGATGCCGTCAGCCGCGGCATCGAGATCGGCATCTTCCAGCACCAGATGCAGGCAGGGCCCGCGCAGCGTTGCAACGGGAGGCTGGGCCAGGTCGGACAGCGCCCCCGCGGCGCCAGAGAGCACGGCCAAGAGCCCGGCGGGCAGCCCGGCCGTTCCGGCGGCTTCGGCCAGGCAAAGCATGGCCAGTTTCCCATCGGCCGGGCCGGGTGCAAGGATCACCGCATTTCCCGCCGCCAGCGCCGGGGCGATCCGGCCCAGTGAAAGGCCGAATGACGGGCCGGGCGCGACGACCCCGAGAGGCACATGTCCGGGCCGGTCGGCGGCGCCCGCCAGAAGGCTGCCGGCTGCCTGTCGCAATGCGTCGAGACCCGCGCTCAGCCCGCGGCGGCAGGCGCGGACCGGCCGTCCGGTCTCCAGCGCCAGAAGCTGGGTCAGGCAGGTCTCCCGCGCCGCGATTTCCGCGGCCCAGTCGTACAGCTTTCGCGCCCGTTCGACGCCCGGCAGCGCGGCCCAGAGCGGCTGGGCGGTGGCCGCCGCAGCACGGGCGTCGGCGAGATCGGCGGGGCTCGCATCGGCCAGACGGGCAAGCTCGGCGCCGCTCGCCGGAGAGCAGATCGCGGTGGCATCCGCGCCGGGGCGGAGCGACCCGGCGATCCAGGGCCCGAAAGCGCCGTCGTGCTGGCCGATCCAGGCGCGGGCCTCGGCATCGGGGGCGCGGCCCGGGCCGCGGTCGAGGGCGTTCGGTGCCATCGCGCTAGCCCGTCGCATGGCGGCGCGGCGTGCTGCCCGCCCCGAAGGCGATCTCGTCCAGCCGCCGCTCGATCGCGCCCAGAAGCGAGGAGGCGCCGAAGCGGAAGAGAACCGGTTCCTGCCAGCGCGGTCCCAGCTCCTCGCCCACCAGCCCCAGCCAGTCGAGCGCATCCGGCGCCGTCGAGATCCCGCCCGCGGGCTTGAAGCCCACATCGACGCCGGTCGCCTCGCGATAGGCGCGGATCATCCGGCACATGGTCAGCCCGACCGGCAGGGTCGCATTTACCGGCTCCTTGCCAGTCGAGGTCTTGATGAAATCGGCCCCGGCCATCATCGCCACCAGACTGGCGCGGGCGACATTGGTCAGCGTGCCCAGCTCGCCGGTGGCGAGGATCGCCTTCATATGGGCGGGTCCGCAGGCGGCGCGAAAGGCCGCGACCTCGTCATATAGCGCCTGCCAGTCGCCCAGGAGCACATGGCGGCGCGAGATCACGATGTCGATTTCCGAAGCCCCCGCCGCGACGCTGGCCTCGATCTCGGCCAGCCGGGTGGAAAAGGGCGAAAGACCGGCGGGAAAGCCGGTCGAGACCGCCGCGACCGGCAGCCCCGAGCCCTCGAGCGCGGCCAGCGCGGGGGCGATCATCTCGTGATAGACGCAGACCGCCGCCGTCGTCACCGGCCCGGCCCCCAGCGCCGTCCTTAGATCGGCCCGAAGCGGGGCCCTGGCCTTGGCGCAGAGCTGACGCACCCGGCCCGGCGTGTCATCGCCCGACAGCGTCGTGAGGTCGATCAGCCCGACCGCGCGCAACAGCCAGGCGGCCTCGGTCGCGGGATCGGCGGGCCTGCGCGCGGCAAGACCGGCGGCATGGCGCTCGGCCGCCGGGCGGTTCACCCGGGTCGAGGCGATCCAGCCGGTATCGAGCGGCAGGCCGCCATTGCGGGCATGCGCCAGCCGCGGCAGCGCGGGGCTTGCGGGCCGGGCCGGTGTCGTGGCCGGTGTCTTGTCCTCGCTGCGGGTCATGCGCGCGCTCCCTGCGGATCTCTCCTGCCCTTGGTGACATGCCGGGGGTGGGGGGTTCAAGCGCGCTCAGAGGGTGAGGAAGTAGGGATCGGAACTGTGCCAGTAATCCGAGAAATCGGCGGCGCGGGCATGCGGCAGGCCGAGGCTCTGCATGGCGTAAAGATCGGCCGAGAGCAGCCCCGCCAGCCGGAACCCGTTCTGCGCCGCGGTCCGGGCCGGGCTGCCTTCGGAGAAGATCGCCTCGATCTGGGCCGAGGCATTGACGAGGGCGAAGATCAGCGCCAGCGGGGGCGCGTCGGGACAGTCGAAGACGCTGTCGCGCGCGAAGGATCGCCACCCTTCGGGCGAGGCCAGAAGCGCTTCGAGCGCGAACTCGGTCAGCCTCTCGGCGGGATCTGCCTTGGGTACGGAAACGCTGGACTCTGGCATGTTACAAAACGTCGAAATCATCAGGGTAACAAGGCTGGACCGAGAGCCGGGCGACTGCCCTCCCGGCTGAAGGACGACTGTTCAATTCTGTCGGCTTGGCGGCAATGCGGTGGGCGTCGGGTCTGCCGTCTCCGGCCATCCGGGACGTCTTGAGGATAGGCGGGAGGGCGAAAGCGAACAAGCTTGCCGGAGCCGTTCTAGGCGGATCGCCGCCCGCCTCTGGTCCGTTTCCGGCAGGATTCCGGCAGCCGGCAGCCGGGGACGCGATGCCGCAGCCCGAGCCCTCCGTCGGTGCCGTTTTCGCAGCGATTCCGGTCATCCTTTCAGAAAGGCTGGTCTTCTCCGGCCTTTTCAGGTGGCGCGGGGAGATCTGCGAAGGCGATGGGCCTTGCAAAGCCGGGCAATCCGCCCCAAACATTCAACAAATTGCATTCGTTATCCCGTGGCCGGGCGCTCCGGGGGAAGACGTTGCCTGACAGGAGATACGGCGATGGGCCGACGACTCGCTTTGATCTTTGCGCTGCTGGCAGCCCTGCCCGCGGAAGCGGCCGAAACGGTGCTGGCGCCGGTGACGATCACTGAATGGAAGCCGGTTTATGGCGAGGTCGAGACCCGCAACCGGGTGCCCGCGCGCAGCCGGATCGGCGGCACGGTGGTCGAGCTGAAGGTGACCGAGGGCGATCCGGTCGAGGCCGGACAGGAAATCGCGCGGATCGAGGATGACAAGCTGAGCTTTCAGATGCGCGCGCTCGACGCGACGCTGAAGGCGCTCACCGCCCAGCTCGACACCGCGCGGCGCGATCTCGACCGGGGCAGGGCGCTGCGCGAGCGGGGCGTCGTCACCCAGCAGCGGCTGGATCAACTCACGACCCAGGTGGCCGAGCTCGAGGGCCAGATCGACAGTACCGCCGCCCGGCGCCGGGTGATCGAAGAGCAGGTCGCCGAGGGGGCGGTGCTGTCGCCCGGCAGCGGGCTGGTGCTGTCGGTGCCGATCTCGCCCGGTTCGGTTCTGGTCGCGGGCGACACCGTGGCCGAGATCGGCGGCGGCGGGCTGTTCCTCAGGCTCGCGATCCCCGAACGGCATGCGCTGACGCTGCGCCCGGGCGACCGGATCGCCGCGGGCGACAGCACCGGGCTCGACGGCCAGAGCGGGCGGCTGGTCAAGATCTATCCGCAGATCGAAGGCGGCCGGGTGCTGGCCGATGTCGAGGTCGAGGGGCTCGACGGCCGTTTCGTCGGGCGCCGGGTGCCGGTCCGGCTGCCGGTCGGCACGCGGCAGGCCCTGCTGGTGCCGCCGGGCGCGGTGACGCATCGGGGCGGGCTCGATTTCGTCGCGGTGGCAGGGCCCGATGGCCCGGTCGAGCGCGTGGTGGTGCCGGGCGAACGGCTGCGCCATGACGGCCGCGACCGGGTCGAGATCCTGACCGGGCTGGAACCCGGCGACCGCGTGGTGAGCCCCGATGAGTGACGAGACCCGCCCCGCCGCCCGCCGCCTCGGCCTTGCCGGATACCTGACCAAGGGGTTCATCCGCTCGCCGCTGACACCGCTTCTGCTTTTGGCGGCGCTGGCGCTGGGCCTGATCGCGCTGATCGCCCTGCCGCGCGAGGAAGAGCCGCAGATCTCGGTGCCGCTGGTCGATATCCATGTCCGGGCCGACGGGCTCCGGGCCGTCGATGCGGTCAAGCTGGTGACCGAGCCGCTCGAGACCATCGTCAAGGGCATCGACGAGGTCGAGCATG
This sequence comes from Rhodovulum sulfidophilum DSM 1374, assembly GCF_001633165.1. NCBI lineage: Bacteria > Pseudomonadati > Pseudomonadota > Alphaproteobacteria > Rhodobacterales > Paracoccaceae > Rhodovulum > Rhodovulum sulfidophilum. Next base: position 85,625 of record NZ_CP015418.1, on the reverse strand, counting down.
TCTATTCCGAGACCCGCGACGACCGGGCGATGGTGACCGCGCGGTTCAGGGTGGGGCTGAGCCAGGACACCGCGATCTTGCGCGTGCGCGACAAGATCCTGGCCAATATGGACCGCATCCCGGTCGGCATTCCCGAACCGCTGGTGGTCGGGCGCGGCATCAATGACGTGGCGATCGTGACGCTGACCTTCACCCCGGTCTTTGGCCAGAGCGCGGTAACCGCGGCCGATCTGACCCGGATCGCCCGCGAGGCCGAGACCGAGCTGGTCCGGATCGACGATGTCGGGCTGACCTATCTGGTCGGCGAGACCGAAGAGGCGCTGCGCGTCGCCCCCGATCCGCAGAAGCTGGCGCTTTACGGGATCACCCTGCAAGAGCTGTCGCAGAAGGTCGCGGGTGCCAATGCCGCCACCCCGGCGGGGCTGGTGCGCGATGCAGGCCAGCAGGTCGGACTGGTGCTGGGCCGGACGCTGGCAACCCCGGCCGAGATCGGCAATCTGGAGCTGACCGCGCGCGACGGCCGCACCGTCTATCTGCGCGACCTGGCCGAGATCGGCTTCGTCTCGGATCTTGACGAGCGTCACGTGGCGAGCCTCGCCCGCGGCCCCGAGGGCGAGATCCTCCGCCGCCCCGCGGTCACGCTGGCGCTGGCCAAGCGCGCGGGCGCCAATGCCGTGGTGGTGGGCGAACAGGTCCTGCAGCGGCTTGAGGAGATGAAGGGCGGGCTCATTCCGGATACGGTCGCGGTCGAGGTCACGCGGAATTACGGCCATACCGCCTCGGAAAAGGCCAACGAGTTGCTGTTCCATCTGGGGCTGGCGACGGTCTCGATCGTGGCGCTGGTGCTTTTTGCCATCGGCTGGCGCGAGGCGCTGGTTGTGGCCATCGTCATTCCGGTGACGATCCTGCTGACGCTCTTTGCCGCCCATGCCATGGGTTACACGCTGAACCGGGTGTCGCTGTTCGCGCTGATCTTTTCCATCGGCATTCTGGTCGATGACGCCATCGTGGTGATCGAGAACATCGCCCGGCACTGGGGGATGGTGAAACCGGGCGACAGCCGGGTGCGGGCGGCGGTCGAGGCCGTGGCCGAGGTCGGCAACCCGACCATCGTCGCCACCCTGACCGTGGTCGTGGCGCTTTTGCCGATGCTGTTCGTGTCGGGGATGATGGGGCCGTACATGAGCCCGATCCCGGCCAATGCCTCGGCCGCGATGATCTTTTCCTTCTTCGTCGCGGTGACGATCACCCCCTGGCTGATGCTGAAGATCGCGGGCCGGGCGCCTCTGCATGCCGGGGGCGCGGGGGCGGGCCATCCGGGCGGGCGGCTGGGGCGGCTTTACGCCCATATCGTGCGGCCGATCCTGTCGCGCAAATGGATCAGTCTCGTTTTCCTGCTGGGGGTGGCAACGGTCTCCTTCGGCTCGATGGCCGCGCTTTACACCAAGGATGTGACCGTCAAGCTGCTGCCCTTCGACAACAAGTCGGAACTGGCCATCGTCATCGATCTGCCCGAGGGCGCCTCGGTCGAGGCGACCGATGCGGTGGCGCAGGCGGCCGCAAGGGTGGCGCTGGCCATGCCCGAGGCGGTCTCGGCCCAGACCCATGCGGGCACCGCCGCGCCCTTCAACTTCAACGGGCTCGTCCGGCACTATTTCCTGCGCGAAAGTCCCGAACAGGGCGATGTGCAGGTCAACCTCTCGCCCAAGGATGCCCGCGACCGCACCAGCCATGCCATCGCGCTTGATCTGCGTCAGCGGCTAGGGGGGCTCGAGCTGCCCGCGGGCACGGTGCTGAAAGTGGTCGAGCCGCCGCCCGGGCCGCCCGTCATGGCGACGCTGCTGGCCGAGATCTACGGCCCCGATGGCGATACCCGCCGGGCGGTTGCGGCCCGGGTCCGGCAGGCCTTCGAGGACACGCCCTTCATCGTCGATGTCGATGACAGCTTCGGCACCCGCGCCCGCCGCATCCGGGCCGAGACCGATCCGTCCGATCTGGCCTTCTTCGATGTCGCCGAGGACGATGCGCTGGACACGCTCAGGATGCTGAACGGCGCCACCACGGTCGGCTATTCGCATCGTGGTGCGGGCCGGGCGCCGATCCCGATCGTGGTCGCGCGCGACAAGGCCGACCGTGTGCTTGACGAACGGGCGCTGGCGACGCCGGTTCCGGCCAATGTGCTGCCCGGCGGGCGCGGCGTGGTCGAACTGGGCGATGTGGTGCGGCTGACCGAGGAGCAGGCCTCGTTCCCGGTCTTCCGCCATAACGGGCGCTATGCCGAGATGGTCCAGGCCGATCTGGCCGGCGATTTCGAGGCACCGCTTTACGGCATGCTGGCGGTCGGGGACCGGCTTGACCGGGTCGACTGGCAGGCGCTGGGCCTGAGCGCGCCCGAGATCCGTTTGCATGGCCAGCCGTTGTCGGAGGACAAGCCGGTCCTCCTGTGGGACGGCGAATGGGAGGTGACCTGGGTCACCTTCCGCGACATGGGCGCGGCCTTCGGGGTGGCGCTGGTCGGGATCTACATCCTCGTCGTGGCGCAGTTCGGGTCGTTCCGGCTGCCGCTGGTGGTGCTGACGCCGGTGCCGCTGACCTTCCTGGGCATCATGCTGGGGCACTGGCTGTTCCATGCGCCCTTCACCGCGACCTCGATGATCGGCTTCATCGCGCTGGCGGGGATCATCGTGCGGAACTCGATCCTGCTGGTCGATTTCATCCGCCATGCCGATCCCGAGGGCCGGATCACGGTCGAGACGCTGGTCGAGGCCGGGGCGACGCGGGTCAAGCCGATCCTGCTGACGGCGCTGGCGGCGATGATCGGGGCGGCGGTGATCCTGGCGGACCCGATCTTTCAGGGGCTGGCGCTGTCGCTTTTGTTCGGTCTGGCCTCCTCGACCATGCTGACGGTGCTGGTGATCCCGGCGATCTACCGCATCTTCAAGACCTGAGCGGGGGCGGGGGCCGCGGCCCGGCCCGCGCGGGCCAGCCGCGCCTCGCCGCTTTCCTCGCCGAAGCACATGTCGAAATCGGCGCAGTCGGTGCAGACCGGCGTCGCGCAGAGCACGAAGCCCTCGTCTTCGCAGATCAGCCGGTAGAAGAACCGCTTCCACTTCATGTTGGCGGTGTTCTTCGCCGCAAGCGGGCCGAAATGCCGGGTCAGCATCGCCGAAAGCTCGTGCCGGTTCCGCAGGCCCAGATCCTGCCAGAGATGGTCGGGCTCCATCGCGCGCCGCGCGATCATCGCGGCCAGCGGCCGGGCCAGCGCGGTTCCACCGGAATGGGTCAGAAGAAGTGTCCGTACCGAGTCCTCCTCGACGCCGCGCGGCGCCGCGCCCCTGCCGCGACGAAATTCGGGCGGTGCGGCGGGGAAGAGGGTGCCGACGAGTTCGGTCAGTGCCCCGGCGTCCAACCCGCAATGCGCGGGCAGCTCCTCGGGCGACGCCGCTTCGGACAGGGCCAGCGCGAGGATCGAGGCCACGGCATGAAGGTCTGCGGCGTCCTGGCCGCTGCGGGCGGCGGCGGCCATCAATCCTGCATAGGCGTCATCTGCTGTCATCGCGGGGCTCCTTCCCGAAGCCTCCGCACCGGGGCGCGTCGGGTCAACCGCAAGCTGCAGGCCGGGCCCGCGCCGCGCGCCTTTGCCGGTTTTCCGGGCAGGAATGCCGCCCGGCGCATCACCTTGCGCATGGGCCGGGCGGACCGGAGCGGATCAGTCCGAGCCGAGCAGGTCGCGGATCACGGGCAGCTTTTCGGGCTTCTGCGACAGCCCCCTGAGCAGCGCGGCCAGTTCGGGTTCGTCGACGCGCTGTGCCGCGGCCTTGGGCGTGAACCAGCGGCGGATCCGCTCGTCGCGTTCCTTCCAGTTGCGCCGGAGCTTGCAGACCAGCATCGGAAACACCTCGACCCGGCAGCGCAGCACGGTGCCGTCGTCGAGCCGCTTGTCGTATTCGTAGCTGCCGATGCTGTGGCTGGCGACCCGGCCCTCGGCCCCGGCCTCCTCCAGCGCCTCGATCCCGGCCGCTCCCCAGGGCGAGTGGCCCTCCATCGTCCAGCCCTTGGGCACGACCCAGCGCCCGGTTCCGCGCGAGGTGACCATCAGGACGCCCAGACGGCCGTTCCTGTCGAGGCGCAGGGGCAGGGCCGCGATCTGGCTGCCGAGCGGGTGCTGTCGTTCGATCGCCAAATCTGCGTCCAGTCCCATATCTGCGCCTTCCCATGCCCGGAGATGCGGACGCGTCCCCGCGCCGCGATGCTGTCCGGGGACGACCTGCACGGGTCGGTCCCGACCCTTAGCCAGGCGGCGACAGCCCTGCCGGGCGGCGCCCGGCCATTTTGCAACATAGACGTGATCTTGGGGCTGGAGTGCAACAGGAAAGCGTCATCCGTCGCGGAACTGCCGCAGCAAGGCCGGTCTTTGGCCGGATTGCCATGCAAAAGACTTGCCCCGCTGTCGCGGCAGGGGTTGTGAATGCGCCGTTTCGGTGACATTCACCCGCCCGGGACAGACCGTCCGCGGGAGCCGCTCCGCGACCAGCCATGCTGGGGCGCGGGCCTTCGGGAAACTGCCCGCTAAAGGATGGCCGAGCAAGGAAAGGCTTCCCTTGTCAGAGACCTACAAGGACCGCCAGTGGAAGACACTGGACAAGGACCTCAAGCGCCTGTCGCGGGTCGAAATCGCCGCGCAGACCGTGTCGCGGCCGCTGCTGGGCGTCGGGGTCTCGCTGGCTTTCATCGTCATCGCGGCGCTGGGCGCGGCGCTGGTGACCGGAAACACGCCGGGCATGCTGTTCGTGGTGGCCGCCGCGGCCTTCGGTGCCTACATGGCGCTGAATATCGGCGCCAACGATGTCGCGAACAACATGGGGCCGGCGGTGGGGGCCAATGCGCTGTCGATGGCGGGCGCCATTGCCATCGCGGCGATCTGCGAAAGCGCGGGCGCGCTGATCGCGGGCGGCGATGTGGTCTCGACCATCTCGAAAGGCATCATCGCACCCGAAAGCGTGGCCGATTCCGCCACCTTCACCTGGGCGATGATGGCCGCGCTGCTGGCGGCTGCGGTCTGGGTCAACATCGCCACCTGGATCGGGGCCCCGGTCTCGACCACCCATTCGGTTGTGGGCGGCGTTCTGGGGGCCGGTGTGGCGGCGGTGGGGATTGCCGCGGTCAACTGGTCGACCATGGGCGCCATCGCCCTGAGCTGGGTGATCTCGCCGGTTCTGGGCGGGGTGATCGCGGCGGGCATGCTGGCCTTCATCAAGTGGCGGGTGATCTATCGCGACGACAAGATCGCGGCGGCCCGGACCTGGGTGCCGGTGCTGATCGGGGTGATGGCGGCCACCTTCGCCACCTATCTGGCGCTGAAGGGGCTCAAGCATCTTTTCGATGTCACCATCGGCCATGCCGTGGCGATCGGTGTTGTCGTCGGCATCGCCTCGGGGCTGGGCGCGGTGCCGCTGATCCGGCGCCAGTCGCGCGGGCTGGAAAACCGCAACCGCTCGCTCAAGCTTCTGTTCGCGGCGCCGCTGGTGATTTCGGCCGGGCTTCTGTCCTTTGCCCATGGCGCCAATGACGTGGCCAATGCGGTCGGGCCGCTGGCGGCCATCGTCCATGCCCAGCAGGCCGGAGAGATCGCGGGCAAGGTGGCGATCCCGGTCTGGGTCATGGTGATCGGCGCTTTCGGCATCTCGTTCGGGCTGGTGCTGTTCGGGCCCAAGCTCATCCGCATGGTCGGCAGCCAGATCACCAAGCTGAACCCGATGCGGGCCTATTGCGTGGCGCTGTCCGCGGCGATGACGGTGATCGTCGCCTCCTGGCTGGGGCTGCCGGTCAGCTCGACCCATATCGCGGTGGGGGGCGTGTTCGGCGTCGGCTTCTTCCGCGAATGGCATGCCGAACGGCGCCTGCGCAGGGCGAACCTGACCAAGCCCGGCGCCAAGCGGCTTGGCCCCGAAGAGCGTCGCCGCCGCAAGCTGGTGCGCCGGTCGCATTTCATGACCGTCGTCGCCGCCTGGGGGGTGACGGTTCCGGCCACGGCGGTCTTGTCGGGCGGTATGTTCCTGGCGATCTCGGCCCTGCAATAGGCAGGGCCGTCCGGCCGCTCAGGCGAAGCTGTCGCGATAGCTCTCGCGCAGGGTCGCCTTCTGGACCTTGCCCATGGCGTTGCGGGGCAGCGCCTCGATCAGTTCGAGCCGCTTCGGCCGCTTGAAGCCCGCAAGCTGCGTCGCAACCGACCCGGCGATGGCCTGAAGCTCGGGCGTCTCGCCCGGGGCAGGGACCAGGACCGCCAGCACCGCCTCGCCCAGATCGGGATGGGGCACCCCGATCACCGCGCTTTCCAGCACGCCCGGCTGCGCGTCGAGGACCTCCTCGATCTCTTTCGGATAGACATTGAGCCCGCCCGAAATGATCAGATCCTTGGCCCGGCCGACGATCCGGACATAACCCTTGGCATCGATCGTGCCGAGATCGCCGGTCAGGAAGAAGCCGTCTTCGCAAAGCTCTTCGCGGGTCTTCCCGGGCATCTGCCAGTAGCCCTGAAAGACATTGGGGCCCCTGACCTCGATCTGGCCGGTTTCGCCCGGGGAGCATTCGGCCCGGGTCGCGGGATCGGCGATCCGAAGCTCGACGCTCGGCAGCGGCAGGCCGACGGTGCCCGCGATCCGCGCGCCGTCATAGGGGTTCGAGGTCGACATGTTGGTTTCGGTCATGCCGTAACGTTCGAGGATCCGGTGCCCGGTGCGGGCCTCGAAGGCGCGGTGGGTTTCGGCCAGAAGCGGTGCGCTGCCCGAGACGAAGAGCCGGATATGGGCGGCCAGCGCCCGGTCGAACCGCGGATCGTCCAGCAGCCGGGTATAGAAGGTCGGTACCCCCATCATGGCGGTCGCGCGCGGCAGGGCGGCGATCACCGCATCGATGTCGAATTTCGGCAGGAGGATCATCGCGCCGCCCGCCAGCAGCATGATGTTGGTCGCAACGAACAGGCCATGGGTGTGGAAGATCGGCAGCGCATGCAAGAGCACATCATCCTCGGTAAAGCGCCAGGCCTCGGTCAGCACCTCGGCATTCGACAGCAGGTTCCGCTGGCTCAGCATCGCCCCTTTCGAGCGCCCGGTCGTGCCCGAGGTGTAAAGCAGCGCGGCCAGGTCGTCGGGGTCGCGCGCCACGGTGGGGTAGGTCGCCGATTTCGTTGCCGCGATCACCGCGAAGCTGCCGCTGCCATCGGTATTCAGCGTGGCGATATGGGCGCCCGCGGCCTCGGCCACCGGCGTCAGCGCGCCCATCCGGCGGCCGTCGCAGATCACCAGCCGGGCGCCGCTGTCGCCGATGAAATAGGAAAGCTCGGCCGGGGTATAGGCGGTGTTGAGCGGCAGGAAGATCACCCCCGCCTGCAGGCAGGCGGCATAAAGCGCCAGCGCCTCGGGCGATTTCTCGACCTGTACCGCCAGCCGGTCGCCGGGGCCGAGCCCGAAGGCGTTCAGGGCATGGGCATGGCGCGCGGCGAGGGCCAGAAAGGCCGCATGGGTGAGGCTGCCCCCGTCGGGCAGATGCAGGAAGGGCGTGTCGCGCCCGGCATGGCGGCCGAAGAGCCGGTCGTAAAGCGGGTTGGTCAAGGTCTCTCTGTCTCCCGAGGTCTGGGCATCGCTCCGGCGCGCGAGCGACGCCGGGAACGGTCCCGATCCTGCGCGCGCGCGGGGCTTGCGTAAACCCCGCGCAGCGGGACACCCTGCGTCACTGTGCCCGGGGCGGGGGATAGGCCCGGGCTCAGGTCGGCATCAGGGCCGCCGGGTTTCAGGTCTGGGTTCAGTTCTGGGTTCGGCCGGTCTGGCGTTCGGGGTTGCCGTCGGCCTCGGCCAGGATGTCGGCGGGAGAGGTCGTTTCGGTCTGGCTCCGGGGCGGCGGCGCTTCGTGCAGCAGGGTCTCGGCGAAGGCATGTTCCAGATCGGCCTGCAGCCGCCGGTTCAGCTCGATATAGTCGGCATTGTCCTCGAGCGGCACGCCCGGGCGCCAGACCTTGGCCAGATCGCGCAGCGCGGTCCGGTCGAAGGTGACCAGCGTGCGTTCCGCATTCTCGGCCTCGTAGGCGGACAGCCCCGAGCGTTCGAGCACCTGCCGCCCGCAGCGCAGCGCGCTGTCATAGACCTCGCGCACAGTCTCGTCGGCGCCGGCACGGTACAGCTCGAAGACATGTTCACGGTCGCGGGCGCGGGCGATGATGAACAGGTCGGGCCGGATCCGCCGGGCATAGCGCACCAGCGTCGTCGCGGCCTTGGCATCGCCGATGCAGACGACCAGCACCTCGGCGGTGTCGATGCCAGCAGAGGCCAGCAGCGCGGGCCGGGTCGCATCGCCGTAATAGGCCTTGAAGCCCAGCTTGCGGACCCGCCGCACCGCCCGCAGATCGTCGTCGATGGCGGTGGTCTTGCCGCCGGTCAGGGCGATCATCCGGTTCACCGTCAGTCCGAACCGGTCGATCCCGGCGATGATGACGGGATGGGTCTCGTCGATCGGGTCGGCCGCGGGCCGGGCGCCGCCGCGGCCCTGCAGCACCTTGGCGATCACGTCATGCAGGATGAAGAGCGCGGGCGTGATCAGCATCGACAGCGCGATGACCAGGCTCGACATGGTGACGATATCGGGCGGCATGATCCGCTGGGTCGAGGCAAAGCCCACCAGCACGAAGCCGAATTCCCCCGCCTGGGCGAGCCCCAGCGTGAACAGCCAGCGGCTCTGGCGGTCGAGCCGGAAGGCCATGGCGAGCCCGTAAAGCACCGCCACCTTGATCATCACGAGGCCCGTCACATAGACCGGCAGCAGGATCGGCGCGTCCCAGAACACCGAGAAATCCATCCCCGCGCCGACGGTGATGAAGAACAGCCCCAGCAGCAGGCCCTTGAACGGCTCGATCGAGCTTTCCAGCTCGTGGCGGAATTCCGAATTGGCCAGCACCACGCCCGCGAGGAAGGTGCCGAGCGCGGGCGAGAGCCCCACCATCAGCATCAGCGAGGCGATGCCCGCGACGATCACCAGCGCCATCGCCGTGTTCAGCTCGCGCAGCCGCGCCGCCTGCACATAGCGATAGAGCGGGCGCACCAGGTAATGGCCGGCCAGAACCGTGCCCGCGACCGCGCCCAGCGTGACCAGTGTCACCCCCCAGGCGGGCAGGCTTCCGATCAGATGCATCGCGCCATGGCCGCCCTCGGTGCCGGCGGCGCGGATCTCGGGCGAGGCGAGGAAGGGCATGATCGCCAGCATCGGGATGACCGCGATGTCCTGCATCAGAAGCACCGAGAAGGCGCTGCGCCCGCCGGGCGTGTTCATCAGCTTCTTCTCGGTCAGGGTCTGCAGGACGATGGCGGTCGAGGACAGCGAGAAGATCATGCCCATCGCCAGCGCCGATTGCCAGGTCTGGCCGAAGGCGATGGCGGCGGCTGTGACCAGCGCCACGGTGATCAGCACCTGCAACCCGCCCATGCCGACAAGCTTGTTTCGCATCGCCCAGAGCGCGCGTGGATCGAGCTCGAGCCCGATCAGGAACAGCATCATAACCACGCCGATTTCCGAGACGTGGCGGAGCGTCACCATCTCGGCGCCGACAAGGCCCAGCACTGGGCCCAGCATCAGCCCGATCAGAAGATAGCCCAGCACCGAGCCCAGTCCCAGCCGCGAGGCCAGAGGCACCGCAAGCACGATGCACAGCAGGTAGAGCGTTGCGTTTAGCAGAAAGCCTTCCATGTCCTGTCCTGGCGGGGGCTGCGCTGCCGCGCGGCCATCCGGCCGGGGCGCGACGGCGGCTGCGCGTCTTGGCGCAGCCTAGCGATTGACGCAGGTGCTGCAAGCTTCCGTCGGCCCGAACCCAGATGCGGCATTGCCGCAGAGGCGGTTTTTCGCAGCCGCAGCGCCGTCGGAAACACGGTGAGGGCAGAGCTGGTCCCCATCTACCTGAGAGGATCCGGCGTGATCCAGGCTGCGCCGATCTGTTTGATGTGAGCTGATCCTGCACAGCCCCCGAGGTTGACCGCTGGACACTCGAATGTTCCGGTCGTTTCCCGATGGCAGGCTGCTGGCGCTATCGTGGGAATGCAGGGGGATCAGGAGTTTCCAGCCGATTTGACGGCGCCCGAAATCATTGCCATCGGCTCTGCGACATCCGCGCAAGCGAGCCCCCGGGAGCTGTTCCCCGATGGCAGGAGATTATCGCGGCACGCCCGAAATGACGTGCCGTTTCGCATCGAGGCTCTCCGTCGGACATTCGTCCGAGTTGACAGCGTCTTTCCTGCTTCGCAGGCTCCTTCGGCATGGTCTGACATGCGGGTCGGGTTCCGGACGGGCGCGGGGAGGGCGCTTCCGGTCAGCGCGGCTCTGATAAAGGGAGGGACTGACATGACGAAGGACATGGCGGGCGGGAGCCGAGGCTCCGGCGCGTATCGGGGGCTGCTCGGCATCCTGCACAAGGATCACATCGTCGCGCCCGAGGGCTTCAACAGGTGGCTGGTGCCGCCGGCCTCCATCGCGATCCATCTCTGCATCGGCTCGGTCTATGCCTGGTCGGTGTTCAACCCGGCGCTGTCGCGGCAACTCGGCGTGGTGGCGCCGGCGGCCGAGGACTGGTCGCTGGGCGCGGTGGTCTGGATCTTCTCGGTGGCCATCGTGTTCCTCGGCCTCTCGGCGGCCTTCGCGGGCAAGTGGCTGGAGCAGGTCGGCCCGCGCATGGTGGGCGTGGTCGCGGCGCTTTTGTGGGGCGGCGGGTTCATCGTCGGCTCGGCGGGGATCGCGACGCATCAGCTCTGGCTGCTCTATCTCGGTTATGGCGTGCTCGGCGGCTGCGGGCTGGGGCTGGGCTATGTCTCGCCGGTCTCGACGCTGATCCGCTGGTTCCCGGACCGGCGCGGCATGGCCACGGGCATCGCGATCATGGGCTTCGGCGGCGGCGCGATGATCGCGGCCCCCCTGAAGGGCTGGCTGCTGAACCTCTTCGAACGTGCGCCCGCCTATCTGGGCCCGCGCGAGGCGGTGGCGACGGTGACCGAGGGCGGCCGTCTCTTTGCCGAAACGGCCAGCGGACGGCTCGAGGTGGTGATCGCCTCCGCGGCGCAGGCGGCGGAACTGCCCGGCGGCGGCGAGGCCGGGGTCTATGTCGTCGGCACCGGCGATACCGGCGCGGCGGCGACCTTCCTCGTGCTGGGGGTGGCCTATCTGGTGGTGATGACGATCGCGGCCTTCAGCTACCGCGTCCCGCGCGAGGGCTGGGTGCCCGAGGGATGGCAGCCGAAGCCGGTGGCATCGGGCATGATCACCCAGAAGAACGTGCATATCGACCAGGCGCTGAAGACCCCGCAATTCTGGAAGCTCTGGGTGATGCTCTGCTTCAACGTGACGGCGGGGATCGGGGTGATCGGGGTCGCCAAGACGATGATGTCGGATATCTACGGCACCACGATGCCCTGGATCGTGACCGGCGCCTTCGCCTCGACCTACGTGCTGATGATCTCGGTCTTCAACATGCTGGGCCGGTTCTTCTGGGCCTCGGCCTCGGACTATATCGGGCGCAAGCTCACCTATGCGACCTTCTTCCTGCTGGGCACGATCCTGTACCTGTCGATCCCGTTCTTCGCGACGGCCGGGGCGGCGAACCCGTCGATACTCTATCTTGCCGGCTTCTACATCGCCACGATGATCATCTTCTCGATGTATGGCGGCGGCTTCGCGACGATCCCGGCCTATCTGGCCGACATGTTCGGCACGATGCATGTGGGCGGCATCCATGGGCGGCTGCTGACGGCCTGGTCGACGGCGGGCGTGCTGGGGCCGCTGGCGATCACCTCGCTCAGGCAGATGTCGGTGGGCAATGCCATCGAGGATCTGGCGGCAAAGGTCGATCCCGAGGCCTTCCGCGCGGCCTTCGGTGCGCCTGTCGCGCAGTTGCAGGAGCTGGTGGCGGCCAAGACCGTGACCATCGCCAAGCTGATGGAGATCGCGCCGCCCGGCACCGTCGACCCGACGCCGGGGCTCTACAACACGACGATGTACTGCATGGCGGCACTGCTGGTCGTGGCCTTCTTCGCCAATCTCGCGATCCGGCCGGTGCGCGAGCGCCATCACCACAACGAGCCGGAACTGGCCGCTGTGCCGGTCGAGTGATCCCGTCCCCCGGGGCGCGTGCCTGAGCGCGCCCCGGCTCCGTGTGCCAAAGGATGCGAAAGTGGGGGCGCTCGGCACAACATGTTCTAGCTGTCTGATCCCACGGTTTGTTGGTGCGATCCATTCGGCGGAATGGAAGGAACCCCTATGAGACGTTCGCCACGACCACGTCCGCCGTCAGAGCTGTAATGAACAGTGATCGCAAGCTTCGGCTGCTGCGCCACGTCGGGAATACCGCCTATCGGTCGGTCGAGAACGAAGCCTGGCCCGCCGCCAACGGCATGGTGAGTGAGATCCACCGCAAGAAGCTGTGCGGCTGGCGGTGCTGCACAACGACGTGCTGCCTTTCTACCGTGCCCTGGATCTGCCGGGGAAGGTGGTGCTGACGGATAACGGCCGCGAATTCTGCGGCACCGAAAAGCATCCCTACGAGCTCTATCTCGAGATCAACGCCATCAAGCACCGCCGCACCAAGTCCGGACGCCGAAGACCAACGGCTTCGTCGAGCGGTTCAACGGCACGGTACTCGAGGAGTTCTTCCGCGTGAAGATGCGCGAGACCTTCTACGAGACCGTCGAGGCGCTCTAGGCCGATCTCGACGCCTGGCTCGTCCACTACAACACTGAGCGCCCCCATCTGGGCTGTCGGAACATGTGGAGACGGCCCATCGAAACCGTCATGTCGTTCGTCAGTCAAGAAGGTTAAGTGGACACATTGAACCAGATCATAGAATGGCGGGGCGCGCCTCGCACCATTCGCGTCGACAACAACCCAGAATACATAAGTGGCTCCCTCATGGAATGGGCCGAGCAGCAGGGCATCGCCCTGACCTACATCCAGCCCGGCAAGCCACAGCAGAACGCCTATGTCGAGCGTTACAACCGGACGGGTCGGCACGAGTGGCTGGACCTCCATCTCTTCGAAACCATCGACGAGGTGCAGCAGATTGCCACCGAGTGGCTCTGATCATACAGCAATGAGCGCCCGTACATGGGCAACGGCGGCATGACGCCCACCCCGAAACTGAACATGGCCGCGTGAATTCTACGACCAAGCCCCCGCAAAAATAGGGGGATTACCTTCGGACCTGAGGGAGTCATGTCTTCACTCTCGCTCCGGCGCCGGAACGAGGAGCGACGCTTTGCGCCATCAAGCGCCTTGGACGGACCATCTGGCGACGGTGGAGCGGCTATCGCCGCCGCAGCCGCGCAGAGACGAAGATGAACGGCATGAAGGTGCTCGGCCAGAAGCTCATGGCGCGAGACTTCGTCCGCCAGACAGCCGAACTCCACGTCCGCATCGCCATCCTGAACCGCCTTACCCCCTCGGCATCCCCGGCACTCACCCCGTCGGCTAACCTCGGCGCGGGAACGGGGGCGTTCGGGCTGCAGACGTTCCGAGCAAGAGGGCCACGGGATTGTCACACATCGACCGACACCTTTCCAATCGGGTTGGAGCAACAGGCAAGGATGTATCCCGCTTCAACATCGTCCTCGGAGATGCCGCCATTGTGGACCATGTGCACCTCGCCCGAAAGCTTCCGGATCCTGCAGGTGCCGCAGACGCCGAAGGTGCACCCGGAGGGGATGTTCAGCCCGTTGGCGCGGGCGGCGGCGAGGATCGTGTCGGTCTCGGCCACTTTCACCGTGACGCCGGAGGCGGCAAAGGTCAGCTCGACCTGCGCGCTCTCATCCGGAACGACGTCGTCGAGTTCCGTAAGGTCGGCTTCGGTCGTCGCGGGGGCCTGGAAGCTCTCCTGGTGGTAGCGGTCCATGTCGTAGCCAAGCCCCTGCAGCGCCTCGCGGACCGCACGCATGAAGGGCTCGGGGCCACAGCAGAACACCTCGCGCTCGAGGTAATCGGGCGCCATCAGACCCAGCATCAACTGGTTGAATTGTCCCTGGAAGCCGATCCAGGGCGCGTAGCGGTCCGGTCTTTCCACAACCCATTTCAGGTCGATCCCCGGCACACGCGACGCCATGTGTTCCAGCCGTTCGCGGAAGATGATCTCGCCCGGTCTGCGGGCACAGTTGACGAAGACGATATCCGGCTCCAGGCCCAGATCGAACATGTAGGTCGTCATCGACATCACCGGCGTGATGCCGGAGCCGGCCGAGATGAAGAGGTATTTCTCTGCCGGGTGGTTGAGGTGGCTGAAGACGCCCGCGGGCCCGAGCGCCCTGACCCGTGTTCCGGGCGTGAGGTTGTCGAGCAGCCAGCGCGTGCCGAGGCTGTCCGGCTGGGCCTTGGTCGTGATCGAGATCGAGCGCGGCCGCGACGGCGAGGAGGAGATCGTGTAGGTCCGGTGCACGGTCCCGCCCGGCATCGGGATTTCCAGCGTCAGGAACTGTCCCGGCAGAAAGTCGAACAGCGCCCCCGACGGCGCCCGGAAAGTGAAGGTCGCCGTATTGGGAACCTCGGGAATGACCGAGACGCATTCCAGCATCTCATTGTCCGACCAGATCGCCCGGTCCGGAAGGGTCGACAAGTCGTTCATGGGCTCACTCCGCTGCCAGGGCGACGGAACCGAGCCGTCCGGTCATGGTGTTGCAATACCAGTCGACGAAGCCCATCACCCCGGTCTCGTGAACCGGCGAATAGGGCCCGGGCTCGTAGGCCGGCGAGTCGATGCCTTGCTGGTTGTCCTCCACCACGCGCCGGTCCTCGTCATTGGTGACCGTCCAGACCTCCGTCAGGCGCGTGAGGTCGTAGTCCCGCCCCTCGACGGCCTCCTTGTGGACAAGCCATTTGGTCGTCACTTCGGTGGTCGTCGCCGTCAGCGGCGTGATCCGGAACAGGATGGAATGATCCGGAAGGAAATGGTTCCATGTCGTCGGGTAGTGGTATTTCAGCAGGGTTCCCGCCGTATCGTCCCGCACCCGTCCGAGGATGCGGGTGACTGCGGGCTTGAGGTCCATCGTGAAGCTTCTGGCCCCGGGCAGAAGCGGCATGCGCGCCAGCCGGTACTGGAAATCGGAGGACATCCGGAACTGCGCGGGATAGCCCTGCGCCTCCATGCGGTCGAAATGCGCCTGCAGATGCGGTGGGGTCGCGCCCTCCTTGATACCGGTCACGGTCGGATCGTCGGTGAAGGAACGGCAGAGGCCCGGGTGATTGCCGCCGCAATGGTAGCACTCGCGATTGTTCTCCCAGACCAGCTTCCAGTTGCCGTTCTCGACGATGGTCGACTCGAAGGCGACCTTGGCATCGGTCAGGTCATGCACGGCCAGATAGGGCCGGGCGAGATCGGCGAAGGCATCGAAATCGGGGGCGGCATCGGCAAGGCAGATGTAGACGAGGCCCTCCAGTTCACGACAGTGAACCGGTTTCAGCCCATGCGCCGAGGCGTCGAAATCGGGGCCCATGTCCCGCGCCCAGAGGAGCCGGCCGTCAAGCTCGTAGGTCCATTGGTGATAGGGGCAGACGAGCTTCGGCAGGTTGCCCTTCGCGCCCTTGCAGATGATCGAGCCGCGATGGCGGCAGGAATTGTGGAAGGCGCGGATCGTCCCGTCCTGACCGCGCACGAGGATCACGCGGTAGGCGCCAACCTTGTGCGTGACGAAAGATCCCGGCTTTTCAAGCTCGCAGGCCGGGATCGCGAAGAGCCAGTCGCGATACCAGATGGTCTCCAGATCCGCCTCGAAAATGGCGGGATCGGTGTAGAAGGGCCGCTCGAGCGCATAGCCCGGTTTGCGTTCGGCCAGAAGACGCGGAAGATCGTGTTTCATCTGCGGTGTTCCTGCCCGCGCCCCGCGGGTCGAATGCTGGGGCGGAGGACGGGCAGTGCCGGGAGGGATGGCGTCCGGCCACCCCCACACGGGCGTCTGCACCGCCACCCGCGGTTGACGTCTCATGCAAGGCTGGTTTCCGGACTTCGGGCATGGCCTTCTGGCCAGGCATGACGCCTTCCCGGAGCATGTCGCCCCAGTGGTTTTCGCCATGCCCTTCGCGCCGTTACCGTTGCGGGGGCAGTGCCGGAATTGCACCGGCTTCCCAATTCTCCGCTGTCACCAGCGGCACCTTGCCCTTTCTGTTTACCAAGCCGGCCTCCCGCAGCTTACACGAAAACGACTTCGTCGAGCTGGAAAGCGCCACGCCCAAGGGCGTTCTTTGGCGAAACCAATACCTATATATTGACACCAATCGTCGCAGCCCCTCAATATGCAGATGCTTTGGTGCCCGCGACTCGCGTCAAGGGCCAAGAGGGAAGCCGGTGCAAATCCGGCACTGCCCCCGCAACTGTAAGCGGCGAGCGACGCTGACACGCCACTGGGATGCGTCCCGGGAAGGCCGGCCGAGCAACGACCCGCAAGCCAGGAAACCTGCCAGAGCGCAAAAGATGACGACCGAAGGCGGAGGGCCTCGGGGCGCACATGCGAGATTGGCAGACGACACCATTCGTCACGCCAGGCTGTGTCCCTTGCCTGAAGAACAATGAAAGGGGACCAGCAATGTCCATCATCGTCTATTCCAAGCCGGCCTGCGTGCAATGTACGGCCACCACCCGCGCGCTCGAGGCCCGCGGCCTTCCCTACGAGCTGATCGACCTGACCGAGGACGACAAGGCTTTCGCCCATGTCTCGGAACTGGGCTACCGGCAGTTGCCGGTCGTGGTCGCGGGCAAGGATCACTGGGCGGGCTTCCGTCCCGACCTGATCGGCCGGCTGGCCTGAGCGCCATGGCGGGGCTCGTCTATTTTTCCTCACGCTCGGGCAACACGGCGCGCTTCGTCGAGCGGCTGGGCCTGCCTGCGGTGCGGATCCCGATCTCGGGCGACGATCTGCCCCGCCCCGATACGCCCTTCGCGCTGATCTGCCCGACCTATGCCGATGGCGAAGGGCGCGGCGCGGTGCCGAAACAGGTAATCCGCTTTCTCAACGACCCCGCACGGCGCGCGCTCCTGCGGGGCGTGATCGCCAGCGGCAACCGCAATTTCGGCACCACCTATGCGCTGTCCGGCGAGGTCATCTCGCGCAAGTGCAGGGTGCCGGTGCTCTACCGTTTCGAGCTTGCCGGCACCGATACCGATATCGCCCGCGTTCGCGATGGGTTGGACAAATTCTGGGAGATGGAATGCTTGACCGTGTAACCGACGCAAAACCGGCAAAGCCCGACAGCACGCTCGACTACCACGCGCTGAACGCGATGTTGAACCTCTATGACGAGGACGGGACCATCCGTTTCGAGGCCGACCGCATGGCCGCGCGGCAGTATTTCCTGCAGCACGTCAACCGGAACACGGTCTTCTTCCACTCGCTCGACGAGAAGCTCGGCTATCTCGTGGACGAGGGGTATTACGAGGCCGACGTGCTTGACCAGTATCCGCGCGCCTTCCTGCATCGGATCTGGGACGCGGCCTATGCCAGGAAGTTCCGCTTTCCGACCTTCCTCGGGGCCTTCAAATACTACACCAGCTACACGCTGAAGACCCGCGACGGGCAGCGCTACCTCGAGCGCTACGAGGACCGCGTGGTCATGGTCGCGCTCGCGCTCGCCCGCGGCGACGAGGCGCTGGCCATGTCCTTCATGGACGAGATCATCTCGGGACGGTTCCAGCCCGCCACGCCCACCTTCCTGAATGCCGGGAAAAAGTCGCGGGGCGAGCTGATCTCGTGCTTCCTTCTCAGGGTCGAGGACAACATGGAGTCCATCGGCCGCGCCATCAATTCCGCGCTGCAACTCAGCAAGCGCGGCGGGGGCGTGGCCCTGATGCTGACCAATATCCGCGAGCATGGCGCCCCCATCAAGGGCATCGAGAACCAGTCCTCGGGCGTGATCCCCGTGATGAAGCTTCTCGAGGATTCCTTCTCCTATGCCAACCAGCTGGGCGCGCGGCAGGGGGCGGGAGCGGTCTACCTGAATGCCCATCACCCCGACATCCTGCGCTTTCTCGACACCAAGCGCGAGAACGCGGACGAGAAGATCCGCATCAAGACGCTGAGCCTCGGCGTGGTGATCCCCGACGTGACCTTCGAACTCGCCAAGCAGAACGAGGAAATGTATCTGTTCTCGCCGCATGACGTCGAGAAGGTCTACGGCATGCCCTTCTCGGACATCTCGGTGACCGAGAAATACGACGAGATGGTCGGCGACAAGCGCATCCGCAAGCAGAAGATCAACGCGCGCGAATTCTTCCAGACGCTGGCCGAGATCCAGTTCGAAAGCGGCTACCCCTACATCATGTTCGAGGACACGGTGAACCGCGCGAACCCTGTCGCGGGGCGGATCGCCATGTCGAACCTGTGCTCCGAGATCCTGCAGGTGAACGAGGCCAGCGCGTTCAACGACGACCTCAGCTATCGCCATCTCGGCACCGACATTTCCTGCAATCTCGGATCGCTGAACATCGCGGCCACGATGGACGGGCCGGATTTCGGCGGCACTGTCGAGGCCGCCATCCGTGCGCTGACTGCGGTGTCCGAGATGTCGGCCATCGACTCGGTCCCGTCGATCCGGCGCGGCAATGACGAGGCCCATGCGGTGGGCCTTGGCCAGATGAACCTGCACGGCTTCCTTGCGCGCGAGCGTATTCATTACGGCAGCCCGGAAGGCATCGACTTCACCCGCGCCTATTTCGCCGCCGTGGCCTATCACGCGATCCGCGCCTCGAATGCGCTGGCGCGGGAAAAAGGGCAAAGCTTCAAGGGCTTCGAAGCATCGAAATACGCCGATGGCACGTTCTTCGAGAAATATGTCACCCGGGACTGGCGCCCCGAAACCGACACCGTGCGCGACCTCTTCGCGCGTTTCGGCGTCGATCTGCCCAGCCGAGAGGACTGGGCCCAGCTGAAACAGGCGGTGAGCAAGGACGGGCTCTACAATCGCAACCTTCAGGCGGTGCCGCCGACCGGCTCGATCAGCTACATCAACAACTCCACCTCCTCGATCCACCCGATCGTCTCGAAGATCGAGATCCGCAAAGAGGGCAAGATCGGCCGCGTCTACTACCCGGCGCCCTTCATGACGAACGAGACGCTCGAATTCTACCGCGATGCCTACGAAATCGGCCCCGAGGCGCTGATCGAGACCTATGCAGCCGCGACCGAGCATGTCGATCAGGGCCTGTCCCTGACCCTGTTCTTCCCGGCCGAGGCCACGACGCGGGACATCAACCGCGCCCAGATCCTCGCCTGGAAGAAAGGCATCAAGACCATCTACTATGTCCGCCTGCGCCAGACCGCCCTCGAAGGGACCGAAGTGCAGGGCTGCGTGTCCTGCACGCTTTGAGGGAGGAACCCATGAAAGACATGATCGACCAGACCCGCGCCGTTCCCCGCGCGATCAACTGGAACCGGCTGCAGGACGAAAAGGACCTGGAGGTCTGGAACCGCCTCACGGTCAATTTCTGGCTGCCGGAAAAGGTGCCGCTGTCGAATGACGTGCAGAGCTGGTCCACGCTCCGGCCCGAAGAAAGGCAGCTGACCATCCGGGTCTTCACCGGCCTCACGCTTCTCGACACGATCCAGGGCGCGGTGGGCGCGCCCGCGATGATGCGCGATGCGCTGACCCCCCATGAGGAAGCGGTGCTGACCAACATCGCCTTCATGGAGTCCGTGCACGCGCGCAGCTATTCCTCGGTCTTCTCGACGCTTTGCCAGACGCGCGAGGTGGACGAAGCTTTCCGCTGGTCGGAGGAAAACCCGCACCTTCAGGACAAGGCCCGCCTGATCCTCGGGAAATACGATGCCGCGGGCGACCCGCTGAAGCGAAAGATCGCCAGCGTGTTCCTCGAGTCCTTTCTGTTCTATTCGGGCTTCTACCTGCCGATGTACTGGTCGAGCCGCGGCAAGCTGACCAATACCGCCGACCTCATCCGCCTCATCATCCGCGACGAGGCGATTCATGGCTATTATATCGGCTACAAGTTCCAGCGCGCCGCGGAACATCTGCCCGAGGCCGAACGCGCTGCGCTGAAGGATTTCGCCTTCGCGCTTATGTTCGATCTTTACGAGATCGAGGCAAAATACACCGAGGAGCTTTACGACGGCATCGGCCTGACCGAGGACGTGAAGGCGTTCCTGCACTACAATGCGAACAAGGCCCTACAGAATCTCGGCTTTGAGGCGTTGTTCCCGCCCGCGGCCTGCGAGGTGAACGCGGCGATCTTGGCTGCGCTGTCACCTGACAGCGAGAACCACGACTTCTTCTCCGGATCCGGTTCGTCCTATGTCATCGGCAAGGCGGTCGCCACCGAAGACGAGGATTGGGATTTCTGATGTTTCAGACCCCTGTCAGGTCAGCCCCGGACGCGCCGCGCCAGATGGATGAAGCCTGAGAAATATTCCGGTCGCTCCCCCGTACGGAGGCCCGGATGGATGCTCTTGGTCGGGCCGGGTCCGAGCGCTATCGCACCGTCGCTGTAGACCGGCTCGCCGCGGCGTGATGACCCGTGCTTCCGGGGGCGTCCCGGAAAGGACCCGGGGATCATTTCAGCGCCGAACGGTCGGAGCCCCCAAGCGCCGTCACCGCGGTGCTGTCGACAAGCAGGTTCAAGGGCTTGCCGGTGCGGCGATACGGGATCTGCACACCGATCCGTGCCTAGCGTTGGCACGGCGTCGAATAATCCGGCACCGGCCAGTCGAGCCCAGCCATCCGGATCAGGCTCTCGACCAGCCCGACCGCTTGCCTAAGCGGAAGGGACCAGTATCGGGGGTATCGAGGATTCCGAGCACCGTCTCGGACGGCTGGCAGAGCTTCATGCCTTTTCCGGTGATGGCGATGTGGCGATTGATCAGGATCGGATGCATCATCATCGCGTCTAAGAGCTTGGCATCTGCGAGCGAAGGGTCATCGAGGCCGAGTTCTTCGAAGGGGGGGCTTGCGGCGCAGCAGGTCGCAGGGTGAGATGAGCGGCACGCGCAGCCACTAGGCCGCGCCATAGGCGAGCGCAAAGATGCCGTAGCTCTGGGTCAGGATCGGGGCGGCAATCAGCATGATCGTCAGCGGCCGGTTCAGGATCACGCCGCCCTGAAGTCCGAAGAGGATAGCGACCGTCGCCACCAGCCCGATGATCGAGGCGGGCTTCACCCGGGCGGTGAACGCTTCGATCCGCGCCTTCGACCCCAGCGCGCGGCGCGTCGCGAGCCCGGCTGCGAGCGGCAGCACCACATAGAGAAGCGTGGCGAGCACGAGAGTCTTCCACGGCGCCTCGATCTCGGTCACGCCCAGCAGCGGCGCCACGATGGGCGCGAATGCGACGAGCATGATGAGATCGTTCACCGAGACCTGCACGAGCGTGTAGGTTTCGTCCCCGCGTGTCAGCTGCGACCAGACGAAGACCATGGCGGTGCAGGGCGCCGCCCCGAGCAGGATCAGCCCCGCCACGTATTGCGCGGCATCCTCGGGCGCGAACACCACGTCGAAGAAAAGTACCGCGAGCCCGGCCATGGTGAATGGCTTGACCAGCCAGTTGACCGCCAGCGTCACGAGCAGCCCCTTGGGCTGCCGGGCGACGCCTGACACCGCGCCGAAATCGACGCCGACCATCATCGGATAGACCATCGCCCAGATATGCCCATCGGATTTCGCTGCCGGCCGTCGCGGGATACGAAGGTGTCGGGCGCGTGGTCGAAGCTCCGGACAGCCTCTCTCACATGGTTGGTCGTCGTGTCCTGCCCCTGCGCGGTGAAGGCACCTGGCAGACCCTGGTGGATTGTCCCGCCCATCATGCCGTGGAGGTGCCCGAGGCGGTTCCCGACCTCGTTGCGGCGCGGGCGTATATCAATCCGATGGCCGCTGCCACGATGCTTCGGCTCTGGCCTGTCCGTGACAAGGTGGTGCTCCTCAGTGGCGCGGGATCGAGCTGTTCCGAACACTTGGGACGCTGGGCGATAAGCCAGGGAGCCAAGCGGGTCATGGGGATCTATCGTTCGGAGAACCGAAAAGACCGGTTGCACCGGATGGGCATCGAACCGATCTCGACAGCCAATATCAGCGCCATTTTGACCGCCTCTGCCCAAGCCGACGTCGCATTCGACGCCCTCGGTGGCGACATCGCGAGATGTGTTCTGGAACGAATGCGCGGAGAAACGGATTTTGTTGCCTACGGCCTTCTGACGGGCAAGCCGGTCAATATCGGGGCCGGGGTCAGGGCGACCTATCACCGGTTTCACATGCGGGATCACTTCCCGGTTTTGGCGGGACGGGGCATGCAGGCTGCATTTGCCGAAATTTGGCCGTTGCTCGCAGAGGCCCCGCCTTCACCCCCACGGGTTTTCCCGGCCCAGGAGTGGCGGCAGGCCCTTGCGGAGGCCGAAAAACCGGGTGGCCAGAAACCGATACTCGATCTGTCCAGCCTCGCCTGACTAAGGGCAGCAATGTCTGCTCTCCGGACCTTCGTGCCACGACGGCATGCTGCGGCGTAGGTGAACGGCCGCTTCTGTGATCAGCTGGCGGCATGGGGCCGGGGCTCTCAACGGCCGCTATGCGGACCATGCCTACTCGGAATGCGGCAAGCCATCGGTAAGCCAGGCGATCATCCTCTTTATGTGCCCGTCGCGCAACTCGGTGACCGGGTAGAGCGTGTCGAGGTCGTCGAAGGTGGCAAACATCTCGCGCGACATCGACAGGGTCACGATCGGTCCGAAGAGCAGATGCTCGAACACGGCACGGTCCAGATCGACGAACGCACCCGCCTCGACGCCGTCGTCGATCAGGGAGAGGACGATATTTTCCTGGGGCAAGATGAAGTCCCGGTGGAACCCGCGCGCGACCTTGGGAAAGCTGCGCGACACTTCTGCGATGAGGGGCGACATCCGGCCGACGCGCGAGAAGATGATGGTGTCGTATGAGGAGGAGATCACCCTTGCCATCCTCTCGGTATGGGGCAAGGTCTGGTCGGTCGCGATGCCCCGGAGCCGCTCGATCGCCGCGGCATAGCCATGGGCCACGCAGGCGGCGAAGAGGTCCTCCTTGCCCGGGAAATGATGATAGAGCGAGGCCTTCGTGATGCCGGCGGCCTCGGCGACGCGGCTCATCGAGGTCGCGGCAAAGCCGTTCTCGAGAAAGAGGTCCGTCGCGAGATCCATGATTTCGTGTCGACGCTCTCGATTTTGTTTTTTTGCATCCCGCGTCATTGACCGGCCTCGCCTCCCAAGCTAACTCCCAACCGAACGGTCGGTAGGGAAAATTCCAAAATGCAGAATCATCCCGTGGATTTCAAACGCTTCCTCGCGATGTCTCTTACCGCTCTCAGCCTTCTGACATCGAGCGCGCAGGTTTCCAATGCCGAGGACGTGGCCGTCCCCCCGCCGGTGCCGGTTCTCACGATGCGTCCGGGAGAGGACGACAAAGCCCCCGACCGCATGTTCTACGGGCGCGTCGCAGCACGCGCGACCGTGGACCTTGCCTTCGAGGTCGGCGGGCGGATCGTGACCCTCGACGCCGTCGAAGGGCAACGCATCGCGGCCGGAACCGTCCTGGCGGCCCTCGATCCCGACCCTTACGAGCGGGCCGTCGCCCGTGCCGAACTGTCGCTCGACCAGGCCGAGCGCGCGTTCCGGAGGGCCGACACGCTGGCCGCCCGGGACGCCGCGTCCCGAGCCCGGGCGGACGATGCCGAGACGGCGCGGGACCTGGCCGCGGTCGATTTGCGAGAGGCCCGGGACGCGCGGTCCGACACGCGCCTCGTCGCTCCGTTCGACGCGATTCTGGCCAAACGGATCGCCTCTGTGGGCGCGCTGGTGTCGACGGGCGAACCGGTGGTTCGGCTTCAGGACATGTCGGAGCTGCGCATCGACGTCGAGTTGCCAGAGCGCCTGCTCGGCCGGATCGGCGATCCGCAGGAGGCCCGCTTCGAGGCCGAGATCCACGGGATCGACGGCCCGCTCGATCTTGCCTTCCGCGAGGTGCGGACCGAGACCGGCGAGATCGGCCAGAGCTATACCGTTTCGCTCGCGGTCGCGAAGGCCGACATGCACCCGTGGCTTCTGCCGGGGCGCAGCGCGACGGTCCGCGCCTACCTCCCCAAAGCGGAGACCGGCGTGGCTGTTCCGGCAACCGCGGTCGTGACACGCGGCGAAGGCCGGCATTTCGTCGTGGCGGTCGAACCCGACGGCGATGCACTCGTCGCCCGCCACCTGCCCGTCGAGGTCGCCATTCCCGACGGCAGCACCGTTCGCGTCGAAGGGCTTCCCGCCAATGCCGAGATCGTCGCGGTGGGCGGGCACCTTCTCGAGGACGGAGATCCCGTCAGCCGTTATGACGGCCTCATCGCCAAGGCGGAGTGAGCTCGATGCAGATCGCCCGCAACGCCATCGAACGCCCGCTCTATACATGGCTTCTGATCCTCCTTTGCCTCTTCGGCGGCGCTGCCGGCTATCTTGGCGTCGGCAAGCTGGAGGACCCGGTCTTCACGCTGAAATCTGCCCTCGTCGTCACATCCTATCCAGGCGCGAGCGCTGCCGAAGTCGCGACCGAGGTCTCGGATGTGCTCGAGGCCGAGCTTCAGCAGATGAACGAGGTCGACTACGTCACCTCGACGAATACGCCGGGCCTGTCGGTGATCGAGGTCACGATCCGCGACACCTTCGGCGGGGCCGAGCTGCCGCAGGTCTGGGACGATCTGCGCGACAGGGTGACGAATGCCACGCCAGACCTGCCCGCCGGAGCGCGGGCCCCGATCGTGAACGACGATTTCGGAGACGTCTTCGGCCTGCTCTATGCCGTCAGCGCGCCCGGCTATGCCGATGCCGAGATCCGGGATATCGCCACCTTTCTCCGCCGCGAGATGTCGACGGTGGTGGGGGTCGCCAATGTCGAGGTCAAGGGCCTGCCCGAGGAGGCGATCTTCATCGAGCCCGACAGCGCCACGCTGGACGCGCTCGGCATTCCGCCCGATGCGCTCTCTGGCGCCATTGCGGGGGCCGACGCGGTGACGCCAACCGGCGCGCTACCTTCCGGGGACGCGAACCTCCGGATCGAAGCACCGCGCGCGGAGGACAGCACCGGCAAGATCGCGGCCCTGAATTTCGGTTACCGCGGCGAGGTGATCAATCTTGCCGACATCGCCTCCGTCCATCGCGGCCGGATCGATGAGCCGAGCCAGATCCTGCGCCATAACGGAACCGAGGCCTTCACGCTTGGCATCGCGGGCCTGACCTCTGCGAACATCGTCACCGTCGGTGCGCGGGTCGAGGCGCGGCTCGACGAGATCGCGCATGTCCTCCCCGCAGGCGTCGCGATCGAGCCGATCTACGAGCAGCACCGCGTGGTGGCCGAGGCCAATGACGCGTTCCTGCTGAACCTCGCCGTCTCGGTGGGTGTGGTCGTCGCCGTCCTCGCGCTTTTCATGGGATGGCGCGCGGCGGCGGTCGTCGGGGGCACGCTGCTTCTGACCGTGACCGCGACCTTCTTCTTCATGTATCTCTTCGGCATCGAGGTCGAACGGATCAGCCTCGGTGCGATGATCATCGCCATGGGAATGCTGGTCGACAACGCCATCGTCGTCGCCGAGGGCATGCAGACCGACATGCGCCGCGGTCGCCCCGCAGCAGACGCCGCCGACGAGGTCGCGCGCAGCACGCAGATGCCGCTTCTCATCGCCACGATCATCGGCATCATGGCCTTCGCCGGGATCGCGCTGAGCCCCGGCGACGCCGGAGAATTCCTGTTCTCGCTGTTCGCGGTCATCAGCATCTCGCTTCTGCTGTCCTGGTGTCTTGCGGTGACGGTGACGCCCTATCTCGCGAGCCGGCTCTTCCCCACCGGGTCGGTCACCGGCAGCCGCGATCCCTATGACAGCGCCTTCTTCCGGGGCTATGGCCGCATCGTGGGCCTCGCGATCCGGTTTCGCTGGCTGGTGATCGCGGGCCTGGTCGGCGCGACCGCCGCGGGCGTCGCGTCCATGGGCTTCGTGCGGCAGCAGTTCTTCCCGCCCGCCACCACGCCGCTTGTCTATCTGAACTACAAGGCGGCCCAGGGCAGCACGGTGCAGGCGACCGACAAGGACCTGATGCGCCTGGCCGACTGGCTCGCAACCCGGCCCGAGGTCGTCTCGGTCACCTCCACCGCCGGGGCGCCGATGTCGCGTTTCTTTCTGACCTACGCGCCGGCCGACAGTAACCCCTCTTACGGCCAGCTCGTGATCCGGGTCGCAGAGCCAGAGCAGATCCCCACCATCCGCGATGCCCTCTCGGCCGCGGCCGCGCAAATCGTCCCCTGGGCGGAGACACGGGTCGAGCAGATCATCTACGGCCCGCCCGTCACCGCCGATGTCGAGATACGCCTGTCGGGGCCGGATGCGGACGTCCTGCGCGGTCTTGCCGGCAAGGTGCAGGAGATCCTCGAGACGCGGACGGCTCTGCTTCAGGTCGAGCGCACGGATTGGCGCGCGCGCGAGATCGTGGCGCAGCCGGTCTTCGGCAGCGCGCGGGCCAGCGCCCTTGGCATCGGACGGGGCGATGTCGCGAATGCCATCGCGCTCGTGTCGGACGGCGTGCAGGCCGGGGTGGTCCGCGAGGGCGACCGGCTGATCCCGCTGATCCTGCGCCAGCCGCGCATCGACGGCGCCCCGCAGACCCGACTGATCGACACCCAAGTCTACGCCCCGGCCACGGAAAGCTACATCAGCCTCGGCCAGGTCCTGGACGGCTTCGAGCCACGAAGCCGTGACACGCTCATCCGGCGCCGCTCGCGGCAGCCCACGATTACCGTGCAGGCTTTCACGCCCCCCGATGTCCTGCCCCCCGAGGCCTTTGCCGAGGTGCAGGATGCCGTCGAGGCGATCCCGATGCCGTCCGGATACCGCATGGAATGGGGAGGCGAATACGAGAGCGCGGGCGACGCCCAGGCGAGCCTTGCCCGGCAGATGCCGCTCTCCTTCGGGACGATGCTGCTGCTCACGATCTTGCTGTTCGGGAAATTCCGGCAGACGGCGGTGGTCTGGACGGTCGTGCCGATGGCGGTCACCGGCGTCGGTATCGGGCTTCTGCTGACGGGCCTGCCGTTCAGCTTCACGGCGCTGCTCGGGCTGCTCAGCCTCTCGGGCATGCTCATCAAGAACGCCATTGTGCTGGTCGAAGAGATCGACGCCCGGAAGGACGAGGCCGGATTGCCGCAGCGCGAGGCCATCGTCACCGCCTGCGTCAGCCGCCTTCGCCCGGTCGTTCTCGCCGCCGGCACAACGATCCTCGGCATGGCGCCGCTTCTGATCGACCCGTTCTTCGCCTCGATGGCGGTGACGATCATGGCCGGCCTCGGCTTTGCCTCGATCCTGACGCTGATCGGAGTTCCGGCGATCTACCACACCTATGTCAGCGAGCGGAGAGCCGACAGCGGGGAAAACTCGAGGCAGGCTTCGTCTTCGAAGGTGGGATCCGCAAGGTCGATCCCGTCGGATCCGGCGCTCGCAGCGCATTAAGCCTCCCCTGGCGGAGTCTCCGCGTGCAAGACCGTTGGGAGATCCTCGCATCCCCCCGTACCGTTCCCAAGACTCCCTTCACTCCCCGCGCCGCTTAGCAGGCCGCTGAAAAACTCCACCAAACGTCAGATTTCGTCACATTGGTCGTGCCTTGGCACGGACGAAAATGACCATCTCGACGAGATCGCGCCTGAGTGGGGTACCTATGCACCTCACCCGTCGTCGTCTGAGTTTTTCAGCAGCCTGCTAGGTCAAGATCAGCTTGTCCGGCGTGAGGTCGGACACCGCATTCCTCAGCCGTTCGTTCTCCTTCTGAAACCGTTTCAATTCCTTCAGCTGGTCGGTTCCCATACGGTTGCTTCTCCCGCCGGTAGAACCGGTACGCCTCAGGCGGCTCCGTTGGCCGCATCGCGGGTTTGCCGGGCCGAGATGCGCTTGCCGAAGGACACTACCAGAAGGACGGCCCCGACGCCCAGCAGTACGTAGACGGGTACGTAATCGGGAGTGGCCAGCGCGGCGAGCGCGGCCTCGCGGCTGCCGGAATAGGGACGGACATGCAGGAAGGGCTGTTCCAGCGTGTAGCCGTCATCTATGAGCGTGTCGCGCACCATGTCGACAAGGTCGGGATGGCGGTCTTCGTAGCCATGGATCTGCTGGTGCCAGTGCCCGCTGCGCGATTGCGAGGCTTCGTCGGAATGGTTGCGGGCCCAGGCCTTCATGTCCTCTTCCGAGTCGAAATAAAGAACGCCCGAGGCCCGCTTGGCCTCTTGCGCGGCATCGCCCGTAAAGATTGGCATCACCACGATATGGGTGTCGGGACCACGGCGGCGCGACTTGTCGAGCGTAAAGTAGTAGTCATCGATATTCGCCTCGAACTCGGCCTGATGGAACGCCTCGTTACTACGGGTCGCGATATAGCTGTCGAGCGGCTGCATCGTGGGGGCTGGTTCGCCACTGATGGCGGCCACGTCGGCGGCCTCCTGACGGGCCTGCTGGAAGGTAGGATAGGTTCCACAGAGAACGAGAATCCCGAGGATCGTGTAGATGTACCAGGGAAGCTTCCGCAGTATTTTTTGAAACATTTTAGGCCTTTCGCGCATTTTCCCGCGCGCTCTAGCAAGGGGGTAAAATGTCGGCAACGTGCGAAAAATTGTCGCCGGCCAAAAACCGCGCCCGCATCCGCGGCAGACCGGCAACTCTACGCCGATCGTTTGGACGCATGGCTTCCAGGCTCTGGACTTCCGTAACGGGCCCCTCTCCGCCAAGAGATTGCGGCTAGGCGATTTGACCTCGCCAACGGGCTCCGCCTCGGTCGACCCGACCGCCGTCTCGCGGCTCTTTCGTGAGAGCCCTCCGCCCCGCATCGTCCGCGGCGTCGAAGGCGGTGCCGCCATCGCTGCGCAGTGCCGGGTCGGCGGCTTGCGCCACCGTCTCGATATCCTGAGGCCAGATATTCTCGCCATTGAGGATGATCACGTCCTTCAGCCGGCCTGTGACGAAGAGGTCGCCCTGGTCGAGAAAGCCCAGATCGCCTGAGCGCAGGAACGGCCCGTCGCCGTCCGCGGTCTCGGCGCGGAACGTGTCTTCGACGCCACGGGCATGGCCCTGATATCCCTTGGCGACGGAGTCGTGCCGGATCCAGATCTCGCCGACCTTGCCCTCGGGCAATGCATGGCGGGTTTCCGGATCGACGATCAGCAGGGTCATCTGCGCATCGCTTCGTCCGCAATTGGCAAATTCCGGGCCGCGGCCGTTCAGCTCGGGGATGCGCTGGAAGGCCCGCGGCCCTGCAAGGCGGCCGCCTGTGACAACGGCCACGGTCTCGGCCATGCCATAGGCAGAGCGCATCGTTTCGGGTCGCAGGCCGCAGGGCGCGAACCTCTCGAGAAAGCATTCAACCACCTCGCGGCGGATCGGTTCGGCGGCGCTGTGCCCGCAGATCCAGGAGGACAGGTCGAGCCCGTCCTCTTCGCCCGGCCGCAGGCGCTCGGCCGTATAGGCCCAGGAAAAGTTCGGGCCTCCCGCATGGGTTGCGCGGGTCTGCGAGATCAGCTGTAACCAGAGCATGGGGCGGCGCAGGAAGGTCCCGGGCGCCATGAAATGGCAGCTCGCCCCGAGCGCGATGGGCAGGGCCACGCCCTGGGTAAGCGCATAATCGTGGTAATGCGGCATCCAGCTGACGACGATGCTGTCCGGTCCGTAATCCAGCACCTCTGCGGTCGTGCGGTTGCAGGCTTACAGATTGGCATGGGTGAGCCTGACCGCCTTGGGGCGGAGCGTGGAGCCTGAACTGTATTGCAGATAGGCATCCGCATGCGGATCGAGCGCAGCCGCGACGTCGGCAAGGCTGAAATCGCCGGGATCTTCGGCCATGAGGTCTTCGTGGGTGAAAACATGCGGGACGGTCTGTCCGAAATCGAGCCCGCCAAGCGTCTTCGCCGGTCCGATCGCGGCGGCGGGCATGCAATCGCCCGCGATATGCAGGAGCCTCGGCAGGCTGCGCTTGCGTGTGGTCCAGTCGCCAGCGGGACAGGGCACGGCGATGCAGCCCGCAGCCATGGCGGCAAGGAAGCTCACGGCGAACTCGATCCCGGCGGGATAGACGAGCATCACCGGTCGTTCCTGGAGCCCACGCCGTGAAAGCGCGGCGGTCATGCGGGCGACACTCTGTTCGAGGCCTGCGAAATCCAGCGTGGCTTCGGGGGCACCGGGCCCGCCATAGAAGGAAAAGGCGGTCTTTCCGCCATTGATCCGCGCGTGCTCCAGCAGGTTTCCCAGCAGCGTTTGTGCGAAAAGGTCATTGCGGTAGGTCAGGTCTTCCATGACATCCCATTGAAACATAAGGGGAAGTCTCTGGCGGAAGGCTGGAGACCGGCAAGAATGCGGGCAGCTGGGCGAGGCCCGTCTGCTGGCGGCTGCGCCTGGCCAACGATCCGCGCCGCGCGGAGCGGCTTCTGCTGGGCGATCCGGAGGCCGGGCAACCGCCAGCAGAGCCCCGGATCTGTCCCGCCTGCGGCGAGCTGGTGACCGAGGGGCAGGGATGCGGCGGCGGTATCTGCCGGGCCTCGGACGCCTTTCCGAAGCCGGTCGAAGACCCCGCCGACAAGGCGTTCCGCGAAGCCGTCGCCGAACTGGTCGATTGCGCCATGAAGGAAGGAAAGCCCGATGCCTGACATCCACCAGCTTCCGCCCCTCGATCTGCACATGCCAGCGCAGCGCGGATGCTGCGACATTTGCCGTTTCGGGGCCGTCGCGGCAGTACGAGCCGAGCCGGGAGGGCAGCGCCATATTCACCACGAACAGATCGAAAATGGTTATAAAGCCACCAAGCAGCAGGGCAAAAAGCGGGGTCGCACCAAGCGTGCGGCGGGCGGGTACAGTCATCGTGACGGCTCCTTTATCAACATCATGAAGCCTGTCACTCATCCCGTATGATGTTACTATGGGGGAAGTTATCCTGTTACTGGAGCTCCCATGACGGCACGGTTTTAGCGCACCCGACACGACCTGGCGGAGTTTCTGCGCCGCAAGCGCGCCAGCGTGCAGCCCGAAGATGTAGGCCTGCCCCGCACGGCCCGCCGCCGCACCCCCGGGCTCCGGCGCGAGGAAGTCGCGACCGTCGCGGGGATCGGTCTCAGTTGGTATACATGGCTGGAACAGGGGCGCGAGATCAGCGTCTCGGCCCATCTTCTCGAAAACGTGGCCCGCGCTCTTCGGATGACGCCCGAGGAACGCCAGCACCTCTATCTTCTTGCCCAGAACCGGCTGCCCGCCGCTCCGGCGCAGAGCTGGTGCGAGATGCCGCCGCTGATCCGCCGACTGCTGGACGATCTGACAGAGCGGCCCGCCTTCGTGATGAACCTCCGCTGGGATGTCATCGGGTGGAATGCGGCCGGCGACGGGCTGTTCGCCTTCTCGGACTATCCAGCCGGAAGCCGGAACATGCTCTGGATGTATTTCGCCGATGACCGGCTGAGCCGCCGCGTGCAGGACTGGCCCCGGCAGGCCCCCCAGATCGTCGCCAGTTTCCGGCGCGACTATGCCGCCGGAAAGGACGCGCCCGACATGCAGGCTCTGGCGGACCACCTGCAAGCGACGTCTCGAACCTTCCGCCGCCTATGGCACGATCATGATGTGCAGGGGCGCTGTGAAGGGCGCCGCAGCTTCGACATGGCGGACAGAGGTCCGGTTGCGTTCGACCATACGACGCTGATCGTGGATCAGGACCGGCATCTGCGGCTCGTCTATTACGCTGCGGTAGAAAGGGGCGAGGCGGGCAGGAAACCCATGGATGGATGTTCCACAGATCATGCCGCCGAATGAAGGGGATGGGCTCGGATAGGACCTGCGGCGGTGCGGTGTGGTTCTTGTGCACCGGAGTGACACCGCTTGGGTGCTCTCTGCCGATAGCGGCCGTTCGACGCCCCCCGCTGTCGACAGTTGACGAATCGCAGAAGCGGACATCCGCTTAGCCCATGGAACAGCTCTCGACCAGCGACGCAGACGGCCTATTCCGTTGAAAAACGCGACTTGTCCGAAGGTCTGACCGTTGATTCAATATCGCTGTAACCGTCAGAGGTGAGCGGCGATGATGGGGTCCCGGCAGGAAGCGCAAGGCGCTCTGTTCTACGAGTTCTCGATCGAAGCGCATGTGCCGCCAGACCATCTGCTCCGATCTGTGGATCGGTTCGTCGATCTGACTGGCATCCGCCAGCACCTGGCCCCGTTCTACAGCTCCACGGGGCGGCCGTCGGTTGATCCGGAACTGATGATCCGCATGCTTCTGGTCGGTTACAGTTCGGCATGGTGCCGCCATTGGTCCGAGGCCCATGCCGGACGGCATCCGGTCCGAACGCCGGCTCTGCGAGGAGGTCCATCTCAACCTCGCCTACCGCTGGTTCTGCCGCCTCGATCTGACCGTGCCCGTGCCGGATCATTCGACCTTCTCCAAGAACCGTCATGGCCGCTTCCGCGACAGCGACATGTTGCGCCATCTCTTCGAGACCGTTGTGGCCCGGTGCATCGCGGAGGGCCTGGCCAGAGGCCAGCGCCTCGCCGCGGATGCCAGTATCATCCAGGCCGACGCGAACCGGCAGAACTCGACGCCGAAGTCAGACTGGCAGCCGGGCAGCATCGACCCTGAAGAGGCGCCCCGGGCTGTCAGGGAATACCTGGAAACGCTCGATGACGCCGCCTTCGGTGCAGCGAGCCCGGTCGAGCCGAAGTTCACCTCCCATTCCGATCCGGCTTCGCAATGGACCGGGGCTCGGGGAGGTCCGGCCTACTTTGCCTATTCCACCAACTACCTGATCGACACCGACAACGGCGTGATCCTCGATGTGGAGGCCACCCGGTCGATCCGCCAGGCCGAGGTTGGATCGGTACGGACCATGATCGACCGGGTGAACGATACCTTCGACATCGCACCGGAACGGCTGATCGCAGATACCGCCTATGGCACCGGCGTCATGCTGGACTGGCTGGATCGGCAGCGCGGCATCGCACCCCATATCCCGGTGATCGACAAGTCAGGCCGTAGAGACGGGACATTCGAGCGCGCCGACTTCGCCTATGACGTCGAGAGGGATGTTTACACCTGCCCGGGCGGCAAGGAGTTGAAGCAGAGTCGGCGGTCCTTCACGAAACCCCGGGAAAAGAAACCCGATGAGGATGGCATGCTCCGCTACCGGGCCGGCAAGGCCGATTGTGATGCCTGCGACATGAAGGCGCGCTGCTGCCCCAAAGAACCCTCGCGCAAAATCCTCCGGTCGATCTTCGAGCCCTCCCGGGATCGAGCGCGTGCGATCACCCAGACCACCGACTACGCGATCTCCTGCAAGCTCCGGAAAAAGGTGGAGATGCTCTTCGCGCATTTGAAGCGCATCCTGGGTCTCAGCCGTCTCCGATTGCGGGGCCCGAGCGGCGCACGTGATGAATTCCACCTCGCAGCCACCGCACAGAACCTCCGGAAGCTCGCAAAGCTCCTTCCGATCCCACCGGTCGCCTGTTGAGGAAGGATAGGCGCAGGCGCCGCAAATCCTGAGCGAGGAGAAATGCGATCGCCGAGCCGAGTTTTTCAACGGAATAAGCCCTTAGCTGACCCGCAGCAGATGTGCCTCGTCATGCGCTCCGTCTCTCAGATCGAAGGCATGGGGTAAAAGTGCCTTGGCAACATGAGGCTTGGGAAACTGGTCTTGCATCTGCTTGTCCGCGTGGGTGCACATTGTTTTCTGATATCTGCGGGTGGCGGGTTTGTCCCGCTCTCTGGACCTTGGCGGCTCCAAGGCATGCCGCAGCGGGGATGAACGACCGCTTCCGTGATCCGCTGCCGGATCGGGCTTGGGGGACCGAACGGCGGCTATCGGCAGCGAGCGCCCAAGTGAGGGCGCCAGGCGTTCAAGCGCCGCGTTGCGCCGCCGCAGGTCCGCTCCGAGCCGAAACTGACCAGAGAGCGCGCCAGGCCGATTTTGCACGCGCAGCGACGCGCTCAGCGTATCGACCGGCCCTGAGTTGCCGTTCGCACGTCGTGCAACGAATGACCGCAATGCGGACTAAATTGCCCAGAAATAAGACAAGAGCAAAGCCCCGCACCCGGTAGAGATTAGGGAGGGCGAAGTCCTAAACACCAGGAATGATCTCCTGCGAATGCCAGGCAACAGTCAGCACTAAGATGCCTAAGGTGAGAAATTTAGCCGAACAAGCTATCAATATCGGAGTGCCTTTTGACTCGCTCTGACACAAGGTCATGTAGCTCGATCATATTCCTTCTATCGTCTCCAAGACGAGCCTCAATGAGTTCTAATGAGTATCTCGCCTCCTTGTGCTTTGATCTCTCCTCAAGCTCACGAATATCATTTACGGAAGGCTCAAGTTTGTACATGGATCTAACCGCATTTAGATGAATACGAACCCGTTGGTCCGGTTCTCTTCGGCCTCGCCACCCAGCAGGCTCACCTAGAAGAGCACGTTGATAGGCCGCCATACTGCATCGATCAACCTTATAGTCTTTCATCAAAACTTGCAAAATCGGAAGGACAAAATCTCTTTCTGCTTTTTCTTGATCCATCTGCAAGACGAACCGTAGTACCTCATCGGTGGCAGATCGCTTTTCGGCCATTTCAATCGCCCTGATGTATTGGCCTCCACTGAGGGAGCTCACAAAGCCCGCACAAAAGTATTCCTGAAACAACCTGTGGCCAAAAAGGTAATGGCCTCCGTCTTGCAATAGTAAGCAAACGTTTATCCTCATATCATATATCAGGTCTTCTTCTGAAGCATCGATCGGCAAACGAGACTTTGCCTTTGAGACAAATTTGTGCAACTGCACTTCATTCATTTCTATAGCTTCAGCAAAATAGCTCGTAGCGCAAAAGGCAGAGAAAAATTTCTTAAATTCAGATTTCGACAACTTGCTTAAGACAACTCTAGCATATCCCGATTTTTTGATATCATGCCGCCACCAGAGCGCTTCGAAAGCATCCTCAAGAAAGCTCAAAAGGTTGTCTGAAACTCGATTTACCTCAGTGGCGGTCAGGATTAAAACTGTCACCATTAGCGGGCTTCTCAAAAAGCCCAAGTACCCCTCGGGCATATCATTTCGCACGTAAGAAATCAGCTTGTTCTTGTCGACTTGAGGTACCAATGATTTTTGAATCAACTCCACGGACATATCTGTTGAGAAGTCGCATACCTTTGCGATATTGAAACCTTCCCAAGACTGATATGCGGTCATATCTCGACCAGAGACGATCAAGGGGCACAATTCATACTTCGTAACAAAATCGCGAATTTCATTTTCTAAGGTCAATCGATCTTTCGGGTCGACTTCATCGAAGCCATCAACGCAAATAGAGGAACAATCCAGCGCGAAGTGCTGCCATTAGGTATTTTCTAGATATTTCTATTTCGCCATATCTGTTAATTTCATCGACCATTGAAATGATTAAATCCGATGCGGAAGATAGCCGCCGCACTTCAATGTAAATTGGCAAGTATGGCTTTCGCGACTCAATGGCGCTTAAGCACATGTGTTTTAAGAAAATCGTTTTCCCCGCGCCCGCGCCGCCGCTAATTATATAAGCCGATGTCTTTCTCTTGGGCTTGTTCTGTTCCTGGTGTTGGAGTTGTGAGAGTATCTTAGGATCAATATAATGGGCATCAGTTTCATCATAGTTGTCCGTCTGTGACTGTGCGAGGTGCTCGGCAATCTTGTCCTTGGTAGATTCAATGCTCTTGAAGAAAATGTCACTAAACAGACTATCTGGGACGGTTATTGGCCTGCCGTTCGGCTCAAAGGAAATTTCTAGAGACGCAGCAACGTAAATACTCTGCAGATCAACTGCTTCGCGGCTATAGAGAATATTCTTTACTGAAGAAATCTCAGAAATTTTGGAGCGGCAGTAGTCTTTTAAGAATTCAGGTTGTCGTGCGTTGTAAGCGGCCACTTCGTCAAATATGCGCTTTTCAACGTAGTCCACAGCGCGATTTAATACTCGCTGAACCACTCCTGTGGCGAGTTTCTCCTCATCAATCGTCAAGGTAAATTTCCTTCTTTAACGACGCTCATATGGAATACTTTTTTCTGTTTCGGCCTCTTGAGCATTCTCGTAGTGCAGCCAAGCTAGGACAAGCGGTGGTTTGGTTTAGATAGTCCACTTTGAGCCATTTATTATAGCCATGAACGTTCTCGTAGGAAGAACTCTACCGATCCAAGAAGCAAGTTATCGGTGAGTTTACTTGAAACGGACGTTCATCGTGGGTGTGTGCCGGGTTGAAGTGGTTAGGAAGTCGTCGTTCTCTGGGCCCTGAACAAAAGACCGCTTCGGGGCGGCTGCGCCCCAACGCTCGTAGAGCGTCTCAACGACAACCATGGACCGACACCCCCAAGGAATTGCGTTCTATTGCTTGGAAGGTATCCGCTGTGTTCTCGCGCGCAAGCCGCTCTCGTGTCGCCGAGCTGGCCGAGCGCCTGGGCCGGATCAAGGGCGCCTTCGTGCTGTCGATCAACGACCGGCCCGAGATCCGCGATCTGTTCGGCGCCTTCGTGATCGAGGAGGTGCGGCTGACTTACTCGGTCTCGAAGAGCGGCGCGACCGCCGCGCGGGAGTTGATCATCGCCAATCGCGAGGTCAGGGTGGGGCTCGTATGAACCTGCACTGGTTTCGGTCGCTGCGACACGCCCGCGAAGAGATCGGCCGCTGGCGCCATCACTACAACACCGCGCGCCCGCATTCGGCGCTCGGATACCTCTCCCCAACGGAGTTCCTG
Organism: Rhodovulum sulfidophilum DSM 1374; assembly: GCF_001633165.1. Classification (NCBI taxonomy): domain Bacteria; kingdom Pseudomonadati; phylum Pseudomonadota; class Alphaproteobacteria; order Rhodobacterales; family Paracoccaceae; genus Rhodovulum; species Rhodovulum sulfidophilum. Next base: position 48,862 of record NZ_CP015418.1, on the reverse strand, counting down.
ACCAAAACCACCGCGCCGGCGCTTGAGACTCTTGCGGTCTCCGCGCCGCCGCTCAACACTCAAACTCGACCGGAAGATTCTGGATCGCCCCGGCCTAATCGCGGGGGAAGGTCACCGCCAGCAGCGCGAGCGACAGGGTGAAAGGCGCCAGCGGCGGGGCCAGCAACAGCTCAACCATCGCGGACGTCTCCCGGACCGGATTGGTCCGCAGCGTCGCCTGGCAGAGCAGGCGCACGTCTTCCGTGCGCCGGATACTCGGCAAGAACAGTCATCGTCATCCCTTCGCCCCCCGGGTAGAAAGCGTCAGGCGGCGGGACAAGTCCGCAAATCCCGCTGTTCCGGACCGGGAAGGCCGGTTTCGTCGGGATCGCGCCGGAAAGGCGGCGCCGGTCGGGCGGTTCCCCGCCACCGGCGCCGCGCAGGGACGGGGATCAGCGGTCCCGGATGCGGAACGGACCGATCCCGGCGACGTTCGGCAGGACCAACTCGGCCTCGTCCAGACCGGCAGGCGGGGCCTCGAAGACGCCCTCCCACTTGCCGACGCGGGGATTGCGCGCGGGATCGTAGTTGAAGGTCAGCTCCAGCGCGGCAGGAGCCTCGGGAGTCCCGGAGGTATCGCGGCTCAGCGGATACCGCCGGCCGCCGGCCTCGACCCATATCATCTCATCGGCATTGCCGGCGTCGAGCCCGTCATAGAGGGTCTCGCCGGAATAGCTGGCGTAATCGGTCACGAAGCGCAGCTCGACCTTCAGTGCGCCGTCCTTGCGGATGGCGTGAACGACCTTGGCATGGGCATGGCCGCCCGCGGTCGCCGGAAGCGAACCGATATCGTCGGCAAGTGCAGGCATCGCGGCCATAAAGCCCAGAATCGCACCAAGAAGGTGCCGTTTTCCGATCATCATCGGGGATCTCCTCGAACGGGAACGCCCCTCGCGGAGGAGGGGCGCACCGTGTTGCGGTTTCGGGACTGTCAGGACTGTCAGTCGAGGGCTTCGGTCAGGCCGAAGGCGTGCAGCGCGGCGCCGAACACGTCGGTGTTGTCGACATAGACCCGGGAATCCTCGGACACGCCGTAGGTGGCGAGACCCGGCGCGGGCTTGGCGACGTCCAGAAGATATTCGGCACCCGCGCCCATGGCATAAACCGGAACCAGCTCGCGGGTATGAGTGTCGTCATGCCAGCGCACCAGCGGCAGCGCGCCTGCGCCCTGGTTGATGACCGGGCTGTAGGCGACCTTGTCCGAATCCGGGCCTTCCAGCAGGCCGTTGCCGTGGTCGGTGGTGACCATCACTAGGGTCTCGTCCCAGGAGCTGTTGGCCTCGACCCAGTCCACGACGGCCTCGACCGACTTGTTGAAGTCGATCTGTTCCTCGATGATCCGGGGCAAGTTGTTGGCATGGGCGGCCCAGTCGACGGCACCGCCCTCGATCATCAGGAAGAAGCCGTCCTCGTCCTGCGACAGCACGTTCAGCGCGCCCTTGGTCATCGTCGGCAGGTCCGGCACGTTCTCGAGCAGATCGCCCATGGCGACGCCATCGCGGTTGAACTGCAGGGTCTTGACGTTCTGCGCGGTGCCGATCAGCCGGTCCTTGCCGCCCATGTCGAGGGTGCCGTTGGCCAGCGCCTCGAAATCGGCCCGGGTCTCAATATGCTTGTAGGCGGTCTCGCCGCTCACCAGACGGTTCCAGGTGTCACGCCCGCCGACATAGCGGAAATCCTTGTCGGAGGGGGCCTCGACCCTCTCGCCATTGCCGTTGAAATAGGGGTGGCCGGTGCCCATCACCACGGTCGCCAGGCCGCCATCGATGATTTCCTGCGCGATTTCCTCGTAATTGTTGCGCGAACGGTTATGCGCAAGGAAAGCGGCGGGGGTGGCATGGGTCCATTCGACCGACGAGATCGACCCCAGCGCGCGGCCGCTTTCCACCGCGTATTCGCCGATATGCTTCATACGGGTGTCGTTGTTCGACCAGTTCAACGCGCTGTTATAGGTCTTGTGGCCCGAGGCCAGCGCGGTGCCCGCGGCGGCGCTGTCGGTATAGTCGGCGCGCGAATAGGCATAGCCCGCGAAATAGGCCGGGTAGTCGGCGATGTTGCCCTCGTAGACCGACGAATCGGCCTCGGCGTTCCACAGTTCGGCCGGGTCGAAGGTGACAGCACCCTCGTCGGTCATTGTCGGCTGCCGCTCGGTCGTCAGCGGATGGGTCGAGGCAAACACTTGGACGTCGAAATCGTCATAGACCTCGTGGCCGAGCCCGCCGAACCGGTAATAGCTCGCCGCGCGCCAGGTCTCGATCCCGGCCCCGTCGGTGATCAGCAGAATGACGTTCTTCGCCGTCGCGTCCTGCGCCATCGCGGGTGCGACAAGCGCCGTCGACAGGCCCAGGCTGACAAGAAGGGGTTTGCAGATATGCATGACGCTGTCCTTTCCCAGTAAAACAGTAAGATTTGCAGCGCCGTGATTAATGATACAATGTAACGCTCTCGTGACCTGAGGTCATGATCCTACATTCTTGATTCCGAATAATTCTGCGCGAGAAAGCGGGAGCTGCGTCAGCGCTTCGCCCGCCACATTTATCAGCCGGTTCTGCATCACTGTCGAGACGACGCCTGGCACGCTCATGCCCATGACGACAAAGCCCATGGTCCAGCCCCCCTCCGACCGCCGCTAGGTTAAGCGCCGGGACCAACGCGCCGCTCCAAGGAGTAGACCGCCGGTGAGTTTTTCAGCAGTCTACCGATAGTTGCCGTTGTCGCTGATCACGGCGGATGACCGCAGCCAGCCCAAAGTACCGGCGCCGTCGCGCCTCTCAGATAGGCCGCGGTCGTCCGCTATGGGGCTGCATGCGGACCCCTGTTCAACCTGGCCCGAACGGCAGCTCTCGGCAACGGAGCGCGGCGAACCCCTTCGACCACTTCTCGAGCTCGACTCAGCCGCGACATCGGCTGCTGCCAGCTTCCATTTCGTCGTATGGCCGCCGATAGCGGCCCCTGGTGCTATCCGCGACGGATGACCGCAGTCAGCCCCTTTGCGGCCGGTCGTGCGAGGCGTGGCATCGGTCAAGAGGGGCGGATTGTGTTGAAAAACTCCGGCCGCGGTTGAGAGGTCGTCTGAGTTTGGAACGCCGTTCTTCACAGGGGCAGCAAAGGTCCATTTACGAGGCTGGATCGCAGAAAAGCGGAACCATGTCCCGTGAGCTTGTGCTCTGCGGCCCCGCAAGCGAGTTTTTCAACACAATCGGCGGAGACCGGACGTTCGCGGTTGTCTCCGGGAATCGCCCCGGGATCGCCGAAGCGGATGATGTGGATGGCCCCTGCTCCCCCGGCGTCGCGATGCGCCATAGTGCAGTTGTCATCGACTGCTGAGAGAGGAGCCACCCAATGACAGTCAATACGGTCGGCCTGGATTTGGCCAAGGATGTCTTTCAGGTTCACGGGATTTCCGCGAATGGGCGCGTCATTTTCAACAAGACGGTGAAGCGCGCCAAGCTTCTGCAATTCTTCGAGGCCCTGCCGCCCTGCGTCGTCGGGATGGAGGCGTGTGGGTCCGCCCATCACTGGGGCCGCGAATTGGGCAAGCTCGGTCACGACGTCCGGCTGATGCCTGCGGGCTATGTGAAACCCTATGTGAAGCGGGGCAAGACCGACGCGGTCGATGCCGAGGCGATTTGCGAGGCGGTGCGCCGACCCACGATGCGCTTCGTCGAACTGAAGACGGAAGATCAGCAGGCGATCCTGGCGATCCACCGCACCCGCGATCTTGTGGTCCGGCAGCAAACCCAGATCGTGAACATGATCCGCAGCATCTTGCGCGAATTCGGCCACATCCTGCCGACCGGAGTGGGCGCCATCCTCACCTTTGCCAAACGCCACCTCGGCGGGGACCATCCCGACATGCCGGAACTGGCCAACGGTATTCTCGGGACGCTGTGCCATCAGCTGGTGGGCCTCAACACCCGGGTCGTCGGCTACACCAGGATGATCGAACAGCACGCCATGATGACGGCAGATGCCCGGCGGCTGATGCGCATACCCGGGATCGGTCCGATTACCGCCTCGGCCATCATCGCCACGATCGGCGATGCGAAACAATTCCGGACCGGGCGCGATCTGGCGGCCTGGCTGGGTCTGCCCCCCCTGAACAAATCCAGCGGCGGCAAGGAGCGGCTCGGGAAGATCACCAAGAAGGGCGACCGCTACATCAGGAAGCTGCTGATCGTCGGCATGACGTCGCGCGCCTTGATGGCCAGGAAGCATCCCGAGCGTGCCGATCTCTGGACGGCGAAGATGCTGGCCCAGAAGCCGTTCCGGCTGGCCACCGTCGCCATGGCCAACAAGGCCGCCCGGATCGTCTGGGCCATGCTGACGAAGCAACAGGACTACCGCCAGCCGGGCACCTGACCGCCCGGCCGGCACGAGTTGCAAGACGCTTGGACCGTGATGATGCGGAACGAAGTCAACCAAAAGCAAGGACACTCCGTGAATGTCAGCGGCCCGCGAGGTCGCTAAGCCGATTGGAACCTCGCTTGCGGAACTCATCAGGGCCAGTGGCATCCCGAAGGTGTCACGCAAACAGGCCGGACAGACGACTGTACTGACAATGGCGCCGCAAAATCACAATAAAGCTCTTGCAAAGCAGGGGCCATCCACAGAAGACATTACATAGACTAGTCGAAAAGTGGCTCCGTTCTCTGCTGGAAACCTTCATGTGTTTAACGCTGTGTAGGTCGCAACAACCATCGAAATCACAGCTACAGCCAATGCGAGTAAGGTAACCCGTTCCATGCGTTGCTGCGCCGCGATGCTTTCCTTGGTGCCCAAAGCGGAAGAAAGCTGGTTTAGGAATTCACGGGTGTCCTGATCTTCTTCGAGAAGCTGTCGCGAGAGCCGACCAAGAAACGATTTCAGGCCTTCTTTAATTTCATATGGCTTTTATTCATCCCGATGACTTTGCTGCGTAAAACCAGTGGCGTTCCACCGGAACGATGAATCGTTCTCGGAGAGTGCCAAAACTTCGCGCGCGATAGATGGTACGCCGATAGATCGTCTGAAGAACTCACTAATCTTCTCGACCTCACTTGTGGAACGGCGCGCGTTCAAACGCGCCGACAAGGACTGACGAGTTTCCTTGAGGCTTCGAAGCACCTCACCAAGATAGGCCGCAAGCGCGTATCTGGCGATGATGCCGTTAAGCCGTTCATTGGCGAAATAGGTCCGGCTACCCAATGAGTCACTGCCATAAGTCTTCAAATCCTCATCGTTCAATGTATCCCAGCGAAGCGCTACGGTCATGTGATTGGAGATTTTGTCGCGCCGTGCTGCATCAAAAGAAAATTTCAAAGAGGGCACTGATGAACACGTCCAACTACGGAAGTCATGCTCGATATTGACAAAGCGCGACCAGTGTTCCCAACCCCTGTCTCTGGGTGCGTCTTTGTCGAATGGCGTAAATTGTTCCAATGAAAGAAATTCTGCCGTTGGAAACTGGCTGCTTACGCAATGCGAGCTGAAGAACCCGGGGAAGTTCTTCGACAACCATTCGATACCAATGTTTCGATATTTTTGCCTTATGCGCCGGGCACGCTCTTCTTTCACGTGCTCTACGCCCATGATCGAGTACGCCCTCGTGCGGCGCTTTGGAACACGGGTGGTCTTTGCGGGCTCGTTAATCGCATTTGAATATTCGAGCGCAGCCTTGTCAGTTAGAATAAATCCAACACTCAAGCAGGTCGTTGAAGGTGTTAACTGCGAAATAGTGACCAGAAGAGATGAGAACTGCTTCGGGAATTCCGCTGTGTACCGAACGCCAACAAATTTCTTGGCTTTTTCAGGCCGATGTATCCAGCCGAGCGGCATACGACCTTCGCTGCCGTAGAGTCGTTGCTTTTTGAGCCATTCGATATTCGAGTCATCGCGAACAGGTGTTCTTTCTCTGTCCCAGCCAATCTTCTCAAGGCCGTCGTATAAAGTCTCGATCTCATTCGGGCCAAAAATCTCACTGACCATGATGCAGCCGAGGCGGAGGGAAACACCTTCATCAAGCGCTGACTTTGCGTTGGTTTCTGCATCGCGCTCCCGGTAGTAGGTTTTGTCTTCGCCATGGGGGTTGGGGATGACGTTCGGATAGCGGGCGTGAAGCGGCCAAACCATCTTGCGTGCCAGTTGCTTCCACTTAGGCACAGGTTTTTTATCAGGGGCTGGTACACCCTCGGCCATACTCTGCTCATTATTCTGCGACTGCTCATCTTTCATCAGCCACATATAGCCATTAGTCGCTTCGTTTGAATACTGCCTTCGCCAAAATATCGAATACGAACGTTGTGGTTCAATGTCCGCTTTCGATGAGGGCGCCTAACGTCTTATCTCCCGCAGCGAAGGTCCGGTTGACTAGCGTCGCATTGGTGTAGGCTCATCCGTGCAATTGGCTCGACGTTCGACTTAACTCCGACTACCAAAAGCGAAACTACCGGCTTGCAGGCAGGGAGGATCAGCGTTGGGGACCTACTCAGACTTCCGCATCGGGAATTTCCATCTTGAGTCCAGTGGGAACTTTACGACCACGACGCACCATTCGATTTACTTGCCGTCTGACAGTGTTTTTGTCGAAAGGGACTTCGACCTAAAGCAAGTAGAAGTTTTTCAGGCGACCTTACGCTCGATCCTTCCACGCCTAGAGCTCCTCGGATCGACGCTCCCAGCTATCGAGCGGCGGTTCAACAACCCCTGGCGAGAAGAGCGCGCAGCAAGACGAGTTCCTCAGAAACAACCCGTGCTGACGACTACCCCTTCGAGAAGATGGAGAAAGTGTTGGATGTGATCGTCGAGGCCTGCACTCCCCTCTCTTAACGGCGGCACGAATGACTGCAATGGGCTCGGAGCGGACCTGCGGCAGCGCAGCATGGCGCTGGAGTGCCTGGTGCCACCCACTTGGGCGCTCGCTGCCGATAGCCGCCGTTGAGCGCCCCGGCCTCTGCTGTCAGCGGAATCACGAAAGCGGCCGTTCACGCGGATGGCGGTCATGAGATGGTGCTGACCGATCAGGTCGAGGCTCATGACAGCATCGGCGCGCGCCCGTTCCGGCCGGCCGAGGGCCACCACCAGGAGGAAGTCTCGCATTTCCGCGCCTGGCGGCCCGCGCGGCGGATCACGACCGGCGCCATCCGGCTGACTGACTACAATTTCAAGACCCCGGTGGGAGCGATGGAGACCGACCATCTGGGCGACGCGGCTTACGAACAGGGCCAGATCGAGAGCTTCGACTGGCCGGGCGATTGTCTCGACCAGGGCCGGGGTCGGGTGGTGGCCGAGCTGCGCGCTGCGGGCGAACGCGGCCAGGACCGGCGTTACGAGGCCGGGCGAAACCGCAAGACCGGTGGGTGCCGATGAAAATCAGCGCAGGGATTTCGGAAACCTATTTGCGTCGATCCGAAAGCAGGCGGTCGAGGATCTGATCGGTGTCGAGCCCCGTCAGGCTGATCACCGTTTCTTCGAAGCGGATCGTGCCATCGGCTCCGGTCTCCACGAGAACCCGTTTCACCGCCTCCACCTTCGGGGCAAATCCTCGTCGTGGTCGTGGTCCGGCGCTTCGTCATAGCTCATCCAGACAAGCGGAAAATTCTTGATATCCAAGGGCATGTGTCGTCTCCGAGCGAGAATGGATGGTTTTAGGTCGAACGAATGTGCCGCAACGTAAAGATATGTGTCTGGCAGGTCAGTTCTGCCCCTCCAGTAACGGAGCGCGATCACAAGATCCGCCAGCCGCCTCTGCCTCACAGCAATACGCCAGCCGGCACGCGGCGTCATTGCGCAACCTTGCCACTATATGTTTCAATCCGGCCTAATCTGATAACGTCGAGGTCTGAGATGTATCTGGACGTCCGTCCCGACTGGCTCGCCTATGTCGACGAGATCCCGCGTGCTCTGGTGGCAGCCAACGCGGTCGCCACCCTTGACGCCCTGGAGCAATCGCCCCGGCACCACCATCAGAAGGCGCAACTGCTTTTCACGGTGCGTGGCGTCGTCAATTGCGAGGTCGACGGCGCAGTCTGGATCGTACCGCCGCAATGCGCCGTGTGGATTCCCGGCGGGCTGCCCCATTCCGTTTTCGGCTCGGGCGAGGTGGAGTGTCTCTCTCTCTTCATTGATCCTCCCGAATCCGCGAACCTGCCGAAAGACTGCTGCACGATCACGGTGTCGCGTTTTTTCCGTGAGTTGCTGATGCGGGCAAACGCTCTGCCGGACCTCTATGACGTCGACGGTCCGGATGGCCGGATCGTGTCCGTTCTCTTCGATGAGCTGGCTGTGGCACCGGTCGAGGATCTCTGCCTCCCCATCCCCGGCGATCCGCGCCTGAAGAAGCTCACCGACCTGTTGATCGCGGCGCCTGCGGATCATGCGAGCGTCGCGAAGTGGGCCTCCCGCGTCGCGCTCAGCGAGCGCAGCCTGAGCCGTCTGTTGGCCGAAGAGGTGGGCATGAGTTTCGGCCGCTGGCGCCGACAGTTGCATATTGTGCTTGCCTTGCGGCGGCTTAGCGCTGGTCAGTCGGTTCAGGCCGTCGCCATCGATCTCGGCTATGAAAGCGCCAGCAGTTTCGTGACCATGTTTCGAAAGATGGTCGGCAAGCCTCCAAGCCGCTATCTGCTCGAGCGGAGTCGTTTACGATAGGGAAGAGCGATAGGAGCTACCGAGTGTCATCCACAATCGCCGCTTAGCGAATGCTCCGGCTTGGCCCGCGCCCATCATGTCCACGCCTGGTCGATCACTCAGGAGCGGCCCATGGCCACGCTGGAGATCGAGCTCGCGCCGGGCGCGGTGGCGGAAGACGTGCGTCGCGCCGTGAAAGGCCGCGTGCGCGAGACGACCGGGACGGAACATGTGACCGTCGAGGTGGCGGCAGGCGTAGAGCGCAGGAGGGGTTAAACGCTATCCATCCCCCGGCACGAACGGGCCATGGCTGTATCCGAACAAGTCAGGCCTTCGCGCGTAGCTTCGCGAAAGCCTGGTTTGTCCAAGGTTTGTTGCTGATGTCATCGCGAGACGCAGCGGCGACAAATTTGACAGTGAGGAAGGCGCGGGCGGATTTCCCTCCCCCGACGGATGCTACACGCTGGTGCGCACGGCTGCTTCGGGTAAGTCGTACCGCGGCGTCCGTCTTTCCGTCGAAGGGCCGGTCAGGGCCGGTCGCTACGCTGAGCGCGTCGCTGCGCGTGCAAAAACGGTCTGGCGCGCTCTGGTCAGTTTCGGGCTCGGAGCGGACCTGCGACGGTGTAGCATGGCGCCGGAGCGCCTCGGCGCCCGCTCGGGCGCTCCCTGCCGATAACAGATGGGGTGGATGGCTCCCGCTCCCGGCGTCGCGATGCGCCATACTGCAGGTGTCAGAATCTGCAATTGAGAGGAGCCACCCCATGCAAGTTACCACTGTCGGCCTCGACCTGGCCAAGAACATCTTTCATGTCCACGGAGTTACCGAGACCGGAGAGGTCGCCTTCAATCGGCCTTTACGCCGGGCGCAGGTGCTGGCGTTCTTCGAGCGACTGCCGCCCTGCCTCATCGGCATCGAAGCCTGCGCATCGAGCCACCACTGGGGCCGTGAGCTTACGAAGCTCGGTCATACTGTCCGGCTGATGCCGCCGATGTACGTCAAACCCTACGTGAAACGGGGCAAGTCCGATGCGGTCGATGCAGAAGCCATTTGCGAGGCCGTGACGCGGCCGACGATGCGGTTTGTCGAGATCAAGTCCGAGGACCAGCAGGCGCTTCTCTCCTTGCATCGCGCACGGGACTTCGTGGTTCGACAGCGCACTCAGTTGATCAACATGCTCCGAAGCCTGGCCGCGGAGTTCGGGATCGCCATCGCTCGGGGCGTCGCGCGGGCCATCGATTTTGCGAAAGGGATCATCGAGGGCAAGCAGTCCGGGTTCCCCGAGCTCGCCCAGGACGTTCTGCGGGTCCTCAGCCGTCAGCTGGTCGAGCTCCACAACCGCTTTCGCTGGTACGAGATCACGATGCGTATCCAGGCTCGTCTCAGCCGCCAGGCGCAACTCCTGCAGAGCATTCCCGGAGTTGGGCCGGTCACCGCCTCGGCCGTGGCCGCCACGATCGGATCGGGTCACCAGTTCAAGAGTGGGCGGGAATTTGCGGCGTGGCTTGGTCTGACACCGCGCAACCACTCCAGCGGTGGCAAGGAGCGCTTAGGGAAGATCACCAAGATGGGCGATCGGTATCTGCGTCAGCTTATCGTCGTCGGCATGACATCGCGTGTGCGGCAGGTCTCCAACCATCCGGAGCGTGCCGATCCCTGGCTGACGAAGCTGCTGCAGAGGAAGCCTGCCCGGCTCGCGACCGTCGCCATGGCGAACAAGACGGCGCGGATCATGTGGGCGGTGCTGACCAGGAACGAATCCTACCGACCTCACACAGCCTGAGACATACCGAAACAGCGAGATAGCAAGACCGACGATGTGATGGTGTACCCTTCAGCCGCAACGATCAGGAAGCTCCGCCGAATGTCCCGGGCGAAATTGCCCGCAAAGCAGATAGGAACCTGATCTGCGGATCCCATCAGGGCCAGCGGTGTGAACCGCGCAAACAGGCCGGACACAAGACTGCTTCTGAAAAGGTGCGCGAGATCATTTACGACTTGCTATGCGGGAGCCATCCACACAAGACGTTCGATGCCCCAAGGGCGCGCCGCCCGCCGATCACGGAAGCGGCCGTTCATCCCGGCTGCAGCATGCACTCAGGCCACCAAGGTCCGGAGAGCGGGACAAAGAGGACATCTACAGAATGTCGCTCGGCTCTGCCTCAGGCTGCTTGTCCGCACCAATGAAGCTGATTGGTTTCTGCCCATGTGGGGTTTCCACGAATTGACCGATGTACTGGAAGTCACGGTAGAACCGCGACGCGGGAAATCCCTGCGATGATGTGTCGGCCTTAACTGTACCGCCCGGCACAGTCTGATTGCTTTTGTCGCACGAAATGGCTGGATCATTGACTAATTTAGGCGGTGAGACGCTGAAGATGATACAACCTGCCTGCCCCTCGTGAAGGACATAGAGGCCTGACTCATGGCGATAGAGATTACTTCCCCTCCACCATCCGGTATCCTCGAAAAGGTCAATCTCGAGTGAGCCTTTCGGTGCCTTGATCGACAGTTTCCGATGCCAGTCGCTATGCCAGCCGAACATCGGGCTGACTATGAGAGCAACTGAGGCACCACCTCCGACATCAATTTGCGCGCGACGAGATTGCGGTATGCACCCAGCTACGGCTGCCCCAATTAGGGTAACAATGAGCATGCGCATTCGTGCGGCCCCGACAGCGTTTTTTATCTGGCTATCTGTTGGCGTCATTGTCCGCAATGGGCTCGAAGCGGACCTGCGGCGGCGCAGCATGGCGCTTGACCTCCTCCGGCCACCCGCTCGGGCGCTCCCTGCCGGCTGCGGACGTTCGCGCGGGGCGCGGCGGATGACCGCATGCAGCCCTTTTAGGACATTCGTGCAGAGCGCAGCGCCCGCGCAGCAGCAGGTGCGAATTTCTACTGGCCATTTCTCGAGAGCGGACGCTCGGCAGGGATGTGTCCCATTCTCGATGCCGCGTACGACACCGATGGCGGCGAAGCTCATAAAGTGAAAGGTGGTCAACCAACGCTGTCTCGCGACTGAGACCTTCGAGCCTAATGCGGCAAGGATTTCTTCTGATTCAATTCTAAAAAATTCCGATAATTATATAAATGGCGCAAAAATTCAATAATTCTAAAAAAATTTTTTCGCTCGCTAAAAAGATGGGGTTTGGAACTTTCTGCAGACTTCGAGGCGCAGTTGACCTCGGCGAGCTCCTTCTGCCCAAAGCATCAACCTCCAATGAAATTCAAAGCAAATAGTACTCCTTACGCAATCCTAAGTTGAAAATTCGCTGTCTAGGTGGAGAGTAAGGAACTCGCGCATTTCCCAGTAACTCAACTCTTCCATCACCAAAAGATAGATGCGCAGACGGTCCAGGTCCGCCTGCGTGCGTGCGATAAGCTCATCTACTTTGGCGGTGATCCGCGCGGTGATGCCCCCGTAGGTGCGATAGCGCATCATGTCCTTGCGGTATTGCATGCCGTCTTCCAGCGCCTTGAGCGCCACAACGAAGGCGGCCGAAAGCGTGGCCGCGACCTGCGCGTAGATCACGACGCTGGTCAGGCTTTGCGGGCCTTGCGGACCGGGGGGCGCGGGAAACGCGTCGATGACGATGTAGAGCACGCCGATGATCCATTGAAACACCACGAAGGCGGCGCCGAAGGTCACCATCAACCGCCGTTGCGCAGACCAGCGGGAAAAAATCGACTGCCTTGACCGCAGGGCGTTGCAGTCGACCTGCCGGGAGGCATGGCGTTGCTGATAGGCAAGGCGACGGTCACGGATGTAGCGCAGAAGGCAGGCCGCGACCCGCGGGTCGGTCTGCCCCGTCCACGCCCGCAGCGGAACCTCGACAAGCGCCCAGTACCTGTGGTCAAGGTCGTTGACGATCCGATGCACGACGGCCCCGCCATCGGAGCCGTAATGCTCCCGGAGATGCGCCAGCGCCGCCGCGCGCGCCTCAAGTGCCGCAGTGCGGTCGTTCGGATCCGTGGACACGAGCTGAGGCAGCCAGCAGGCGAGATGCTGAAAGAAGAGTTGCCGCAACCGCTCGCACTGTGCTCGCGCCTCCAGCCAGCGAGCCCGGCGCTCGCCATGCAGCGAATGCCCGCCGAACCAGGCCGACAGCGCAAGGAACGGGATCCAGCCATAGCGGAACACCCCTGCCAGATAGCCCCCGAAAACGGTCTCGGGGCCGATGCCAATCACGGGCGCAAGGATCGATAGGGCCGGGGTCAGGGCGATGATCGCCGTCGAGAATAAGGCGCACCAGATCGCAAGTCGGCCATAGCGCTGGGACTTGCCCTTTTCCGCCGCAGCGATCCCCTCGGCCTTTAGAAACGCCGCCTTTAGCTCGGGCCAGGGCAGCCAGTCGGCAATGTCGGGATAGCGCTCGCGCAGGATGTCTTCGTCGTCGGCATTGGCAAGAATATCCCGGTTGTAGACGTCGGCTTCCATCGCCTCAGCCGTCCCCGGCGACCGTGGCATAGGTCTCGAAGAAGGTCTCCAGCGGCATGAATTCCGGAGTGCTGATCGCGGGTTGGGTCCGGCAAAGATGTGTCACCACGTCGCAGAAGGTCTGGATCATCCGGCCCTGGTAGCGCGCGAATTCCTCGTCACCATCCGACTTCAGCAACTCGCTGGTGCGCGTGAATTGCGGCGACAGGGACAGGCTGTCGATCGGTGTCGGGTAATCGACCACGGCATTCTTGATCCGTTTTGCCTTTTGCGTTCGACTGAAAACGCTTTCGAATTCAAACTGCTGGATGCGGTCCCCGATCTCCTTCTCCATTCGGTCAGTCACGCTGGCGCCGTAATTGTCCATGATGAGTGGAGGGATCAGGACGATCAGCTTGTTCAACGTGTAATCTTTCGCCATCGGGCCCAGCGGGTTCAACACATGGCGCAAGAAATTCGAGAAATAGCTTGTGGCAATGCCGGTGATGGCACGGACATCGACAAGCGGCATGCTGCGGTAGTAATCGGTGATCTTGTTCCGCGTGTAGTCATGGCGCGGGCCGGGCTCGACACCCGTCAGAATACGCACGGGCTTTTCCAGCTCGGCGCGGATATTCTCAACCGAGAAACTCACGACATCGCGGATGGTGAGATCTTTCAGGTAATAGACCGCATCTTCGATCAGGGCCGGCTTCCGGTCCAGCAGTAGCGTCGGCGTTCCCAGGCTGTGCAGCACCGCGATTTCATACATGACCGAAGGGCTCCGGGCGGAAATGTCGGCGACCGCGAAATTGCAGCGGTCGATCTCGCCAAGTGCAAACTCGGGAATGTGCTGGATATCGCGCAGACGCCGGTCCGGCGCGTCCACGTCAAGGCGGATGCCATGCGCTTCTTCGAGGTCAGCGCCGATCGTGTTAAGTGCCGCCACGATGTTGAGAATCTGGTCCGAATAGGCGATGCCGTACTCATCCTCGCCCTCGCGGAACATCGGGCCGATGACGAACACCTTGTAAACCTTGTTCTTCATCGTGCTATACCCTCTCCCAAGGCCGCTCGAACGAGCACAAAGAGCCGATCCCGGTCAGAATTTACCAAGGGGTTTTTCGCATGTCTCGTCTCGACACATCAAGCGAAACGCGAGTTCTGGAGATTCTTTCGGATCTGAGACTCTCATACCGGGAAGACGATTTCTCAATTCAACTTAAAAGTGAGTTGGACAGATATATTTTTGTGCGAATTGAACCCAGCGATACCATTCCTGGCGAATTCGCAATCACCGACCTCAATCATCGCGGCTGGAATTCCGAGCAGGAAGCCAAGGCCATTGAACTCGGGATGCGCTTGCTGGGTGCCGAGTCTCTGTCCCGAATCTGGTTTCAAAAACCGCACGGCGTGCGAGGCGGGTCGAACCTGGAGCCCCAGAAAGAGTTCGAGCACTTGTCGAACCTCCTCAGGCTGGTAGCGCAGCGCTGGCCGGCCTTCATCGACGGCGAGCCCTGGTTCGACGGGCGCCGGCTCGGGGTCGACTTCCTGGCGTGAGCATCGTTAACCGGTTGTTAAAGGTCGCAGCTGCATCTTGCGCAAAGGAGAATCCTTGCCCGAGGTCCGAAATGCCCGATGACCGCCCCACGATCCGCCTCGACACCGATCTTGACTGGAACCGCGACAGCATCTGGGTTGCCGATGCGACACCGCTCCGGGCAATCGGCACCGAGGACGGCACGAGGTACGTGAAACCGTCCGGAGAGCAGGTGACACTCTCGGAGGACGAGCTGAACGCGCGTTACTACCGCTTCGGTGATGGAGAGATACTCAAGCCGCATCTACGCCCCGAGCAGGCCATAAGTATCCTTGGAAACACGGATCTTGTCTTGCCTGACGGAGAAAGCGTTCGCGTAGAATCATGTGCGGTAATCCGTTCGGAAGCGGGTGATATTCGGATCGTCGATCGAGCACAGTACGAGCGCGAGTACAGAGCGGTCGGCTATCGTGGCGCCGAAAGACCCAGTACGCCCTTTTCCACTCCTCCACGTGGTCGCCGCTGAATATCACGCCCGCTTTCCGGAACCTTTCTCGCCTGCGATTTACGTGACGTGCCCATCCGGTCCTCACCTTCCTCCGTCGATGTCTGAAATGTACGTTTCACACTCGTGAGAGCCACGTGCAGCATCGAGCCGGATAGGAACAGTGTAGAGTTCAACAGCGCGAACCTCTTGCGCCGACACCGACTTGTAGGAGACCGGACGGCAGCTGCCGAGATGGAGCTGGCGTGTTGATCTCCGCTGAAAAGGACATTCGTTCTCGACATAGTGAAAGCGGATGATGGTCTGTGTTTCGGTCGCAGACCCGCGATCGGATTTCGCAGGCGCAGCGAATGTCTCTTCCGGCGGTAAGGCAACAGCATTTGAACCAGGCCTTCGGCGCCGATCCAGAATATGGCACGGTGATGACTATAGTCCGTTTCCTGCGCTTCGCGGCCGTTCCTCTAGGCTGCGGCGAATGTCTTGTGTGGATGGCTCCCGCATAGCAAGTCGTAAATGATCTCGCGCACCTTTTCAGAAGCAGTCTTGTGTCCGGCCTGTTTGCGCGGTTCACACCGCTGGCCCTGATGGGATCCGCAGATCAGGTTCCTATCTGCTTTGCGGGCAATTTCGCCCGGGACATTCGGCGGAGCTTCCTGATCGTTGCGGCTGAAGGGTACACCATCACATCGTCGGTCTTGCTATCTCGCTGTTTCGGTATGTCTCAGGCTGTGTGAGGTCGGTAGGATTCGTTCCTGGTCAGCACCGCCCACATGATCCGCGCCGTCTTGTTCGCCATGGCGACGGTCGCGAGCCGGGCAGGCTTCCTCTGCAGCAGCTTCGTCAGCCAGGGATCGGCACGCTCCGGATGGTTGGAGACCTGCCGCACACGCGATGTCATGCCGACGACGATAAGCTGACGCAGATACCGATCGCCCATCTTGGTGATCTTCCCTAAGCGCTCCTTGCCACCGCTGGAGTGGTTGCGCGGTGTCAGACCAAGCCACGCCGCAAATTCCCGCCCACTCTTGAACTGGTGACCCGATCCGATCGTGGCGGCCACGGCCGAGGCGGTGACCGGCCCAACTCCGGGAATGCTCTGCAGGAGTTGCGCCTGGCGGCTGAGACGAGCCTGGATACGCATCGTGATCTCGTACCAGCGAAAGCGGTTGTGGAGCTCGACCAGCTGACGGCTGAGGACCCGCAGAACGTCCTGGGCGAGCTCGGGGAACCCGGACTGCTTGCCCTCGATGATCCCTTTCGCAAAATCGATGGCCCGCGCGACGCCCCGAGCGATGGCGATCCCGAACTCCGCGGCCAGGCTTCGGAGCATGTTGATCAACTGAGTGCGCTGTCGAACCACGAAGTCCCGTGCGCGATGCAAGGAGAGAAGCGCCTGCTGGTCCTCGGACTTGATCTCGACAAACCGCATCGTCGGCCGCGTCACGGCCTCGCAAATGGCTTCTGCATCGACCGCATCGGACTTGCCCCGTTTCACGTAGGGTTTGACGTACATCGGCGGCATCAGCCGGACAGTATGACCGAGCTTCGTAAGCTCACGGCCCCAGTGGTGGCTCGATGCGCAGGCTTCGATGCCGATGAGGCAGGGCGGCAGTCGCTCGAAGAACGCCAGCACCTGCGCCCGGCGTAAAGGCCGATTGAAGGCGACCTCTCCGGTCTCGGTAACTCCGTGGACATGAAAGATGTTCTTGGCCAGGTCGAGGCCGACAGTGGTAACTTGCATGGGGTGGCTCCTCTCAATTGCAGATTCTGACACCTGCAGTATGGCGCATCGCGACGCCGGGAGCGGGAGCCATCCACCCCATCTCCTCTGACGGGCCGCACCGCAGCATTGCTAGACATCGGCCAACGGCGGCAATGGGCCGATCTGGTATCTGTATTTTTCGTTCCGTAGTTTCGGTGCGTGCTATCCACCTTCCATATCATCGCCACGAACGACGCCAACCAACCTGCGGAACTCACCGTCATCAGATGCCTGCTTCCAGAAGTTGATGAAACGGCAGACCAACTGCAGGTTCTCCTTGGCGTAGTGCCCATTGCTGTCGATGCGGTCCAAGGAGGGCAGCATGTTGTCGTCCGTCTGTGCGCCCCGGAACTGGAACGGCAGGCCGGTGATGGCGCAGCGGTCTTCCTGGATGGTGAGAAGGTCCCGGATCAGCTTGTCCAACTCGGCGTCGGACATATGCAGCTCCTTGTTCTTGACGGTCGAAGGGATCACCTGGCCGTTGGAGTTGAAGACCGTCTTGCCCACCGAATACTTAATGTCGGCAATCGATTTTTCCCTGGCTCCGAGGTGTCGCGCGTCGGCCCTTTCACCATTGGCCAAGTCGCCCTTGGCTTCCCTCCCCAACAGGGTCGAGAATGGCCACAGCAGGGAATGGGCGTCGATAAGGCGGACGTGTTCCAGTTTGGCCTGATCTGCGATCGGCTTGCGTAGGGCGTTCAGGATCCCGTTGAAATGGCTGTAGTTCTCCCAGGTACAATTGCGCAGGGTGCGGAATTCCAGGCCGATCTCACCGAAGACACGGTCGAAGCCGGTGGGTTGGATCGGCATGAAGCGGTCCATGTCCTTGAGGAAGAACAGGTAAGCCATCAGCGGGTATTTCGAGCCGGTTGCAGCGATATTGAATCAACGGTCAGACCTTCGGACAAGTCGCGTTTTTCAACGGAATAGGCTCGTTCCCGACCTTCGCCGCGCCGCAGGGGCAAGCGCCTGATCGCCCCTCGCGCGGCGTCGCTCACGGCCCAAACCGGTCCTTCGTGCCTCGTGCAGCGGGTTGCCGGTCGCAGCCCCGAACCGGACGAGTCAGGCCTCTGAGATCTCCCCGGGCCACCCGGCAGACGCTGGTACTTTGGGCAAGAAGCTACTTTTCAAGATCCTCACCGAGCATAGGTGGAGATTTCCGAGAACTGATCTTCAACGCACCAGCGACCTGCGTCGCCAAATTCAGCCGCCTACTCGTTACCGAAGATACCAAGACTGGATGCCTAGGCCTTCATAATGTCAATAATTTCCTTAGAATAAAATGATAGTTACTTTACTTTGACATGCGGGCGTATATATTCCTCCGGAATCGTGAGCATCTCGAGTTCAGGAATTCACTCGAAAATATGCTTGGCGGCAGATTTGATGAAGAATCAACGCAGCAAAGGCCATCATTATATACCTCAAGCTCTGCAGCGCGCCTTTGCCTCCGGAAAACAGCAGCTGTGGTACGCGAAGAAGACTCGCAGCGGCGAATACGATAACCCGAGAATCCGAAATATTAGGACGTTCTTTCAGCGCCGAAACTACTATACAATTTACAACGAAGGTCGTCCTTCAGACGAGGTGGAGCGAAACCACTACGGTCCCATTGATAACTTTCTAGGAGAGCTACTCCCTGAGCTTAAGATTGCGTTTGAAAAGGGAAAACTTCCAACGCTTGAAGGGAAAATTGAGCACTCTCTGCGCGAAGTTATTGCCGAGATGTTAAAGAGAACGCCGGATTTCATTCCGGAGTTTGACCAAGCCAGCCGCACACGCCAGATGGTGCAAGATGCCGTGGAAAATTTGCCCTTGGATATATTTAATCTAACTCCTGCGGGTCGCAACTTTCTTAAGAAAATAAAAGATCCCTCCCAGCAGGAGCTACTTTCTCGTTCAGCGCGAGTTCAAGCCGCGTTACGCCCTTCGGAACAATTTTTGAAACTACTACACGAGCGATCAGTCCGATGGGTTCGGTGTGAAAGACATCATTCGTTCATCCTATCGAGCGCCGCTGTCGCGCGGCTCGGGAACGGTGGGTCCAATGGTTTGGTCAACCCCCAATCAGAACTCTGGATGCCCTTGCTACCGCAATTGGCGGTAGTTCTTGTAGGGAAGGCGGGGCGTGACTTGCTTGCTGAGACACTGTTGCCTCGGGATAGAATCCGCCGAATAAATATATACTTGATGCGAATCGGAAAAGAAATTGCATCCAGCTCACCGGAGCTATTGGAGTCCATTGCGGGGAAGCGGCGAAATAAATCTTCCTGATTGCCCGCCATTCGTGCGGCCATTCTATCACATCCTGACGGATACCAGCGGTGAATGAGTGCATTCACCATCTTCTGGGATTTATCAAAAATATACCAGCCATGTGAAACCCAACATCTACCCGCTGCAGTTAGGTGAGTGTTTCCTCAGGCTTGCACTTCTTCTGGCCATCTTTCTGCTCTCATCTGGCTCGGAAGCCGTGCTTTGGCGAAGCCAATTTTCAGAACTCAAAAAAGAAAATAATTTCCAGCCTAGTGGCGCAAAGCAGCCCTGGTGTCAGCGTCAAGAGACTGGAACGCATTTTGGCAAGGGTCTGAGCCAACGGCCCAGCCAAGCTCGGGCCCTATGGTGGCATCGTAGCTTTTCGAGCCAGTTGTAGGGTCGAAGCGTAGTGGCTCCGCTCGCCAAAAGCTCAAACTGTAGACTAACCTGGCTGGTGCGGATCGTGGAGCGTGTACCACACATACCATTGCCAAGTCAGGGGCTGGGCCGCTATAAGGTCCATTCAAGCCTATCCCATTCGCATTGAAGGGATGGCTTTTTTCTTCTCCGGTTAGATATTGCGGAACCGCAACGCCATTCGAGTGAAAGGCATCCAAAGAATAAACCCGATACCACACTAAAGACTGATGTGGCTTGCTCCAATCGCCACCAGGACCTGGGCCCAAAAATGCGCTCATTCCAATTGGAAGTGTGCGGTAATCACTAAACAGCCATATGTGGCCGACCTCCCTGCGAATGGTTTCAGGTAAGGTTTCCTTCGGAAGATTTTGCGGAATTTCTGGAGGATGCTGTTCCTGTTTCGCACGAAATTCTAAAATCTCCTGGCCAAGTGCCCGGCGCCCCTGCGTATCCATGCCACCGGTTACAAGCGATCCACGCCCTATCTGAGAGCTAGAAATCGCGCTATGTGTGTTTTGATCCGCAAATCCGTCTACAGCTCCAGGATTATAGCCCAGTTCAAGCAGGAAACTCTCATCGCTGTAAACGAGGTTGTCAGTTGCGTATGCATTCTTCGCCCAAATGGTCGCAATCGCTGCGCCGATGACGATGAACTGAAAAACCATCCCGACGACTCCGTTCTCGTTGCGGCCAAAATTGTAAACTGCCAAATGTCGCGACATAAGCCTCCAGCATGCGACAGCATCACATGGCTAAATTCTCCGTTGGTTATATTGTGATGTTCATTGCAAATGGCGAGGCAGTCAATAGCGGAGAGGAAGCGGGTATTTAATGAGCCTCTGAGCTGTCGTATGTCATGAATCATTCAACTTCCGGTTTGAGCTGGAAACGTCAAATTTCTATTGTGCGGGCCTGTTGTGGAACAGACCCAGCCAGGCCGCCAGATCGCGCCCGGTCCGGAATTGTTTCGCATCGCCGATCGTGGCGATGATGGCCGAGGCGGTAATCGGACCGATCCCGGGTATGCGCATCAGCCGCCGGGCATCTGCCGTCATCATGGCGTGCTGTTCGATCATCCTGGTGTAGCCGACGACCCGGGTGTTGAGGCCCACCAGCTGATGGCACAGCGTCCCGAGAATACCGTTGGCCAGTTCCGGCATGTCGGGATGGTCCCCGCCGAGGTGGCGTTTGGCAAAGGTGAGGATGGCGCCCACTCCGGTCGGCAGGATGTGGCCGAATTCGCGCAAGATGCTGCGGATCATGTTCACGATCTGGGTTTGCTGCCGGACCACAAGATCGCGGGTGCGGTGGATCGCCAGGATCGCCTGCTGATCTTCCGTCTTCAGTTCGACGAAGCGCATCGTGGGTCGGCGCACCGCCTCGCAAATCGCCTCGGCATCGACCGCGTCGGTCTTGCCCCGCTTCACATAGGGTTTCACATAGCCCGCAGGCATCAGCCGGACGTCGTGACCGAGCTTGCCCAATTCGCGGCCCCAGTGATGGGCGGACCCACACGCCTCCATCCCGACGACGCAGGGCGGCAGGGCCTCGAAGAATTGCAGAAGCTTGGCGCGCTTCACCGTCTTGTTGAAAATGACGCGCCCATTCGCGGAAATCCCGTGAACCTGAAAGACATCCTTGGCCAAATCCAGGCCGACCGTATTGACTGTCATTGGGTGGCTCCTCTCTCAGCAGTCGATGACAACTGCACTATGGCACATCGCGACGCCGGGGGAGCAGGGGCCATCCACATCATCCGCTTCCGTGATCCACGGGCGGCTCGGACTTGAGGCGCCGAATGACCTGTGTGGATGGCTCCCGCATAGCAAGTCGTAAATGATCTCGCGCACCTTTTCAGAAGCAGTCTTGTGTCCGGCCTGTTTGCGCGGTTCACACCGCTGGCCCTGATGGGATCCGCAGATCAGGTTCCTATCTGCTTTGCGGGCAATTTCGCCCGGGACATTCGGCGGAGCTTCCTGATCGTTGCGGCTGAAGGGTACACCATCACATCGTCGGTCTTGCTATCTCGCTGTTTCGGTATGTCTCAGGCTGTGTGAGGTCGGTAGGATTCGTTCCTGGTCAGCACCGCCCACATGATCCGCGCCGTCTTGTTCGCCATGGCGACGGTCGCGAGCCGGGCAGGCTTCCTCTGCAGCAGCTTCGTCAGCCAGGGATCGGCACGCTCCGGATGGTTGGAGACCTGCCGCACACGCGATGTCATGCCGACGACGATAAGCTGACGCAGATACCGATCGCCCATCTTGGTGATCTTCCCTAAGCGCTCCTTGCCACCGCTGGAGTGGTTGCGCGGTGTCAGACCAAGCCACGCCGCAAATTCCCGCCCACTCTTGAACTGGTGACCCGATCCGATCGTGGCGGCCACGGCCGAGGCGGTGACCGGCCCAACTCCGGGAATGCTCTGCAGGAGTTGCGCCTGGCGGCTGAGACGAGCCTGGATACGCATCGTGATCTCGTACCAGCGAAAGCGGTTGTGGAGCTCGACCAGCTGACGGCTGAGGACCCGCAGAACGTCCTGGGCGAGCTCGGGGAACCCGGACTGCTTGCCCTCGATGATCCCTTTCGCAAAATCGATGGCCCGCGCGACGCCCCGAGCGATGGCGATCCCGAACTCCGCGGCCAGGCTTCGGAGCATGTTGATCAACTGAGTGCGCTGTCGAACCACGAAGTCCCGTGCGCGATGCAAGGAGAGAAGCGCCTGCTGGTCCTCGGACTTGATCTCGACAAACCGCATCGTCGGCCGCGTCACGGCCTCGCAAATGGCTTCTGCATCGACCGCATCGGACTTGCCCCGTTTCACGTAGGGTTTGACGTACATCGGCGGCATCAGCCGGACAGTATGACCGAGCTTCGTAAGCTCACGGCCCCAGTGGTGGCTCGATGCGCAGGCTTCGATGCCGATGAGGCAGGGCGGCAGTCGCTCGAAGAACGCCAGCACCTGCGCCCGGCGTAAAGGCCGATTGAAGGCGACCTCTCCGGTCTCGGTAACTCCGTGGACATGAAAGATGTTCTTGGCCAGGTCGAGGCCGACAGTGGTAACTTGCATGGGGTGGCTCCTCTCAATTGCAGATTCTGACACCTGCAGTATGGCGCATCGCGACGCCGGGAGCGGGAGCCATCCACCCCATCTGCTACCCGCTCTTATGTCCCACACAGCCGCCCGGTCAGCGCCACCAGTTCCCGCTCCTCGGCTGCGGACTGCACCAAGCCGTAGCTCGCGGCGATCCGCCGGAACCGCGGGACATACTGGCAGCGGAGCCCCGGATCCGGCGGCAACCAGTCGAGCGGCCCGCGCGCGTCTTTCGAGCGGTCCGCCGACGCGCTGACGAGCAGCAGGTTGACCGGATCGCGGGCGCCCCCAAGATCCGGTTAAACGCCGACCGGGCCGGGGGAACTCATACGAGCCCCACCCTGACCTCGCGATTGGCGATGATCAACTCCCGCGCGGCGGTCGCGCCGCTCTTCGAGACCGAGTAAGTCAGCCGCACCTCCTCGATCACGAAGGCGCCGAACAGATCGCGGATCTCGGGCCGGTCGTTGATCGACAGCACGAAGGCGCCCTTGATCCGACCCAGGCGCTCGGCCAGCTCGGCGAACTGGTCGCGGTCGAAGAGGCCTTTGTCGTAATCGTCCTCGCCGCCCCAATAGGGCGGATCGAGATAGAACAGCGCCTGCGGGCCGTCATAACGCGCCAGCACCTCCTGCCAGGGCAGGTTCTCGAAGACGATGCCATCGAGCCGGGTAGACCCGCTGCGCCTCCTCGCGGGAGACCCGGCGCACCGCCTCGGCGATCTGGCGCGGATCGGCATTGGTCTGGGCCACGCTGACATGCACATC
The DNA here is from genome assembly GCF_001633165.1 of Rhodovulum sulfidophilum DSM 1374. Classification (NCBI taxonomy): domain Bacteria; kingdom Pseudomonadati; phylum Pseudomonadota; class Alphaproteobacteria; order Rhodobacterales; family Paracoccaceae; genus Rhodovulum; species Rhodovulum sulfidophilum. Next base: position 25,466 of record NZ_CP015418.1, on the reverse strand, counting down.
GCCCATCCGGACCGAGCCGCCGCCGAGGCTGCCCAGGCGGTGGTTCGGGATCACCTGGGCGCCGCGGGGCAGGTTGACGAGCTCGGGGGCCGCCTCGCCGACCCAGGCAAGCCCGCCCGGGGCGCTGTCGGTGCCGCGGGCAAAGCCGGGAAGGCCGCCCGAGGGGAAGAGTTGGGTCACGGTCCCGCCGCCGCCGCTTGCGCGGCCGCCGAAGAGCCCCGAGAACAGCCCGTCGAACGTGGAGCCCAGGGCATCCGAGAGCGGGCTCATCGCGCGGTCGAGCAGGTCGTCGAGCATCCGGTCGGCCAGCGCCGAGATCGCGTCCCCCGCATCGCCCGAGCCCTTCACGATATCCTTGAAGAAGGTCTTGAAGCTGGTCGCCCTCGTCTCAGGCCGTGAGGGACGGTTTCGGGCCGGTCGGGCCGGTGATCCGGGGCGGCCGGACGGCCCGAAGCCTCCGATGGATCGGAAACGGGGTGCGGGGTGCGGCGCATCAGAACGGCTCGTCGACGGGCGCACCGGCGCCGCCATGGTCTCTGCGATCTGCCATCCGGGCCGCGAACTCGTCGGTGAAGCGCAGGCCGCGATAGCCGGTTGCCCCGCGCTTGGCCGGGATGAAGCTCTTGCCGGTATGGGGATGGCGCCAGCGGCTGGCCTTCTGCTTGAGCCGGTTCGATACGGTGCGCCCGCCCCATCGGGTCTCGCCGCGATCCTCCAGCCAGAAGTTGAAGGCCTCGATCAGCTCGCGCGAATAGATGAAATCGGCCTCGGCGCCGGTGACGATGGCGCTTTCGGTCAGGAAGGCGCCGACCGGATCGCTTTCCTCGCGATACTCGGCCGTCGCCTCGAGCACCCGGTCGGGCGGGCGCAGGCCGCCCTCGAGGAAGTCGGTCAGCCCCGCGATCAGCCAGTTCAGGATGCCGGGCGCCTCGTCCCAGAGCTTGTTGGCCAGCTCCGGGTCGCGGCGGTCCTCGGGGATCTGCACATCGAAGGGCACCAGCAGCACCCGGCGCCAGATCCCGTCATCGGTGCCGCGGATCTCGGGCTTGTGGTTGCCGCTCATGGTCAGCTTGAAATACGGCGAGAACTCCAGGAAATCGCTGTGCAGCGCCCGGATCATCAGGGGCTCGCCGCCGGTCAGTTCCTTGATCAGCCCCTCCTGCAGGCGCTGGCCCTCGTCGGGTTCCGAGGTCCGCACGAAGCGCGCGCCCATCAGCGGGATCAGGTCGGGCGTGGCATCGCCGCCGCCGCGGCGGTTGGTGCCGGTCAGCGACTCGATCCGGGCCGTCGCCGCATAGGGCCCCAGCACCCGGGCGATGGTGTCGACCAGCACCGATTTGCCGTTGGCGCCGCCGCCATAGAAGAAGGCCAGGCGCTGCATCTTGATGCCGGTCATCGAGAGCCCCATCCAGCGCTGGACGAAGTCGCGCACGGTGGCGTCGGGCAGGATCTCCTCGAGGAAGGCGTCCCAGCGCGGGGCTTTCGCGGCGCGGTCATAGGCGACCGGCATGATCTTCGACAGCAGATCGCCGCGCAGATGCTCGGGCTGGACGCGCAGCTCGGCCACCGGCGACATGCCCTCGGCCGCGACCGTCGAAAAGCGCAGCGTGCCCGAGAGCGTGTTGACGGTCAGCGGATCGGCATCGAGATCCTCATAGGCCCGGGCGAGCCCCGGTTGCGCCTGCTCGATCATGTTGCCGATGGGGCCGCTGTTGCCCGCATTCTTGGCATGCGTCAGGCGCCGGCCGATCAGCGACTTGCGGTCCTTCAGGATGGCCTCGATCGATCTCAGCCGGGCGCGGATGGTGCCGAGCTCGTCGTCGTGATCCTCGGCGCGCTCGGCCTGCCGATGCGCGTGCCCCGCGATGCGCCTTCGGCGAGCAGTTGGAGAGCCGCCGACCTGCATGGGCTTCTCATCGGCTCGGATGTCGAATAGATAGAGGATAGAGGCGCCGGCCCACCGGCGCCAATTTATGTAGGGTTGTATTTCGGGGAGCGGCATGCAGTTCAATCGATCCGAACTGACTGCTTCGGCAGTTTCCCTTGCCGGGGCATCCGACGTGGACGAAAGCTGCGTCGGCTGCAATTATCTGATCGAAGAAAACGTCTCTGAGCAGCGGCGGGACGACGTAGAGACCTACAAACCGCTATCAGAAGATATCCGTAAGGTGGTCAACAGTTACTTCGTTGATAGCGTTCAGGGGCTGGCGCGGGGCCACAACTCATCGACCTTCGATGTAGCGACCAACGATCTGGCACTGCTTGCGGCTTCTGTGGAGCCAGTGCAAAAGATCATCCGCCTCGAGCGGATCGACCGCCATTTAGAACCTCGGGGGGGACTCGACTTCGACAGCCTCGTTGATGCCCTCCGGACAGGCGATCAGCACAGGCTCTCGGCGCTCACGGATCAGTTCCAGAATTATCCGGGCGAGCGCCCTTCGTTTGCCGCATTCAAGAGTGAGGTTTCGGACGATCTTAAGGAAGCGGACTGGCTGCAAAGAATTATTGACCGTCTTGGATTATACCACCATTACCCGTTTGTTCCGGATAAGCCGTATAGGTTTGCGCTTATGGAATACACCGCTGACGAAGTCATCAAGCAGGCTCATTCGAAGGGGGTTGATCGGTGTTTCTCCTTGGCGACGGTTCTTGAGTGCCAGAACAACCCGGCGTTCTTTCCAGTTCCGCGCTCGACCAGCCATGGGTTCACGGTGGACCTGCGCGAGCGCAATCCGAAAAAGGCGTGCGTGCGTGAGATCCTCCACATCCGCTTCGATTATTCCTGGAGGCATGTAAAGCGGCTAGCCAAATGGTCGGGAGCGGATGTTCCCGACATAGAGGCCGCGCGCGGTCGTCACCTTGATACCCTGCGAACAGAAACGGGGCGCACGGATTTTGGCGAAGTCGGGATCTGATCATGGTGACGCCTTCAGCCTTGGAGAAATGGAAAGCCCAGCTAAGGGATAATGGGAAGGCCGCACTTCGGGCTCTCCTAAATGGGACGGCGTCGCTTGGGCGGCTTTCGGCTGCTGAGCCCGAAGACGCTGTGGACGCCATTCTTGCTTCGGAGACGGGCGACTCGGATGTCGTTCGCGGGTTCGACCGTGGCTGCGCCGAGCTCCTAGAGGAGTTCCGTTCAACGCTACTGCAGCAGGAAGGCCGTTCGTTTCGCATCGAGCTGGCGAAACTCGTAACGCTTGTTACCATCATTCGGCGGTTGTTGCCCGAGCAGACGGTTGCGGACCTCCATCGCCGCTACGTTCTGTGGAGTGGCTTCTTCGAGAATTTTGTCGTGGATCGCGGTCTCGACCTGCGCCGCGAATATTTTCGGATCCTTGCGCTCAGCCAGGATGTGGCGGCGGATCATGGCCTGGAGCCGCGCCGGCTGATGCCGCTCTGGCTATCAGTCTGTGCAGAGAGCGGTGACGCCGGACGTTACGACGCCAGCTACTTGCGGATCGCGCTCCTCGGTCTGCGTCGCCTTCCGCTGGGTGATGACTTCGATGCGAACGAGGACTTTGCGCTTCAGGGTCTTGCGCGTTGGGCTGTGACACAGCGGCCGGGCACGGCGGCCTTCGAGCGAGAATGGCGCATTCTCGAAGGTGACTTCCCGCGGGATGCCGGCTTCTGGACGGATCGCGTCCAAGCCGCCATCACGGCTGCAGAGCGTGAGTTGTCGGGACGCACGAATGGCGCCGAGACGACATTTCCGGTCGCCGCTTGGTGGCGAGAGGATGTCGATATTCATCCTAACGAGCGAGCGCTATCGCGGACCATTTTCTCGACTGAGCCGGTTCCAATGAGCGAGTGGCAGCCTGTCCTCAACTCTGTTGAGCAGCCCTTGGATCAGATTAGGACGCCTATCGAAACCATAATGCGCCGACAGCAACGTTACGCTGACGTTTCGGGTGATGTCTTTTACCTCGTGCGCACGGCTTGCAACTTTGGCATGCGGCTAATCGAGAAGGGGGCACCGGACGAACGAGGCGAGCGCGGGGCGCTCGCCGTATCTCTGGCGACCTTGGCCTTTGACTACGACCCAGTGAACGTATTCGCCTGGTCCCTTATGCGAGATGCCTTGGCGGCCGCTGGGCGCATTGCGGATGCGGAACTTGTCGGTTGGGAAGCAGTTCGGCGCTTTCCTGAAAACCTCCAGTGGCGCACGCAGCTTGCTACGGTGCTGTCGGTTTACTCCGGCAAAGCGGAAGAAGCGGCGGCCCTTCTGCGGGAGACGACGGCTCTGTTCCCCGAAGAACCGTATGCGCGCACCCAGCTTGCGACGGTTTTGGCCGACGATCTGCGACGCACGGCCGACGCGCGCGACATTCTAAACAATGCGATTGCTGACGGCGTGGCCGATGATGTGACCCGGTTACTACTGCAAAAACTGGATCAAGGGCGCGCGCTGCGTCGCGCGAGGCCGCAGCCAACCGGTGTCGAGGACACGAGTACTTTGTCTCTACCGACAGCAATGGCGCGGCGGCAGCTCTTTCTCTTCGAGTCTGGGTTGTCTTCCGAGGACGGTCTGCGTTCATTTCTGTCGGACGCGCCGCAGGATAGTTATTCGACCTACGTCTCCGAAAGAGCCGGATTGTCGGATATTCCTTTCAAGACGACCTTTGCGATCGCCTTCGAAGACGCGCTTGAGAGGGCCGATCCCTCCGCGCTGCGTGCGCTCGTTGCCCGGGGGCGTCCGATGGAACGAGCTATCGTCGAGGAAGCGGTCGCTGTCAGCGAAGGCCGGGTCGTGGCATTCTCGGACTTCTTCGCGGACGCGGAGAGAGATGAGCGCCTGCCGACGCTGGAGCGAACCCTCCAGCAGCAAGGCGGGGGCGGAGATCGTCGCACCCTGCTGCTGCGCGATTTCGCTGCGTCGACGCTCTCAACGAGTGTTGTCTCATTGGTGGCCGCTTGAGTCGAGGGAACGGGTTCTCACCGTTTCATCCACTGGAAGCGCACCGGTGATGGTGCGCTTCTCACTGTCGGTGCCGGCCTCTTTACTCCCTCTACCTTCTCGCTCAGCCGGAGCCCCATGCTGATCAGCCTTTACAGGGCGGCGTGGGTGTAGACGAAGGTGTCGAGGGCCTCGTTGCGTTCGCCATCGCGCTTGGGCTGCCAGGAGCCGATGGTTCGGTCGCGCTCGAAGCAAGTGGCGAGGTATTCTTCGTTCCTCTAACCCGACGGATGAGGAAATCGCATCCGTCACCGGCCAATCCATGGCGATGGTTGCGCATTACACCGCTCATGTGAGGCAGAAGGTCCGTGCGCTCAAAGCCCAGGAACGCAGGCTGTAGAACGGAACGCCATCGCCGAGCTGGTCGATTGCGCCATGAAGGAAGGAAAACCCGATGCCTGACATCCACCAGCTTCCGCCCCTCGATCTGCACATGCCAACGCAGCGTGGATACTGCGACATTGGGGCCGTCGCGGCAGTACGAGCCGAGCCGGGAGGACGCCATGACGGCTGAGAAGCGGGCCCTGAATTACCTGAGGGCCCTTGAGGCCGAAGGGCGGGTTGTCAAACGGGTGGTGATCGAGGGAAGACGAATCGAGTTCGAGCTTGAAACGGAGCAGGAAGTCCTTTCCGAGTTCGATAGGGTGGATATGCGGTATGACGAAGCGAGAGCTTCCTAAATATGTGTACTGGCAGCGAAATGGTCTGTATTTTCAGCGCCGTGGGTGGCCGTCGCAAAAGATCGGGTCGGACTTCGGCAGCCCGGAGTTCTGGGCCGAATACGCTGCTATCCTGAAAGGAGAGGGGCAGGCCAAGGTTCTGCGCAGGAACTTTTCCGCTCTTATCCGCAGTTACCACCAGTCGCCGCGTTACCGGAACCTGAAGCCCCGCACGGCGCTGGACTATGACAAGTTCACGGCGTTCATCGACGAACGGTTCGGCCCGCTGAACCCGGCAAACCTCCAGCGTCGGGATGTGATACGCTTGCGCGATGAGAACGCAGGGAAACCGTATTTCGCGAACTACGCGGTGAAGGTGATCCGCATTCTGATGGAGCATAGCATCGATCTTGGCTGGCGCACCGATAACCCAGCCAAGGGGGTGTCGTTGCTGAAGGCGGATGCGGATCCGCGCCTGCCATGGCCGCAAAGCCTGATCGACGCTTTTCGTGCTGCCGTGCCGCTGGGGGCGCGCGAGCGCCTGCTGATGGAGCTGTGCCTCGGAACCGGCCAGCGCATCGGCGATGTGCTGGAAATGCAATGGGGCGATATCCAGGATGGGGGCATCACGGTCAAACAGAACAAGACCGGCAAGCGGCTTTGGGTGCCCATTGTGCCTTCGCTCCAGGAGGCGCTGGACAGGGCGCCGCGCCGGTCGCTGTTCATGCTGACGAACCAAAGCGGAACCAGCCGCTGGTCCTATCGCGGAGCATCGCAGGCCATTCGCAAGATCCGGGAAGATATCGGGGCGCTGGACTTCGACATCCACAGTTGGCGGTACAATGCCGCGTGCGAACTGGTCGAGGCTGGATGCACTGACGAGCTGGTGGCCGCGGTCACGGGGCAAAGCCCCAAGATGGTCGCGCACTACACGCAGCAGATCCGGCAGCGCGTGCGCGCCATAGAGGCCCAGGCTCGCCGGAAGAAGCCCTCAACGGGCGAGGGCCTTGCCACGAAAAGGCGAACAGAACAAAAACGGAATGTTTAGACGCTTGCTTAGACACCGCTTCGCGCTGGAGCGCGGAAACCCGCTAAGTGCTTGAAAGTAAATGGAGGCGAGTAGGAGAATCGAACTCCTGTACACGGATTTGCAATCCTTCCGACCACACGGAAAACGCGGACAAATCCTGTAAACGCCCCCCAGGTCTGACCTCTCAAAAAACAAACGCTTACGAGGCGCCTGTAAACGGCAGTCGTTCCTCGAAACTTCTCTCCAAAGACATCAAGCCCGCGCATAAGCGGATGGCGCGGGTTCTCGGCCATGCGCTGACTTATGCGTCCTTCGATGGCTGGGACTGGTTCCGCCTCCTGGCCATGGTGCGGCTCACGGCGCGCGAGCGGGCCTCGCTGGCCTATGCGGCGTTGCGGTCGCTGGAGCCCGAGCAGGCCGAAATGACGGCGGCCACAGTGCTGCGCGCGGCCGGGGCGCCCATGCCCCCGTTCCTGCGCGGGATGGAGGAAGCCCGGTTCTGGGCCTCGCTCGCCAACCGGGCCGAGCTGAAAGCCTTCGCGCTGGCCTCTTTCGAGGCGATGGCGCCGCGCGATCAGACCGCGTTCCTCCGGCATATCTCGGAAATCGAGGTGGCGGCATGAGACGGCTTGCCAATCCGAAGAGCCAGCGGCCGAGCAGCAGCTGCCTCGCCGCCGCTCCCTCGGCGCAACCGCAACAGCTCCCCAAAGCTCAGGTATCAGAATGACCGAAACCCTTCATATCTACGGGCCGATTGGCGAGGGCGAGAATACCCCGCCCCGGATCGGCGCCTTCCTGGACGACAATGCGGGCGTGCCGGTGGTGATCGCCGTCAATTCCTATGGCGGGATTGCCTCGGACGGGGCCGCGATCCTGGCCCAGCTCGACCGGCACGGGCAGGTCCGGGTGGAAGTGTTGGGCGTGGCGGCGTCTGCCGCGTCGCTCCTGGTGATGGGGGCGGCCGAGATTGCCATGCACCGCGCGGCGCATCTGATGATCCATGAGCCGTCCAATCTCGCCTGGCGGGTCTCGCTCTGCCGGAGACCGACGCGGCGGCGATCACCAAGGAAATCGCCCGGGTCGCCGCGAACGAGGCCATGGCGCTCATGGCCAGCAACGAGCCGCCGATCCGCCCCTGCGCCATCGGCATCGGTCAGGAAGCGCCGTCTCGGGCCGACGCGATGGCGGATGGTCTTCTGGCGCGGATGCAGTCCGGGCATGTCCCGACCCACGGCCGGGAGTTCGCGAACATGCGGCTCGATGACCTTGCGAGGCTGTCGGCCGGCAGCAGTTTCCTCCGGGGGCAGCGCCATGCCGTGATGTGGGGCGGTGCGATGGGCGCCGACGATTTCAAGACGGCCTTGGCGATTGCCTCCAACAAGGTGCTGCTGGCGGCCTACGAGGCCGCAGAGTCGCAGATCAAGAAGGCCTCCCGCGAAGTCTCGGCCCCGGATTTCCGGCCGATCAACACCGTTCGCGTCTCGGGCGGCGTCGAACTGGCGAAGGTGCTGGAAAACGGCGAGTTCGGGCAAGGCCAGATCACCGACGCGGGCGAGGCCTTCGTGCTGGAAACCTATGGCAAGATCTTCACCCTGACCCGCCAGGCCATCGTGAACGATGACCTCCGTGCTTTCGAGCAGAGCTCGCGGCTGTTCGGTCAGGGTGCGGCGCTCACCGAGGCGCGCATCTTCGCCGGGCTCCTCGAGGCGAATGGCGGCGCGGGTCCGGCCATGTCGGATGGCAAGACCCTCTTCCATGCCGATCACGGCAACCTGGCCGAGACCGGCGCGGCCCTCTCCATCGGCTCGCTGTCCCTCGCCCGCACCGCGATGCGTCGCCAGAAGGGGCTGGCGGGCGAGGCGATCCGGGTGGACCCCGCGCTTCTGATCGTGCCGCCCGAGCTGGAAACGCAGGCCGAACGGCTGGTGGCCGAAATCTCGGCCGCGTCGGCCGACGATGTGAACCCGTTCCAGCAGAAGCTGACGGTTCTGGCCGATGCCAACCTGACGGACCCGGCGGCCTGGTACATCGCCGCCCTGCCGGGCCGTCCCGATGCGTTGCAGCACGCCTATCTGGACGGGGCTTCGGGGCCGCAGATCTTCACCCGCGACGGCTTCGAGACCGATGCCAGCGAGTTCAAGGTGCGCCTCGATTTCGGGGCCGGGTTCGTCGATCACCGTGCCTGGTACAAGAACCCCGGCGCGTGATCCGGCGATCCGCCCAAAAGGATGCTCAGAGCCGCGTGCGGCGGCTCTGACGCGGCAGGGGTGATCGCACCTGGCGGGGAGGGGTCCGCAAACGCGATTGGGGCAAGTCGGTGAGTGTCCCGCATGGTGGGCGAAGAACCCCGACAGCCCGCGGCCTGGGTTTTCGTCAGGGCGCGGCGGGCATCGGGCCGGGGTGCGGAAACGCCCCGGCCTGTCTTCGAGCAGCCGATGTGCAGATCTAAGGGCGGTGTGTGCCGTCCCTAAGTGGAGTTTGATGCTGCGGGCGGCGAGGACCGGACGGAACCGTGTACCTTGACAAGGTGTACATCTTGCTGTAGATAACTTCGCAACAACACCCCCCAGGCTTCCGGCGGATACGCCGAGCTCAATACCGGGGGGTTACTTATTTGAGGGACCTGCTTTCGACGTTGCAGTTCACTAAGCGGCCTACCAATATTGATGAGCAACTTCAGCTTCTAATAAAGAGAGGCATGAGTGTTGATGATCACGGCGCCGCCAAAAAATGGCTTGAGACAGTTGGGTACTACAGGCTAAGCGCCTATTGGCTGCCATTCGAAAAGGTTGCTGAAGGGGCGGACGCGCGCAGTAAAATTTTTAATATCGGCACAGCGTTTTCTTCAGTAACTGACCTATATGTCTTTGATCGTAGATTGCGCGTCATCGTCCTTGAGGCGATTGAACGTGTCGAGGTTCATGTGAGGTCCCGTTGGACCTACCATATGTCGCATTCCTACGGCCCCCATGCACATCTAGATCACGAACTATTTTCCAACGGGTTGAGCCACGCAGAACAACTCGTCCGTCTTGCTCGGGCAGTGGATAAGTCCGAAGAGACCTTCATAGTGCACTACAAGGGCAAATACACGAGCCCCTATTCTCCGCCGCTTTGGGCAGCTACAGAATTGATGACGCTTGGGGAGCTTTCAAAGTGGTTCCAAGCAACAAAGGACAATTCAATCAAGTCGAAGGTAGGGCATGACTTGGGCTTGCCCACCAAAGAGATCGTCGAAGGCACCCTGCAGGTTCTATCATATGTGCGTAATATTTGTGCGCACCATGGAAGATTATGGAATCGCCGAACAGTCAAGCGGCTTCCTAAAATTAAAAGGTTCAAACGCGACCTTGTTGCGGTGTGCGACGGTCAAAATTGGCAGAACGACAATCGGATTTATAATGTTTTTGTGGTTCTTCTTCATCTCATGGATCAGCAGTGCACGGATAGCACTTTGCGTAGCCGGTTGCGTGAGCTGATCGAGGAGAGATCAGACGCGGATAGATCAAATATGGGGTTTCCTACCGACTGGCGGGACAGGCCCGTGTGGACTGCATAGCTACCCGATCTGACTTGTGGGACCCGATCAGATTTCTATTTCCTAAGCCGCACTCCTGGTCCGCCGCCATTCTCGGGAATGAACTCGACACCGGCGGACTCAAGGGCCGATTGAATCGCCTCAAGCGTTCGTGGTTTCAGCGCCTCGCCCTTCTCTAAGCGCGTGATCGTGTTGGTTGAAACGCCTGCAGCCTCCGCTAACTCACGGACCCCCATGGACAGGCCGGATCTGGCCATTCGGCATTGTGCGGGTGTCATTTTCGCTTCACCGTGTGCAATTCGCTTTACAGTAGCGATTTTGTTGCTATCGTGAAGACACTGTAGCGAAACCGCCACCGCATATCAACGGAGCCCAGAATGCCGAACCCGTTTCCGGCAGCCGTCACGGCTTTGCCTGCTGCCCGCCTTTATGAGATCCACGACTGTCTCGCCCTCGCGCTCGACGCCACGGAGCGGCCCGGCCGGTACACCCAGAGCGAACGCGAGGCCCGCAGCTATCTGCGCACGGCCCTGCGGCACACCCTCCGCCTGATGGAGGCGAGGGCATGAAACGTCGGACTTTCTTCGCCGCTGCCCCATTGGCGGTCTTGCCTGGCTCTGGCGTTGCCCTGGCTGACGCGCCTCAGTTGGACCAAGCGAGTGCAGTCGACCCTTTGGTCACGCTCTACCGCGAATGGCTCAGCGCCCGCCGAGAGTGGCGCGAACTGGCCGATCTTCCAGGTAATGAGAACTGGGACGATCCGAGATCGTTGGCCGCTGAGGCTCGTGAGAACGATGCCGAAGATATGATGCTGGCACTCAAGCCTGCATCGCTGGAGGGCATCGCCGCTCTGACGGCTTTGGCGTGGAGCCTCGTTAGCCCTGGCAACCTAGATGCAGAGGGATTTGAAGCGGCGGCGCAGTCCTATGATTGCCGCGTCATCGCTTCAATCTGGAGGGCCTGCACCGGCCTTGACGGCTATCCGGTGACTTGAGTGGAGCACCGCTGCCGCGTCGCGTCGGGCTGCCCGGCGCTTGCCGCCAGTTTGCGGCGTAGCCAAAGCACCGGACAGAGGAGGATGCGGACAAAGTTCGCATATGGACACCGTGCGCGAACTGCCATAGTCTGCGAACAATATTCGCAAACGCAAGCGGGGGACCAGAGCTATGCGCCAGAGCCATCTGTTGAAAATCACCGAGGGGACGCGGAATGAGCTTGATGGGGGCCGCCGTCGCGGCGTTCTACCCATCGCTCAAGGTGATAATTTCGGCTTCCCCGACGACGAGGCGGTGTTTTCGTGGGCCGATTTCACCCTGTCCGATGCACTCCGCATGCGGGTCTATTTCGACCTGACCCGCGGCGGTTTGAAAGCGCAGGATGTCAAATCCTTTGTGGGCAATGGATTCGCCCGGGTCGAGCATGGCGAAATCCAGCGCCCGTTCGACTTCCATAACCCTGGTCCGAAGCCCTGGTTGAACCCTCCGCGCGGGCTCTTCGATGTCTGGGAAGAGGAGATCTGGATCGCTCGCGAAGTCTGGACCTGCGCCGATATCGAGGAGATCACGAAAGGCCCCAACTTCTCAGTCACCTGGCACGGTGGCACCAAGTCGGAGATCGAGCGCGCGGTTGCGGACTTGAAGCAAGGCTTCGATCAACGCGAAACCCTGTCCCTCCAACTCTATAACCTCAGCCTGGCGCGCAAGAAGGTTCTGGATGCCGCGCGCGAGATCAACCTGCCGGAGTTGGATGAGCTCGAAGGCGGCAAAGCCTGATGGCCAAAGTCGATAGTATCCATGTCCAAGCGGCTCTCGGGGGCGGGAGCGAATACAAGGTCTCGCTGGCGTAACTCTCGCCAACGCTCCCATTCCAACCGGCGCTCCCCTCTCTCCGCCATAGAAACGCAGCAAGGAGAACTGCACATGGCCTGCAAACCGAACAGCTTCACCCAAGCAGACGTGGCGCGCGTGCTCAAAGCCTGCTGCGGCGCCGAAATCCCGATGGGTTGGGGCGAGATCGACCCGCGCACGGGCAAGATAGCCGTGATCGCGCTCGGTTTGGGGGAGGCATGACGATGGAGCGCCGTCCCGCCGCAATCCGAAAATCCGACCTGACACCCGCTTTTGAAGCTGCGAAGGCTGCGGGCTATGATCAGGTTTCCATCGTTGTGGAGACCAACGATGGAAAGCGCTTCCTGATTACAGCCGTGGCGGCGGGCGATACCGCTACGCCGGACATGACGCCGCTCGAAAAGTGGAGGGCAGGCCGTGCCGCAAGCTGACCTGCCCAAAGGCGTGCACCGGGTCCGGCGGAAGCTGGCGAACGGCAAGAGCCGTTTTCACTTCTATGCGTGGCGCGGAGGCCCGAAATTCTGGGAAGATGAATACTGCAAGCCCCGCGATCCGGCCTTCTATCAGGCTTTCGCGGACGCCGCCGCCCGACCGCAACCGGCCGACTACATGACGCCCAGGATGGTGGATGACTTCCTGTCCAGCACCGCGATGCCCAAAGGCGAAAGGTCCCGCGCGGACATCCGCAAATGGGCGCTGCGCTTTGCCGAGCATTTCAAGGACGCGCCTGCCGTTATCTTCGAGGAGCGCGGCGCGCGCGGGGAAGTGAATGCCTGGCGGGCACTCTGGAAGCACTCGCCCAAACAGCACGACATGGCGGGCACTCATGCTGTCCGCATCCTGAATTGGGCGGTGCAGGAGGGCAAGCTGACCGAGCATTACTGTCACAAGCTGCATCGGCTTTATGATGTGGACCGCTCGGAAATCGTCTGGACCCAGACCGACCGCGCCGCGTTCAACGCGGTTGCCCCGGAATGGGTGCGCCGCGTTCTTTGCGCTGCCTGCGAGACCGGTCTGCGCCCGGCCGACCTGATCAAGCTGACCCAAGCCCATGTCGAGCAGACTCCTCTCGGCCGTCGCCTGCGCGTCAGGACGAACAAGCGCAAGCGGCTGGCCCATATCCCGATCACGCCTGAGCTGGCCGAAATTATCGACACAACCCCGGCCAGTCGGCTGCTGATCCTGACCAACGCGAGAGGCAATGCCCTCACGCCTCACCGGGCATCCGAGGGCGTCCGCCAGTGGCGCGACAAGGCGAAGCTGTCCGATGACCTGCGCCTTTACGATGCGCGCGGGACGGCCGCGACGCGGCTGTTGAATGCGGGTCTCTCGCTCGCGGAGATCGCCAATCACATGGGCTGGTCGGTCCGCTACGCGGCGAACGTGATCGAGCATTACGCCCGTGTTTCTCCCGACGAAACCGATGCCGTTCTGATCAAACTTGCCCATGCGAAAGGGGGTGTAGCGTGAACAAAACTGTAAACGGCGCTGTAAACGGAGCGCCCCGCGCAAGCGGGTGGTCGAGCCAAGTGCTTGAAAGTAAATGGAGGCGAGTAGGAGAATCGAACTCCTGTACACGGATTTGCAATCCGCCGAGACGCTTTGAAAGCAAACGCAAATTCGTTTCAGCCATAGGCGGACATATGGGGAACGGTGCGAGAATGTTGCAGACGCGTCCTTGTTGCTGGGAGAGCGATCCTCGCCCGCTTTAACCCTTCCTTAACGGCGCTGGAGGACTCTCCCCATATGATCTGGGTCTTCAGCATAGCCGCCGACATCACCACGCCCAACCCTCCCGAAGGCTACGTGCGGGCTGACACGGAGGCGGAGGCCTTCGCGTTAATTGGCCACCCAGATACCAACCTCTACCGCTTGTGCGACGATGTGGAGTGGCCTGGCGGAGAACTGGACAGTTCGAGCTTGTGGTGGGACCGCCGCTGAGTGCTTGGCACTCAGGTACGGCCGAGATTAAGAAAAAGCCCCGATTAGACCAACGACGAGTTGCTCATTGAACTAGACGACTACCTGGACAATCGTGATGACTAGTTCCCGCCCGGCCGAGGGGGCGTGACAGAGCTATTCGTCAAAATCCACATTGTCGCCGCGTCCCTGGGCCGGTGGGTGCCCCGAGATAGGACAGCCCAAAGATCAAGGCAGTTGCCTGCCGTTCGCTGCACTGGCTCGATTTGTGCCGTAGGAGCGAGAGGTCTTGCCGTAAGGGCAGATTGTGTTGAAAAACTCCGGCCGCGGTTGAGAGGTCGTCTGAGTTTGGAACGCCGTTCTTCACAGGGGCAGCAAAGGTCCATTTACGAGGCGGGATCGCAGAAAAGCGGAACAATTGCCCCGTGAGCTTGTGCTCCGCGGCCCCGCAAGCGAGTTTTTCAACAGTATCGGCAGATTCCGGACTTTCGCCGCAGCTACGAAATGGCGAGAAGGACGGCACAGAAGCGGGCACTCGTAGCGCTACTTACCGTTGTCACGCTTCAACGCAGGAGGCAGGAACTTGTCGATTTCTCCGGGGTTAAACGTGTAGTCTTCTAAGGTCTGAAGGGCCTCTTGTGCCGACAAATAGGATTTTGGCGTCGTTCCTGGAGCCGATTTGTAGATTGCTGCCAACTCCGCTTGCAGTTGATCTCTCTTTATGCAGGCGTTTTCTCGATCAACCGTTCCATTGGCGCAGTCTGTGAGAAGAGACAGGTAGGACTCGCGAATAGACCACAAGTCAGCCGCAGTATCACGATGCTTCTGAGCGACTGCCCCCGGATCAAAACCTTTCATATATCCTGCTACAAAAAGAGAGATTAAAGAAATCGCTGCTGTCGCGCACTTGAGGTAAAAATTTTCGGCAAACAAGATGGCAAGCGCACCGGAGGAGGTTAGCGCAGACAGCGCTATTTGCGTCATTTTGAAGCGCATAAGCTGAGTAGATGTAATGTCCGCCTGCTTTTCGTGTGTCTTATGTGAGTAAACGACCCTTGCAAAGCACTCACGAAGCTGGTTCTCCAAGACGTTGCTCTCAGGGAGTTGGGTATTTTGATCCAAAAATTTCTCTCCACTTGTTTGCTGCCGTGTAAGGCTTGTCGGCATCATACTTAATGGCATCCAGCGCCTTCTCATACGCGACCTTAGCTTTTGCTTGGAAATTTCCTCGTTTCCAGACATAAGAACCACTTCCAGGTGCGCGCCAATACTTCTTGCTTGCGTCGATTTCCGAGAGGTGCTTCATAAAATCACGCACCAAAAAATCATGGTAAAGGAAAGATTTATCTCTGTATTTCCATCCGAGAATCCAGTGGTATGCCAGCGTATCGATCAACATTCCGCTCATTGGTACGTTATGTTTGTCTCGCCAAATTCTCGCCATTCTGCAAATTGCTTTCAAGTTTCCGTTTGCCGTCGCGCTATTTCTAATTGCGAAGTCTTCCATCTCTGCACGGGGGTTGCAGACCCTCCAAGTCCCACCACCGTTTGTGTCGGCGAAGGTGAATGATTTTCCATCTTTATTCAAAAAAACCGGTAGTATTTCAAACTTTATACTATCAGTAAAATTTAGCGCCACCACCTGGCCATCAGCGCCCGTGTAAGAGTTTGAGTAAGTCCTGTTGAGAGAATTTTTCACTTTCTGAAGCAGGGTGGATTGGCCGTTTCCCGAATGTGCATTGTATTGATGGTAGAGGCTGGCTGGTAGGGTAAATGACATGTCGATGTCACTAACCCCGTTTGTGGCGGTATCTCGCCCAAAAGAGCCAATATAAAGACTGTGTGAAGTTTCTGAATCTGTCCCCCAGAAGTCCTTATTTAGTTGTCTTGTTATTCTCTTGTAGCGATATGAAATGCTTGAGATCTTTTCTGTGGGTATTAGGTATATTTTCCGAAACGATTTGAAGTTGTCAGCCACACTCATTTGGAATTTTCACCTCGATAATCTGCTTTTTCGCCATCAGAGCGTAAAGGCGAAGTCTGCAAAGCTGAACCATAGCCAACGCAAGTTGAAGCTCACCTTGTCTTGCGCTCATCAATCCGAAATGAACATTACATGCAGTCCAAGGGAAAAGACCAGAGCGACGTTCCGCTCCGCACCAACTGCCGAGCGGGCGGATGTCAAGTAAGGGCCGGGAGCGCAGATGCTCCCGGCAAAAATAGTGGCCGACTTGTGGAAAAACCGTCCAAATATCGGCAGGGTCGCATTGCCGCTTGGACGCCAGTTTAAATAGTCGAGACAAAACGCCGGCCCACTTTTGCACTTATTATTTCGCTCAAGTATTCACTGGTCGCTTCGACAGATCGAGCACACTTGAACTCCTGAGTCCTTGTAGAAATGTCACAGAGGCATAAAAGTCATCTAGCGGAACAAATAAGCCGTTTTCTTCGGCCCAAGTTTTCATGGCTCTGTTGCAATGATCTTTCCAGGAAATGACTTCAATATTCCATCCAATCCGATGTAATCTCTGAATATCTGCAAAAAATCCTACACCTTGTTCGTGTCCGCTACCATCTCCACTAAGTAGCACGAGCGTTTCAGGAGGGGTGAAGTCATATCCTAGTCGCAACATTCTAGTTTGCAGCGCTTGGTCTACAGCCTGTTCTTTTCCGGAATTGGCACCTCTTTCATATAACTCCGGTGCTTTCCCTGTCTTCTTCTCGATGTGGCCCCAAACGGCATCAGTCGGCGGCGGCACCGATCCAACGCAAAAAACCTGCTCAACAGGTCGGTTGTTAACAGCCAGATCCACCAAAGATTCAAAATTGACCCGGAACGCCCCTGGCTTTCTTTCTAGATTGTCGCAAACGGACCTTCCAGAAATGAAAATATTCGAATTATCCCATATAATATGTGTTCGCTCGGCGGGCATGAAAGGGGCTCCTTCTAAGGTACTTTTTCTGGGCCTATGGTGGCGCGATAGATGCTATGCATGTTTGCTCAGTTCCTGCAATGAGGTATAGCTTCTCGGCCGATGCTGCACGATTTTACGAAAGGCCGGTTCGGGAAAGCTGCAATGCGGCGACGGCCCGCCCGTCGAACGGCAGGTCTGGGCCGGTCGCTACGCTGAGCGCGTCGCTGCGCGTGCAAAAACGGTCTGGCGCGCTCTGGTCCGTTTCGGGCTCGGAGCGGAGCTGCGACGGTGCAGCATGGCGCCGGAGCGCCTCGGCGCCCGCTCGGGCGCTCCCTGCCGATAGCCGCCGTTCGGTCGCCCAAGCCCGATCCGGCAGCGGATCGCGGAAGCGGCCGTTCATCCCCGCTGCGGCATACCCTGGAGCCGCCAAGGTCCGGAGAGCGTACCAAGCGGACAAGCGATTTGACTTCACCATCGGGCTCCGCGTCGGTCGATGTGACCGCCGTCTCGCGGCTCTTTGCTGGGAGCCTTCAGGGACGGGAGTCGGTCCGTAGTCGCGCCCCCTGCCGGCCGCGGCCATTAGACCCCCGCTATCTCACCCGTTGACGACTAGAAGGGGCCGACATCCGCTTTGGTATATGAAACACTTCTCAACCACCGACGCAGGCGGCCCACGGCGGTCAATGCGTCCAGAAACCAGCGCTGTGCAGCGGCTTGGCAAGAGCAGATATCGTCCACAATGATCTAGTCACATCCCCATATATTCCTTGTGAGGAATACCGGAGACTGCTACCAGCGGGAGAAAATGAGAGGTGAGTGGAATGGGCAAACTAGAGGGCAAGGTCGTAGAGGTTCGAGCATCAAGCTTGGATGAGCAATCTCTGAGGATTGGTGAGGCTCTCAAAGAGATCCGGAAGCTCTCAGGTTTGACGCAAGTCGAAATGGCCGAACTCCTCAACATTGGACAGGCTTCGATATCAAAGTTCGAGAAGGGCCGAGCCGACATGCAGCTATGCACGATCCAAAAATATGTGGAAGCCCTTGGCGGAACACTTCAGGTGAGCGCAGCCTTTGATGCGGGTAGCTCGTTGTGTCTGCGTGTGCGCGAGGCATTTGACGTCGAGCTTGACCAGGAAGACCAATTAGTACTTCCGATTTTCGCGGAAGAGCAGTTCCGACCTCACAGGGACGTCGTACTTAGTATCCGCCCGAAATTTAGTAGCCGTATCATGTCTGGCGAAAAGACTGTTGAGCTTCGGCGCAAGTTTCCCGCGGCTGCACCGGAAGGTACAATTGCCTACATTTATTCGACGTCTCCTGAACGTGCGATGGTTGGCGTAGCGGAAATCTCATCTGTGAGGAAACTTCCCATCGATGAAATTTGGCGACGCTACGCGGATGTAGCGTTCATCGAGCGCCCGGAATTTGACCGTTACTTTGAAGGCTTGCACGAAGGTTTCGCGCTGGAGTTTGCGAATGTTCGGCCATTCGAAACACCGTTGGGTCTTGCCTATCTTAGAGAGCGATTTGGCTTTGAGCCACCCCAGTCATTCTTGTATGCGAAACGTGATTTAAGAAAGGCCCTTAAAAATGAGCACGCAGTCGTATCTCATTGATACGAACATCATCATCGGCCTTGAAGACAATCACACCGTCAAGCCCGCCTATGCCAAGTTCTCTCAGTTAGCTGCGAAGCACAAAGTCGATGTTCTGGTACATGAAGCCGCGCGCGATGACATCAATCGCGACAAGGATGCCGCGCGCCGTGCGATTTCGCTGAGCAAGGTCGACAAATTCCAAATCCTTGAAAAGGTCAAGGGCGTCACCAAAGAAGATCTACAGCGGGCCTTCGGCAGGATCCGAAAACACAATGATGAGGTCGACGCCACCTTACTCCACGCGCTGTACATCAATGCCTCGGATTTTCTTGTAACGGAAGATCAGGGGCTGCATGAACGCGCCCAAAAATACGCACCGGACCTCGCAAACCGTGTGTTGTTTATAGCAGATGCGGCTCAACTTCTCATAACGACGTATGAACCACGCGCCGTACCCATCCGACATGTGGCGGACGTTTCTGCTCACACGATACCGATTACCGACAACTTTTTCGACAGCCTTCGCGAGGGGTATCCTGAATTTAATAACTGGTGGAAGACGAAATGTGTGGCAGAACGACGCTCGTGCTGGGTCGTCTATGACAATGACGAAATTGCTGGCTTGATCGTCCGCAAGGATGAAACCGGAGCCAACACCGACGCGATACACAAAGCGCAAAAAATATTGAAAATCTGTACATTTAAGGTCGGCCCAGAAAAAAGGGGCGTAAAACTCGGAGAGTTGTTACTCAAGAAGGTACTGTGGTTTGCTCAAAAGAATGGTTATGATCTAGCTTATCTGACGGCTTACCCTGATCAAGACGCACTGATCGCTCTTTTGGAGTTTTATGGCTTCGAGAAATCCGGCACCAAAGGTTTAGATGGCGAACTTGTTCTCGAGCGCTGTTTCTCGAATACACGACTGACACGTATCGATGGCACCTCAGTCTATGAAATAGATCGGAAAAGCTATCCACGCTTTGTCGCCGATACAGGTGTGCGTGGTTTTGTCATCCCGATCAAAGAAGACTACCATGACGTTCTGTATCCGGATCTCAGGAATGCGCGTCAGCCTGACATGTTTCGCGATACTATGCATGGCGCAGGTCCAAGACGACCAGGCAACACCATCCGCAAGGTTTACCTCTGTCGCGCACCATCGAACCTTGGACCGCCCGGATCCGTATTGTTCTTTTACAAAGGAAAATCTATTGAAAATCCATCACAAGCACTGACAGCGGTGGGTGTTCTCGATGATGTCTCATTTGCGACGTCAACCAAAGATCTTATGAAGCTGACCGGAGGGCGATCCGTTTACAGCGAAAAGGAGCTAGAGGGCTATAAAGCAACATCCGATCGCCCGGTAAAGGTCATCAACTACTTGCTCGTTGGTTATATTGACCCACCCATCTCGCTCGACGAACTGCAAGATGCCGGGATTTTTTCGGGCCACCCGCCACGATCCATTATCGAGCTAAGTGGGGTGCGACTTCACGAAGCCTTGGATCGGTGCAACTTCGGTTTTTCGCTATGAGGCAAAGAGTTGGCATCGTCGTTGGCATCTCCGGAGTTGGAAAGACATGGCTACTTAACAAAGTGCGCGCAGCCATACCGATGCAAATTCTTTCTGCAAGCACTCTCATTCGGGAATCGCTCGCGCAGAAGGAGGAACAGCCAACACCCCAAGACGACCTTCGCGCTCGCTGCATCGACGACAACCAAGCTGCCCTGATCGAAGCATTCAACCGATGCATTGATCCTGATACGACCCTAGTCATCTTGGACGCACATGTAATCATTGATACCCCTGACGGGTTGGCCCATGTTAGTTCAGACGTCTTCCGGAAGATTGACCCCGACTTCATGGTTTTTATCAAAGATGAGCCTCGAAGGATTCGCCGAAATCGGGAGCGCGATGCAAGGCGACTACGACCTGATCGAAGCGTTGACTTTCTAACCAAACAGCAGCGCGTTGCGATTGCAGCCGCACGTGACATCTCAGATAATTTGAGTATACCTATTTATTTTGTGAACGGCGGCGATGACCCCGAGTTAACCCGCGTCTTGAGCTCCCTCCAAGAGGTCGAACCCGATGTCTGAAAACAGATCGGTGGCATTCTGGTGCGAACTTGCTGCCGCCGACGCAGAAGTCACGACTGAGTTTCATGTAAACCTTTGGCATTTCTCAGCAAAAAATCGCCGCGATTTCGTCGAAATTGGAGTGATGCCAAGAAATCCCTCTGCGTTGTCGGTGATTCGAATTTTCGTCCCCTTTCCTCTGGGCCATAAGGACATTAAAGACCTCGGGCCCGAGTTTTTATCTACTGGCCTTGCTCAGGGTATTTTCAACGAAACTCTGTCGTCGACAAGCAAGCCAAACGGTAAGTCAGTAGAGCTTAAGGTTGGTGTCGAAACCTATTGTCACGTTCATCTTTTCTCGGTCGAAAACGACTTAATCGACCGCGACGAGCTCCAAGTCTTGGAGAAAGATGGGGGCACTTTAATCTCGATCACCGCACAGGCGTTGGGTGCCCTCGGGAGACAGTGCGTGGGCGAGGCAGAATGCGGTTACTTCCGCCTTCGCCTCCTGCCGCCGATACAGGATATAAGGCCATTTGTGACCGCCATCAAGCCGAAGGACCGAGCTTGGACTAGCGGCTTTGAAGAAATTGAGTATATCGATTGTCGTTTAAATGAAGCACGCACTCTGCCGACATCAATCGAAGCATTAGCAGACGCCGCCAAGCATGGCCTCGCCCATGTATCTCGCATTGTGTTCTTGGCCGTGGTCCCCGTGACTTCGTCGATCACATCGTCCCATTCCGAGTGGCATAAAAGCCGCTTGCTCGAAACTGAGATTTGGAAAGACTATGTTCCCGAAGGCTTGGAGAACGGGATGGTGGTCTATCACTGGCGCAAAAAGTTTGAACGCAATGGCCAAAATGGCCTGCAGGGATTTTCAGCTTTTGTTAAGTTGCAGACGAGAAAGACCAGCCCAATGGTGATTGCCATTTATGTTTCGGTGGCCCTCGCACTTGGTGTCGTCGGCAGCTTGACGGGGAGCGTCGTACAGTGGTGGATCAGTGGCGCTGGTAGCTCCTTGACTGGCAACTGAGCTTTCATCAAGCCGTGACCCGAGTCCCTTGGGTGTATAATTCAGTTTTCTTGATTTGAGCAGTCGCTCGACGCGCGGTGCCATCATCCGGCATTGCGACCCGGCGATTGCGGTGGTCATGGTCCGCTCTGGGGAAGTTCAGGGGGCGGCTTGCGAATACCACGAACGACCGCTCTCCGCCCATACTCTTGAAAAACTCGCTTGCGGGGCCGCGGAGCACAAGCTCACGGGACATGGTTCCGCTTTTCTGCGATCCTGCCTCGTAAATGGACCTTTGCTGCCCCTGTGAAGAACGGCGTTCCAAACTCAGGCGACCTCTCAACCGCGGCCGGAGTTTTTCAACACAATCCGCCCTTACGTCCCACACAGCCGCCCGGTCAGCGCGACCAGTTCCCGCTCCTCGGCGGCGGACTGCACCAGGCCGTAGCTCGCGGCGATCCGCCTGAACCGCAGCACATACTGACAGCGGAACCCCGGATCGGGCGGCAACCAGTCCAGCGGCCCGCGCGCGCCTTTCGAGCGGTTCGCCGAGGCGCTGACGGGCAGCAGGTTGACGGGATCGCGGGCGAAGCGGGCGCGCTTCTGGGCCGACCAACTGGCGGCACCATGGCCCCACGCATAGCGCAGCGGCACGATGTGATCGATGTCGAGATCGCCCGCCTCGGTGACCACCTGCCCGGTATAGGGCGCAAACCAGCGGCCGTGGCGCACCGAGCAGCCCGAGGGCGCGAGCCGCACCGGCACGGTGGAGAGAGCCGCCAGCAGCTCGGCCCGGGTGTCGAGACAGTCGCCGTCGGGATCGGTCCAGCCCGAGCCGAAGGCCGCGCGCTCATAGGGCACGGCCGGTGCAACGCTCTGCGGCGCCTGCGCGACCGGCGCGCAGGTCAGGAGCGTCAGGCTCAGCAGAAGCAGGGACAGGAGACGGCGCATGGGGCAGACCTTTTACCGGGCGCCCCCAAGATCCGGTTAAACGTCGACCGGGCCGGGGGAACTCATACGAGCCCCACCCTGACCTCGCGATTGGCGATGATCAACTCCCGCGCGGCGGTCGCGCCGCTCTTCGAGACCGAGTAAGTCAGCCGCACCTCCTCGATCAGGAAGGCACCGAACAGATCGCGGATCTCGGGCCGGTCGTTGATCGACAGCACGAAGGCGCCCTCGATCCTGGCCAGGCGCTCGGCCAGCTCGGCGAACTGGTCGCGGTCGAAGAGCCCCTTGCCGTAATCGTCCTCGCCGCCCCAATAGGGCGGATCGAGATAGAACAGCGCCTGCGGGCCGTCATAGCGCGCCAGCACCTCCTGCCAGGGCAGGTTCTCGAAGACCACGCCGTCGAGCCGGGCATGGGCGGCGTCCAACAGCGGGCCGATCCGGGCCAGGCTGAAGCGTGGCCCGCAGCCAGGCTGCACGGCGAAAACCCCGCCGAGCTGCCCGCCGAAGGCCAGCCGCTGCAGGTAGAGGAAGCGCGCGGCGCGTTCCAGATCGGTCAGCGTGGCCGGATCGCAGGCGCGGAGCCGCTCGAATTCGCGGCGCGAGGTGATCTGGAACCGCATCACCTCCATCAGCTGCGGATAATGGCGCTGCAGCACGCGGAAGAGATTGGTGATCTCGCCGTTCAGATCGTTCGCCACCTCCAGACGCGGGCGCCAGCTTCGGCGCAGGAAGACCCCGCCCATGCCGAGGAAGGGCTCGACATAGGTGCGGTGCGGGATCGCCTCGATCCGCTCGATGATCCGCCGGTGCAGGGCCTTCTTGCCGCCCATCCAGGGGGCGACGGGGGTTGCGGGGACGGTTTTTCGCATTTCGTTCATGTCAGGAACCTGTTCTAGGTCCGCCCGCTCTCGCGAGAGCCGGGCGACAGATTCCCTCTCGGGTGTCGGCGCAGTTTCTGTTGACGCAGGCTGCGTGGTGAGGCGGTGCTGCAACACCGCCTTGCCCCCGCCCGAAAGCGGGGGGAACTCTCAGGCCCGGCGGCGCGTGACCGCTTCGCCGATCCGCCGCCCGATCCGCCGCCCGATCTCGCCCGGCGAGGGGGCGATCCATCCGATCAGCGCGACCAGCACGATCCAGGGCGGAATGACATTGACGATGACGGTGTCGACGCGGTCGGCGCGGAGGCGGTTCTCGGATTGCTCCTGGCGGATCTCGCGGGCGCGGGGCCGGACGATGCTGGGCGCGTTCTCGACCTTCTGGCCCTGCACGTTTTCGGCCCCGGCCTGGACATTCGCGGCGACGTTGGGGCCGAGCGGCACCGGCAGCCCACCGCATCCGGCCAGCAGCAGCGCCGCGAGGAGCACCCTCATGCGCCGCCCCAGCGGAACGGCACCTCGGCCGGGATCCCGTCGAGCCCCTCATGGCAGAGCTGGCGGGCCTTGTTGCGGCGGATCAGGAGGCCGCGAATGCCCTTGCCGCCCGCAAAGCGCCAGCGCGGAAGCTCATTGCAGGCGCCGCGCAGATCGCCCGCGTTGAGCTTGCGGATCAGCGTCGAGCGCGCGGCCGCGCCGAGGCCCACATTATAGGCCCAGTCGAGGATCGCGACATAGGTGCGGTCGGGGATCCGGGCCTCGAGGGGATCCGCGATCAGCCGGTCGAGCCCGGCCTCGAACTCCGCGAGCCGCCCTGCGAACATCGCCCGGCACTCCGCGGGCGTGTAGCTGTCGCCGATCTCCACATCGCGGGTTTCGCCGAAGCAGACGGTCGGCACGCCGACGATGTCGAGATAGGCCTCTGTCTTCAGGCCCTCATTGCCGCCGATGAAGCTGAGCGCGAGGGCGGTGGCGGCGGCGCCGCGCTTCAGGATACTGCGCATCGGCTTACTCCATCCTCTGGGCGATCAACCGGGCAGCGAAGGCGGCCGCGGTGACCAGCGCCGAGAGCCCGGCGAAGAGCCCGCGCGGGATCCCCAGCAGATCGGGCGAGGCCAGCGAGAGCCCGGCCTCGAGCCCTGACAGCAGGCCCGCGAGCAGGATGAGACGGATCGACCAGGCGCGCCGGATCAGCGCGCGCCAGTGGGGCACGAGGTGCATTTTGGTCTCCTGCGGTTGAAATTATACGCCATTGGCGCAATTTTCGGGTTGCCGAAATTACGCCAATGGCGTATTTATCTGGGCATGAAGATTGTTCGCACCAAACGCTACCTGAAAGACCTCAAGCGCATTCGGGCAACGGAAGCGGAGGCCGAGGCTGTCGAGCAGATGATCGCGACGAACCCTGAAGCTGGTGACGTCATCCAGGGGTTGCGTGGTGTGCGCAAGATCCGTTTCGGCCTGCGCAACAAGGGGAAGAGTGGAGGCGGACGCGCGATCTATTTCCTGATGGTGAACGATGATGTGGCGATCATGATTACTGCCTACATGAAGAAAGAACAGAGCGACCTCACGACCACGCAGCGCAAGGCCATTCTCAAGATGCTGGAGGATCTCCACGATGACTGATGAGACTTTTGATCTCGGCGAAGCCCTCAAGGAAGGACTTGAGGAGGCCCGCGCCTGGAAACGTGGCGAGATTAGCCTCGAAGCCCGCAATGTCGATCCCATGCCACCGTCTCGGATCAGGGAAATCCGCAAGAAGGTGGCCCGATCTGCCGCTGCATTCGAAAAGCGCTTCGGTATCCCCGCGGCCACGATCAACAACTGGGAGCAGGGGCGGCGCAGGCCCGATCCGGCGGCGCGCCTGCTATTGTCCGTCATCGATAACAACCCCGACACGGTAGAGGCAGTGGCCCGTCAACAGGCCGCACCCTTCAACCCCTCCTGATCATTCGGCTATCAGGGCCAGGTGCTCAGTACGTTTCAGATAGCGACCACGAGCGGCAGGTCGGCGGCGCGGAGGCAATTTGCCGCCGCGCCAGTCGGGCACGAGGTGCATGGGGGGTCCTTTCGGGGATGAGGGGC